>NZ_JBLUPS010000021.1:0-91361 GCF_048068035.1 Pseudomonas sp. NY11955
TCCGGCGAGCTCTCACTCACCGCCGGCGGCATCCGGTTGTCGTACTCAAACTGTGCTGCTCGAAGTGCGCCCATAGTCGCCTCCAGATGATCCGTGGTTACTCGTAGTCGCCTTCGTCGGCGGCATAAGCACCAGAATTGGGATGGTTGTGATCCTCTTCGCCGCAAACACGGCACTCGAGGTAGCTGCAGTCGAAAGTGCCGCCAGGCACTGAAGCGTCACCGCCCCAGTCGCTGACGTACTCCCAGTCATGGTCGACTTCTCCGTCAACGACCTCGCATTTGCTATCGCTCATGGCGACCTCGTTAGGTTGTGCAACCGCATTGGTCAGGCGCAGGCGCGGGTGACCAAACCCACCGTGAAAGGTGGCCTGGCGCCTGCCTAATGCGGTCGAAGTGAAGGGAAGGGGATGCGGGATGCATCGGAGATTGATCGGAACACCAGGGCGCTACTCCTGCTTGGTTCCCGCCGCGTTTCTGGTATTGGCCGTCTCGCATTTACCGGCTCAGGAGGTTCACGGGTCTTTGCGATCCTAGCGCTGCAGCTCGCTTGAGCACGCTCCGATCAATCTCCGATGAACCATGCGATGGGGAGCAGGGCATCGGGCAGTTAACGTCAGGCGGACGGGGCGCTTTCAGCCTTCGCCGTGGCGCTTGCTTGCTGCTCTACCAGCTTGCCGATGAGCACTTTCCGGTCTTCAAGCGAAAGGCTCCATGCTGCGTAGTAGATGCCTTCGTCGATGGCGCCGTCGTACTCCATGGTGGAGTTCGGATCCCAGAGCTTGTACTTGATGCGGTTGGTTGGCCGCTTCGCCATCGTCTTGCCCTCCAGGGCGGTTGATTTCCCGTCTGGCCCTGTCGCCAAGGCCAGCCAGTGAAATCACTTTATGCCTGCGGCAAGCCGGAATTCTTTCCAGTCTGCTTCCGTTACATGGGTGGTTTCGTCACCGATGTCTTTGCCGCGGTCGATGTCGTCAACCGGAGTCTTCGGGTAGAAGTCGCCGTGGGTATCTGGCGATCCCCGTACCTCTCCATCCGGATCACAGAAGAAGTGATCGATTCCTTCGGGCCATTCGCTGACCTCGCAGCCCAGTACCGCAATCAGTCTTGCCATGCTAATTCCTCCAGTGGATTCCCAAAGCACCCGGTCGCCCAGGTGCTTCAGTGAATCTCGTGGTGTTTCCTCACTGCTCGCGCTGTGCCAGGTGCTGACGCCCGTTCTTAGGGCATCCCAGCAGGGAGCGTTCGCAGCGCAACCCTCCATCCGCTTTCCGTGGCCCGGCCTGTGTTCCTGCCGTGCTGACGTTCCGCCTGACTTCGAGCTGGCCAGTTCCAGAGCTGGCATGGGGATCGAATTTATTGCTCGCGCTGTACCGTTGCCGGGATCGATCCGCGAGGTTCCCATCAATGTGAAAGAGCGGTGAGGCTTGAGGGCCTCCCGAGGGGCTGTGTGGCGCCTCGATGGGTTTAAATCTACAACCTAAAGTTACAGTGCGCAACCCTTTTGGTTGTAGTTTTTTTCGTAAAGGTTGTAAGTTGTTCATTGGCTTAGACTTTTGGTTGTAGTGGCAGGCGCAAAAAAGCCCGCACTAAGCGGGCTTCGATCTGTTCTGGATTCTCTCAGCTGCACCTGCTGAGCATGAATTGCGAAAGCGACAGCTGAGCAGCTGTCATATCCAGCGGTTTTACATACACCTTTTCGCCAACCGCCTCGATCTTGTAGTCGATAGAGAAAGCTGCATCACCCTTGCCGGCAATGTAGAGAGTTGCCAAGCCCTTGCTGGCCAGCGCCCAATCGCTTTTCACCGTTACGGTGTCTATTCGGGCCATTGCCCGACAGGTTTGGCTTGACTCTGCTAGCTCATCCACAATCGTTGCGCCGAGCCTGCGCACGAGCTTCTCGCTGGTCAGCTCAAAATTTTTATGGCCATCCCACAGAACGGAAAGATAGCCGCACCCAATCAGTAGGACGATAAAAGCAGAAAGTTTTTTCAGAAACGACAAAATCGCACTCCTTTGCGGCTGGCTACCAAAGAACGGAAGACCAGAAAACCTTGCCTTTGATGTGAATGTTCTGGTCGACCATTTCCCGGGCGGTGTACTCCTCGTCCGGATGCTCGTCACGATTGTAGCTCCGCATTCTAATACCTCCGCCAGGCAGTCGGTAAAGCATCTTCACGCGAAGCTGACCATCATGGTCGATGGCGTACATCTTCCCATCCACAACTGCAGTGCTGCCCTGGTCTACGCCGACGGTGCTCTTGTCAGGCAGTACGGGCTCCATGCTGTTTCCGCTGACCGTCACACACACCGCGTCGTCTGGCTGTACCCCCTGCTTACGAAGGGTCAGTTTTCCAAAGCGGAGTTTCTGCTTATGGGACTGTTCAACCACTGTCCGGCCGCTGCCGGCGGATAGCTCCACTTCCTTGAGGAAAGGCACGTAAACCTCATCGTCATCCAATGGCGTGTCGTCATCCCAGGCATCGATAGGGCCCAGGATTGAGGCATTGGAGTTGGGATAGCCGACCGTGCGGGACGGAACATCCTCTCCGGTTATCAGAAACGCGACGGTGGTAGAAAGGGCAGATGCCAACTCATCAAGACGTTTCCCTCTAGGGGTAGACACCTCTGCTTCCCACTTCTGTACTGCCTGCGGTGTAACCGAAAGCCTGCGTGCAAGCTCTGATTGATTCAGGCCGGCCTGTTCTCTTTTTCGCGCTATGCGCTGACCTAATGTACTCATCCTCAAATGATGCAACCACAGGTTGTAAATATCACTGTGAATCTCAGTTGTAGTTTTTCCACGGCTGCGATAACCTTTGGTTGTAGTTGTAACTTTGAGGCGTAAAAATGACAGAGCTACCTATTTGTAGAGCGGCCAAAGCCGCTGGCGGCCAATCCGCCCTCGCTCGAATCCTCAAGGTCACGCCTCAAGCGGTGCAGAAAATGTGCGCCTCGGGTCGTGTGCCGGCCGAGCGAGTTTTGGAAATCGAGAAAGCCACCGGTGTTTCTCGCCATGAGCTGCGCCCCGACATTTACCCGTGCGCCGCCTAACCCACCCCACAAGCAAGGAGCAAGACCCGCATGTACGCCGACCAATCCCATAAGCGTGATACGCCTCGGAAGGTCCGTTTCAACAAGACCCTGGATCGCATCCTGGCCAGGGCGGCAGAGCGAGCCGAAGAGCAGCACGCCACCTACCTCTACCTGATGATCGAGTGGGCGGTTGAGAACGGCGCGATCGAAGCCTTGAGCAAGGACGACAAGCAGTCTAGCGCGGCCTAGAGGCCCTATGGAGGTCACGTGGCTGAAATCGACTACGAGCACCTGAGTTATGGTGCGAAGAGACAGATCAGTGCTTTTGCCCTCAGTAAGGGCTTAAGCATCGACCAGGCGCTTGAGGCTGTTGCTATCGAGTTCCTGGCCATGGGTGGTCCGAGTCGCCTCGGAAGGCCCAAAGCACAGGTAGTCCAATTGGTCCCGAAAGAGGGCCTCAAAAGTGACACCTAAAACGCAGGCGCAAAAAAACCGGGCGGCCACCCGGTTCTTTGTACTGCATTCGTAACGCTTGAGTGAGGTCATCATATATGCACCAGACCATCCAAAGCAATACCGTGGCCCTCGCGCCACAAAATGCGAACCACGATTCTGTGGCGCGCACGATGTCATCGCGCGAGATCGCGAATCTTACCGGCAAGCGTCACAACAACGTGAAGCGCGACATCGCCGCCATGCTTGCTGACCTGAAAGAAGATGCGCTCAGTTTTGAGCACATCTACCTGGACGGGCAGAACCGAGAGCAGGTTCAGTACTTGCTCGATCGCGAGCACACGGATTGCCTGCTGACCGGGTATAGCCCGGCCTTGCGCATGAAAGTTATCCGCCGCTGGCGAGAGCTGGAGGGCCAATCCGAGGCCCGCCAGGCCGTCATGGCCAATGGCACCAAGGTGATCGGCGAGATCGCAATCATGGAGTGCTTCACGCGTCTGTTGAAGCCTGCCGCATCGTGCCGGATGCAGATGCTGACCAAGATTGCCGAGAACAACGGTCTCGACCCGAAATTCCTGCCCAGCTATGCCGTGGATGCGCCGCCAGATGCAGATGGCGGAAGCTCGTTGCCAACCAAGGCCCTGACCTCCTTGCTCAAGGACAACGGCATCCGCATGTCGCCCGCGTCGTTCAACAAGGCCCTGCAGCAGGCCGGCCTGCTCAAGGTCATGCAGCGCAAGAACTCCAAGCAGGAGACGGTCACGTTTTGGGCCATCACTGACAAGGGCCTTCGCTACGGCAAGAACCTGACAAGCCCGCAATCGCCTCGCGAGACGCAACCTCACTGGTACGTGGATCGCTTCCCTGAACTGGCCGAGATGGTCAGGAAGGGGCGCCCATGAAATACGTGACCCTTGTTGTAGAAGATTCTGCCGAGCCGATTCACCTGGGCATGGCGCTGGCTGGTGGTCGCGTTACTGCGGCTGGTATCGGTGACTATTCCCTGTACTGCGACTTAATGGAGGCCGCGAAGGATCTCGTGCTGCTGATCGAGGACGGTGCGCTCACACGTGACGCAGTTCTCGAAGCTGCGGCTCAGAAGGTGCGCGACCTTGTAACCGCACTCGACGACACTGGGGATGGTCTCAATTCCGAGCATGGCGCATTGCGGATTGACGCCAAGCGGTATCGCTACATGCGCGACTTCCCCTACAACAACTCAGCCAGGGCGGTAGGGATCACCGATGGCCGCCATTTCTGGCTTCAGCACGACGCTGCCGACCAGGCCATCGATAAGGCGATGTCCGATGACGCCGAGCTTCTTGCGTGCATGGCCAGGGAGCACGACCAATGAGCATGGAACTGATGGTCAAGGCCATGAAGACCAAGGTCGGCAATCCGCTGCGCAAGCTGGTGCTCATCAAGCTGGCCGACAACGCCAACGACATGGGCGAGTGCTGGCCGTCATACCAGCACGTTGCCGATCAGTGCGAAATCAGCAAGCGCTCGGTCATGAACCATATCAACACCCTGTGCGGTGCCGGCCTGTTGCGCAAGGAGATCCGCAAGGGCGGCCCAAAGGGCAACTCCTCGAACGTCTACTACCTGACTTTGAGTGGTGCAGCAGATTCACTAGGGGTAGTGCAGCAGATTCACCAGGGTAGTGCAGCAGGTTCACCCCCTAGTGCAGCAGATTCACTAGGGGGTAGTGCAGGAGCTGCACCCAGAACCAGTCACTCTTTTGAATCAGTAAAGGAACCAGTCACTGAACCAGTTGCGACCCAGGCTGAAGCCGTGGTCGCGGAGGGTATCGTGGTTCCGTTTACGGCTCAGCAGCCGCGCTGCGAGATCCCAGCAGATATGCCAGGGCCGAAGGACCAGTCCTGCAAAACCTTCAAGGCGTGGGCCAACTACGCCATGGCCTACCGAAATCGTCATGGGGCATGGCCGGTATGGAACGCCAAGGCCGGTGGCCAGATCGGCCAGTTGGTGGATCGGCTCGGCATCGACGTTGCCCATCACGTCGCCGCGTACTTCGTCAGGATCAACGACAGCAAGATTGTCAGCCGCATGCACAGCCTTGGCGACCTGCTCCAGAACGCCGAGGCGTACCACACCCAGTGGTTCACCAATCGCCAGATGACCGGCACCACCGCCCGCCAGATCGAGCACACCCAAGCCAACTTCAGCGCTGCCGAGCAAGCCCTGGAAGCGCTGCGAGCCAAGAGGGCTGCAACCCATGTTGAGTGAAGACCAGCAAGATCAACTGCTGCTGTCCCTGTTCGCCACCGCCGAGGTGATGGGGCAGCAGCTCACCCAAGGTGCCGCGGTGCTCATGGTCGAGGATCTGCGCGAGTACAGCGAATCCGTGCTGGCCGATGCGCTCCGCACCTGCCGCCGTGAAGGTGGTCGTCTGACCGTAGCCGCGATCCTGAGGCACGCGCAGGCCGCTGATGGCAGGCCTGGCAAGGACGAGGCATGGGGTATCGCCATGGCAGGCTTCGACGAGCGCGAAACCGTGGTGCTGACTGACGAAATGCGGGTGGCCATGAACTCGGCTGCCGCTATCTTCGAAGCTGGCGACAAGGTTGGTGCTCGAATGGCCTTCATGAGCGCATACGAGCGTCTGGTGGCTCAGGCTCGTGCAGAGGCCCAGCCGGTCAACTGGGGCGTATCCCTCGGGTTTGATCCAAACAGTCGAACCCAGGCCATTGAGCGCGCCGTGCGCCTGCAATTGCTGCCCCCGGAGCGCGCAGCCTTGTACCTGGCTGATCTGCGCACAACCCCGATCACCGAGGACGGCCAGGCCATTGCAGGTCTGCTCACCGGTGAGGTTCGCGCCCAGGCCAGCCCCAAGGTGCGGGAGAAGATCGCTGAAGTGCGCTGCATCCTTGAAGCCGCCAAGGCCAAGAAAGACCGCCAGCGCGCCAAGGAAGCCCAGCGCCGCCGGGTCGACACCTACCTACGCAAGCGGCAGACACGGGTCGCCATTGCTCAGTTGAACATCAAGCGCGCCGGGCAGCCGGCCGGGGAGGGGGTGTGACTGAGTTCCTGATGCGAAGCATGGGCGACGTCAACGCGCTGCTGGGGCGCCTGCAGGCCCAAGACTTCACCAAGCCCAAGCTGATCGTCATCCGAGACGAGAAGCGCCCGGACGTCTGCAACCGGAAGATGTGGGCCATGCTCCGCGACGTCTCCCAGCAGGTGGAATGGTACGGCCGCAAGCTCACCGCTGAGGACTGGAAGCACATATTCAGCGCGGCGGTGCAGAAGCAGGATGCGGTGCCAGGCATCGACGGTGGATTCGTCGTCCTGGGCGTCTCGACCCGCAAGCAGTCACGGAAGTGGTTCAGCGACCTGTTCGAAGTGATGCACGCCTTCGGCGCCGAGCATGGCGTGCGCTGGACTGAGCCGGATCGGTGGGGAGGGCGGTACTAATGCTCGCCAAGGAGATCAAGCCGAAGAGGTGCAAGGCGCCCGGTTGCGGCCAGCACTTCAAGCCGACCATGACCACGCAGAAGGTGTGCTCCATCGCCTGTGCGCTGGCTATGTCGAAGGATTCGAAGGTGCAGAAGGTGGCGGCCAAGGCCATCACCCGGCAGGCCCGGGAAGACCTCCAGGCGCGCCGGGAGAAGCTGAAGTCGAAGGGTGACCACCTGCGGGAGGCCCAGCAGGCTTTCAACGCATATATCCGCGAGCGGGACCGCCTGGCGGGGTATCGCTGTATCTCCAGCGGTCGGCCACTCGACTGGAACGGCAACGCGGTCGATGCCGGGCACTACCGCAGCACCGGTGCTGCGCCGCATCTGCGATTCGACGAGAACAACTGTCACGCCCAGTCGAAGCACGACAACCGGTATTTGTCCGGCAACGTGGCGGATTACCGCATCGGCCTCATCCAACGCATTGGCCTGGAGGCTGTAGAGGCCCTCGAAAGGGACCAATCAGCCCGGCGCTACACGATCGAAGACCTGCAGGCAATCAAGGCCCTGTACAGGCAAAAACTCAAAGACCTGAGGAGGGCGGCAGCATGACGCCGGCATGGGGATTCCTGATTTTGGCCACCCTCATGGTTGTGGGTGGAGTGGCGTTGTCCTGGGCGGGCGCAGTGCGCCGCAAGCGATATGCGGAAGAGTTCCTGGTGCGCCGGGCGGAGAAGAGGGCAAAGGCATGCAACTGAACAGCGCGCGTCAATCCTGGCATGACTGCCTGTATATCCCGTGGGACAGCCAGGGCGTCTTTATCGAACAGCTTGGCCTGCTCGGCGCAATGGTTCAGACCACGGAGAAACAGCGGAAGGCAAGCCATGCTGTGCACCAGGCCCTGGCCGGCGGTGTGCAGGCGGCAATCTTCAAGCTCCCCGGAAGCCTCCGCGCCTTCGGCAACTTCATGTACGCCCCCGACTGCACAGACGATGAGCGCGAAGTTGCGGAGGAAGCGATCTTCGGCATGGCCATGGCCAAGTCTGGGCGCATGACCGCGGCAAAGCGTGAGCGCTGCGAGTACGTGTGCAAGGGCGTGATGTTCCGGTACCGCCGCATGCACCAGGGCGGGCAGTCCTCAGCTCAGGATCCTTTCGCCAGTGCGGAGTGGTTCAAGCGGTGGATCGACGAAACCTATGGAGTGGCGTTGCCGTCCTGTGCCTGGGCCCGTGACTGGGAGCCTTTCGTGCAGATCTGCTTCGAGGTCTGTGAGGATCTGGACAAGCGTGCACTGTCTCCGGTGGCGGCCGCAATTTACGAAATGAAGGAGGCCGCTTGAGGGCCTATTGCGTTCCCGCACGCGTAGTGGCACTATTTGTCCATTGTTAAAGTTTTGCCTTTGGCAAACATCCATCAGAACCCGGCCCTTGCGCCGGGTTTTTTGTTTGTTCTGAGTGGTGCGGAACCCACAGCCAGGGTGGCCCGAAAGGGATGCCTGGACGCGGATAAGCCGGTAGCGCCGCGATGCAGAAAAACACCGGCAGCCCAAGATCCCGTTCCTCACATGCTTCACGGGGTGCTTGAGGTGGATTCGGCGAGACCGATGCAGCAGGGTGTCGGCGCGGACGAAGCCTATGGCGGACAGGATGGGAGAGACCCTCACAGATTTCGTTATGTGCTGCTCCGCACGTTTGCCCGGTCCCTCAATAGGGTCTCACCGGGCCTTTTCTTCTAGGAACAATTCATGGCCGAACCAGCAAGCACGACTGCCGGCGTCCTGCTGGTGAAGTACGGCGTGATCATTGGTGGCTTCGCGGGGGCGATTCTCTCGCTGACCTTCCTGCGCGGACTCACCCGGGGCCAGGCAGTCGCCGCCTTCTTCACCGGCTTCGCTTCGGCAGTTTTCTGCACCCCGCTTGCCATCAGCTACTTCAACCTTGGCACAAGCGGAGAAACCCAATACGGCGTGGCCTTTCTGATAGGCCTTCTGGCAATGAACATCATCCCGGTGCTGAAGTCGCTCGTGGGTCAGTTCGGAGCCAAGGGAGCTACCTGATGAGCTCGACCCTAATTTCAATGCTGATAGGCGCCAATGCGTTTTTGAGCGTGATGGTGGTGATCGCCGCGTGCGACTACCTGCGCCGGATCAGGCCGATGGATGAGCCGATGCTTGCTGTTGCGTTCTACCTGGTGGCCATCGGCGCATTCGGATCGTTCGTCCTGGCCATGAGCGGCCATGTGCCCACCCTGTACGGTGTGATCCTCAAGCTGGGGATCGTCCTGTATGCGGTAGCCCGGCGCGGACATGTATTCCAAGCGGGATAGCGCGCCACAAAATCATGAAGTGCCATTTCGTGGCGCGGAGAACAATCTGTGACCACATCAAAACCGCGAATTCAAGTGCCATCTGGCGGGGTTGTCCACATGGACAGTCTTTCCAACCTGGTAGCCAACATCGGCACCAACCGGGACAAGCGCACGCACAACCAGTTCGGGTTCCAGTTCGTCACGCCATATGAGCTTGAGGCGGCCTACCAGTCGAACTGGCTGGCTCGGCGCATCGTGGACAAGCCAAACGAAGACGCCCTACGTGAGTGGCGCACCTTCTCGGGCAAGGATGCGAAGAAGATCGCCGCCGAAGAGCGCCGCCTGGGCGTCCAGCAGAAGTACCTCGACGCATGCTGCTGGGCTGACCTGTACGGCGGCGCGGCCATGCTGATGATCACCGGCCAGGACCTGAGCAAGCCTCTGGACCTGAACAAGGTGAAGAAGGGCGGCTTGAAGAACATCGTCGTCTTCGACCGCTGGGACATCCAGCCGAGCCAGTTCAACTTCACCGATCCTCTGGCGGCTAACTGGATGCTGCCTGAGGTGTACACGGTCGTGAACGGCCAGCAGCAGATTCACTACTCGCACGTCATTCGCCGCACCGGTGCCCGCCTGCCGCGTCGTATGGCTCAGTTCGAACAGGGCTGGGGTGATAGCCGCCTGCGTCGCTGCATGGAAGACCTGCGCGACGTGGTGGCCACCAAGGGCGGTATCGCGTCTCTGGTTCTTGAGGCCAACGTCGACACCATATCGGTGAAGGGTCTTCAAGGCGCGCTTGCCAGTCCGCAGAAAGAGCAGATCACCGAGCGCTACCGGTTGTTCGGCATGCTCAAGGGAATCATCAACCTCGGGCTGCTGGACAGCGAACACGAGACATACGAGCGCAAGAGCATCACCTTCTCAGGCCTAAGCCAGATCATGGAGCAGTTCATGGTGTGGACTGCCGGCGCCGCCGAGATGCCGGTTACCGAGCTGTGGGGGCAGTCTGCTGCCGGCCTGAGCGCTACCGGGGACGGCGATCTCAAGACTTACCACGGCACCGTCAAGGGCAAGCAGGACGGCCAGATGCGCCGAGACCTTGAACGCCTGGATGAGGTTCTGCTGCGATCCGCCCTCGGCACCTACCCCGAAGACATCGAGTTCGAGTGGAATCCGCTCTACCAGAAGTCGAGCGTGGAAGAGGCTCAGGAAGACTTGGCAGACGCCCAGGCCGATGCGATCAACATCGAGAACCGCATCATTCGCCCGAGCCACGCCATGCGCCGCGCTCAGTCGAAGGGTCGATACGCAATCACCGACGAGCAGATCGCCGCCCAAGAGCAGCGAGAGAAGGACGAAGACAATGGCCTTGGCGCTGACGAGGACCTCGACAGCTTTGATCTCGATGCGAAGCCTACGACTGACGCAGCCCTTAATGGGTTCGTGTCGGTAAAGCCTGACAAGCTGTCAGCCAGCGTTATCGCAAAGCATGTGCTTGACGCTGGCGTGGGAAGCGGGGTTCTGGAGGGTGACCTGCATGTGACTCTGTTCTATGCCCGCAACGGCATCCCATCAGGGGCGCCAAGCGATGGCATGTATATCGCCAACCTGACGGACCAGTACGAGATCATCGGGCAGTCTCCATGGCGTGCACTGGTAGTCAAGCTGGACTCTCCCGAGCTGCAAGCGCGCTTCGATGAGATTCGCGCAACAGGGGCTGAGCACAGCTATCCCGACTACTTGCCGCACCTTAGCCTCAAGTACGACCCGACAGACGATGAGCTGGAGGCGATTCGAGCCAACCCCCTGCCGCTGACATCGATCGTTCTTGGTGGTGAAAAATGGAAGCCAGTAAAAAGCTGACCCCGCTTGAGGTGCTGACGGCGACGAACAAGGCGGTGATGGGGCGCAAGCGAAAGCCTCGCTCCCCTGATCCGGTAAAGCCAAGCCAAGACGCCGAGCGCTTCTATCTGGGCCAGCTGAATGGCTTGGTAAGGCTCATGTCGCGGCAGCTGTACGCTGTCCTCGCCCCTGAGCTGGCCCGGTTGAAGCCTCAGTACACTGCCGACAGCGTGACCACCATGGACGGATGGACCGACGACATACTCGCGGTGATCCGCCGGGTGTCGTCGACGTTCACCACCAACCTGTTCGATCAGCAGGCCCGACGGGTAGCGGCGGGCACCATCAGCCGGGCCGAGGCCGACAACGGCGAGGGCTTCCGCAGGTCGGTCAACCGCGCTGTCGGCGTGGACTTCGAACTGATCACCAAGCCCAAGGGCATGGTCGACTACCTCGAAGCCTCCACCGCCGAGAACGTCAACCTGATCAAGTCCATCCCCGCCGAGTATTTCCAGCGGGTGGAGACGATCGTGCTGGGCGGCATGAAGAGCGGCCTCGCTCCGACAGCTATCGCCAAGCAGATCCAGGAGCAGACCGGCGTGAGCGCCCGACGGGCCAGGCTCATCGCCCGGGACCAGGTGTCGCAGCTGAATAGCGACCTGACCCGCCAGCGGCAGACAGCGGCCGGCATCGAGTTCTACCGCGTCGAGACGGCCAAAGACCAGCGCGTCTCAGGCGACCCCAGCGGCAAGTACCCCAACGCCAAGATCAGCTGCTACGGCATCGCCAAGCAGGACATCGGCTACGGTCCGGGTGTGTACAAGGTCTCCGAAGGAGCCACCTGGCGCGGCGTCACCGGCCTGCACCCAGGCAAGCACCATCCGCTCTGCCGGTGCGTAGGGATATCCCTGATACCCGGCGTGAACTACTTCCCCGACAAGAACGGGTAGCACATGAAGAAAATGACCATCGACGCGGCCTTCACGCCGACGTCGCGCACTCGCACGCCTGAGGGTTACCTCTGCGTGAAGGGCATCGCGGCCCGCACGGGGGTTTACCAGTACGTTTCGACCGAACTGGACCTGCCGGGCCCGGCCCGCATCGTCAACGTCTACAAGCCCGCAGAAGAGCTATTCAGTCCCGAGTCGATGGCCACCTACGTCGACAAAGACGTGACCAACGATCACCCCGAGGACCTGGTCGACTCGACCACCTTCAAGGAAGTCTCCGTAGGCCACGTTCGCGGCGTTGAGCAGGACGGCGATCACCTGGTCGTCGACATGATCATCAAGGACCAGTCAGCCATCGACGACATCGAGTCGGGCAAGGCTGAACTGTCGCCTGGGTACACCGCCGAGTACGTCGAAGAGGCCGGCACCGCCCCGGACGGCAAGGCGTACGAGTACACCCAGCGCACCATCCTGAACAACCACATGGCGGTTGTAGAGGCAGCACGGGCCGGAAAGGTCGCCCGTATTTTTGACCACAAACCGAAAGGTACCCCAACCATGGCGACCCGGAAGCTCTTTCTGGACTCCAACAAAACCGTCTCCGTCGTGCTGGACGAGGAGCATGCAGTGATCGTCGAAGACGGCATTGCAAAGCTCATGAAGTCCCTCGACGAAGCCAACGAACGTGCCGACAAGGCCGAAGCCACCAAGGACGAAGCCGAGGAGAAGCTGGAGGAAGCCAAGAAGGCAACCTCAGACGCCGCCATCGGCGAGCGCGTCAAGCTCACCCTCGACACCATCGCCCTGGCCCGCAAGCTCGTGAAAGGCTTCGACGCCAAAGGCCTGGTCTCCCCCCTGGAGATCAAGCGCGCCGCGATGATGCAGCACAAGCCAACTCGCGACTGGGCCAGCAAGTCTGATGCCTACGTCACCCACGTTTTCGACTCGGCTGCCGAAGAGGCTGAAGAGAAGAAGACCGAGGACGAGGATGACGACGACAGCAAGTCGACAAACGACAGTCTCGCCAACCTGGCCAACGACATGAAGAACCGTCCGAAGCTGACCAATGACGGCTCCAAGGCCTACAACGACTTCCTGAACGGGGTGACCAAGTAATGGCAACCGCAATCGATACCTTTGGCCAGTACGCTGGCAAGGCCTTCGAGGGTCAGATCAACGACCTGTCGATGGCCGACATCACCACCGTAGTGGCCGACCTGGCCATTCCGTTCGCCCGTGCCGTCGTAGTTGGCTCGGCTGCCAAGCGCGGCAAGCTGCCTGTGGCAGCCGCTGCCATGTTCCTGGGTATCTCGGTACGCAAGACCGTTGGCGTGAGCTCCAGCTACATCACCGGCGATACCTCCAACCCAACCAACGGCAACGCCGTAGGCGGTTACCGCCTGGGTGAGGAAGTGAGCCTGGTCACTCATGGTCGCATCTGGGTCAAGACCGTTGACGGTGCCACCGTCGGCGCCCAGGTCTACGCCAAGCCAACCACTGGCGAGCTGACCAATGCTTCCACCGCTGGCAACCACGTCCTCGATGGCTGCACCTTCCTGACCGCTGCGGCGGCCGGTGAGCTTGCCCTGGTGCAAGTGAAGGCCATCAAACAAACCACCATTGCCGCCTAAGGAGCGACCTATGAGAACAATGGACGCTGCGGCCCAGGCGCAACTGGGCTTCCTGGTCGGTAACCTGACCTACATCGAGCAAGAGGTTCTGCGTCAGCCGTACCCGGAGATCAAATACGCTCGAATCATCCCGGTTGATACCTCCGCCCCGGACTACATCGAGTCCATCGGCTTCAAGGTGCTGGACTACAAGGGTGAGCCAGCGCCTATCGGTGACCTGTCGCACGACTTCCCCCTGGCCGAGATCGCTTCGAAGATCGGCGGGGTCGACGTTGTCCAGGCTGGTCTGGGCTACACCTACACCCAAATCGAAGTCGGCAAGGCCATGGAAATGGCCAATGCTCAGGGCTTCGGTGGTGCGATCAACTACCTGGCCGAGAAGCCAATCGCCACCCGCACCCTGACCGAGCAGTGGCTGGACCGTGTCGCCTTCGTCGGCGACGCCCGCTGGCCTTCGTTGGCCACTGGTGGCCTGCTGAAGTACCCAGGTGTGCCAGTAACCTCCAGCGGCACCCTGCTGGGTGGGGCGAACAAAACCATCGCCCAGATCCTGGCTGGTGGCGGCGAGACCGCAGCCAACGAGATCTTGACCTTGCTCAACAAGGCCATTCTCCAGGTCTATGCGGTGCAGACCAACTCGATCTTCCGGCCAACGCACATCCTGCTGCCGCTGACCGAGTACGGCCTGCTGACCACCTTCCGTATCCCGAACACCTCGGAAACCCTGGTCAGCTACCTGGAGCGCGTGCTGCAGATCACCATCGAGCCAATCCTCCAGGCGGCCACGGCCGGCGCTGGTGGCGGCAATCGTATGATGATCTACACCAAGAACGCCCAGTTCGCTAAGTTCCACCTGCCGATGCCGTACCAGCTCAATGCGCCAATTCCGTCGCATGGTGGCCTGCGCTTCGAAGCGGCCGGCGTGGTTCGTACCGCGGGCACCGAGTTGCGAGTGCCAGCCTCCCATCTCTACGTCGACAACATCTAAGGGGGTCGCATGGCCAAGCCGAAGAAAGACGACGATGCGAAGGTGTGGACCAACGTCAGTGCCAACCCGGTGATCCTGAGCGACGGCAGCACTGTCGCTCCGGGCGAAGCCACCACCGAAGCCCAAGCCGCGCTGATATCGGGCTCCTGCTGGGAAGAGTGGCGGGTTCTGGTGCCAGGCTCCGCCGAGCAGAGCTTCGCTGCTGATCAGCAGATTGACGAACTCCGCCAGGAGAACGCCCAGCTTCGTCAGCAGCTCGCCGATGCCTCTAGCGCCGCATCCAGTGCCGCGGCAGAACACAGCGAGGCTGTTGCCAAGCTCAACCAGGAGATCGAAGCCCTCAAGGCCCAGATCAAGCCTGCCGAGTAACACAGAGCCCCTGTCTGGGGCTCTACCAATTTTGAGGCACGCGACATGGCTGAACTCGACATCGAGGTGACGCCCGAAATAGTCGCGGACTTCCGCGGCTTCTACGAAGAGTTCGCAGATCCGGCTAAGTGGTCAGACCCGAAAATCACTAAGGCGCTGAACATCGCCAAAGGCGAGCTTGGTGCCTGCCGCTGGGACAATGACTACAGGCCCTATTCATTCCTGCAGCGCGGGTGGTTCGCCCTCGCAGCGCATTACCTGACCTGGAATGCCGCTACATCTGCCGCGACCAGCGCTGACGGTAGCGCTACGACGCCATACGCCACGGCCAGCAAGAGCGTGCGCGATGAGTCGGTGTCGTACGCCGTTCCAAGCGCGAACGCCTCGCTAACGGCTTGGGAGGCAGCCCTGGCTATTACTCCTTATGGACTCGAGTACCTACACCTTCGCGACAGGGCCGGCATGGGAGCGATATGCGTATGATCCGGCCGACCGTCAGCCTAATAGGCCGCCAGCAGGTAGAGCAGGCCATGAAAGAGCTGGCCCAGCGCCTGGAGCGAGATCAGCGCGTGCTAGTCGGCGTACCAAAGGGGGCTGGAACCTACGAGGATGGGTTGACTATCGCCACCATCGCCGCGGTTAACAACTTCGGTTCGGCTGACGGTCAGATCCCGGCTCGCCCGTTCCTGCAGCCCGCTGTCGAGGAAGGCGCGCCGGTCTACCGAAAGCTGGCGGAGGTCATGCTACCCAAGGTGCTGTCCGGTGAAATGGAAATGCAGACCCTGCTCGAGCAGATAGGAATGCTGGCCGAAGGGCACGTCAAGCAGAAGATCACAGACCTGCGCACGCCACCCAACGCCCAGTCGACCATCGACAAGAAGGGTTCGGATAACCCACTGATTGATACTGGCGCCCTGCGCCAGTCGATTCGCTACGTCATTGACGATGGCACCGATCCTCTTGAGGAGGGCATCTGATGGGCCTGAACATGCGCGGCCACGTCAGCGGCCCTTTCGTGTCGCACCGCGGCGTGCAGAGGATGCGCTACAGCAGCGAGATCATCGACTTCGTCCCGAAGCTGACCCAGACGCTGCTCGACACGTTCGACGCCAACGTCCAGCCGGCCAGCGACAAGGAGATCGAGTTTCTCCAGATCGGCGCTGAGCGGATCAACGACATCCGAGTCATCCACCGCAACGACGGCAAGGGCATCGAGGTATCCGCCCCGGGCAACCTGGCCGACATCCTCGTATTCGCCGAGACGCCAGACCAGCCCGCCACCTGGTGGAAGGCCATGGCCACGGATTACCGCCCCTGGCACAACTTCTGCCGAGCGGTGATCGCCAAGCTGGACCCGGCCGAGATCAAGAAGCTGCAGGGGTACGCCAATGGTTGACACCATCGCCCTAACGAAGACGGTGTGCCAGGTTGTTGTCGCGGCCACCGGCCTTCCAGCCAACAAGGTGATCATCGGCGACCCGGGCACTTCAGCCCCATCCGGCACCTATGCCGCCGTGCGCATCGACAGTCCAGCCCAGTTCGGCCAGGCGCTCAAGGCGCAGCGCAACGTGCCTGCCACCGATGATCCTCGGTTCGAGGACATCATCGAGCGCGTGGCCACCCAGTTCACCATCGGGTTCAGCATCAACATCTACCGCGCCGGCGCAATGGGCCACGCCATGAGCCTCTGCGAGGCAAACAAGCGCGAGCCGATCAAAAGCGTCTTGCGCAAGGCAAAGCTCGGCTGGTCCCGCGTATCACCCATCAACAACCTCACCGGCCTCTACCAGGCGGCCATGGAAGAGCGCTCGCAGGTCACCCTGTACCTCTACGGCGAATCCATCGCAGAAGACCGGATCAACCGGATCTACCGCGTCGGCTTCGAGGTTCAAACCGAACAATCTGGCGCCATTGCGCAAGGGGAAGTAAATGCCTTATCCGGCTGAGAACATCATCAACATCGTGACGAGCATCCGCGCGGCCGGCCTGGGCACTGCCAACTTTGGCGCTGGCATGGTGTTCGCTGATTTCGACTCTTCGAGCGACGCCACCTTCGCCGAGGGCAGCTACCGAGATTACGGCAGCGCCTCTGCTGTGGCTGCCAACTTCAACATCGCGTCGGACCCCTACCTGGCGGCATTGGCTTGGTTCTCGGCGGTGCCGAAGCCGAAGTCTCTGCGAATTTACTTGCGTATCGAGACCGACACCCCAGTCGAGTCGCTGAACGACGCGATCAACAAGCGTATCTGGTTCTATTGGTACGAATTCGAGACAAGCATCCGAGCGACAGACGCCGACGTTCTCGCTCTGATCGCGGCCGGGGATGCTGCCGGCAAGTACTACGCCGGCACCACCAACCAGGCCCTGGTGCGGGACCCATCTTCCTCTGCTGACATCGTCAGCAAGGCCAAGCTGCAGGGTTCTCGCCGGGCGCACATCCTCAGCCACGCCACGGCGCCCTATGCCGGGTTTGAGCTTGGAGCGATCTTCAGCAGGGTTAACTTCAACGCTGCTAACTCGACTATCACTGGCGAGTTCAAGAAGCTGCCAGGTGTAACCGCCGAGGACCTGACCCTGACTGCGTACGGCGCGATGAAGGCGAAGGGCGCGCCGTTCTATACCGTGGTCGAGACTGGCGGCCAGAGCGACGCCGGGCGAGTGATCAACTCGAAGTCCACATCGAGCTATGGCGAGTTCATCGACGACGTGTTCAACCTGGACGGCTTCACCAATGCCTTGTTGGTCAATGTGTACAACGCCCTGACCGGCGCCAAGAAGCTTGGACAGGTTCCGTCCGGCCAGCAGGTACTGATCGACGCCGCAGCACAGATTGGCGAACGCTTCATCGGCAACGGCTACCTTGGGCCGCGCACCTATACCAATAGCGAAACCGGTGATGAGGCGCTCAGCGATGGCTACGAGATCCTCAGTTCAGCGAACGACATCCTCGATCTGACCGACGCCGAGCGCGCTGAGCGCTTCTCGGCCCCCATCATCATGCGTGTCTTCCCGGCAGGCGCCATCCACGCAGTCGACATCAACGTGGATGTCGAGTAAGGAGAGCTAGAACATGGCACTGAGTGACCTGTCTGTAGAAAACACGATCGTCGTGATCACCGGCGTTGGCGTTCTGGACGACTGGGGGCGAACCGACCCCCCATTCACCGTCGAGCCGATTGACGACCAGGCCGTCCTGAGTCGCGGCCTTGGTGGGAATGGCGTGCGTTTCCATCGCAAAAACCCTGGCCTTCGCCTGACCGTTAACCTGATGCCAGGAAGTCCGCAGGCCCTGGCATTGCAGGCTCAGATCAATGCCAAGTCCGAAGTCTCTGGATCCTACGCCTCTATCGCGGGGCTAGAGGGCGCGGTCTTCTCCGAAGGCGTTATCACCCGCGGCAAGTCCATGGCGCGCGGCGGCCCAGGCCTCAACGATGCCACCTTCGTTATGGAATTCAACAAGGCGAAAATCGCATGACCCAGGCCCAGGACTTCGTTCGCACGATTGAGCATGAGGGCGTGACCTACACCTTCGGCATGCCTAGCGCAGAAAAGCAGCGAGCCGTGCTGTTCCGTCTCGGAAAATACGGGGTAGAACCGCTGATTCGCGGCCTGGCCCAGGCTGAGCTTGGAGCCGCCTCTTCGGTGGCTATCGCCGGCCAAATCGTCGGCGTGATGCTGTCGCG
Organism: Pseudomonas sp. NY11955; assembly: GCF_048068035.1. NCBI lineage: Bacteria > Pseudomonadati > Pseudomonadota > Gammaproteobacteria > Pseudomonadales > Pseudomonadaceae > Pseudomonas > Pseudomonas sp. NY11955. The sequence continues at coordinate 18,681 of NZ_JBLUPS010000021.1, forward strand.
CATCCCCGAGGATGACTTCAACTTCATCTGCGACACGATGCTCGGCAAGCTTCACAAGGATGGCCAGGCGGTCGGGATGGAGCAGTTCTCCGGCCGCCTGAAGACCTACTTCACCCTGGTGGTGCTGGCCCTCGGGAACGTGTTCGAGGATTTTACCGGACTCCTGACCCTCTTCCAGAGCTCTACCGGTTCAGCCGAGGAGCCAGGGGCGAGTCAGGAGAACGCCTCAATCCAGCCATCGACTGGGACCTCTGGCGGCCCTGCATAGGGATTCCTGGAGTCTGTCCTCCGCTCTGCACATACAGCCAGCTGCAAGACGGCACCTATTCGCTGGGCTGGGTCAAGCGCGCCAACCTGGCGCTGGATGAAATGCTGTATGAGCGACGCCTGGCAGAAGAAAGAAGCCAGTAACGCCCCCTATTTTCGCCGAAAGGCAACCAAACACGCAGCCTAGGCCCGTACAGCCGAACGGTGGATGTTCGTTCATCCGTCCGCCCCGGCTGCGTTTCTATTCGCCTGATGAACGAGGTGTCACAGATGATCGAGAGCAACGTCATTCCGTTTCACTACCAAGGCAAAGCCGTGCGCTTCAACAGCGACGGTTGGATCAACGCCACGGACGTAGCCAAGCGCTTCGGCAAGCGCCCGGTCGATTGGCTTCGCCTGCCCGCAAGCATCAGCTACCTCAAGGCTCTGGCGAGAGCGCTGGGCCTGGACACCGAAGTGGGAAAATCTCACTTCGGTCTTGTCGAGGCAGTGAAGGGCGGCAAGGGTCAGGGTACCTGGCTCCACCCAAAGCTGGCCGTTGCGTTCGCTCGCTGGCTCGATGACGACTTCGCCGTATGGGCCGACCTGCATATTGACGCTCTGCTGCGCGGCGAACTGAACGAGAAGCAGCAATTTGACCGCGCCTGCCGCGCCCTTGATGACGCGAAGGCCGTTGCAAGCCTAAGCGGCCGCGAGCTGGCCCGCTGGCGCAACAAGAAGCCTGGCCTGGAGCACCAGGTTGAGTACTGGCGCGACCAACTGCAAATGACCCTTGGCCTCGACGCGGCCTAATACCGGCGAGGTATCGAATTCGTGAAGGTCCTTGAATCGTTTCTTATTGCTCTGGGCCTCAAGGTCGACGAGAAGTCCTTCCAGCAGGGCCAGAACGCCTTCACCGGCCTGACCAACTCCGCGCTCAAGCTTGGCGCCGTGCTCGCTTCGAAGCTGGCCATCGACAAGGTGGTAGGCGACTTCAAGGCGGCCGGTACCGAGCTGGATAACTTCAACCGACTGACCGGCCTGAATACGCAGAGAGTCCAGGCGCTCGGACAGGCCTACACCGCTATGGGCGGCAGCGCCTCGGATGCCCTTGGCACATTCCAGAAAATCCAAGACCTGATGGCCTCGCCACAGACAGGAAATGTCGGATGGTTCGGCGATGTGGCCAAGCTTGGTCTGGACCCAAACGCCATCATTGGCGCGCAAGACACAGCCGAGGCATTGGCCAACATTGCCGGCGCGTTCGAGAAGATGACGCCACTGAATCAGCGTCTGGCCGGGCAAGCCCTGGGATTCGACGAAAACACCGTCCGCCTGCTAATGAAGGGGCGGGACGAGGTTGAGCGCCAGCTGGACTCCCGCGGCAAGCTGGGCATCATGACCCAGAAGCAGGTCGAGGATGCGGCGCGCCTGACCAAGGCCACCAGCGAGCTCAACCTGGTCTTCACCGACATGGGAAACACCATTGCTGGCGAGCTGGTTCCGGCCTTCGCCGAGATGGCTGAGGACTTCACCGAGTTCTATCGCGCAAACAAGGACCTGGTCGATTCGGGACTGGAAACATTCTTCGGTACCTTGGCCAAAAACATTGAGCTGGTCTCAGCGGCGCTGATCCTTATGGGTGGTGCCAGCGTGCTCAAAGGCCTTGCCGCTATTAGGGCTCTGGCTGGAGGCACTGCCGCTGCTGGAGGCGCTGCTGCTGCCGGATCTGCTGCTGGAGTTTCGGCCATGACCGTGGCAGGCGGAGGACTTGCGGCACTTCTCTACTCCAGCGGGCTAAACGCTGGCGAAGAGGAAGAACTGCGTAATAACCGCCTGCGTAAGGGTGGATCGGAGGCAGCAGCAGCGGTCATCGACTTCTTTCGTGCCAAGGGCTGGACCGAGGATCAGGCCAAAGGGATTGCCGCCAACCTTGAGCAGGAAAGCGGATTCCGCGCTGATGCTGTTGGTGACGGCGGAAATGCATACGGGCTCGCCCAGTGGCATCCGGACCGCCAGGCGAATTTCACCAGGTTCTCCGGCAAGGACATTCGTCAATCTACCGCCCAGGAGCAGCTGGATTTCATCCACTACGAACTGACCCGGGGGCGTGAAAAATCGGCGGGGGAACGGTTAAGGATGGCCGGTAGCGCCAGTGAAGCGGCGGCCATCGTCTCGCAGTATTACGAGCGCCCGGCCGACCAAAGTGGAGAGATGGCTAGGCGTTCGGCCATAGCTGACTCTTACGGCGGCACACCTGGAGCAGACAGATCCGTACCAGTGGTTGACCTGAGCAACCCAGAGCAGTGGAAGAAAATGCAGGCTGAGCTTGCCAGGGGTTCACGCAGCGGACCAGGTGTTCTTGAGCAGGTCGATGCATGGGCAAAGTCTCAGCGCCGTGCGCCGGGACCCTACACGGCAAGCGACGTTGTGAGGCAAGAAAACCCGCCAGCAGGCAGTCGTTCGGGGCCTTCGCAGCCGGTGCAGAACGTGGACAACCGTCAATTCCACATTCATGGCGCCGACACCGAGAAGGTAAAGCAGCTCTACAACGAGCATCTTTCCACCCTGATCGACCAGACCACAGAAGACTTCAGGAGCCCGGAAATATGAGCATTGCCAACGGGGTAATGAGCATCTTCTCGAAGACTCTGCCAAAGATTGACCAAATCGAGTTTGACGCCAAGCTTGAGGGGGTGACCAGCAAGGCCGTTCATTTGACCCAATTCCCGGTCGAGTTCGGCGCCAACGTAAACGACCATGCCATTCTTTTACCTGACCGATATCTGCTTACCGGGGCGGTATCCAATAGCCCTCTTGGCATGGGCCTTGGTGAGATTGGCGCGATGGGCGATCTTGGCGCGGCAATTGGTGGTGCGTCTCCATCCAGCACGGTAGGAGGAGCCGTCGGGTCAGCTGTGGCCGCTTACCTTCTGGCTGGTAGCGAAGCCACTCGTGCAGCTACGGCATGGGCGGCCCTGACCGCCATGCTGCAGGCCCGCGCGCACTTCGATTTGATCACTGAATACGAGACCCTAAGGGACATGGTGCTGATCCGCCTGGACCAGCGAACGCGACCCGAGGATGAGGATGGCTTGGTATTCGTGGCCGAGCTGCAGCAGGTTCGCATAGTCAAGTCACAGGTCACCCGAGGAGTTACCTCGGCTGAACAGCTCCAGAAAAACGATCCGGTGGCTACTCAGGGCGCTCCGATGGTGTCAACTGGGTCTGCATCAGTCGAGGTCATGCAATGAGTCGCTACAAGGTACGGGTCCAGGCGCTGCCTGCGCAGACGTTCAGCGCCCAGCTGGGTGGAAGCACGCTCACCTTCGAACTGCAATGGATGGCCAGGTTAGAGGTGTTTCGCGTGAATGTGGTAAACGCCGCCGGCGTCGTTCTGACGGCTGGCCGATTCTTGCATCCAGATGTCGACCTTCTGGCCGGACTGTATCCGCCGCCGAGTGTGGCATACGGTTCTCTTGTCCTGCAGGGCGCTCAGCCCACTCCTGGCAACCTGGGAATCGACAACACTCTGGTATGGTCCGATGAGCGATGAAATCTACCTGCGCCGCTACCGGCTAAAGCTTGGCCGCGACACTAGCGCCAGAATCTACGAGATGCAGCCTGACGGCGATGGTTTACGCATAACCTTCCAGGTTATCCATTTTGCTGGTAACGCTTTCAGCGTGGCCGAGATCACCATCTATAACGTCTCCGACTATGCCACCCGTCAAATGCTCGGCGATGGATCGGTGAAGAAATATGAGTTCATCTCACTCGAGGCCGGCTATGCGAGCACTTTCGGCACCGTGTTCCTTGGCCAGATCACCAACGTGCAGAAAGTGCTGGAAGATGGCGGATCAACCCGCGGCGTGAAGTTTTTCTGCCGCGCGCAGGCGAAGGAGCGCGACCAGCGGATCATCAACCTGACCTTGTCGCCAGAAACTGACCCGGTTCAGATCATCGAAGAGTGTGCTGAACGCTTCGGTGGCGAGATTCAGTTCTTCGGTGACTTCAGCAATCTGAGGCGGAGATCGGGCGGAAGCGTGCTTCAGGGTAATCCAGTTGCTTGCATGAATGAGCTTGCCGCTACCTATGAATTCGACTGGATGAACGAGAGCGGCGCCACCAAGATCATCAAGAAGGGCTTCGCTATGGCCAACGAGGTGTTCGTGATCAACGCCGCCACCGGCATGATCGGCTCGCCTGTTGTCACCGACACCGAGGTCGGCATCCGATTCGCACTCAATCCCAAGCTTAAACTGGGTGACACCATCAAGCTTGAGGCGATGGCGCCGAGATTCGAGTTTTCCGACGTGTTCTTCTACAAGGTTCCGCGCACAATTGGCGAAGGCCTCTACAGAATTTACTCCCTGGCCATCATCGGCGACTCCCACGGCGACCCGTGGGAAACCCAAATCAGCTGCTTGCGGCTCGATACGATGTCGCAATCCGGAATATCTGAGAGGGCCGGAAGATGAATGACCCATTAGCGTCAAGGACGCAGGCGCAGTTCGTGAAGATGCTGCGCGAGATCTTCGGCGAGTACCTCAAGGACAACGTCCGGACCAGTGTTCCAGGCCATGTGCTGAGCTTCGACCCGGATACCCAGCTAGCCGAGGTCCAAATAGGCCTGATGCTTGAGGATCGGCTGGGCAATTCCGAGCCGCGCCGCCCAATCGTTCGGGTTCCGGTGCAGTTCTGGGGCGCGACCGGCGGAACTCTGGAGTGCCGTGTGGCTGAGGGCGTTGAGGGATCCATCATGTTCTCGCAAGAGTGCATCGACTCCTGGGTAGACCAGGGTGGCGTGGCCGAAAAATCCGAGCCGCGCCGCTTCTCGATCAACGACGCCTACTTCCTGCCGGGTGTTCGCTCGGTACCTGGCGCAATCACCAACTTCGCCAATGACGGCATCCGCCTGCGCAACAACAGCGGGTCGATGTACGCATGGTTGAAGGATGACGCCTCTATCGCGCTGAGCAACGGTGCTGGCTTCATCAACATCGAAGCTGACGGTACGGTGAACATCAACGGCGTGACCATCAGCCCAACGAGCCTTGTGACGACGCCGAACGACGTATTTGCCGGGACGATAAGCCTGAAGCTTCACAAACATTCCGGTGTTCAGACCGGCACCGGTACCAGCGGGGTGTCTGTCCCATGACCGTGCGCAAGCTCGACGCCAGCGGCGACCTGGCCATGGGTCAGGAAAAGCTGCTGACTGGCTATTCAGCCGAAGAGGTGGCGCAGAACGTACGCACCCGGCTCAAGTTGTTCCTGGGCGAATGGTTCCTGAACACAGCAGACGGAACCGACTGGTTCGGTGGCGTGCTTGGCAAGGGATCACGCCTGGCGACCCGCGAGTCGATCATCCGGCGCCGAATCCTACTTACCCCTGGTTGTGTGGGAATGAGCGCCTTCAGCGTAACTTCCGACGCCGTGACCCGCCAGCTTACCGTGGTAGCGACCATCACCAGCGCCTCAGGCGAGAGCGCCGACATCAACTTCGTACAGGCAATCGTCTAAATGGCTGAGATCACTGACCACGGCATCACAGGCACGTCGCTCAACGACTACCTGGCCGACATCAACACGCGAACGCTGGCCATCGACCCGGATTGGAACATCGACCCGGACAGCCCGGACGGCCAACGCATCGGCATCGAAGTCGAGATGCTGACCAATCTGGACGAGGCCGTGGTCGCCGCCTATCGCAGCAAAGACCCGGACAGCGCGACCGGCGAGGCGTTGCGCAATATCGGCAAGATATCCGGCGTGCCTATCCGCGATGCCACCTACTCCGTCGCTTCGATCACCATCATCGGCTTGGCCGGCACAATCATTGCCGCCGGCTCGCAAGTGCGCAGCCGGATCGATAACACGACCTGGCTGACCACTGCCGCGATCATCATTGGTGTCAGCCGGGCGGCTACCGGGTTCGTCACCTGTAAAACAGCAGGCCGAGTTCTGGCGGGCCCTGGTGAGCTGACCATCATCGGCACGCCCCAGCCCGGCTGGTCATCGGTCACCAATCTGGAGGCTGCGCCTGGCGAGGACGCCGAAAGCGATGCTGACTTCAGGCTTCGCCGCAATCTGTCGGTCGCCCGGTCCGGGAGCAATATGGTCGACAACATGACCGCCAACGTGGCCAGCGTGGCGGGCGTAACGGCCGTGAAGATTTTGGAGAACTCGGAGGATGCGCCGGTCGACCCCGATGGGATTCCGGTCAACTGCATCGCGGTGATCGTCAACGGTGGGTCAGATGCGGATATCGGCCTGGCCATTTACGAGAAGAAGAACCCAGGCTGCGGCATGTTCCCCCGCTACAGCGCGAAGACTGGCGCCTGGGTTGACCCGCAAGGCGCGAACGGCGTGAAGGTGGAAGTCACTTCCCCGGTGACCGGCAATAAAAGCACCGTGACCTTTCAGCGCGTCACCGGCCTGCCGGTTTACGTCGCGCTCACCTACAAGAAGAAGGGCGACCTTCCTGGCGACATTGATGACGAGCTCAAAAAGGCCGTCTTGGCTGACTCGACCCGCTCCCTGTTCGCCGACGAAGAAACAGTCGGATTCAACAAGGGTGGCTACGATATCGGCGAGCTGGTGCCGGTCGGGCGCCTGTATACGCCGGTCAACAAGGTGCTCGGCAAGTATGGCGACAGCTACGTCACTTCGCTCACCATCGGGCTGAGCGCCGGATCCCAAGGCTTAACGCCGATTCAGCCGAGCATCGCCCAGATCGCGACCTTTGACGCCGACAACATTGCGATCACGGTGACTCCATGATCATGGATCACGTAGAGCGCGCCAAGTCCCGCATAATCAACGAATACCGGGGAAAGTCACGCATGACCAGGTGGCTGACCCTGGTCCCGGAGATCGCCAATGCGCAACTCGAAAAGACGCTCAGCGAGATCTATCTCAGCTACGACGTAGACACCGTCAGCGGCGAAATGCTCGACATTATCGGGCGAATCGTAGGGGTTCCTAGGCCGATACTGCAGGCTGGAGCCTACGACGTGTTCGGCTACGCGGGAAACGACAACTACACGAACTATAACGTCGCCCCCTACATCGGCGATGGCGGGCAGGTTGATGCACCGCTGAACAACGACCTGTACCGAAAGCTGGTTAGGGCCAAGATTGCCCGAAACATCAGCGACGGCACCATCGACAGCATCATCCAAGTGGTCGAGATCATCATCGGCATCAAGGTCACCGCCTTGGTCGATAACGGCGACATGTCATTCGACATCGGCATCGCCTCGGCTCTGGACAATAACACCATGTTTCTGCTGGAAAACTTCGATCTGGTCCCGCGACCGCAAGGCGTGCGTCTCGGCGAGATATTCGTCCTGCCGTCGAACATTGAGGCAGTCGAAGATTCCTCCCAGCACATCTACGACTACGCAAACATTACCCTCCCTGGAGACGTGGCCTGATGGCAAGACAGCCTTTTAACACGCGCTGGGCTCAGGGCGTCGAGTCCGAGGACAGCCTCAACAGCTTCAAAGATCCCGGAGTCCTCCGCCTGGGTACTGGCTGGGAGGGCGGGCAGGACAAGGACGCTCCGCCGGCCGGCCATGAAAATTGGTGGCACAACCGGGTCGACTCGGCCTTGCAGGGCGTCGAGCGCAACGGCGTCATGGACTGGCACGAGAAAGCGCAGTACGGCCTTGGTGCGCCAACCTACGGCAGCGACGGCAACTTCTACGAAAGCCTGTCTGCTGGCAACACTGGCAATGACCCAGTGCTCACCACTGGCTTTTGGCGCTACGCCGGTACTACGTTTTTCAACGGCCACCAGCCGGGTGACGTGAAGATCGTTGCGCACAATGGAATCCCTGCTCCGGGCTGGCTGAAGTGCAACGGTCCTTTGCTCCTGCGCGCATCGTACCCACGGTTGTTTGCCCTCATCGGCACTACCTACAACACCGGCGGTGAAAACTCATTGCAGTTCCGGGGCCCGGACTACCGAGGCGAGTTTCTGCGCGGATTCGATGATGGTCGCGGCGTAGATACCGAGCGGTCCTTCGGGAGCTATCAGGTTGACGCGCTCCAGAACATCGTCGGTCAAATCAACTCAAGACCATTCCTCGCCACAGACATCGCCGGGGCGATTGCGAGCAGCACAGGCGCCTTCTCAAGCACCATCCAGAGCGGCGCAGGCGGGGCAACACCTATAACGGCTGATTCAGGGTCGACGCGTCAGCTTGACACAACAACCTTTGACGCCTCGCGCTCGGCTCGCACGAGCACCGAAACCAGGCCACGCAACAGGTCTGTCAACTACTGGATCAAATACTGATGCCTACTCAACTGCAGGACGGCCAGCTCCTGGTCTATCAAACCGATGCGGATGGATTGTATGTAGGCACTACAGCCGCGGACCCAGATCCGCAAAACATCGGCCAATGGCTGATGCCGGCTGGCTGCGTGGATGTCAAACCGCCGGCCATCACCGGCGGAAAACGCCCCCAATGGGTCGGCTACAAGTGGAAACTGATCAGCCTGTAGGTGACATATGGAACGTAAGGCCAAAAGACGCTTCACCGACAAGATGGAGCTCTTCTGCCTCGCCTATGTCGAGACCGGTAATGCCGCCGAATCCTATCGGCGCGCCTACAACACCGAAAACATGGCCACGGCCACCATCGGCCGGGAGGGTTACAACCTCCTCCAGAGCCCGCTGGTGAAGGCCCGCATTGAAGAATTAAGGACCAAGGTCATGGAACGTCACGAAATCACCGTGGACACGCTCCTGGCTGAGCTGGAAGAGGCGCGCCTGAAGGCGCTGAGCGCAGAGACACCGCAGGCCGCTGCTGCCGTCGGCGCCACCATGGGTAAGGCCAAGCTGCTTGGCCTGGACAAGAAGATAGTCGAACTCACCGGGAAGAACGGCGCTCCGATCGAGACCAAGTCCACGGTCAAGGTTGATCAGGCCGCCCTTGAATCCGTGCTGTCACGCCTATGAGTGCGCTCCTCGACTGGGAAGCCATGAGCATCGAGGAGAAGCAGGCCGCCAAAAGCATCAGTGAGCATTCACCGCTCTCGTTCATGCGAGTGTGGTTCCAGCTGAACCAAGGCATGAAGATGCTTTGCAACTGGCACCACCGCTACATGGATCACACGGCCCTGCGAGTGCTCAGCGGCGAACTGAAGAACGTCGTGTTCAACATGCCACCAGGTGGCACCAAGACCGAGTACTGGTCGATCCACCTTCCTGCCTACGCTATGACAGTGCGCGACCGGACGCGGACATTGAACGTTTCCTACTCGAACTCGCTGGTAGTGGAGAACTCCGGGCGCATCCGTTCAATTGTCTCAAGTCCTGAGTATCAGGAGCTGTGGCCGGTCTCGATGGGCAAGGCCGACGTCGAGAACTGGTCGCTGATCGACGAAAAGGGTCGTACCCGGCACCAGTTGTTCAGTCGTTCTACTGGCGGTCAGATCACCGGTTGCCGAGGCGGCTACATCTCCAAGGACTTCACCGGCTTCATCAATCTGGACGACCCGGAGAAGGCCGACAGCGCGTTTTCGGCGACCATGCGGGCAAAGGCGCAGCGTATCGTCACGAACACCCTGCGCAGTCGCCGAGCTTCGCCAGATACGCCGGTAATCTGCACTCAGCAGCGCCTTCATACTGACGATGTGTCGGGCTTCCTGCTCAAGGGCGGTATGGGCCTGGACTTTACGCACATCAAAGTTCCGGCCCTGGTGACCCGCGACTACATCGCCAGCCTTCCGGCGGAGATCCGCGAGCACGCCGAGCGCGACGTGTTCAGCGGTCCTTCAGTGGTCCGAGGCGGCGCCGAATACTGGTCATACTGGCCTGCCAAGGAATCGGTTCACGACCTGATGGCGCTGTGGGACAAAGACGCCTACACGATGGTCAGCCAGTACCAGCAAGAGCCTGTTGCGCTCACCGGCGGCATGATCGATGCCGACTGGTTCAAGACCTACGAGCAACTCCCTTTCCTGGTGTGGCGCGGCGTCTACGTCGACACGGCGCAAAAAACAGACGAGCAGCACGACTTCTCGGTGTTTTCCCACTGCGGTCTGGGAATCGACGGAAACCTCTACATCATCGAGATCGTCCGCGGCAAGTGGGATGCCGGCGACCTTGAAGCCGAAGCCTTGAGGGTTTGGCAGCGCTGGAAGCCCTGGGACCAGTTCAGGCCAGCAGCTCTTCGCTATATGAAGGTTGAGGACAAGTCCAGCGGTACAGGCCTGATCCAGACCATCAGCAAAAAGGGCTCAATCCAGATCGAGCCTCAACCCCGCGGCCCGAACTCCAACAAAGTGGTGCGATGCATGGATGCCGTGCCTTGGTTCAAGTCTGGCCGGGTTTTCGTGCCTGCCATATTCGACGATCAAGGCAATGCAATAAGGCACGTGAAAGACCATCGAGGCGAGATCATTGGACCTACCGAGTGGGTAACCCCATTCCTAACCGAGGCATCTGCGTTCACAGCTGACGACACCCACGACTTTGATGACCAGGTCGACACCATCTTCGACGCTGTCGCCGACATGCTAATCAACAGCACTGGCAACTTCTTCTCCAGCAACTGGCTGTAAGCCCACCAAATGCCCGAATCGTCGGCCGGATACGGCCGCGCTCAACAAATTCGCCCCAAGGAAATGACATGGCTGACCAAACACAGCGGCTTGAGATCGCCACAGTAAAGGCTGAGGTCGGTAGCAACATCCTCTATCGCTTCTCGAACGACGCAGCGAACGCCGAACCTATACCAACCGACTCCGGCAACCTTCAGAACCTGAAGCAGATCGCTGCTGGAATTGAAGCTGACGGCGCGACGGCGGTGGATCAGGCGGTTGCCGATGGGATAGTTGACCTTACGGCCGCAGTTAACAGCGCCAAGTCGTCGGCGGATGCTGCGGCAGCCGTAACAAATCCATTCCCAAGCGTGGCAGAAGGCTTGGCTGCGACATCCGGAACTGGATCGACAAACCGTTTCTTCTCTGTTCCTGGAACTGGCTCTACTCTGACTGCGCTGTATCGAAACGATGCTGGCTCGGCTACGATTATCGGATCTATTCTTAGCGCCGCCTCTGATTCCGTAACTATCAACCGGGGCAAAGCCTTCCCGCTCCGGCAGATGAACCGTGGCGGTACCACCTCTGCAGCCAGCACGGTGCTCAACAACCTGATCCTCGACGTGAAGGTGATCGGCGACGAGGCGGATATCGACGGCAAGTACTTCCGTATCGCCTACTTCCAGAACGACGCCACCATCGGCTCGAATGCGGACCAGGGCATCGTGATCGAGCAGTTCGATGCGGCCACCTACGCATCGGCAGGCACGGCCACCATCATCAACAAGCACACCGACGCCCCGGCATCCATCGTGCGAACTGGCGGTGTGCAAACGTTCGTCATCGTGCCGCCTGGCGCGCCGCAACTACGCTTCATCATCACCATTGATGCGGCTGCCTTGCCGGCGGCCGGGACGCCGATCAACGCCCAGACAGCCGGCAATGCGGCCTATTCGTGGATCATCGACCCGGCCTGCTACCTGCGTGTCGCGGGGCTGGGTGATTCGCTGACCATCAATCGCGGCAAGGTCTACCCGCTGCGCAAGATGACCCGCAACGGCACCACCAGTGCCGAGCCGACCGCCTTCAGCAAGGCGATCCTGAACATCTGCATCATCGGCGCACGTCCAGGCAAGTACTACCGCCTGGCCTACTTCGTGAACGGCAGCACCGCTTTGCCCTCGGCCAAGCCTGATGGCTGGATCATCGAGGAAATCGACCAGACCAACTACGCGACGGCCGCCAACGTTGCTACCCAAGTCATTACAGTGACAGACGCGGGAACCCCGACCATTACTCGGGACGGCATCCAGACAGTGGTGCTGGCCAGCACCGTGGCGCTCGACCTGCGAATCCTGATCACCCTGGACACTGCCCAGCTGCCGGCGTATGGCACCTTTATCGGTGCGGCCAACACGATCAACCCGGGCTACAGCTACATCATCGACCCGAGCCGCTACATCCCGGCGAAAAGCGAATCGACCAACTCGATCAGCCTCAACGCTGGCCAGATCGTTCCTTTCCGCAACACCAGTCGCGGCGGCTCGGTATCGACTCCAAGCCCCCTGCAGACCAACGTGATCCTCAACGCTCGGGTGATCAACGCCAAGCGCGGCAAGTACTACGGCCTTCGCTACTTCCAGAACGGCAACGCCGCCGTGGTACCGGCAGCTGATGGCTGGATCGTGGAAGAAGTAGACATCGCGGGCTATGACGCCTCGGTCATCACCACCGGTAACAGCATCTCGGCCCTGGCCGATCCGCAGCCGGCGATCGACCGCACCTTGGGCATCCAGACGCTGCTGATCAACACCAAGACCGATGTGCGCATCGAGGTGGTGCTGGACGCTTCCAAGCTGCAGGCATATGGCACCCAGTACGGAATGAACGCCACATTCCAGAACGGTTACTCGCAGGTGATCGACCCGGCCTGCTACGAATTCCCGGTAACAAGCGGGGGCACGCCCTCGCGAGTGACCTATAGCGTCGATTCGACGGGGCGTCTCACCCTGAGCTGGCCGGATGGGGTTGGCACTCGGGGCTTTGTCTTTGGCCTGAACGGGGCCAATAGCCTGGCCAACTTTGCCCAGGTAATCCTGAACGGCGGGGTGATCAGTTCGTTCGCCACCGACTGGCTGCCGCCCATGATCTTCGACGCCGTGAACGACGGCGACGGTTGGCCCAACCTTGAGTTCACCGGTGGCAACCACCTGGTGGACGGCAAGGTGACGGCTGCGTCTGTCGCTTATGTGATCGAGGCCGATGGGGTCACCCTGGTGCCGGGGTCGAGCGGAACGGCCAGCAGGGTTACTTGCCGCATCATCAACAAGCTGATGGCGGGTAACACCGTGAGCCTGGGGCGGTATCCACTGCTGCAGGCCTTCCAGGTCGACTTCATGCCCGGTGTGGCCGGTGTTCACGCCGAGATCATGGCGCTGGAGGACTTGGATATCTACATCGACTACGCCTGCCAGATCGTGACGAGTGGCGTCAACGACACGATGTTCTACCTTGGCGGCCAGTTCCCCACGCCGATCCCGTTCGACGGCACGGTCAACTCTGGCGCGCCTTCGGCGTATCCCGATGCGTGGGCCGTGCTGACTACCAGCGCCAATGGCCAGCTGGCGGCATGGATCGACCGGGACTATGGGGTGGCTGCGGAGGAGCATATCTACGAGGGCTACGGGAAGATCATCGGTGGCGGTTCGGCGAGCACCAAGCAGTACACGTCAGCCATTCACAAATTCCTGCAGCGAAACCCCGCCAATGCGATGCGGCTGGAGGCCGGCAAGTCATACCAGTGGCGAGGTGGCTACTCCTGGGGGCCGGTCAGCCTGCCGGACGGCATGGTTGCCACCCTGCGCTACATGGACGAGTGGCGAATCCGCCGAGCGTTCGCAGTTTCGGCAAGCAAGGTCCTGAAACCGTAGGTCCTGCCTCATATCGATGCCCGCCCTGCGCGGGCTTTTTTGTGCCTGGAGAAAACCACATGCGTACATCGCAACGCGGCTTGAGCCTCATCAAGTCGTTCGAGGGCCTGCGCCTGCAGGCCTATCAGGATTCAGTAGGGGTCTGGACCATCGGCTACGGCGCGACTCGAGGCGTGAAGGCCGGCATGAAGATCAGCAAGGAGCAGGCCGAGCGCATGCTGCTGAACGATGTGCAGCGCTTCGAGCCGGAGATCGAGCGCCTGGTAACGTCGCCGCTGAACCAGAACCAGTGGGACGCCCTGATCAGCTTCACCTACAACCTGGGGTCGGCCAATCTCGAATCGTCGACGCTCCGCCGACTGCTCAATGCCGGCAACTACGCTGCGGCTGCTGAGCAGTTTCCGCGCTGGAACAAGGCTGGCGGCCAGGTGCTGGCCGGTCTGACCCGTCGTCGCGCCGCTGAGCGGGATTTGTTCATGGGGGCGGCGTGAGCCGCTGGGTATGGTCCGGCGTGCTGGCGTTGCTGCTGACCTCTCACTGGGCGGCCTACGAGCACGGTCGGTCAGTGGAGCTTGCCAAGGCGGGCAAAGCGTCAGCACAACGAGACAGTGGCGACCGCCTGGCCGAAGTCATCGGCGAACGATCGGCGCGCCAGGAAGAACACCGGAGCGCAGATGCGCAGCAAGAGGCGAGAGTAAAAGGGTATGAAGAAAGAACGATTGCTGATGCTGGCGCTGCTGACGCCTATGCTGCTGGCCAGCGGCTGCGCAGTGACGCCACCCAGTTCGCCGCCACCGTCAGTTGCCCCGGCCCGGATACCGCCGCTGTCGCCAGAGGCCAGGCAGCCACCCGCGCCGCCATGGTGCTCTCCGACCTGCTCGCACGGTCTGACGAAAGAGCGGGAGAACTGGCGGCAGCGCTTGACCGAGCCAGAGTAGCCGGGAGGCAGTGCGAGCGCGAGTATGATGCCCTAAAGCCGCCTGGATCCTCTGATGCTATTCCTGGTTCGAGTCGATGACCCTACGGACCTCCAGCGCTTTCTGTCTCTTGGCGAGCGTATTGCCAACATGCCTATCAAATACGTGCTTCTGTTTTTCGCTCAAGCTGTCGTATCCGCTGTGAATCACCTGCTGCGCAATTCCATAGCCTGGCGTTCCCTCAACCAGAAGCCCCTCATCAACTAAGTCCTGAATTGCGTCGTTCATATCCCAGTCAATGTGATCATTCCACCCCATGGTCTTCTCCACTCTAGGTCATGAGCGTACACAGTAGCCCCGGCAAGCAGGCGTGGCAATTGGCCATTGCTGGCGGCTGATCGGTCATTGCCGAATCGGTAGAGCGCAGGATACGATACTGTATCTTTGTACAGTGTCGGTGCCGCATGTACTTCCTCCTCGTTCGACGCCGCGAGCATGGCGTGGCCATACCCTCTGATCAGCTCCGGAAGATCAAGCCCCTGCGGGCGGATGTTCACATAGGTGACCATCACAGCGAACCGCTGGGCCGGGTGTCGACCCAGGCCTGGGTGTTCAACCCGACGCCTGGGCCCGACATCATCCCTCGGTTGCATGACGCCAAGGTCAATGGCATGGCCCAGCTCGGCATGAACATCAACGGAATCGAGGAGATCGACGGCGTACTGTATGCGCAGTCGTGGTGGTGCAGGGCAGAATGAAGAATGGACTTCCACAGGCCTGGATGGCCGAGCTAAGCGATCAGGTTGCTTTGGTGACTGATCCTGATGGCCGCGCTGCGGTGCTCAGTGAGATGGCCTACGCCGCTCACCGGCGCCGGGATGTCGATGACAATGAGCTGGTCGACATGCTCGAGCTTGCCGAGGCAGGCAGGATGTGGGCGCTTATGGAGCACGAGGAGGCTTGGGCTATTGGTCTCTTCGGGGATTACGATCCTGACCACTATGGCGGACACCAGGTGATCAAGGGTTCCGGAAAACCGCCAAGCTGTGAGTAGCTATATAAAGGAAGGGAAACGGTCGGCAGAACGCCGGGGGCAGGAATAGATGCGTTGTCATAAAGCTGGCATTATCGAGCCATTCAGGCCCCAATAGGACCTAAAGGATGTCTTTCCGAAACGATGCAGCCCCCGTGGTTAAAGGGCTGCAACTTAGTCACGCAAGCTTTTGCAACTGGATCCGCTACAAGCACCTGGTGCTGATCGACACTTTGGCGCGCACGCGCAACATGCATGCCACTGCCGCGCGCATGAACCTCAGCCAGCCGGCACTCAGCAAGATGCTGCGTGACCTTGAGGAGCAGTTCGGCTTTGCCCTGTTCGAGCGCCTGCCACGCAGCATGCCACCCACCGAGCTGGGTGAATACGTGGTGCGTTACGCCCAGGGTGCGCTGGCCGAGTCGCAACAGTTCGTCGACCAGGTCAACCGCCTGCGCAATGGCGGGCACGGCTTTATCCGCGTTGGCGGGATCTTTGCCGCTACCGCATTGGTGCTGCCCCAGGCCATCGCCGCCATCAAGGTGCGCAGTCCGTTGCTGTCGATTGAAGTGGTGGAGCATTCCAGCGATCACCTGCTGACCATGCTCGAGCAGAACAAGCTGGACATCATGATTGGCCGCTTCACCGAAGAGCGCTTCAGCCAGTTGTTCGACTTCCAGCCGCTGGAGCCCGAGCCCTTCAGCCTGGTGGTGAACAGCGAACACCCGCTCAACCAGCTCGACAGCACACCCCTTGACGCATTGGGCGACTGGCCGTGGGTGCTGTACCCGGTGGGTACGCCGATCCGCAACCGCCTGGAGCAGGCGTTCCGGGTGGCCGGTATCGCCACGCCTGCAGACAGCGTGGAGACCATCTCCATGCCGATGTTCCTGCAACTGCTGCAATCAGCCCCGATGATCGCCATGTTGCCGCGCTCGATGGTTGCTGCGCAGTTGGCCAGCGGGCAGTTCAAGGAACTGCGCAGCCCCTTGCATGTGCCCGCGCTGGAATATGGCGTGGTTACCCGCAAGGATGAACCGCTGAGCGCTGCGGCCCGGGCGTTTGTCGAGATCTTGCTGGAGGGCGCGCAGAGCCGCAGGGCAGCGCAAGGGTAGCGACCACGGGGCCGCTACGCGCCCCATCGCAGGCAAGCCAGCTCCCACAGGTCTTGCCAGATTGCCGGCGATTTACGATCTCGCTTCGACACGCTTTTGCGATAACTTCAGGTTATCGCTTGATCGGATCATCTCATTGGGAATGCTGCGCAAGGCTTCTTACAGTGGCAACAGCCAAAACAAGAAGCCAGCCGCGCCGCCCTGAGAGGTCCCATGCAACTGATTGCCAAGTCCGGTGACCTAGCCGTCATCCGCCTCAACCCGCTGGACAATGTGCTCATCGCCCGCCAGGCCTTGCCGCAAGGCCTGCACCTGGATGCCGAGGCGATTACCGTGCGTCAGCCGATTCCCTCGGGCCACAAGCTTGCGACCGAACGCGTGGAGCAGGGTCAGCCGCTGCGCCGTTACGGGCAGATCATCGGTTTTGCTTCGCAGGCCATTGATGCTGGCGACCACGTGCATGTGCACAACGTACAGATGGGTGATTTCACCCGTGACTATGCCTTTGGTGTCGACACCCGCAGCCAGCCCTGCAGCGAAGCGCAGTTCCAGGGCATCGTGCGCGCCGATGGCCGGGTCGCCACCCGCAACTACATCGGCATTCTCACTTCGGTGAACTGCTCGGCGACCGTGGCCCGGGCCGTGGCCGACCATTTCCGCCGTGACATCCACCCCGAGGCGCTTGCCGATTACCCGAACATCGACGGCGTGGTGGCCTTGACCCACGGCGCAGGCTGCGCAGTGGACCCCAGCGGTGAAGCCTTGGGCCTGCTGCGCCGTACCCTGGCCGGGTACGCCGTTCACCCCAACTTCTCGGCCGTGCTGATCATCGGTCTGGGCTGCGAAACCAACCAGATCGAGAGCTTGCTGGAAACCCAGGGCCTGCAAGCGGGTGCGCAGCTGCGCGCGTTCACCATCCAGGGCATTGGCGGCACCTCGAAAACCATCGCTGCCGGTATCGCCCAGGTCAACACGCTGCTGGCCGAGGCCAATCAGGTGCGGCGCCAGCCGGTCAGTGCCCGGCACCTGGTGGTCGGCCTGCAGTGTGGCGGCTCCGATGGGTACTCGGGGATTACCGCCAACCCGGCTCTGGGCAATGCGGTTGACCGTCTGGTGGCGGCTGGTGGTACCGCGATCCTTTCCGAGACCCCGGAAATCTATGGCGCCGAACACTTGCTGACACGTCGCGCGGTAAGCCGTGAGGTGGGTGAAAAGCTGGTGGCGCGCATCCGCTGGTGGGAAGACTACTGCCAACGCATGAATGCCGAACTCAACAACAACCCCTCAGCCGGCAACAAGGCAGGCGGGCTGACCACCATCCTCGAGAAGTCCCTGGGCGCGGTGGCCAAGGCGGGCTCCAGCAACCTGGTCGATGTGTACCAATACGCGCAAGCCGTGCGTGCCCAAGGCCTGGTGTTCATGGACACCCCTGGCTACGACCCGGTCTCGGCTACCGGCCAGGTGGCCGGTGGGGCCAACCTGATTGCCTTCACCACCGGCCGTGGCTCGGCTTACGGCTGTGCCCCGGCGCCGTCGATCAAGCTGGCGACCAACAACCGGGTGTTCGAGCACCAGCAAGAGGACATGGACGTCAATTGCGGTGGCATCGCCGACGGCTCCACCACCATCGAAGAACGCGGCGCGTACATCTTCGAGCAGATGCTGCGCATTGCCTCCGGCGAGCGCAGCAAGAGCGAACAGCACGGCTATGGGCAGAACGAGTTCGTGCCTTGGCAGATCGGTGCCGTGACCTGATCGACCGCTCCCGTCCCATTTTCGAGGCAACTGCAATGACTCAAGACACGCCGTACAACGTGCAAGCGCTCACCACTTTTGTCGAGCGGCTGTTCATGAACGCCGGTGCCGATGCCGAAGTCGCCCAGGTGGTGACCCGGGTGCTGCTTGAAGGCGAGCTGCTCGGCCACCGTACCCATGGCCTGAACCTGGTCAGCCGCTACATCGACGGCATGCTCAGCGGGCAGGTCAAGGCGCGGGCGCAGGCGCTGGAACAGGTCGCGGACAGTGGCATTTCCAGCCTGTTCGACGGCCACTATGTGTTGGGGCCGTATTGCGTCAGCCGGGCCCTGGACTGTGCGGCCAAGGGCGCGACTGCGCAGGGCATCGGTATTGCGGTGGTGCGCCGTGCCGCGCATATCGGCTGCCTGGCTGCCTACCTCAAACCCTACACCGACCAGGGCCTGGTGGCCATGGTCTACTCGTCGGACCCATCGGTGGGGCTGGTCTGCGCCCAGGGCGGCATTGACCCTGTGTACACCCCCAACCCAATTGCTGCCGGCATTCCGACCCAAGGCGAGCCGATACTGCTCGATGTCAGCATGTCCACCGTCACCCTCGGCCTGATCGGCCAATGCCGCGATGCCGACCGCCGCTTGCCGCACCCGGTCCTGGTGAGCAATGACGGTAAGCTGAGCGACGACCCGCGCGATTTCTTTACCCGTCCGCAAGGCAGCATCCTGCCCCTCGGTGGCCAGGCCTTTGGCCACAAAGGCTTCGCCCTGGCGCTGTTGGTCGAGGCCCTGACCTCGGGGCTGGCCGGCCATGGGCGCAAGGATGCACCTGGTCAGTGGGGCGCCTCGGCCACTGCCGTGGTCATTGACCCGCGTTTCTTTGGCGGCCTAGAGGCGTTCACCGCCGAAACCAGTTTCCTTGGCCAATTGGTTCTTGCCAGCCGCCCGCTCGACCCCGAGCGCCCGGTACGCCTGCCCGGGCAGGCTGGCCTTGCCCTGCGGCGCCAGGCCTTGGAGCAGGGCATAAGCCTTTCGCCACAGCTAGTGGCCGACCTTGACCGCCTGGCTGGGCAATTGCAGCTGCCGGCACTTTCCCAATGATGTACAAAAAGGGTACACAGATGACTGAACGATCGAACGCCAATCAACCGTTGCCGCTGAGCCATGCTGCCAGCGTGTTCGACAACGGCAGTTGGGTAGGGCGGGTTTGGCTGCCGGAACAAGGGCCGGCGGTAGTGCTGGTAAAAGCCGGCGCTGTCTACGATATCAGCACCCACGTGGCGACTGTATCGGCTCTGTTGGAGGTGGCGGACCCGGTGGCCTACCTGCGGGCCTTGCCGTTGGCCAAACCGTTGATTGCCTTGCCGGCATTGCTGGATAACAGCGACCCCGACCAGCGCGACCCGCGCCAACCATGGCTGCTGGCGCCGATCGACTTGCAGGCAGTGAAGGCTGCAGGCGTGACCTTCGCCACCAGCCTGCTGGAGCGTGTGGTGGAGGAACAGGCCAAGGGCGACCCGGCCAAGGCCGACGCTATACGCGACACCCTGGCCAGCCGTATCGGCGCCGACCTGTCGCAGATCGTGCCCGGTTCGGCCCAGGCCGAAGCGCTGCGCAAGGTGCTGGTAGAGCAGGGCTTGTGGTCGCAGTACTTGGAGGTGGGCATCGGCCCGGATGCCGAAGTGTTCACCAAGGCCCAGCCGCTGTCGGCGGTTGGCCATGGCGCCGATATCGGCATCCACCCCAAGTCCAGTTGGAACAACCCAGAGCCGGAAGTGGTGCTGGCGGTGGCCAGCGATGGCAGCATCAAGGGCGCCATGCTCGGTAACGACGTCAACCTGCGTGACTTTGAAGGGCGTAGCGCCTTGCTGTTGTCCAAGGCCAAGGACAACAACGCTTCCACTGCTCTGGGCCCGCTGCTGCGCCTGTTTGACGAAAGCTTCGACCTGGACGATGTGCGCGCTGCCGAGGTGGACCTGCGGGTGGAAGGCGAGGACGGCTTCATCTTGTCCGGGCGCAGCTCCATGCGCCAGATCAGCCGTGACCCGCAAGACTTGGTGCAGCAAACTCTCAACGAAAACCACCAATACCCTGATGGCCTGGTGCTTTTCCTCGGTACCCTGTTCGCGCCCAAGCAAGACCGCGATCAGCCGGGTAACGGCTTTACCCACAAACCGGGTGATGTGGTGAGCATCAGCAACCCGCAACTGGGTACGCTGTGCAACCGCGTGACTACCAGCGACCGGGCACCGCAGTGGGCCTTCGGCCTGCGCGCGCTAATCGACAACCTCGGCCGACGTGGCCTGCTGGAGGTTGCAGCCAGCGCACGGCAGCTTTGAACCATACGCTGCGTCAGGGAGGGGCGCAGCACCCTCGATGGATCGTCAAGGCGCTGACAGCGCGGCAACAATAATAATAAAGGTCATCACATGAACCCTATGAAGAAGTACCAGCGCATCACCGTTGTGTTCCTGCTGCTGATCGGCATCGTCAACTACCTGGACCGTAGTGCGCTGTCGATTGCCAATACCTCCATCCAGAAAGACATGATGATCAGCCCGTCGCAGATGGGCATTCTGTTGTCGGCGTTTTCCATTGCCTATGCCTTTGCCCAGTTGCCCATGGGCATGATCATCGACCGCCTGGGCAGCAAGATCGCCTTGGGTGCCTCGTTGCTGGGCTGGTCGATAGCCCAGGCAGCGTTCGGCATGGTCAACAGTTTTGCCGGTTTCATGGGCCTGCGGGTGTTACTGGGGATCGGCGAGGCGCCGATGTTTCCGTCGGCGGCCAAAGCCTTGTCGGAGTGGTTCGATGCCAACGAACGCGGTACCCCAACCGGCGTGGTCTGGTCGTCGACCTGCCTCGGCCCATGCCTGGCGCCACCTTTGCTGACGCTGTTCATGGTCAACTTCGGCTGGCGTGGCATGTTCATCATCACCGGCGCGATCGGCGTGGTGCTGGCGGTGTGCTGGCTGGCGTTCTACAAAAGCAAGGCGCGTTACCTGGCAGAGCTTGCGGCCGAAGGCAAACCCTTGCCGGGCGAGCGCCAGGCTCCGGTAACCGCTGCTCCCGCGCCGAAGGCATCGTACTTCGCCGGCTGGCTCGACCTGTTCAAGCACCGCAGTACCTGGGGCGCTGTGCTGGGCTTCATGGGTGTGATCTACATGCTCTGGCTGCACCTGACCTGGTTGCCGGGCTACTTCGAGCGCGAGCATGGCCTGGACCTGTACAAGACCGCTTGGGTGGTGTCGCTGGCCTATGGCTTTGGTGCGGCGGGTACCATCGTTGCCGGGCGGTTCTGTGACTGGCTGGTAAAACGTGGCATGAGCGTGCTGGGCAGCCGCAAGTTCAGTGTCATCACCGGCCTGGTGCTGGCGGCGCTGTTCACCTTGCCCTTGTCGTTCGTCACCGGCCTGACCGGCTGCATCATCCTGCTGTGCCTGGCGTTGTTCAGCATCAACATGGCCAGCGCCACTGCCTGGATGATCGTCAACACCATTGTCGACAGCCCGCGCGTGGCCTCGTTTGGTTCGATCCAGAACTTCGGCGGGTACATCGCCGGTTCCGTGGCACCGATCGTGACTGGCTTCAGCATCCAGTACTCGGGCTCGTTCACCACCGCGTTCATGATCAGCGCAGTGGTGGCGCTGTGCTCGGCGGTGGCGTACTTCCTGCTGCTGCAGGCGCCGATTGGCAGTGCCAAGGACGAGGCGGGGGAGATGAAGGCCGCCACTGAACAGGGCTGAAACCTGAAACAAGGCGCCCACCTCGATCGCATTGATGTGTAGGAGCAGGCTTGTGTTGCGAAGAGGCCATGACTGGCAAATATAGCCTTTTGTCTTGCTGGCCTCTTCGCAGCACAAGGCTGCTCCTACGGGGCCTGTGCTCGCCTTGGTATCGAAGCGTTGATCGTGACGCGACCCACGGTGCTTGTCAGGTACACTGGTCTGTATGTATAACCAGTGCCTGTTGCCGCCATCTGACCTCTGCCCGTGATCGCCCACTCCGTCGACGACCCGTTCTACTACCTGCATAACTTTCGTCAGGTGGTGCTGTGGGTCGAACAGCGCTACCAGGACCTGCTCGATGATCAGGAACTGGACTTCATCCGTGCCTTCAGCCAACTGCAAGCGCCCGCCCAGGCCTTGATGGTGCGCATGGTCATGCGCAAAGGCGAAATGTTTCGCAGCGACCGGCTCGACTACGCCGAAATTGGCGACACCGCGTTGGCGCTGCAACCGTTGCAAGCCCTTGGCTGGGTGCGGGAGCCCGAGCAACTGGAACTGCAACAACTGTTCGCCTTGCTGCGCAAAGATGAACTTGCTCGCTGTTTCGCCCGGCAACTAAACCGCGCACGTGCCGCCAAGCATGAGCTGCTGGCACAGCTTCAGCCCCTGGAACTGGCGGCCCGGCCACTGAGCGAATGGTTTCCCGACAGCGAGGTGCGCATTTACCAGTGGTGCCTGCAGCCTGTGTGCGACCGCATGCGCCTACTGTTTTTCGGCAACCTTTACCAAGACTGGTCAGACTTTGTCCTCGCCGACCTTGGGCTGCTGCGCTACGAGCAGGTACCGTTCAGCACCGATTCTCGCGCCTTGCAGCAACGTGACGATCTCGACCTGGCCATGGCGTTGCACCAATGCGCCGAACGCCTGGAGCAAGGTGGCGACCCCGTGCCAATCCTGGCGACCCTGCAGGGCCTGCGCAGCGAAAACCCCTGGCTGGCGCGGCGCCATGCGCGGCTGCAATTCGCCCTGGGCCAGCAATGCGAGCGCCTGGGCGACTGGGACCTGGCAATGGCCGTGTACGCGCAGTGCGACCATGCCCAGGCGCGCATTCGTCAGGTGCGGGTACTGGAGCGTAGTGAACAGTGGCCCCAGGCCCACGCTCTGGCGTTGCAACTGGCTGCGGCACCGGCCAATGCATTGGAAGTACAGGCACTGGAGCGCATGCTGCCCCGCCTGGCGCGTAAGCTCGGTGGCCCGCCACAGCGGCGCCAGCGAGTCACGCCGCTGGAACTGATCGAACTTGAACTGCCCCGTGAGCACGCAGCGCTGGGCGTGGAGGAAGCCGTGCGTCAGCACTTGGTGCAAGCGGGTGGCCAGGCACATTACGTGGAGAACACGCTGTTCAACAGCCTGTTTGGTCTGTTGTGCTGGGAGGCTATCTTCGCCCCGGTGCCCGGCGCGTTCTTCAACCCGTTCCAGGCTGCCCCACAGGACCTGCACGACAGTGACTTCCAGCAACGGCGCAGTGCAGTGTTCGAGCATTGTCTCGGGCGCCTCGACGACGGCAGCCATCGCCAGGCGATTCTCGATTGCTACAAGGCCAAACAGGGCCTGCAGTCGCCGTTCGTGTTCTGGTCCATGCTCAGCGAGGAACTGCTGGAACAGGCCTTGACTTGCCTGCCGGCCGCCCAGTTGAAGCAGTGCTTCCTGCGCTTGTTGCAGGATATTCGCAGCAACCGCGCCGGCATGCCCGACCTGATCCAGTTCTGGCCGGAACAGGGCCGCTATCGCATGGTCGAGGTCAAGGGACCTGGTGACCGCCTGCAGGACAACCAGCTGCGCTGGCTGGAGTTCTGCAGGCAACACGGCTTGCCCGTCGCGGTGTGCCATGTACGCTGGAGCGAAACCCCTTGAGCTACAGCGTGGCAGTGCGCGCTTTGTGCGAGTTCAGCGCCAAGGTCGGTGACCTGGACCTGCGCTTCACGCCGTCGCCCACCGCTCAGGAAGGCATCGAAGGGCATCAGCGGGTAGTGGCCCGACGTGCTGCGGGCTATGAGTCGGAAATCACCCTTGAAGGGCAGTTCGAAACCCTCAAGGTGCGGGGCCGCGCCGACGGTTATGACCCCGTCAGCAATCGCCTGGAAGAGATCAAGACGCACCGAGGCGACCTGGCGCGTCAGCCGGCCAATCACCGTCAGTTGCACTGGGCACAGGCCAAGGTCTATGGCTGGCTGATGTGCCAGGCACGTCAACTGCCGGCCATCGAGGTGGCGCTGGTGTACCTGGACGTGGACAGCGATGACCAAACGCTGTTCAGTGAACGCTATACGGCTGCTCAATTGCAGGCTTTCTTCGAAACCCAGTGTCAGCGCTTTCTAGGCTGGGCCCAGTTTCAGCAACGACGTTTGGCCGAACGTGACCAGGGCCTTCAGGCGCTGAGTTTCCCCTACCCACAGTTCCGCCAGGGCCAGCGGCAGTTGGCCGAAACGTTGTACAAGGCGGTGAGCACCGGGCGTTGCCTGATGGCCCAGGCCAGCACCGGCATCGGCAAAACCCTCGGAACCTTGTTCCCGTTACTGAAAGCCATGGTGCCGCAGCAACTGGACAAGCTGTACTTTCTCACGGCCAAAACCCCTGGCCGGGCGCTGGCCCTCGATGCCATGCGCCAGATCGCCGATGCAACGCCGCAGCCCGCCTTGCGCACACTGGAGCTGATCGCCCGCGACAAAGCCTGCGAGTACCCGGACAAGGCCTGCCATGGTGAATCCTGCCCATTGGCCGCCGGGTTCTACGACCGCCTGCCAGCAGCGCGCGAGGCTGCGGCCGCACTGCCGTTGCTCGATCGCGCCAATCTGCGCGAAGTGGCCTTGGCACACCAGGTATGCCCGTATTATTTGGGCCAGGAGATGGCACGCTGGGTCGACGTGCTGGTTGCTGACTACAACTACTATTTCGACGCGCACGCGCTGCTGTTTGGCCTGACCCAGCTCAACCAGTGGCGCGTTGCGGTACTGGTTGACGAAGCGCACAACCTGGTCGAGCGTGGGCGCGGCATGTACAGCGCCAGCCTTGACCAGGGCCAACTGCTGGCCTTGCGCCAGAGCAAACCGCCCGGGCTGGTCAGTGCGCTGGACCGCCTTAACCGGCAGTGGAACGCGCTGTATAAAGAGCAGCGGGCGCCATACCAGGCCAGTGAGTCGTTGCCCGAAGGGCTGTTGCGTGCCCTGCAGCAGTGCATCGGGCTGATTCAGGAGCAGATGAACCAGGCGCCCGCGCACATGGACCCGCAGGTGTTGCAGTTCTTCTATCAGGCCCTGCAGTTCAGCCGGGTGGCCGAGCTGTTCGATGAGCACTTCCTTTTTGACATCAGCCAGCGCCAGGGCCCGCGCAAACGGCGGCTGGCCACGCTGTGCCTGCGCAACGTCACCCCGGCGCGGCTGCTGGCGCCACGCATGCAGGCGGCGCGCAGTGTGACGTTGTTTTCTGCCACGTTGAGCCCGCGGCACTTCTACAGCGACCTGCTGGGCATGCCAGCCGACACCGCCTGGCTCGAAGTGGCCGCGCCGTTTCGCGCCGAACAGCTGGAAGTGCGCATTGCCAGCCAGGTGTCTACCCGTTACCAGCAGCGCCAAGCCTCCCTGGCACCGATCGTCGAGTTGATTGCCCGACAGTATGAGCGCATGCCGGGCAACTACCTGGCGTTCTTCAGCAGTTTCGAGTACCTGCAGCAGGTGGCCGGGCTGCTGGCCGAGCAGCATGGCCAGATCCCGCTGTGGGCTCAGGAACCGGGCATGGACGAGGCGGCCCGTCAGGTATTTCTCGATCGCTTTGTCGCCGATGGCCAAGGTGTCGGCTTCGCCGTATTGGGCGGTGCTTTCGGCGAAGGGGTGGACTTGCCAGGCACGCGGTTGATCGGCGCGTTTGTCGCCACCCTGGGCTTGCCGCAGGTCAACCCGGTCAACGAGCAGTTCAAGCAGCGCCTGGGGCGGCAGTTCGGTGCCGGTTTCGACTACGCCTATCTCTATCCGGGGGTGCGCAAGGTGATCCAGGCAGCAGGCCGAGTTATCCGTGGTGACCAGGACCGTGGCGTACTGGTGCTGATCGACGAACGTTTCGCCGAGCCCAGGGTGCAGCAGATGTTTCCGGGGTGGTGGCCGGCGGCTGTTTTCTAGTGGTCTATTACCTTGAAAATCGGTCGCAGTCAGATAAATAAATTCTATGTTGTAGGAAAGTTGAGTTTTGTCACTCAGAAAAATCTATTAATTTCTCAGTAGATAGCGCTCTGATAATTTGTAGGAATTATCTGAATTTCACCCCCGGGCATTTGAACCCCCTTTGCGGATGTTAGGTTTTTCAACCTCAATCATGCACAGGGAGTTTGTATATGCGCGCCAGTCTGGATGGAAAAGGTCAGGCGGTAGATGGCGATGTCACCACGACGGGGGCGGTTTGTATTGCGACAGGCGCCGGCTATCTCGACGAGGGTCGGATGGTACTCCGCGAAGGTGACCACACCACGGCATGCCCACTTTGTGGGCAGGAAGGAATCGTCGCCGAAGGGGTGGATTTTGTCATTTCTGATGGCCAGCGGGTCGCCATGGATGGTGCGCTGGTTCTTTGTGGCTGCTCGCCGGGCAGCAATCGGGTGGTCGCTCCATTGTATGAAGCACCGCCTTCCCGGCAGCCCGTTGTGGGGCGTGCAAATAGTCACTTTGCCGAGCCATTAACCGCTGTCTACCCCGAACGTTTCTCCCAACCTGTAGTAGGTGCATTGCCCGGTACGCTGGAGCCTGGCTTTTACGTGGTCCCTCGAAGCATGTCGTTCCCCCAGGTGCTGCTGCAACTGGCCGAGCACGATGCCACGTTGCCGATCTCACGGTTGCAGCGACTCAACCCGACGTTCGAGCAAGGCTTCAAGGCAGGGGAAATCTTCGTTATCGGCGATCCGGACAACGCAAATGCCTGCACGCGCGAGGAGGGAGAGCTGATGGCGGCTGCCCAGCATGCACGCCGCGCTCTGGAAGTACTCGACCACGGCGAAGCGGATTTCATGATGCAGCACCAGGCCGAAATCGCCGGCTTGCTCAGCGACGCAAGCCTGTCGATGGGCGTGGGCAAGGACATGCTGGATCAAGGTTTGAAACAGGTCAGTCACACATTGACCAGTATCGAACAACTCCACCAGCAAGAGTTCATGCGCCACGGCCACCTGAACAGCCCGAGCTTCTTCGCTGAGCGGCAACGGCTTCTACAGCAATTGGATGGGCAATTGAAAACGGCATTTCTGAACAAACAACTGAACCTTGGAAATTATGAGCGTTTGAGGAAGAGCTTGAATATTTCGACCAAGAGCCTGGTGCTCCATTGGTCGAAAGCGGGCGGGCCGGGGCAGATTCCGGGGTATGCGACCCATCTGGATAAGGTGGCGGGGCTCGGCAGGTACCTCAATTATGGTGGGTATGCTGCGCTTGGGCTCGGTGGGGCTTCGTCCTACTTGAAAGTGCAGGAGGTATGCCGGGTAGGAGAAACTGAAGCTTGCAAGGCCGTGCGCCTAAAGGAAACTGGAAGTTTCAGTGGTGGTGTTGTTGGCGGAGCCGCGGGAGGATTCATCTCAGGGCTGGCAGTCACTTCGGTGTGTGCTGTTTTCGCTATTGGAACAGTAGGCATAGGGGCTGCAACGTGCGGCATAGCTCTTGTCGGAGCTGGCTCTATGGCTGGGGGCTTGGCTGGCGAAGCTGTAGGGGAGATGTGGGGAGAAAAGATTTATGAATTTATCGCTGATTGATATAAACAGCTGGCCACTGAAAATTCAGCTGTTATTTCTTTCAGCGCCATTTGCTTTGAGCTTGGTCGGCTTGGCAGTTAGTGGTTACGTCGCTTGGTCTCGCGAGTTTGAGGTTGTTAGTCACTCCATACGAAGCAATGCCTATATAGAACGGATAAAATGTTTTTGGGGGACCACTACCTACCGAGCACGGTGGATGGTGGTCTGTGCTGTCTGCGGTTTACTGACCTTTCCTCTTCTTCATTCAAGAATAGGAGTTGTTGACTTACATGAAATAAACGCTTTCCCTTCAAGACTAAAGTTCAAGCTGGTTTTTTCTAGTTGGCTCGTGTTAATAGGCTCAGCGTGGCTAGCGGTTGCGTATGTAGTGGTGAGACATTAGTCGTTGATTGATCAAGCCCGCAATTGCGGGCCTTCTTTCTTCTGCCCTGCGTTGCCTGGTGTATTCGAATCCTGTCCCTGTTGGCTATTGTGAGCCGTCGCCGTCTTCCCCCGCGTCTTGATCAACGAAACCACCACCCCACCCAGCAACAACCCGAACGTCACCCCGAGCAACAGCAACGCCGGCACCTTACCCACCATGCCGTGGTAGAAGATTTTGCAGCCAATGAAGATCAGCACCAGCGCCAGGAACAATGGGGTGGCATAACGCAACGCCTTGGTGTGCCCGGGCGGGGTCTGGCGGATGAAGAAGTGCGAGCCATGGATCTGCTCGGTAGCTTGTAGGAAACATCTGATTTTTTTCCCGGAGCATTTGAACCCCCTTTGCGGATGTTAGGTTTTTCAACCTCAATCATGCACAGTGAGTTTGTATATGCGCGCCAGTCTGGATGGAAAAGGTCAGGCGGTAGATGGCGATGTCACCACGACGGGGGCGGTCTGTATTGCGACAGGCGCCGGCTATCTCGACGAGGGTCGGATGGTACTCCGCGAAGGTGACCACACCACGGCATGCCCACTTTGTGGGCAGGAAGGAATCGTCGCCGAAGGGGTGGATTTTGTCATTTCTGATGGCCAGCGGGTCGCCATGGATGGTGCGCTGGTTCTTTGTGGCTGCTCGCCGGGCAGCAATCGGGTGGTCGCGCCGTTGCATGAAGCACCGCCTTCCCGGCATTCCGTTGTGGCGCGTGCAAATAGCCACTTTGCCGAGCCATCAACCGCTGTCTACCCCGAGCGTTTCTCCCAACCTGTAGCAGGTGCATTGCCCGGTACGCTGGAGCCTGGCTTTTACGTGGTCCCTCGACGCATGTCGTTCCCCCAGGTGCTGCTGCAACTGGCCGAGCACGATGCCACGTTACCGATCTCACGGTTGCAGCGACTCAACCCGACGTTCGAGCAAGGCTTCAAGGCAGGGGAAATCTTTGTTATCGGTGATCCGGACAACGCAAATGCCTGCACGCGCGAGGAGGGAGAGCTGATGGCGGCATGCCCAGCATGCACGCCGCGCGCTGGAAGTACTCGACCACGGCGAAGCGGATTTCATGATGCAGCACCAGGCCGAAATCGCCGGCTTGCTCAGCGACGCAAGCCTGTCGATGGGCGTGGGCAAGGACATGCTGGATCAAGGTTTGAAACAGGTCAGTCACACATTGACCAGTATCGAACAACTCCACCAGCAAGAGTTCATGCGCCACGGCCACCTGAACAGCCCGAGCTTCTTCGCTGAGCGGCAACGGCTTCTACAGCAATTGGATGGGCAATTGAAAACGGCATTTCTGAACAAACAACTGAACCTTGGAAATTATGAGCGTTTGAGGAAGAGCTTGAATATTTCGACCAAGAGCCTGGTGCACCATTGGTCGAAAGCGGGCGGGCCAGGACAGATTCCGGGGTATGCGACGCATCTGGATAAGGTGGCGCGGCTTGGTAAACACCTCAAACATGGTGGATACGCTGCAATAGGTTTGGGTGGGGCTGCATCTTACCTAAAAGTGCAGGAGGTCTGTCGCTCCGGAAACGAAGAGGCCTGCGCGAGGATCCGATATGTTGAAGCCGGATCATTCAGCACTGGAGTAGCGGGCGCGATGGCAGGAGCTGCATTAGCTGGAGCAGTGGCTGGTACGTTGTGTGCCGTTTTTAGCGTAGGTACTGCCGGTTTTGCAGCACCAGCGTGTGGAATTCTGGTAGCGGGAGGGGGGAGCTTTGCAGGTGCGAAATTAGGGGAAATGGCCGGAGGGTCTTTCGGGGAGTTCATCTATGAGGCTTCAAATGATGAGCTTTGAAACCTGGCCTGTGCTTTTGAAAATAGTGTTTATAGCCACCCCTTTTGTTATTTCCCTGCTGGGCGCCTCCATTAATCTTCATATCACCCTATCGCGGGACTTTCACGTCGCCTGCTCAGCGATTACGAGTAACCCATACTTAGAGCAAGTGAAGGTGGTTTGGGGTACATCAAGCCTCAAGTGGCGGTGGATGCTAGTTTGCAATATAGGCGGCCTTGTTACGTTCCCAGGCTTGGCTTTGCGTTACGGCAAGTTGGACATTGCTGAGTTAAAAGCATTTCCGCCAAAGCTCAAGCGTAGGCTTGGAATTTCTGTATGGTTATCAATTATCGGGTCTACTTGGATAGTGTTTACGGTTGCGGTACTTGAGCTTTCCAAAACACCATGATATCCGAATGATAGAAGCCGGTAGTTTTGCCGGTAGTCTTGGATTAGGTCGCTCGTCGCCACAGGAGCAAGACTAGCCGCCGGTAGCCTCGTGGGGGAGGAGCTTGGTCAGAAGTCAGGTGGGTTTATCTACGAGGCTACAAGTGATTGAAATTAACGACTGGCCGCTATTTGCAAGGCTAATACTAGTATTAGGGCCATTTTTTGTTGGATTGCCGGGCCCGGCGATCCTTGCTTTCCTTGTGCTAAGGAAAGATTACGATGTCGCATGCTCTGCGATACAAAGCAATCCGTACCTTGAGTCTGTGAAGCAGGTGTGGGGTGGGCGACGGTTCAAGAAACGTTGGATGCTGATGTGCATGGTTGCTGGGCTGATAACATTTCCGCAGTTGGCATTGCGCCGAGGGAAGCTAGATCCTCATGAATTAGAAAGCTTTCCTCCAAAGTTAAAATTCAAGTTGGTTCTTGCGGCCTGGTTGACAATGATTGGTTGTATTTGGGCGGTTGTTGCTTATGCCCTTGTTGGCGTCTCGTCAGGGGGGTAGGCGCTGCATGGGGAAGACTTGCAGGCGTGGACTTTTCTACTGATGATTTCCGATATTCTGAATTTCGAAGGCTGGCCTGTCGTCATGAGGATTTATTTTCTAATCACCCCATTTGCTATTTCCCTTCTAGGGGTGTCGATTAACCTTCATGTCACGCTAACACGCGACTTTCATGTTGTCTGCTCATCAATCACCAGTAATCCTTATATAGAGCGGCTAAAAGTCTGCTGGGGAGCATCAAGTCTGAAGTGGCGCTTTATGCTGGTCTGCAGCATCGGCGGCCTTGTTACTTTTCCCCAACTCGCTTTGCGTTTTGGCAAGCTGGATATTGAAGAATTAAGAGCTTTTCCGCCAAAGCTCAAGCGAAGGCTTGGTATTTCTGTGTGGTTGTCAATCATCGCTTTTGCCTGGATGGTGCTTGCAGTTGCTGTGATCGAACTTTCCAAAGAGAAGTGACTTTGTCCAAGCCGCTTTAGAGTTTCATCGTGTCACGAAAATTGCCGGAGTCCGCTCTGCGTTCCTGTCGCAACACAAGGCGCACAACGACCCATTAGCCCGGCATGCCGTCTGTCCTGGGCTGTAACAGCATGGGCAGGTAATGGCGCAGGAACAAGAGCAACGCCAGGCACCAGCACAGGGCCGAAAGGCTAACCCCCAGCGCTGAGAACAGCGGCAGAATCACCCGGGCCAGGGTCGCCAGCTGCATCAGGGCAAAAGCCCAGGCAATGCTGTTTGGCACCTGCAGTGGCCTGCCGGTGTGGCCCAGGCTGACTCGCGCCATCATGGCCAGAATCAGCCCGGTCATGGCGCCAACAGTCAGGGCGTGGGTCACCAGGCTCGGGCTCAGGGCCACCCCGGCGTGCCACAGCGCCATGCCCAGGCAGGCGAGGGCGATCCAGGCGTAGGCCAGGTGCAGCGACCACAACAGCGGTATGCGCCACAGGCCACGGTCGTGCCACAGCACCAGGCGGGTCGCGTGCAGCGCGAACAGGGCGAAGAACAGTAGCGCCAGGCTGGTACGCGGCGTATCGGCGAGGCCTGTGGCAAACGCCAGAGGTACCATCACACTGAGCAGCAGGCAGGCGCGGTCCAGCCAGGGGCGGGCAGGGGCCATGCTCGTGTTTCCCAGGCCACGACGGGTAAAGAACGGGATGACCCGGCCGCCGAGCACGGTCATCATCGCCGCTACCAACCACAACCCGGCAAACACGCCACGACGCTGCCACAGTTCGTCCTGGCGAAGCCAACCGGCCAGGGTCAGCCACTGGCAGGCGGCAATCAACAACACCAGGCCGACGATCGGGTAGTTGTTGCGCAGGCGTCGTTGCACGATCGGTCGCGCCAGGCATAGCGCCACCAGCGGCAGGAAGCTGCCTTCGATCAGCACCAGCAAGCCATCTGGTAACGGCAAGAACCAGCTCGCTCGGCCTAGCAGCCAAAGCAGGAACAGCCCCTGCAGCGCCCGCCCGCTCAAGCCCGGGATGCCGCTCCAGTTCTGCACGGCGGTCAGCAGAAAACCCGCGACAATGGCGGCGGCGAAACCGTAGAGCATCTCGTGGCGGTGCCAGGCAAGCATGCCGCCGGGCGGGGCAGGGTCCAGCGCCCCGGCCAGTACGCCGACCCACAACAGCAGGGCGACCAGCGCAAACAAACTGCCGCCCAGGAAGAATGGGCGAAAACCCAGGCCCCAGACGGCCTGGCGTGGGCGTGAAGCGATCGGTTGCACGAGCATGGGCGGTCCTTGGTTCGTTCGGTAGGCTGCAATTGGGGTAAGATCACGATTCGTGCCAGTTGCAAAGCCCTTGAATATCAAGGTGATGGCACTGTTCAGGGTCCGAATGACATGCGCGTTTCGCGGTCATTGGGACTTGCTTGTATGTCGTTTTAACTTGCTTCAGGGTCTGCCCGGTTCGCTGCCGGCCGACGCTTCGCTACAGGATTCACGTTTTGTCCGACCTTTCGAAAAATCCGCTGCTGCAGTACATGGCCCGCTTGGCCCCATCCAGCCAGCAAACCATGCGCTACATCCTTCAGGACGCCGCCGACCGGCTGGGTTTTGTCGATTGCAACATTGTCGATGTGCCCTGGCATCGGCTCGAGCCTGGCCATGTGATCGCGCTGGTGGCGGCTCTGCGTGCCGACGGTTACGCGCCCAACAGTTCGTCGCTGTACGTCAACGCGATTCGTGGCGTGATGAACGAGGCGTGGCGCCTGGGCCTGATCGAGCATGAGCAGCTGTTGCGCATTCGCGAGGTCAAGCCGGCCACGGGCACTCGCCTGCCGCCAGGGCGCAACCTGCGCCGTAGCCTGATTCGCGAGCTGATGGATGTGTGCGCGGCCGACCCACGCCCACAGGGGGTACGTGACGCGGCGATCATTGCCCTGCTGTATGGCACTGGCATGCGCAAGTCGGAATCGGTCGACATCGACCTCGACCAGGTCGACTTCGAGGCGCGCAGCCTGCAGGTGGTGGGCAAGGGCAACCACCAACTGGTCAAGTACGCACCGCCGTGGGCGTTCGAGAAGCTGCAGGCGTGGCTTGACCTGCGCCGCCAGGACCTGCCAGCCGGGACGGAAGATGACCCGTTCCTGTTCAACCGCATCCGCCGTGGTAGCCACATTACCCGGGCGCGCATTACCAAGCATGCGATCTACTACATCGCCCGCCAGCGCGGCGCGCAGGTGGGGGTGAAGATCATGCCGCACGACTTCCGTCGGGCATTCATTACCCGTGTGATCGAAGAGCATGACCTGTCGATCGCGCAGAAGCTGGCGCACCATGCCAATATCCAGACCACGGCCATCTATGACCGTCGCGATGACAACGAGCGTCGACGCGCGGTGGACCGCTTCGACTACTGAGTTTTGATTGTTTGGGCCGCTTTGCGGCCCTTCGCGGGCACGCCCGCTCCCACCGGTACAG
The DNA here is from genome assembly GCF_048068035.1 of Pseudomonas sp. NY11955. Taxonomy (NCBI): domain Bacteria; kingdom Pseudomonadati; phylum Pseudomonadota; class Gammaproteobacteria; order Pseudomonadales; family Pseudomonadaceae; genus Pseudomonas; species Pseudomonas sp. NY11955. The sequence goes on from NZ_JBLUPS010000021.1 coordinate 52,820, forward strand.
CACAGACCTTCCGGCACTGATCAACCTGTGGGAGCGGGCGTGCCCGCGAAGGGCTGCAAAGCTGCCCCATTTGCTCATATATCGGCACTGAAACAGGGCCCAAACACGCCCCCGCTTTGTGCGTCATCCCCTGTATGCCCGATGCCAGAGCGGTCGCGGCAAAAGTTTCATCATCCTTCACCTGCGGAGTTGGCCCGCAACCTGCTATATCCAGCCTGCGATTTTGATCGAGTGGTCAGGCCGTGCGCGCTAGCAGCCGCCCGCGCCGGACCCTCTAAACGGCCAGCAGGCCACGTATTTCAGGGGCCGCAGGATGTCGCTCGCGGAGCAGATCGAACAACAACCAGACGCCGCAGGCTGGAGCGCTCACCTGCAGTTGCGCTTTGTCCAGCGTGGCGACGTGACCCGCCTTGGTGCGTGGAAGCATTTCGGACCTCTTTTGGTGCAGCGGCCTTTCTACCCTGAAGGTGCACCGTGCCACGTCTATGTACTGCACCCGCCAGGTGGCATCGTCGCCGGCGACCGCCTGGAACTGGACATTCACCTGGAGCCGGGCAGCCACGCGCTGCTGACCATGCCCGGTGCCAGCAAGTTCTACCGCAGCATCGGCCCGACCGCGCGGTTGGCCCAACGTTTTCACCTGGCCGCCGGTAGCACCCTTGAGTGGTTACCGCAGGACAGCATCTTCTTTTCTGGCGCCCGTGCCAGCCTCGCCAGCCGTTTCAACCTTGAGCCGGGCGCCCGCCTGCTGGCCTGGGAAACCCTGTGCCTGGGCCGCCCGGTCATGCACGAGCGTTTCGACCACGGCGCCCTCGACAGCCTTTTGCACATCGAACTACCCGACGAGGTTGGCCTGCATGAGCGCCTGCGGATCGACGGCGGGCACCTGGACAAGCTCGGCGGGCATCCGCTGCTCGCCACCTTCTGCGCCGCACCGGCGGATCAATCAGTGCTGGAGCAGGTTCGCCCGCTGCTCGACGCGTTGGGCAACCCGGCTGGCGCGACCCTGCTTGGGTCGTTGCTGGTGATCCGCGTGCTCGATCACGACAACCAACACCTGCAACGCACCCTGCAACGCCTGTGGCATGTGCTGCGCCCGGCCATTCTCGGCCTGCCCGCTTGCCCGCCGCGTATCTGGGCCACCTGAGAGAGCACCATGGAGCTTACCCCGAGAGAGAAAGACAAACTGCTGCTGTTCACCGCCGCGTTGCTGGCGGAGCGGCGCCTGGCCCGTGGCCTGAAGCTCAACTACCCAGAAGCCGTGGCGCTGATCAGCGCCGCCGTGCTCGAAGGCGCCCGCGATGGCCGCACGGTCGCCGACCTGATGAGCCTGGGGCGTGAAGTACTGACCCGTGAGCAGGTGATGCCCGGTATCGCCGAAATGCTCCATGACGTGCAGGTCGAAGCCACTTTCCCGGATGGCACCAAGCTGGTGACCGTACATGACCCCATCGCCTGAAACCGCCAAGGAGGGCAGCATGATCCCAGGTGAAATCCAGGTCGCCCCAGGCGACATCGAATTGAACGGTGGCCGTGAGACGGTCAGCGTCAGTGTGGCCAACCACGGCGACCGGCCGGTGCAGGTCGGCTCGCACTACCACTTCTACGAGGTCAACGACGCGCTGGTGTTCGACCGTGCGCCAACCTTGGGCTTTCGCCTGGATATACCGGCAGGCACAGCCGTGCGCTTCGAGCCGGGCCAGGCGCGCACCGTGCAACTGGTGGCCTACGCGGGCAAGCGTGAGGTGTATGGCTTTCAGGGCAAGGTGATGGGCACGCTGGAGGGCAGAGCATGAGCCGTATTTCCCGTCAGGCCTATGCCGACATGTTTGGCCCCACCGTAGGTGACCGCGTGCGCCTGGCTGACACCGCGCTGTGGGTCGAGGTAGAGAAAGACTTCACGATCTATGGCGAAGAGGTGAAGTTCGGTGGCGGCAAGGTTATCCGAGATGGCATGGGGCAGGGCCAGATGCTGGCTGCGCAGGCCATGGACCTGGTGCTGACCAATGCCCTGATCATCGACCACTGGGGCATCGTCAAAGCCGATATCGGCATCAAGCATGGGCGTATCGCGGTGATCGGCAAGGCCGGCAACCCTGATGTACAGCCGGGGGTCAACGTACCGGTAGGGCCAGGTACCGAAGTGATCGCGGCCGAAGGCAAGATCGTCACCGCTGGCGGTGTCGACTCGCATATCCACTTCATCTGCCCGCAGCAGGTGGACGAGGCGCTGAACAGCGGTGTCACCACGTTCATCGGCGGCGGCACCGGGCCGGCTACCGGCACCAATGCCACCACCTGCACCCCGGGCCCTTGGTACCTGGCGCGTATGCTGCAGGCCGCCGACAGCCTGCCAATCAACATCGGCGTGCTCGGCAAAGGCAACGCCTCGCGGCCTGAAGCGCTACGCGAGCAGATTGCCGCGGGTGCTGTCGGGCTCAAATTGCATGAAGACTGGGGCTCGACGCCAGCGGCCATCGACTGCTGCCTGGGCGTGGCCGAAGAGATGGACATCCAGGTAGCGATCCACACCGACACTCTCAATGAGTCGGGCTGCATCGAAGACACGTTGGCAGCCATCGGTGATCGCACCATCCACACCTTCCACACCGAAGGCGCGGGTGGTGGCCATGCGCCAGATATCATCCGCGCGGCGGGGCAGGCCAACGTGCTGCCGTCCTCGACCAACCCGACACTGCCGTACACCATCAACACCGTGGACGAGCACCTGGACATGCTCATGGTCTGCCACCACCTGGACCCAAGCATTGCCGAGGACGTGGCCTTTGCCGAATCGCGCATTCGCCGCGAAACCATCGCCGCCGAGGACATCCTCCACGACATGGGCGCCTTTGCCATGACCTCGTCCGACTCCCAGGCCATGGGCCGTGTCGGTGAAGTGGTGCTGCGCACCTGGCAAGTGGCGCACCAGATGAAGCTGCGCCGTGGGCCACTGGCACCGGACACCCCGTACAGCGACAACTTCCGGGTCAAGCGCTACATCGCCAAGTACACCATCAACCCGGCACTCACCCATGGTATCGGCCACGAAGTGGGCTCGGTGGAGGTTGGCAAGCTGGCCGACCTGGTGCTGTGGTCGCCAGCGTTCTTTGCGGTCAAGCCGGCCTTGGTGCTCAAGGGCGGAATGATAGTCACCGCACCCATGGGCGACATCAACGGTTCCATCCCCACGCCTCAGCCAGTGCACTACCGGCCGATGTTCGGCGCGCTGGGCGCGGCACGGCATGCCACCCGCATGACCTTCTTGCCTCAGGCCGCCATGGCGCGCGGCCTGGCTGAGGAACTGAACCTGCGCAGCCTGATTGGCGTGGTCGACGGCTGCCGGCGGGTACGCAAGCCCGACATGGTCCACAACACCCTGCAGCCGCTGATCGAAGTCGATGCGCAGACCTACCAGGTGCGTGCCGATGGTGAGCTGCTGGTCTGCGAGCCGGCCAGCGAACTGCCGCTGGCCCAGCGCTATTTTCTGTTCTGAAGGAGCACCGATGATTGTCTTGACCCGCCGTATCAGTGACCCCGGCACGCTTGCTGTGAGTGGCACCGTCACCCTCGACGTGGACAGCCGTATCAAGAGCCGCTTGCGGGTGACCCTGGACGATGGCCGCGAAGCCGGGTTGATGCTCGAACGCGGCCACCTGCTGCGTGGCGGTGAACTGCTGGCCGATGCCGATGGCTCTCACTTGATCCGCGTGTTGGCGGCGCCCGAGGCAGTGTCCACGGTGCGCTGCGCCGACCCGCACTTGCTGGCTCGCGCCGCTTACCACCTGGGTAACCGCCATGTGCCGCTGCAGATCGAGCCCGGCCTGTTGCGCTTTCAACACGACCATGTGCTGGACGACATGCTGCGTGGCCTGGGCCTGACGGTCGAGGCCGAACAGGCCCCGTTCGAGCCGGAGGCGGGCGCTTACCAAAGTGCGCCCCATGGCCACAGCCATGCTCACGGCCACGATCACCCATTCGTACGCTTGCCTGCCCATTCCTGAACTGCCTTGGAGCAATCGATGAAAAAGACTTTCGCCCTGTTTCTGCTGTTGCTGGCACTGCCAGCCTTCGCCCACCCCGGCCATGACAGCAACCCGCTGCAGGACGGCCTGCTGCACCCGCTGACCGGGCTCGATCACCTGCTGATGCTGCTGGGCACCGGGGTGCTCGCAGCGTTGACCCGGCGCAACCTGACCTTGCCTCTGGCCACCCTGGCGGCGATGTTCGGTGGCGCCGTGTGCGGGCATCTGTTCGGTGACGTGTTCGGCATGGAAACCTTGATTGCCGTGTCGCTGCTGGTGGCTGCCGGGGCGGTTCTGCTGCCAAGCCGGCAGTTGCTGCTGGCCATGGCCATGCCGGTATTCGCCTTGTTCCATGGCTGGGCTCATGGTGTAGAAGCCACGCCCAGTGCGTTCTGGCAATTCAGCGCAGGGTTTGTCACGGTCAGTGGCTTGTTGCTGGCGGCGGGCTTTGCAATCGGTTGCCTGCTGCGCCGCCACAGCGGCCTGCAGAAGGCCTTTGGTGGTGGCCTGCTGGCCGGCGCCGCGCTGGTGCTGGCCGGTTGATGAACAGCGATCTGGCGCTGCTGCGCTTGCTGCAACTGGCCAGCCCCGGCCTGCCGGTGGGCGGCTTTACCTATTCGCAAGGCTTGGAGTGGGCGGTCGAAGCCGGCTGGGTTCGGGGTGTGGATGGCTTTGCTGACTGGCAGCGCGAGCAGGTTCACGACACCCTGGGTTGCCTCGATTGGCCGGTGTTGGCGCGCCTGTACCACGCCTGCCAGGCCGAGGACGCCGATGCGTTCGGCCACTGGAGCCGATTCTTGCTGGCCAACCGCGAAACGGCCGAGCTGCGCCTGGAAGAACAGCAGCGCGGCGCGGCGCTGGCGCGGCTGCTCGACGGCTGGCAACTGGGCCAGGCACCGGCCTGGCGTGCCAGCCTTGAGCTAACCCAGCTAGGCGGCATGGCCTGGCTGGCCGCCCACTGGGCCATCCCGCTGCGCCAGTTGGCCTTGGGCCATGGCTTTGCCTGGTTGGAAGGGGCGGTCATGGCCGGGGTCAAGCTGGTGCCGTTCGGTCAGCAGGCTGCCCAGACCTTGCTGCGCGACCTCGGCGCCGATTTGCCCGCTGCGCTCGACCAAGCGCTTGCCCTGGGCGATGACCAGCTTGGCGGCGGCCTGCCGCTGCTGGCCATCGCCTCATCGCGTCACGAAACCCAATACACCCGTTTGTTCCGTTCCTGAGGACTGCCTGCATGCAAAGCTATCAACAACCCCTGCGCGTCGGTGTCGGCGGCCCGGTCGGTTCTGGCAAGACCGCACTGCTGGAAGCGCTGTGCAAGGCCATGCGCGATCACTACCAGATTGCCGTGGTGACCAACGACATCTACACCAAGGAAGACCAGCGCATCCTCACTGAGGCCGGCGCGCTGGAGCCGGAGCGCATCGTTGGCGTGGAAACCGGCGGCTGCCCACATACGGCCATTCGTGAAGACGCCTCGATGAACCTGGCGGCGGTCGAAGCACTGGCGCGCAAGTTCGGTAACCTGGAAGTCATTTTCGTGGAAAGCGGTGGTGACAACCTCAGCGCCACGTTCAGCCCGGAGCTGGCCGACTTGACCATCTACGTGATCGACGTGGCCGAGGGCGAGAAAATCCCGCGCAAGGGCGGCCCGGGCATTACCAAGTCGGACTTCCTGGTCATCAACAAGACTGACCTTGCGCCGTATGTGGGGGCTTCATTGGAAGTGATGGAGCGCGATACCCAGCGCATGCGGCCGCAGCGGCCTTGGACCTTCAGCAACCTGAAGAAGGGCGAAGGGCTGCAGGCGGTGATCGACTTTATCGTCGAGCGCGGCATGCTGGGTGTGCGCGGTTGACCTCTACGGCCCCTTTCCCTGTGGGGGCGGGCGCGCCCACGAATCAGGCGACACAGTGCCTGGCACAGGCTTCGCCGGTGTTCGCGGGCTTGCCCGATCCCACAGGAGGGCAGGCTGCCGGCATCACGTGTGGCAGCAGTGCGGCTTGCCCGGCTGCGCTTCATACCGATCATGGTGCCGCACCCAGTCCATGGTCCCACCCTCGTTGCGCCCCAGTGGCGCAATGTCGAGGAAGTTGTAGGTATTGACCAGGATGTCCAGCCCGCGGGCGTAGGTTGAGTAGGTGTGGTACACGCTACCGTCCGCTTCGCGGTAGAACGCACTCAAGCCAGGCAGCTCGCTTTCACTGCCGTCATACGGTTCATAGTTGTACTGCCGCTGCCCCTCGCTGCCGACACTGACGCCGAAGTCCTCGTTGAAGCTGCTGCCGTTGGACGAATACCACGGGAACTGCCAACCCATACGCCGGCGAAATGCCTGGAATTCGCCGTACGGCGCCCGTGACACCGCCACCAGCGACACGTCATGGTGGGCCAGGTGCAGGTTGGCGCCGTCAAAATGGTCGGCCAGGAATGAGCAGCCGGGGCAGCCCTCACTCCAGCCCTCGGCGAACATGAAGTGGTAAAGCAGCAACTGGCTGCGACCCGCGAACAGGTCCGCCAGGCTCAAGTCACCGTCCGGCCCTTGGAAGCGGTAGTCGTGCTCGACCTTGACCCAAGGCAGGGCGCGACGGGCTGCGCTCAGCGCGTCGCGGTGGTGGGTAAAGGCTTTTTCGTGCAGCCACAGTTGCTGGCGAGCTGCCAGCCACTGGCTGCGGGGAACCACCGGGTGCCTGTTTTCGCTGGTGCTCATGGTGCTGTCTCCACGCTGGGGGATTCACACCTAGTCGAGCACACTCAGGTCGATTCGACAGGCACCGGTGGCCGGGCGATGAGCGGTAGCTGGCTCAGCCCGAATGGGCGATATGCCCCTCGGCCATTTCATCGGCGCCGTCGTTCTCGCCAGGCAGGGCGGTGATCACGCTGAAGTCGCTGACTTCCACCTTGCCGCCGCCATAGCCCAGCAAATGGAAGGAAAACGCCTTGCGCTCGGTCGGGTTGTCGAAGCTGAACTCCATCTCCAGCGGCTCGTCGGCGGTGACTTTCACCTCTTGCGGCAGGCCCAGTGGCACGTCCTGCTCCAGTTGCTTGGCCTTGAGCTGGATATAGGCTGCACGCTTGGGGTCCAGCGAGCGTACTTTGACTCGCACGCGGGTATGCGAGCCTTCCGGCATTTCCAGGTACTGGGCGCCAATCAGGTTGTCGGCCCAGTCATCGTGAATGCGTTTGCGCAACTTGATCGGCGAGGGGCCGCCGAACTGGTAGCGCAGGTTCAGCGGGGTTTGCAGCAGGGATTGGTCGAGCACCCCGGCCAGGGCGCCGATCTGCTGGCCGAGCAGGCTGTCGCCCGGGCCAAGGTAGCGGGCCTGGTCGGCGATGAAACCCTCGCTGGCATAACGCCGGCAGCGCTGCTGGAAGTCGCATTCGGTGAACACGCCCTGGCCGTTGTGGTAGCGCAGCATGCCGTTGGTGTAGGCGATCATTTCGCGGCCGCTGTCGTAGTCGCGGTACAACGAGCGACCGCCCAACGCGACAGGAATGGGCAGGGCGAAGTAGTCGAGCAGCGAGGTGGCCAGGTCGATATGGCCGTAGGTACCGTGCTTGATGGTCGGTAATTGGGCCTGTTCCGGCGCCAGGGTCAGGTTGAAGCCCCAGGACGATGCCAGGCGCACGCCATCGATGCCGTGGGACTCGTCGGATGTCAGCACCACCAGCGTGTCCTTGAGTACACCCTGGCGCTCGAGGTTGTCGAGAAACGCCCCGACCGCATCGTCCAGGTAGGCCACCGCTGCCTGTTTCGGCGTGTCGTAACGTTCGAGGTACTCGGCCGGCGCCGAATAGGGCTGGTGGGTGCCCACGGTGAGCAGGGTCAGCATCCATGGCTTGTCCTGCTTCTGCAGTTGGCCGACGTAGTCCAGGGCACCTTCGAAGAAGGCGCGGTCATCCTTGCCCCACGGGAAGTCCAGGTAGTTCTTGTTGCGGAACCACTCCAGGCCATGCACCGAGTCGAAACCGATGTGCGGCATGATGCGGTCCTTGGCCATGAAGCGCAGGCCGGCGCCCTGCAGGTAATGGGTGGTGAACCCGGCCTGGCGCAGTTGTGCCGGCAGGCAGGCCTGGTTGCGTTCGTTCTGGGTCAGCAGCTCCACGCCCTTGGGTGTGCCGTTGGCCAGCTTGTCATAGTCACCGCACAGCATCGCGTACAGGCCGCGGATGGTCTGGTGGGTGTGCAGTACGTAGTCCGGCGTGTTCATGCCGCGTTCGGCCCATTTACTGAGCTTGGGCATCAAGTCTTCGTCGAAACGGCTGTGCAGCGCCTGGCGGTTGGGCCGCAGGTAGGCGCCGGGGATGCCTTCCATGGTGATTACCAGCAGGTTGCGGGCGCTTCCCGGGCCGGCCAGCAGCCTTTGCCCATGCAGGTCGGATTGGGTCAGGCCGCTGCTGGCCAGCGGGGTGAAGGGTTGCGTATGGCCCAGCCAGCCTTCGACCTGGCGTTGCAGGTTACCGACCCCGGCGGACATCAGCTGGTGGGTGAGGTTGTATTGCCGCCATTGGTCGGCATCGGAGGGCACCAGTTGTTGGCTGCCCCAATGGACGCCAAACAACAGCACGGGGATGGCCCAGGCCTTGCGCGGCAGTGGCTGGCCGCGCTGTGAGCGGCTGCGCCAGGCACAGGCCAGCCAGGCCAGCAGGGCACCGCCCAGCACCCAGGGCAGCCAGGCATGGGCCAGGCCGCCACCGGTCGAATTCTCCATGAACTGCGGGTCGAGCAGGTAGGTCAGGTCGGCGCTGGTGGGCAACCGGCCCACCGCGCTCACCAATTCCGCCGAGGCTACCCAAAGGGCCGCCCAGGCCAGCAGCACGGGCAGCGCCAGCCACCACGGCCGGCGCTGCAGCAGCAGGACCAGCAGGCTGCCGAGGGCGAGGTCGGACAGGTAACCGAGCGGGTTGGACCAACCCAGCATGGCGCGCGTACCCAGTGGGATCACCAGCACCAAGGCTGCCAGAGCGGCAAGCCGGGTACGTGGGTGGTCGGACAGGTTCTTCACAAAAACTTCCCTTTTGCCATTAAATCGTCATGCATCTGTGCTTGATGATAACAGGCCGGGGCAGGGAAGGCGGTCGGTTACAAGGCTGGTAACCAAAAGCCGGGCCCGTTCGCACGGGCCCGGTCGATGGCAACCATCAGAAGTAGTAGGGGAATTTCAGGCTGAAGGAGAAATCGGGGGCGTCATCGGTCAGACCAATGGACAGGTTGGGGACGATGGTCAGGTTGTTGGTGGCGGCGAAGGTCAAGCCGATGTTGAAGTTGGCGGCGTTGTAGTCGCTGTTGGAGATCGATTGCCAGTCGCCGCCATCCGGTTTGATCTTGCTCTTGCGGGCGAACTGGTCGGACACCGAGAACGACATGCTCATCTTCTCGTTCAGGGCAAAGGCGATACCGCCGCCAATCTGCCACGAGTCGCCGAGCTTGACGTCACCCGGCACCTTGCTGTTGACCTGCGGGCTGATGTCGCTGAACGAGTCCTGCATGTTGTAGGTGTACGACAGGCTGCCGAACAACACGGCCGGGTCGAAGGTCTTGACCAGCGAGATGCCCGGTGTGATGGACCACACGCCGTTGCCGGTCGGCAGGCTGTCCGGCACCGACAAGTTGCTGTTGCCGTCGACTTCGCGCAGTTTGATGCCGTAGGGGTCTTTGCCGGTCGGCGCCTTGACCCGCAGGGTGGCAACTGCGTCAGGCCAGGTTTCGTCTTCGTCGAGGAATTTGTAGGCCACGCCAACGTTGACATCGCCGATTTCCGGGTCGCGGGTGACGGTTGCATCGGAGGTGCTGGCCCCGGCGCCTCCCGCACCGCCGGAGGAGTACGTCGACTCGCGGTACACCACGGGGACGTTGATGTCGAACTGCCAGCGCTGCGCCAGGTTGTAGCGCGCGGTCATGTCCAGGGTCCAGTTGTCAGCCTTGATGCGGTCAAGGTTGATACTGCCGAGGAAGATCGAGTCCAGCGCCAGGAAGCCATTGAGCGTCAGCGCACGGGTATCGTAATGGGTGTAGGTGACACCGGTTTCGAAGCTGAACTTGCCCCCGCCAAAGAAGCCGCTGGCTTCGTCATACAGGTTGGAAACGCTTTGCGCCGGCTCGGAGTCGGCCGTAAGTGCCTGGCCGTAAGAGCTTCCTGAGGTGCCAGGGGTGCCAGAAGCGACGGTCTGAGCACCTTTCACCCCCTCGGCGGGGGACTTGACCAGGCGTTTGGGCGGCGCCGCGGCGGGGGCTTCTTCGACCTGGCGCACGCGCTGCTCCAGTACCATCAGCGCCTGCTGCTGCGCCTCGTAGCGGCGTTTGAGTTCAATCAGTTCCTGTTTCAGCGCCTCGACCTGTGGGTCGGCGGCTGCGTAAAGTGCGGTGGCGGGGGCCAAGGTAGTCAAACACACAAAAGCTCTGAGCGTAAAAGATCGGTACATGGAGTTGCCGTCCCTTCCAACTACTTTTGATGAGACTGAGCGTAGATCAGTATCCGAAGGTGCGAAGACCTTTGAGCTGGTCAAGGCTGCCGTTGAGCGAGGCCGCGGTCGGCACACTCTCACGCATGACGACATTCAACGATGTGACGTTGCTGACCAGGTTGCCGTTGCCAAGCAAGGTCGAGTTCTGCATCAGGCCGCCTTGGGCCAGCCGTTGCATGCTGCTGCCCTGGTTGTTGCTGGCATTGATGTTGAGCTGCACGCCCACGCCACTCGATGACACACTGAGCGCGCCGGCGCCGTTTTCCCCGACCAGGGTCTGGCCGGCGGCCAGCACTTGGCCTTGCTGTTGTACGGCCGGGGCCTGGTTGGCCTTGGTCACGTTGATATCGACATTGTTGTAGGCGGCGTTGTTGTCGCCGGCTGCACGTACCACCTGGGTCACACCCTCGGTGGTGGCAAGGCCGTTGCCGCCTGTGACCACGCCAGTCCCGGCAGCGGGGGCGCTGCTCGACGCCGTACCTGTGCCTTTTTCATCGATCATCGACACATAGAACTGGGGCTTGATGGTCGATTGTTGAACCTGCAGCGTGGAGGTTGCGCCGATCACATCCCCCTTGGCATTTTGCCAGGTACTGGACATGACGATACCGAAGCTCACGATGCGTCCGGGCATCACATAGCGGCCGCGCAGGTTCGCCAGCTCCTGGTCCTTCAGTTCGATGGGTTTCAACGCCTCTGCGTGGCTGGGCAAGCTGGCTGCCAGACAGGCCATGGCCAGCCACAATGAAGTCTTCATGAAATGCTCCCTGGAGCCTCATGCTCCTTGTCATTAGAACAGTCGTTAGAAGAAGTCGCTTTTGATAAAACCGAAGTCCAGCAGCTCGGTGTCCTTCACGGGTGTGAAGTTGTTCACCCGGCCCTTGGCGGTCAGTGGCAGGGGCGGGTCGAGCAGGATGTTGTTCTTGTCGTAACCCTGGCCGATCACGGCGAAGATGATGCCGTTCCAGCCTTTGAGGAAGTCGTCGACCTTGTAGCGCCTGTGGCCCAGTACCGGGTCACCGATGTACACCCAGCCTTTGTCGACCTTCTGCATGACCACGAAATGCTTGTAGCCCCGCACATCCATCAGCACCACGACCGGAATGCGCACGCTGTGCAGGGTTTCGGGCGCTACCCGGTAACCGCGGGCACGCATCCCCAGGCTTTCGACGTAGCGCTTCATGTCGAGCATCGAGAAGCCTTGTGTGCGCACCAGGTCCTGGTCGGCGTGGGCCAGCATGCCTTCGATGATCTGGTGTTCGTCCACATCCAGCCAGTAGGCCTGGCGCAGGATGGTTGCCAGCGCGGCGGCGCCGCAGCTGAAGTCGGTCTTTTGTTGCACCAGGTCGGCGAACTTGCGCTCGCGCACGCTCTGGATCGGTTTGAACACCACGGCGCCGCCCGGCAGGACGGACAGCGGCATTTGTGCAGCTTCGCTCACGCTGGCCAGGCACAGCAAAAACGCCAAGGCGAAAATACGCATGATCGGGTGCCTACGGTATGTTGAAGAAAGGCCCCCCGAAGGGGGCCTCAAGCGCAGCGGTCAGAACGAGGTGTTGGAGATGGCCAGCGAGTTGCTCTGCTGGTTGCCCACACCGGCTGCCACGTTCACGCCCAGGTTGCCGCTGCCACCGTTCACCGAACCGCTAAGGGTTGCAGTGTTGGTAACAGGGTTGGCCCAGCCGGTCGGGGTCAGCACTTGGAAGGACACGGTATTGCTCAAGTCGTAAGCACTGCTTTCGCTGTAGCTCTTCGACACGTCGTTTGAGGATTGCTTCGATTTCTCGCCAGACTTCGAGAAGTCAGACGCCGAAGCATTCTCGTAGGAAGAGTCGTGAGACTTGGTATACGAAGACTCTTTGGACTTGTCGTACGACGATTCACGCGACTTGTCGTAGCTGGAGTCAAAGGCTTTCTCGAACGACGAGTCGTATGCACTTTCGTGCGACTTGTCGACCGACACGTCCAGCGATGCATTCAACGAACCGTCGAAGGTGCTGGAGCGGGTGCGCTCGCGACGGCCGTCATCGGTGGTGAAGGTGCGGGTGGCGTTGGCTGCGGCATCCAGCGAGGCGTTCAGGCTGGCGCTGCTCGACGAGCTGTTGCTGCCGCTGGCAGAGCCATTGGCATTCCAGCTGTTCGAGCCACTTGCGCTCGAGCTGCTGGAACCGCTGGCATTGCTGGTTTTCGAACCGCTGGAGTTCCAGCCACTGGAGCCGCTGGAGCTGGCGCTTTGCGAGCCGGCCACGCTGAAGCTCGATGACGAGCTGCGGTCGTCGGTCGAGTTGAACGTGCCCTCAGCCGAGCTTGAGCCGCTTTTTGTGGTGGTGATGGTAATCGTGTCCACGCGGTAGGTGCGGTCGGCCGCGTTGTTCACGATCAGGCCTGGGCCGTCCTGTTCGGCGGAGGCGGTGGCGGTTGCATTGCCCAGTGGTGCACCGGTGTTGGCGATGGCCATGGTGTTTTTCTGTTGGTTGAGGTCGCCACCGGCGATGTTGATGCCGATGTTGCCCTCAGCCCCGCTGGCCGAGCCGCTCATCACAGCCGAAGACTGGGTCGAGTAGTTGTCGACCCGGTTGTTTCTGCTGGTTTGCTGCACGTCGGCAGTGGCACTGGCCATGCCGAACACGAAGCTGTTGTCCAGGCTGGACTCGGAGCCGGCGTTGGCGATGGCAGCGGCGTTATCTTGCTGGTTGCCGTTACCGGCCGCCACGTTGATGCCCACGTTGCCGCTGGAGCCGGTGCCCGAATCACTCATCTCGGCTTCGTTGATGGTGCCTTGGTTGGTGATGCGGTTATCGGTGCTGTTTTGAGTATCCCAGGCATTGGCCGTTGCATACACAGGGATCTTGGTGGGTGGAGGCGTGTGCTGACCATTGTTATGGTGGCCGTTATGGTGGTCATTGCGCCGATCGTTTTGCCCAGCTTGTACAGCAACAGCCATGACCGCAGCAATTGCGAAAACCAGAGGCTTGATTGCCATCGAGGGTTTCATGGTGATTCTCCGTACGCTATTAGGTTAAGTGTCGTTCTTAACTGAAGGGTCAATCCGCGACCCGGATGCTCAAGGTGTTGGCCATGCGGTTTCCCACCCCGGCACTCTGGTTCAACTGGATCACCCCACGGCTACCGGTGAAGGCCTGGTCACTGGTGGTGACCTGGCGATAGCCGGCTGGAATGTCAGTTGCTCCGGAGTTGTTGATCAGCGCCACGTTTTGTTGCAGGAGGACGCTGTCGTCGATGCTTTGCGGCTGTGCACCAATGCTGATGCTCATTGCGTTGGCTTGCTGGGTGTTGGCGCCCGCGCTCTGGTTGACCCCCAGGGCGCCGCTGCCGTTGCTGAAGGCGTTGCCCTGAATGGTCGAGCGGGCATCCATCGCGGGGTCGGCGGGGGTGGTCAACCGTTGCCGGATCTGCGTGCTGGCGTTTGCTTCAGGCCCCACCGCAATGGCGCGCGCATTGACCTGTTGCTGTGCGTCGCCAGCGGCCTGGTTGACCGAGAGGTTGCCCTGGTAGCGGCTGCCGGAACTGTCGATGTCGGCGTTGTTGATGACCGGGACCAAGGATTGCGCGAAGGCCGGTGCGCTGCACAAGGCGGCCAGAATCAGCAGCATGTGCTTCATCTCACTTGCCCCCGCCAGTCAGTATCTGCAGCGGCGCAAGGCCACGTTGCACACTTGAGTTGACCATGTTGGCGATGCCGTTCCCCGAGCCTCCGGTGCCGCGACCGCCCGACAGGTTGGGCAATTGGTTCTGGTTGCCGAGGTTGCCACCCAGGTTGTTGGTCTGCTGGGTGATCATGTTGCTGATGCCCGCACCGCTGCTGATGCTGGCGAAGTCGCCATCGCTCAGTTCGTTGGTTTGCTTGAGCACATAGGCAGAAGGGTTGGCGTTGACTGTGGTAGGGCTTGGATCGGGGATCAGGGGGGGGATCGTCGCGTTGCGTACTTGTACGTCGCGCTTGATGATGATGATCCCGTTGTCCGCATGGGCGGTCAGGCTCAATGACCCCAATACGCAACCTACCAAAAGCAGGTGATGGAGGCGTTTGTCTCTTTTCCTCACGACGGCAACTCCTTCTTTGAGCGCTGGCCCTGTTCAGCGATGCGAACAACAGAGCAGAAGGTGTGCCGTTTTTGAGAAGCGTTTGCAGATCAAGCGGTTAGAGTAGGAGGCTGACAAACTGCGACGCATTCTGTCTCAGTGATGAAACAGTCGGCCGCACGCCTTGCCGGGCAAGCCAGCAGTGGCCTTGATTGGAAGGGTTTTTGCAGGGGTGTTTCATGCGCTTGACACTGTCCCCGAAGCGGGGGAAAGCCCCGCATTTCCGGGGGCTTTGCCCCACCGGGGTGTGTCAGTGGCTTAACACTCGGTTGGGCAGGCTGGCGCATCGCTATCAAGCAGCTTAGCAACTGCTTGCAGGGCCAGCAATTGGCGCTGCGGCCAATTGCCCTCAAGTATCTGGTGTGGCTGGTTGTGTCGCTTCAGCCAGGCCAGGCTGTCGTCGAAAAAGCGTTGGCGATCGCTGAGCTCGGGTTGGCAACGCTGGCCGTCGGCAACCCAGTCCACGTCTTGTGGGCTGAGCAACAGGTGCAGGTCGTAACGCCGCGCCAGCAGTGCCTGCTCCAGCCAGGCGGGGCAATCGTCGAACAGCGCCTGGCTCCAGAGCATGTTGCTGAGCAGGTGGGTGTCGAGAATCAGCAGCGGTGGTGCCTGCTCGCGGGCGCGGTCTTCCCAGGCCAGTTGGCCCCTGGCGATGGTGGGAATATCGGCGTAGCAGGTATCGCGGCAATGCTGGTCGATGAAGTGGCGCACGTACTCGGCCACCACCACGCCACCGAAATGCGCCTGGATCACCCCGCCCAGCCAGCTTTTGCCGCTGGATTCGGGGCCGCACAGCACCACTACCTTCGTGTTCATGGCTGCACCAACGCCGGGTCACGGCGCCATTCCAGCCAGCCACGTACGGCAATCAGGGTCAGTACGGCGAAGAAGCCAGCGGTGAAATACAGCTGTTGGTGCAGGTACTGGCCCACATAGATGATGTCCACCACCACCCAAAGTGGCCAGCACTGCAGGCGTTTCTGCGCCATCCACAGCTGCGCCACCAGGCTGAAGCCCGTCAGGGTGGCATCCAGCCAGGGCAGGGCGGCATCGGTCCAGTTGGCCATGGCCGCGCCTAGCGCTGCGCTCAACAACACCCCAGCGGCCAGGCCGGTGAACAGCGCCGAGCGTTGCAGGCGAGAGACTTGGCGGGCGTCTTCAGCGTGGTCGGGGCGCTTCCATTGCCACCAGCCGTACAGTTGCAGGATGGCGTAAGCCACCTGCAGCAGCATGCCCGAGTACAGCTTTACTTCGTAGAACAGCCAGCCGTAGATCAGCACCATGACCAGGCCGATGGGCCAGCACCAGGCGTTCTGCTTGACCGTGAGCCAGACAGCGGTGACGCCGAGGACGGCGGCGATGAGTTCAAGGCCGGACATCGGCGATCCTTGGGGCTGCGGGGAAGGGGCGCGATTGTAGCCGGTCGGACCGTGAAGGTGTAGGTACCTGATGCACGATAGGCGAACCCCTGTAGGAGCAGCCTTGTGCTGCGAAGAAGCCGGTAGAAATCTGCTGGATTTACCGGCCTCTTAGCAGCACAAGGTTGCCCCTACAAAAGCTACACGCGGAACTGGCGCAGCAACTGCTCCAGTTCTTCGCTCAACTGCCCCAAGGCCACCCCGGCATTGCTGGACTGGCGCGCCGCATCAGCGGTCTGCTGGGACAGCCCGGCGGTATCCAGCACGTTGCGGTTGATCTCCTCGACCACATGGGCCTGCTGCAAGGTGGCGCTGGCGATGGAGGCATTCAACGCAGTGAGGTTGTTCAGCGCCTGGTTGATGGCGTCCAGGCTGGCTCCGGCCTCACGGGCTTGTTCGACGGTCTGGCGCGACGCCTCGCTGCTGGTGTCGATGGCCTTGACCGCAGCGTCCGACTGACTCTGCAAGTGCTCGATCATGGTATGGATCTCGGCCGTCGACTGCGCCGTACGCTGGGCCAGCAGGCGCACCTCGTCGGCGACCACGGCAAAGCCTCGGCCTTGCTCGCCGGCCCGTGCCGCCTCGATGGCCGCGTTCAGCGCCAGCAGGTTGGTCTGTTCGGCAATGGAGCGAATCACGTCCAGCACGCCGCCGATGCGCGTGCTGTGCCCGGCCAGGTCGCGGATCACCTGTACGGCCTGATCGATGGTCAGCGACAGCCGGTCGATCTGCGCCAGGCTGCCGTGGATGGCCTGTTGGCCGTGACTCACCTGCTGCTGCGCGGTGCGCATTTCCCCGGCGGCCTGTTCGGCGGTCTTGGCCACGTCCTGCACGGCGTAGGTCACTTCATTGACCGCAGTGGCCACCTGGTCCATCTGCAGCGATTGCTGGGCACTGTGCTGTTGTGCCGCGCCCGCATTGTCACCGACGTGCCCGGCGGACTGGGCCAACGCATGGGCCGCCCCCTGCAACTGGCCGACCACGCCTTGCAGCTTGCCGTTGAAGCGGTTGAAGTGCTCGCCCAGGTGGGTGATCTCGTCGCGGCCATGGGTGTCCAGGCGTCGGGTCAGGTCGCTTTCGCCGCTGGCGATGTTGCCCATCGCCTGCACCGCATCCTGCAGCGGGCGCGCGATGCTGCGGGCAATCAGCATGACCACCAGCGCCATCAGCAGGGCAATGCCCACGCCGACCAGCGAGGCGTCGCGCAACTGGCGGGTGAATTCGGCCTGTACGTCATCGACGTACACACCCGAACCGATGATCCAGCCCCAGGGTTTGAACAGCTGTATATAGGAGGTCTTGGCCACCGGCTCACTGGCGCCAGGCTTGGGCCAGCGATAGTCGACCGGGCCGGCTTCCTGCTGGCGGGCCAGGGCGACCATCTCGTTGAACACGGCAAAACCATCGGGGTCGCGGATGGCGGACAGATCCTGGCCGTCGAGCTTGGGGTTGGCCGGATGCATGATCATCTTCGGTCCCAGGTCGTTGATCCAGAAATAGTCGTCGTGGTCGTAGCGCAGTGCGCGCACCACTTGCAGTGCCTGTTGCTGAGCCGCTTCGCGGCTGAGCGTGCCAGCGGCTTCCTGGCCTTGGTAATAGGCCAGCACGCCGGCGGCGGTCTGCACCACGTGGCGGGTCTTTTCCGCCTTGGCCTGGTACAGGTCACCATGGATCTGGCGCAGCATCAGCAGGCCCAGCACCACCAGCATGGCCACCGCCACCACAAGGATCAGCCACAGGCGCCGGCTGATCGACATCGATCTCAGAGTGTTCATCCAGGAGCTCCCGCATTGTTCTTTTTATTGAGGTGCATCGAAGCATGCTTTGCAGCAAGCCCCCACTCGACTAATGGCTAAGTGCTATCTTTGTCACAGTCTGCAGCAGGTCGGGTAAAGCGATTGCAAAGGCGCTCTGCTAGGATTTCGGCCGCGCAAGATGAAACCTTTAACACGCGTGAACTTTTCTACTGGCGTTGCGCCCAACAGTCGCTGTAAAACAGCCGGGCCGCGTGCGGCAATCACAAGCAAATCAAGAACAAGGGGCCTGCAACGAGCAGCGCTCCATCGGGGGAATGATGGATTTTTGGACTGCCTTTCAGGCAATCATCTTGGGCGTGGTCGAGGGGCTGACGGAGTTTCTGCCGATCTCCAGTACCGGCCACCAGATCATCGTCGCCGACCTGATCGGCTTTGGCGGCGAGCGCGCCATGGCTTTCAACATCATCATTCAGCTGGCGGCGATCCTGGCGGTGGTGTGGGAGTTTCGCAGCAAGATTTTCGAAGTGGTCTTCGGCCTGACCAGCCAGCCCAAGGCGCGTCGCTTCACGGGCAACCTGCTGTTGGCATTCATACCGGCGGTGGTGCTGGGCGTGCTGTTCGCCGACCTGATTCACGAGTACCTGTTCAACCCCATTACCGTGGCGGCGGCACTGGTGGTCGGTGGTGTCATCATGCTCTGGGCCGAGCGCCGTCAGCACCGTGTGCAGGTGGACCATGTGGACGACATGCGCTGGAGCCATGCGCTGAAAATCGGTTTCATCCAGTGCCTGGCGATGATCCCGGGCACTTCGCGCTCCGGTTCGACCATTATCGGTGGCCTGTTGTTCGGCCTGTCGCGCAAGGCAGCGACCGAGTTCTCGTTCTTCCTGGCGATGCCTACCATGGTCGGTGCGGCGGTGTATTCGGGCTACAAGTACCGCGACTTGTTCCAACCCGCCGACCTGCCGGTATTTGCGATCGGCTTCGTGACTTCGTTCATCTTCGCCATGATTGCCGTAAGGGCGTTGCTCAAGTTCATTGCCAACCATAGCTACGCGGCCTTTGCCTGGTACCGCATTGTATTTGGCCTGTTGATTCTGGCGACCTGGCAGTTCGGTTGGGTCGACTGGTCGACCGCACATGGCTGAGGCACTGCGCGGGCAACGTGCGGAGGGCGTGCGCAATGTGCGCCTGAAACTGCTGCTGTTAGGCCTGCTGTGCCTTTTGCCGGGCCTGGGAGCGGCACGCATGGCCTGGAGCGACCAGAGTTGGTGGCCGCTTGCGCTGTACCCGGCGATGAGCCTGATCAGCCTGTTGTTGTATTGGCAGGATAAACAGCAGGCGCGTACGCAGGCCTGGCGGACCCCTGAAAAAGTGCTGCATGCCAGTGAATTGCTGGGGGGTTGGCCGGGGGCGCTATTGGCGCAGCAGCTGTTCCGGCACAAGACCCGCAAGGTTTCGTACCAATTGGTGTTCTGGGGGATTGTGCTGCTGCACCAGGTGTTCTGGGCGGATTGGCTGTTTCTTGACGGACGCTATCTGCCCTTTGGTTGATGCATGACTGTACCGGCCTCTTCGCGGGCTTGCCCGCGAAGAGGCCGGTACAGGTTGTCTAGATCAACAACCCCACCTGCAACCGCTTCGGCAACCGTCGCACCACCAACTGGTGCGAGCGCTGTAGCAAGTCACACAGCTCATCCCGGCCCATGGGGTAGGGCAGCGCCATGCTGATCCACCGCGCTCGCGCCAGGTACGGTGCTGGCCTTACCCCGGGTCGGTCGCAGTAGCCGAGAAATAGCTCGTCGGCCACTTTGAACGACAACCCTGCACCCGCCAGGTCAAGCACCGCGAACATCTTGCTGCCCGCCACCGAAAACACTCGGATACCGCCCCATTTGTAGTCTTCCTGCGCGCCCGGCAGGCTCAGGCAAAACGCCGCCACCTGGGCTTCGCTCATCCTGCTCTCAGACATACCGCTCTCCACAGGCTTCGAAAGACGCCGCCAAGTGATCGATCCACACCCGCACCGCAGGCAGCAAGCCGCGCCGGTGTGGATACACCGCCTGCAGGTAGCCACCCGGCAGCGACCAGTCGGGCAGCAGGCGCACCAGCTCGCCACGTTCCAGTTCCTCTTCACAGAACATGCTAGGCAGTGCGGTGAACCCCAGTCCGGCCCGTACAGCTGCGTTACGTACTACGAAATCATCGATCGCTAAGCGCGGTTCCAGGGCGATTTCCTGCTGTTTGCCGTGGGGGCCGAACAGGCGGAAGTGTACCAGCCGGTCTGCTTCGGCGGCGCCTAGCACTGGCAAAGACGCCAATTCGCTCGGTTCGCGAATGTGGTCGGCGAAGCCGGGGGCGGCCACCAGTTGCATCTGCGCCTGGCGCAGACGGCGGGTCACCAAAGCCGGGTCTTCGTCGCCCAGGTCGCGCACGCGCAATGCCACGTCGATGCCTTCGGAAATCAGGTCGACCCGGCGGTTGATCAGCACCATGTCCAACTGCACCAGCGGGTACTGTTCAAGGAAGCGGCTGATCACATCCGGCAGAAAGGCATGTGCCAGTGCAACCGGGCAGGACACCCGCAAACGCCCGCGCGGCTCGCTGCTCATGCTGGCCACGGTTTCATCGGCCGCTTCGGCCTCCAGGAGCATGGCTTGGCAGTGATGCAGGTAACGCTCACCTACTGCGGTGAGCTTGAGCTGCCGGGTGGTGCGTTGCAGCAGGCGTGTACCCAGGCGCTCTTCCAGCTCGGCGATACGCCGCGACAGGCGTGACTTGGGGATGCCCAGCTGGCGCCCGGCGGCGGCGAAGCCACCGGCTTCGACCACGCGTGCGAAGTAAAAGAGATCGTTGAGGTCTTGCATGGGAATGTCTCACTGTTCCACCTGTGGGACAAACTAACGCATTTTTGCCAGCTTATCAGCCATTGATCATCCCGATAGGATTCTCCCCATCGTGATCGCCTACTGACGCGGTCTTCAATCACAGGAGAGTCCCATGAAACTGTTGCACATCGATTCGAGCATCCTGGGCGACAATTCCGCCTCCCGCCAGTTGAGCCGCGAAGTGGTCGAAGCCTGGAAAGCTGCAGACCCAAGCGTCGAGGTGGTTTACCGCGACTTGGCTGCCGATGCCATTGCCCACTTCTCCGCCGCTACCCTGGTAGCCGCGGGCACCCCTGAAGACATGCGTGACGCCGCCCAGGCATTCGAAGCCAAACTCAGCGCCGAGACCCTGGAAGAGTTCCTGGCTGCCGATGCCGTGGTGATCGGCGCACCGATGTACAACTTCACCGTGCCGACCCAGCTCAAGGCCTGGATCGACCGCGTTGCCGTCGCCGGCAAAACCTTCCGCTACACCGAAGCCGGCCCGGAAGGCCTGTGCGGCAACAAGAAAGTGGTATTGGTTTCCACTGCGGGTGGCCTGCACGCTGGCCAGCCGACCGGCGCCGGGCATGAAGACTTCCTGAAGGTGTTCCTGGGCTTTATCGGTGTGACCGACCTGGAAATCGTCCGCGCCCACGGCCTGGCCTACGGCCCGGAGCATCGCAGCCAGGCGATCGATGCCGCACAGGCGCAGATTGCCAACGAGCTGTTTGCGGCTGCCTGATCTAAAGCGCAACGCTTCTGGTCGGTGCCGTACCTGTAGGAGCAGCCTTGTGCTGCGAAGAGGCCGGTAAGCCCAGCAGATTTCTGCTTATCTTACCGGCCTCTTCGCAGCACAAGGCTGCTCCTACAGGATTGCGCGTTCAGGCTACCGGGATGGCTGGATCAGCCGCCGCCAGGGCCGCTGCGCGGTCGGCCGCTGGCGGGTAGATCCACACGGTATTGATCTGTGATTTCAGCACCTTGGCTTCGGCCTTGTCCTCCGGTGGCGACACCGCGCGCTCCCATCCTTCGGTATACACCGCCCCCCAGGCGCCCAGGTCCAGGCACGTCACGTACTTGGGCTGGCTGTAGGTCACGGGTGCTACGCCAATCAACTCCGCAGCGGCATTGTTGCCGGCATGGCGCCCCAGCGGAATCGCATGCTGGCACGACATTACGGCATGGTTGCCAAGCGCGTCACAGGCGGCGTAGGCCACGTCTCCAGCGGCGTACACCGCCTCATTGCCCTTGACCTTCAGGTTGCCATCGACGTGCAGGCGCCCCTGGCGGTCGCGTTCGCCGCTGATTTGCTCGGTGAGGGGGTTGGCCTTGAAGCCCACCGTCCACACCACCGTGCTGGCGTCGATGCGCTGGCCGTTGTCCAGTAGCACGCCGGCAGGGTCTACCGATGCCACCGTAGTGCCACAGATCCACTCCACGCCCAGCGCCGCGCAGGCTTGCTCGATCGCCGGGCGGATACCGTCACCCAGCGCCGCGCCAAGCTTGGCGCCACGGTCGATCACGACTACGCGCAACGCAGCGTCTTCACCCAGTATCGCGCGCAGGCGGGCAGGCAGCTCGGTGGCGGTCTCGATGCCGGTAAAACCGCCCCCGGCCACCACCACGGTGTTGCGTGCCGGCGTGTCCGGCAGGCTGGCCAGCGACTTCAGGTGGGTTTCCAGGCGTGCGGCGCTGTCGAGCTTGTCGACATCGAAGGCATGTTCGATACCGATCCCCTCAGGCCGGTTGAGCACACTGCCGCAGGCCATGATCAAGCGGTCGTAGGGCAGGGCGCACTGGGTGCCGCTGCGGGTACGGTAACCGACCCGGCGAGCCTCCTCATCAATGTGGTAGGCAGTACCTTGCACGAAGCGGACATTGACCGCATCGAACAGCTCCTGCAGCGGCGCGGCCATGGTGTGTACGTCGGGCTCGTAGAAGCGTGGGCGTACATGCAGCTCGGCTTGGGGCGCGAGCAGAGTGACCTCGACATCCTTGCTGCCGTTGAGGTCAAGCTGACGGATGGCGCTGAGCGCGCTCCACAGGCCGGCAAAGCCCGCGCCAATGATCAGAATCTGCTTCATGGTTGTGCTCCTTAGAATGTTGGCGGTGTGATCACCCAGATCACCACGGCATCCACTTCACCGGGGTTGCCATAGCGGTGAGGCTCTTGGCTCGAAAAGCTGAAACTGTCACCTTCGTTCAGTTGGAAATGCCGCTCGCCTACCCACAGCTCGAAGGTGCCGCTGAGGAGGTAGCCAGCTTCTTCACCGTCATGGCTGTAGCTTTGCTGGCTGTAGGTGCCTGGGGGGAAGCGTGAGTGCAGAACCTCCAACTGGCGGTTGGGCTGGGGGGTGAGCAATTGATCGACGATGCCATCCTCGTAATGCACACTCAGGCGGCTGTTGCGCCGTACCACGTAGCCCTGGTCCTCGGGCGCTGTGATGGCTTCGCTGGCGAAGAACCACTGGATGGTCACGCCCAGGCTGCGGGCGATGTTGAACAGTGCCGGGATCGACGGGTAGGAGAGGTTGCGCTCCAGTTGGCTGATGTAGCCGGCGGTCAGTTCACTGTGTGCGGCCAGCTCCGCCAGGGTCATGCCACGGCGCTTGCGCAGGCCGCGGATGCGGGTACCGAGGAACTGCGGCGCGGCGCCCCCGGCTTCGCTGGCGGGGGGCTGGGGAAGTTGGCTCATGCACTTCGGTCCATCGCAAAAGCCGCAGTATGTACAGCCTCAGAGTGCCCAGGCAACCGTGAGGCCATCGTGAATCGCTTCTTCGGCGGTGCGTGGCGCCAGGCAATCCCCAATCCGCCGGACCTCCACCAGGCCGGCCAGTTCAGTGGCCAGGCGGTCTTGCGGTTGATGGCCCAGGCACAGCACCAGGGTGTCGATGCCTTCGAAGATCATCGGTTCGCCGCTGGCGGTGTGCTCCAGGTACACCGTGTTGTCGTCGCTGCCATACAGGCGAGCGTAGGGGGTGATGGGTATGCCCAGGCGATGCAGTTCGCCAGCCAGCTGATCACGTACATAAAGCGGCAGGCTCTCGCCGCAATGGGTGCCATTTACCGCCAACTGCACCTGATGGCCTTCGCGCACCAGGCGTTCGGCGATACCGGGGCCGACCCAGTCGCAGCGCCAGTCGATTACCAGCACCGAACGCCCCGGCTTCACTTCATTGCGCAGCACTTGCCAGGCGTCCACCACCTGCAGCTCTCCGGTGCGCTCGAAGGCTGGCCAGTAGGGGGTGGCGCCGGTCGCGGCGATGACCAGGTCAGGGCGCTCACGTTCGACCAGGGCACGGTCGACCCGGGTGTTGCGCACCACCTGCACACCGGCCAGGGCCATTTCCCGCTGCAGGTTGGTGCTGGCACCGCCGAACTCGCTGCGCCGTGGCAGCAGCTGGGCCAGCAACACCTGGCCACCGAGCTGCGGCCCGGCCTCGTACAGGGTGACCTGGTGCCCCCGGGCAGCGGCCACGGCGGCGGCTTTCATCCCGGCAGGCCCGCCACCAGCGACCATGATGCGCTTGGGCGAGGTCGTGGGCGTGAGTTGCCCGTACTGCAGCTCACGCCCGGTTTCCGGGCGCTGGATGCAGGAAATAGCCAAGCCACGGTGGAAGTGGCCGATGCACGCCTGATTGCATGCGATGCAGGCACGCACATCCTCGACCTGGCCACGTTCGGTCTTGTTCGGCATCGACGGGTCGCAGATCAGCGCGCGAGTCATGCCGCACACATCGGCTTGGCCGCGAGCCAGGATCAGCTCGGCTTCCTGGGGCTGGTTGATGCGCCCGGTGACGAACAGCGGGATATCCAGCTGCTGCTTGAAGGTACCGGCTTCGCGGGCCAGGTAGGCCGCTTCGATAGCCATCGGCGGCACGATATGCACGGCGCCGCCGAGCGATGCCGAGGTGCCGGCGACGATGTGCAGGTAGTCGAGCTGCCCCTGCAAGGCCACGGCGGCCGCCAGCGACTCGTCTTCGCTCAGCCCCTGGCTGTCGCGCTCGTCAGCGCTGATGCGCAGGCCGATGATGAACTGTTCGTCGGTGGCGGCGCGCACAGCGGCCAGCACTTCGCGCAAAAACCTCAGGCGCTGGTCCAGTTCGCCGTTGTAGCCATCGGTGCGTAGGTTCACCCGTGGGTTGAGGAACTGCGCAGGCAGGTAGCCATGGCTGGCAACCACCTCCACACCATCCAGCCCAGCCTGGTGCAAGCGGCGGGCGGCGCTGGCGTAGCCCTGGACGATTTCGTCGATCATCGCCTGGTCCAGCGCGCGCGGCATGACCCGGAAGCGTTCATTGGGCACTGCTGAGGCCGAGTAGGCCACTGCCAGCAGGCCGTCCGCCGACTCCATGATTTCCCGCCCGGGGTGAAACAGCTGCGACAGCACCACGGTGCCGTGCGCATGGCAGGCCTCGGCGAGCTGGCGGTAGCCGTCAATGCAGGCATCGTCGGTGGCCATCAGCACATGCGAGGTGTAGCGGGCACTGTCGTGCACCCCGGCGACCTGCAGCACGATCAGGCCGACGCCGCCGGCAGCGCGATCGCGCTGGTAGGCGATCAACTTGTCGTTGACCAGGTTGTCGGTGGGCAGGCAGGTGTCGTGCCCAGTGGACATGATGCGGTTCTTCAAGCGTTTGCCGCGGATTTGCAAGGCTTCGAACAGGTGTGGGAAGGCGGTCTGCATACAGGCGGCTCCGGTACGGTGTTGTTCTTGTTTTTATTATGAAAGTGTAGCGATAGTAAAAAATCAACTTATTTATTTACTATCGTGCGACTAGGTTTCCCTTACCCTCATAGCGAGCCAAGCTTGCCGAGCGGTGGTTCAGCGCACTGGGGGAGGGAGGTAATGCGCTGCAACTGCCGTGGGAAAAGGAACAGTCACTGTTGCGCAACCCTTGGCCGCAACTGTGCTGGTCCATCGTTGAGGAATAGCCTTATGCTGTAACGAAATATGTCTAAAAAGCCTGCAGAAGGAAGTCGCAATGCCGCTCAAGGACCTGCTCATCGCCCTGGTGGTGATCGTCGCCTGGGGAGTCAACTTCGTGGTCATCAAGGTTGGCCTCGATGGCTTGCCGCCGATGCTGCTGGGGGCATTGCGTTTCCTGTTGGTGGCGTTCCCGGCGATCTTGCTGGTCAGGCGGCCCAAACTGCCGTGGCGCTGGCTGATCGCCTATGGTGCGACCATTTCGCTGGGCCAGTTCGCATTCTTGTTCCAGGCCATGTACAGCGGCATGCCGCCAGGGTTGGCCTCGTTGATTCTGCAGTCGCAAGCCTTCTTCACCCTCGGTTTCGCTGCGTTGTTCCTCGGTGAACGGCTGCGCCTGGCCAGCGTGCTTGGGCTGCTGGTTGCGGCCAGCGGCCTGGCACTGATCGGCAGTGAGGACGGCGGCCATGTGCCCATGCTGGCGCTGGTGCTGACCTTGTGCGGCGGTGCCATGTGGGGCCTGGGCAACATCATTACCCGGCGTTTTGGCTCGGTTGACCTGGTGGCGTTGGTGATCTGGGGTGGGCTGATCCCGCCACTGCCGTTCCTGGCGCTGTCCTGGTGGCTGGAAGGCCCTGAGCGCATCGGCCATGCCTTGGCCAACATCAGCTGGAGTTCGGTGCTGGCCCTGGCGTACCTGGCTTTTGTGGCCACCATGCTCGGCTACAGCCTGTGGAGCAAGTTGCTATCGCGTCACCCGGCAGGCAAGGTGGCACCGTTCTCACTATTGGTACCGGTGATTGGCCTGAGTTCGTCGGCGTTGCTGCTGGGCGAACGCCTGACCGCAACCCAGGGCTGGGGTGCATTGCTGGTGATGGCCGGGTTGCTGGTGAACGTGTTCGGTGCGCGCATCGGCCAGCGTTTGCGGGCGGCTAGCGCGTAAGCCACGCGAGTCTGCCGGACTGCGCTCTGCTAGAATCGGCCTCTTTTGCCTGGCCAACGGAGCGCACCCATGATCATTTCCACCACCAGCCAGCTCGAAGGCCGCCCGATTGCCGAATACCTGGGCGTGGTCAGCTCCGAGTCGGTGCAGGGTATCAACTTCGTGCGCGATTTCTTTACACGGTTTCGCGACTTCTTCGGCGGCCGCTCGCAAACCTTGGAAAGCGCGCTGCGCGAGGCCCGGGAGCAAGCCACCGAGGAACTCAAAGCCCGGGCACGCCAGTTGCAAGCCGATGCGGTAGTGGGGGTGGATTTCGAGATCAGCATGCCGTCGGTACAGGGTGGCATGGTCGTGGTATTTGCCACTGGCACGGCAGTGCGCCTGAAGTAGGGCCACCTGCCACTGGTCGGCCGCAAGGTTCTTGTCCGAGCGGTCTGCAAATGACCAGCTAGTCTCATTTTCACTGGCCGCGTTTCCTGGGCGACTTTTCTGGTTGCCGGCGCGACCGCCACTGGAGGGAGACAGGGCATGAGCGAATCCTTTTTCGAAGACCTGAACGATGCGTTCCCGATCAACAGTCAAGTGCGTTGCGGCCAGGCGGCATTCCGCCTGGGGTTCGCCCATATGACGCTGGATGATTCGGAACAACTTCAGCCTGCACACCTGCAGCGCAGCAAAAAAGGCCGCTTCATGCCGCGGGTACCGCTTAAGAAGTGATCCCGCTCCAGCACAACCCCGCCCAATGGCGGGGTTTTTATTGCCATTCGTTGATCCGCCTCATGGTATTGCCGGGTAGCGCTCGCCGGATGGCCACCGCTGTGGTTTTCTGATGCGGCATTCCAGTAACGGAGGATTGAATGCTCATGCGAGTCAGGGAAAAGACCTATTGGCAGTGGGCCGACGCCCAAATGCACAGCCGCTGCCACGACGAAGCACTCAGCGACGGCACCACACTGGACGTACGGGTGCGCTTGTCGCGCCTGGGGGCGACACAACTGTTTCTGGGTTTGTATGCTGGGGATGGTCGGGCGTTGCTGGAAGAGTACTACCCCACGCGACCGGGCGAGACCATGACCCGCGCGTTGGTGTGGGGTGTCGACCGGGCCCGGGCGATGGCCACGGGTGCCTTGCCCTTGCCGGACACCCGGTTGCACCGGCGCCAGGCATGAAAAAGCCCGGCCTATGCGGGCCGGGCTCTGGTAAGGGTGCGAACCCTCAATTAAGCGGTTCGATCACCTTGACTGCCTGCTGCTCACGGGCAGCGGGCCATTCTTGTTGCAGGGTCTGCAGTAAGCGGCCAACGAACTCGGTGTCGGCGGCGGCCTTCTTGCCGACGTAGCCTTGGCCACGGCGGTAGACCTTGAAGCGGGCACGCATGCTGGGCAGGTGCTCTTCGAATTCATCTTCGACGGTGTTCGGTGGCAGGCGATCGAGGCGCACTTCACCGGTTTGGCTAACCCACAGCAAGTGGTCGTCGAGGCTGTCCTTGCGCAGGGCGAACAGCTGGGCCAATTGGTCGATAGTCGGATTGTTGTTCAAGTTCATCATAAAGCCCCCATTACCCATTCGTAGGTGATTTTCACAGTTGGCGCTACCACGGTGTAGCGCACTACCAAGGCTGCTACAGCAGCATCGCAACAGGGGCTTTCTCACGCTGCCTTTTGGACAGTTTCCCTCTCCACGGACGGCCTGCGTTACCGCGCAGGCCGTCTGGAACACCCTTGCCACCGCTCCCGATCGGGGAGACGGCTTCATCATGCACAAGGGCGATGAACGGCGTCAACCATTTTGTAGTGAATATTTTTGCTCACTACATTCCTGTCGATTTGTTCGACAATCACGGTTCCCGTTACAGTCCCGACAGTATCTCGAAGGCTGCGCGTACCCGCGCTTCGTTCGGATAATTCCGGTTAGCCAGCAGCACGACTGCCAACTGCTCGGCGGGCACAAACGCAGCGTAGGCGCCGAAGCCGTTGGTTGAGCCGGTCTTGTTGTACCAGGCTGCCGGCAGCGCGGGCAGGGCCGGTTGCAAGCGTGTGGTTGCCTGTGGTTCACGGATCAGTCGTGGGCTGTTGCCATCGACCAGCGTGCTCAGCGTGACCGGGTAGGGGTAACGTTCCCAGCCCAGGCCCTGAGTCATGGCACCGACCTGGAAGTAGCCCTGCTGGGTAATGGCAGTGGCTTTCATCAGCGCCGGTGGCAAGCCCTGCGGCTGCATGTGCAGGCGCACATAGCGCAGCAGGTCGCTGGCGCTGGTCTTGATGCCGTAGGCCTCGTCGGCGTAAGGGCCAGGGCCGACGCGCACCGGCTTGTCGGCGGAGTCGTAACCTTGGGCATAAAGCCCTTGGGCGCTGGCCGGCACCTGCAGGTAGGTGTTCTCCAAGCCCATTTTCGTCAGCAGGCCCTCGCTCATCAGGGTGGCAAACGGTTGCTGCTGCGCGCGGGCGGCCAGGTCACCGAACAAGCCCAGGCTTGGGTTCGAGTAGCAGCGTTGGGTACCGGGTTTGGCGCGAGGTTGCCAGTGGCGGAAGAAATCGACCACCTGCTGCGGTGTTTGCACCGTATCCGGGAACTGCAGTGGCAGGCAGTCGGCGCTGTAGGCGCCCAGTTCCAGCACGGTCGCGTCACCAATGGGTACGCCGCCCAGTGCCGGATGATAGCGCTTTGCCGGGGCATTGAGGTCCAGCTTGCCTTCGGCGCTGGCCAGTGCGGCGAGGGTGGCGGTGTAGGTCTTGCTCAGCGAGCCGATCTCGAACAACGTGTCGCGGCTAACCGGCACGTTGTCGGCTTTGCTGGCCACGCCGTAGCTGAAGTAGTGCGCGTGGTCGCGGGCATAGATGGCCACGGCCATGCCGCTGATACCTTGTTCCTGCATCAGCGGGCGGATGATCCGGTCGACCTTGGCTTGCAACAGGTCGTCGGCCTGGGCGCAGGCATGGCCCAAAGTGAGGGTAATGGCGGCTGCAAGTGCAGCCAGGCGAGGGCGGGGCATGGCGGGTCCTTTTATGGAGCGTGTCCGTTGAGCGATACCGCTGGGGGTTCCGGCGTTAGCAGCGAAAAGCCGCAGACCTTATCGTCTGCCCTTGCACAATGACAAGATGGACACAGTGATGAAGTATTTACGCATGTTATTCGACAATTTCACCCTGGCCTTGCTCGGCGTGGTGTTTATCGCCACCGTGCTGCCTTGCTCGGGCGATGGCGCGGTGTATTTCGGCTGGCTGACCAACTTGGCCATCGGCCTGCTGTTTTTCCTGCATGGCGCCAAGCTGTCGCGTGAAGCGATCATTGCAGGTGCCGGGCACTGGCGCCTGCACTTGCTGGTGTTCTCCTGTACGTTCGTGCTGTTCCCACTGCTGGGCCTGGCGTTCAAGCCGCTGTTCGTACCGCTGGTAGGTAACGAGCTCTACCTGGGCGTACTGTACCTGTGTGCCTTGCCGGCCACCGTGCAGTCGGCCATCGCCTTTACCTCGCTGGCCCGCGGTAATGTGCCAGCGGCCATCTGCAGCGCGGCGGCCTCCAGCCTGCTGGGTATCTTCCTTACGCCGTTGCTGGTGATGATGTTGCTGGGCGCCAGTGGTGATACGGGGTCCGGCCTGGATGCCGTATTGAAGATCACACTGCAGCTGCTGGTGCCATTCGTGGCCGGGCAGATTGCGCGGCGCTGGATTGGCGCCTGGGTCAAGCGCAATGCGCGCTGGCTCAAGGTGGTGGACCAGGGGTCGATCTTGCTGGTGGTGTACACGGCCTTCAGCGAGGCTGTGGTGACCGGCCTGTGGCACACCGTATCGCCGCAGCACCTGGCCGGCTTGTTCGTGGTGTGCGGTATTTTGCTGGCGGTGGTGCTGTTTGGCACTCGCCTGCTTGGCAAGGCATTGGGCTTCGACCTCGAGGACCGCATCACCATCCTGTTCGCCGGTTCCAAGAAGAGCCTGGCTACCGGCGTGCCAATGGCCCAGGTGTTGTTCGTGGGCAGCGGGATTGGCGCGATGATCTTGCCGCTGATGCTGTTCCACCAGATCCAACTGATGGTGTGTGCCGTGCTGGCGCAGCGTTATGCCAGCCGCGAGCAGGTGGCGCAGGAGGCTTCGGCAGCGTCCTGACAATCGCGTTGCCGCTACCTGGCTTGCCCGGAAGTACGCGCGCGCAGCGACTTGCCGACCTCGGCCTCGATCTCGTAGGCCGGGCTCTCCAGGTCGTCATAGTTGCGCGTATAGCGCTGGGCAAACTCCTCCACGCCCAGTTCCTGATACTGCTGCACATGCTTGAGCTCGTGCGCCCACAAGGCCACGTTGTCCTCGGCATCGCCAGCCCGGCGGAAGATGATCGTGTCGATCAATGTCACGGCGTTCACATCGGGGTTCTGTAATAGCGCATTGGCTGCGCTCATCTGTTGCTCATCCCCCACCCGAAAGCGGGCCGCGTCGAGCACGGCGAAGTCATACCAGGGTTCAAGTTGCGCCCGGATATGCAATGGAATCGGCTGTACACCGCTAGCCGTGGCTTCGTCGCGTGCCTGGCGCAGGGCAAAAGCCAGGCTGGACGAGGCCATGACCTCGACATCCTTGAGGATCTGCCCAGCCTGGCCAGGGTCGATCGGGGCGCAGAAGCAGCCCATCAGGCACACCTGGTACTGCCCTGGCGGGCAAGCCTGTTCAGCGAGTGCTGGTAGGGCCAGCAGCAACCCCAGCAGTGCGCTAATTCGCCTCATGCAAGGCCTGTTCGACGAATTGGCGGCTGGCGTCCAGTACCTGCGCCTGTACGCTTTCACTGGCCAGCATGCGCCCCACCAGCAGTGCGCCGACGCACTGGCTGATCAGTACCCAGGCCAATTGTTCATCCTCCAGGGTTGTGCTCCAGGCACGGTGCAGTTCCAGCAGCCAGTGCTCAGCCACTTCACGCACCGGTGCTTCGGCGCGGGCAATTTCCACTCCCAGCGGCGGCAGTGGGCAGCCACCCTCGGCATTGTGCAGGTGGGCCAGGCTCAGGTACTGCCGCAGGCAGCGGCCCAGGCGCTCGCGGTTGGCACCCTGGCAGGCCAGGCGTGCCAGCGGGCTGTTGCACAGTTCCTGGCGCACCACCTCGGTAAACAGGTCGTCCTTGGACGGGAAGTGGTTGTAGAAGGCACCCCCGGTCAGGCCGATCGCCTTCATCAACCCAGCTACGCCGGTGCTGGCAAATCCCCCGCGTTTGGCCAGCGCGCCGCTGCTGGCCAGCAGCCGTTCGCGGGTTTGCTGTTTGTGTTCGTTGGAATAGCGCATTCAAATGCCTCTGCAGGCGGGCTTGACGATGACCGCGATCATAACATAGCGTTCGTTTACTAAACGATCATTCACCAATGGAGGTGAGCATGACAGAACAACAAAAAGTAGTGCTGGTGATCGGCGCGGGCGACGCCACCGGGGGCGAGATTGCCAAGCGCTTTGCTCGTGAGGGTTACATTGCCTGCGTAACCCGGCGCCAGGCTGACAAGCTGGAGCCGCTGCTGGAGGAAATACGCGCTGCCGGTGGCCAGGCCCACGGTTTTGGTTCTGACGCGCGCAAGGAAGAGGAGGTCGCGGCGCTGGTCGAGGCTATCGAGCGTGACATTGGCCCAATCGAAGCTTTTGTCTTCAATATTGGCGCCAATGTGCCGTGCAGCATATTGGAAGAGACCCCGCGCAAATACTTCAAGATCTGGGAAATGGCCTGCTTTGCCGGCTTCCTGACCGCCCAGGCAGTGGCCAGGCGCATGGTCCAGCGTGAGCGCGGCACGATTCTGTTCACCGGTGCCACTGCCGGTACCCGCGGCGCGGCGGGTTTTGCCGCCTTCGCCGGGGCCAAGCATGGCCTGCGCGCACTGGCACAGAGCATGGCGCGCGAGTTGGGGCCACGCAACATCCATGTCGCCCATGTGGTGGTGGACGGTGCCATCGACACGGCCTTCATCCGCGACAGCTTCCCCGAGCGCTATGCCCTCAAAGACCAGGATGGCATCCTCGATCCGGCGCACATTGCCGACAGCTACTGGTTCCTGCACGCCCAGCCCCGCGACGCCTGGACCTTCGAACTGGACCTGCGCCCCTGGATGGAACGCTGGTAAGCCCCTATCACCACGCAAGGACCGTAACCATGCACAAGACTGTCGATTTCTATTTTGACCTG
The DNA here is from genome assembly GCF_048068035.1 of Pseudomonas sp. NY11955. Lineage (NCBI taxonomy): Bacteria > Pseudomonadati > Pseudomonadota > Gammaproteobacteria > Pseudomonadales > Pseudomonadaceae > Pseudomonas > Pseudomonas sp. NY11955. The sequence goes on from NZ_JBLUPS010000021.1 coordinate 85,467, forward strand.
GGTAGCCCGGCCAGCTACCTGGCCTGGACCCAACTGCCAAGCCTGTGCGCCCGCCAAGGTGCCACGCTGCGCTACCAGCCAATACTGCTTGGAGGGGTGTTCCAGGCCACCGGCAACGCCTCGCCGGCGACGATCCCGGCCAAGGGGCGCTACATGTTTACCGACCTGGCACGCTTTGCCGCGCGCTACGAGGTACCGTTCGGGATGCCATCAGGGTTCCCGATCAATACCCTGGCCTTGATGCGCGGCGTGCTGGGTACCCAGTTGCGTTCGCCGGAGCGGTTCGAGGCCCTGTTGTCGGCGCTGTTCAATGGGCTATGGGCACAACGCCGCAACCTGGGCGATAACGCAGTTCTGGATGAAACACTGACCCAGGCAGGCTTCGACCCGCAGGTATTTCACGGGTTGACGGCTGACGGTGAAGTAAAAGCTGCGCTGAAGCAGGCGACCGAGGCGGCTGTGGCGCGCGGGGTGTTTGGTGCGCCCACCTGCTTTGTGGGCAATGGGATGTTCTTCGGCCAGGACCGCCTGGACTTTGTAGAAGAAGCACTGCGTCAGGGCGCCAGCAGCCTCTCCAGCTGAGTGCGTTCCCACAGGCTGAGCAGGTCGGTGGGGTTGGTGCCGTAGCGCTGCCAGTCCTCGAGCCCGGCCTGTACACCGTCGGGGGCTTGGCAATGAACGCAATGTGCCAGGCCCTCGGCATCCAGGGCCAACGTCAATCGCCAGCCTTGGATTACGACATCGACCAGGCCGCCATCGCGACGTGCCTGCACCTCAAGGTGATGCACGCCAAGGGCCGCGTTGCGCAGGCTCTGGTAAATATCCCGAGTGTTCAGCGCGCTGCAGCCCGTCAAGTTCAGAAATTCGCGGGCGTGTTGGCGCTGATGATCTCGGCCTCGTCCGGGCCGATGTTCTTGAAGCTGTGCGGCAGGGTAGTGGGGATATAGTAGCCATCGCCCGAGTTGAGCACGCTGACCTGCCCATCGACCCACAGCTCTACGGTGCCGCGGGTGACCAGGCCACATTCTTCACCCTCGGCGTGCACGATTGGCTCGCCCGAATCGGCGCCGGGCGCGTACAGCTCACGCAGCATGCGCATCTGCCGGCCTTCGACGCTGGCACCGACCAGCAGCATACGCAGGCCGTTGCGGCCCAGGTCTGGCTGTTCGCCACCACGGAACACGTAGCGCTCTTCACGCACCGGCTCGTCGAAGCTGAAAAACTCCGCCAGGCTCATGGGAATGCCTTCGAGCAGTTTTTTCAGGGAGCTGACCGAAGGGCTGACGCGATTCTGCTCGATCTGCGAGATCGTCGAATTGGTCAACCCGCTGCGGCGGGCCAGTTCCCGTTGGGAGAGGTTGTTGCGTTCACGCACCAGTTTGAGTCGCGTCCCCGTGTCCATAGCCGCCTTGTAATCAGAGGTGTCAATAATAATGAGCGATGCGCATTAAAACACACTCTGCGCGCTTGCGCGCTGTGCTTGTCAAAGCCGCTGTTCACGCGGCATCGGCCAGAGCCCGACGAGCAGCAAAAGTACCGCCACGGCCAGGAATGGCAAGCGCGGATCCAGGGCATACACCAGGGTGCCAGCCAGCGGCCCGATCACCGCGCCCATACCCTGGGCGGCGCCAATGGAGCCGGCCGTGGCACCTTGCTCGGAGGCCTGCATGGCATTGGCCGCCAGTGCCGAAAATGCCGGGAACACAAAACCCATGCCCGCTGCCGCAACGAAGTAGCAAGCCCACAACCAAGGGGCTGTGGTGGCCAGCGAGCCGCAGGCGAAGCCCAGTGCTGACACCGTAGCGCCCACTCGGATCATCTTGAGCGGTGGCCACTCCAGCTGGCGCAGTATTGCTTGCGCCATGATCAGTGCCACGCCCACCGTGGTCAGGGCGATGCCGGCAGCCTGAGCCGCTTCGGCAGGGCCCAGGTGCAAGCGATCGAGGGCAAAGAAACCGACGATGACCTGCGACACGGTCACACTGAGCATGGCACTGAATGCCACCAGCAATGGCCGGCGCAGGCGTGGGTCGTTCAGCCGCACCGCGCTGGGTGCATGATTGTGGGGTAATGCCTGAGGTTTGAGGGTTAACAGCAGCACCAGGAAGGCCGTGGCCGGCAGCAGCGACATGATGTGGAATGGCAGGCTCAGGCTGTGCCGCGCCAGCAGCGCGGCCAGCGCCGGCCCGACCACCAGGCCCACGGCGTTGGCCGCGCCCAGTGAGGCCATGGCCCGGGCCCGGCGTTGCGGCTCGACATGGTCGGCGATCAACGCATTGCAGCCCACCGGGATGGCGGCGTAAAAAGCGCCGATACAGCCGCGCGCGACCATCAGGCCAATGAACGCCAGGGTCGCCCCCGGCAGCCAGCGCAGCGCACCTTCGACGAACAAGCACAGCAGCCAATAGGCCAGGGTAAAGCCGGCGCTGCCCAGCAGTAGAATGCGCCGGCGGCCCAGGCGGTCTGCCGCGCGGCCCCAGGGCCGGGCCAGCAGCACCCAGACCACACCGGCCACGGTGATAGCGGCGCCGGCTTGCCAGGTGGCCATGCCAAGTTGGCGGGCAATCGGGCCGATCAGGGCGACGAAGGCCATCATCGACATGGTGCAGGCCATGTTGGCCAGCAGCAGTGGGCGCAAGTCCAGAGTGCTGGCAGGTAGAAGGGTGGCAGGATCCTTTGCGACGTTCATAAGCAGTCCAGGGTAGTGCGGCAAGTAAAAGCCGATCTTATTAAGAATAATTGTCGCTTGTCGAACCCCTGGGCTGTTGCAGGTCAATCGCTGCGACGCAAGGGGCCAGGCCACATGCTACGCAACACACCGTCGCGGCGCACCCACGCGTGCATCAGGGCTGCCCCCACATGCACCAGTACCGTGGCGAACAGCAAGTAGCCAGCCCAGCCATGGGCCTGGCGCAGCACGGCATACAGTTGCAGGTTGTGCGGGGCGATGGCGGGTAAGCCGAGCGGGCGCGGGTAGCCGCCCGCCGACAGCATGGCCCAACCCAGCAATGGCATGGCCAGCATCAGCCCATAGAGCAGCAGGTGCGAGGCCCCGGCAGCCCAGCGCTGTAGCGCTGGCAGGTCGTGTGGTAGGGGCGGGTGTGGCACGCTCAGGCGCACTGCGATGCGCAGCACCACCAGCACCAGCAGGGCCAGGCCGGTGACTTTGTGCAGGCCGATCAGCAACGGGTGGCGCGGCGACAGGTCGGCCACCATGCTCACACCGATGAACAACATGGCCAGGATCAGCACGGCCATCAGCCAGTGCAGCAGGCGGGCAACAGGGTGGAAGGCTTGGGGATTCATGGCTGGGCTCCAGTGCTGAGCGATTCGCGGCTACGGCGGTTGAACGATTCCGAATAGGCGGCCGAGCGGGCGGCGAGGATCGGGTCGCCCGACGCCTCTATGCCATGGGGCAGGATCAGCGGATCGAAATTCAGGTCGCGGCAAGCCCCTTGCTCGGGGGCGTCCACCTGTTCCAGCACCAGGGTGCCGGCATCCACGCTGCGCCGCTCGGCGGGCCATGGGCGGGCAGGGTCGTCCACAGGATCGCCTGGGTCGGCCAGGACCAGGCGTAACGTCCAGCGCAGCGGGCCTTGGGCAAGGCGTTGTTGCAGGTCGTGTTGCAGGAATTGCTTGTCATCGACCTGGGTGGGCAATGCCGCAAATGCACTTTGTGGCTCAAGCTGCCAACGCACCGGGTGGGACGCGCCCGCGCCATCGATCAGGCGGAAGGCATTGATACTGTGGTATTGGGTGCTGGCGAAACTGTCGCTGGGTTTGTAGCTTGCCGCCCATTGGCGAAATGCCGCGCTTTCCGGGTGGGCGGCGAAGAACGCCTGCATCCTGGCGGGGTCCGGTTTGCCGGTGGCAGGGTCGGGGGCGCCGGCCAGTACTTGCTCATAGAACCCTTGCGGCGTGCTGACCGCCAGCACCGGTGGGTTGTTCATGCCGGTGCGCCAGATTTGACCGTCATCGGTGCTCAGCTGAATCGCCAAGCTGCGTACCGGTATGCCGGTATCTGGCGCGAACGGGTTGGCACCGCCAATGGCGAAACGGCCGATCACCGGCACCCGCTGCTGGCTGAAGACGCGCGCCGTGGACAGGTTGGCGGCCTGCCCGCTGGGTTGGAAGTAGCCGCTGACGCACAGGCCCTTGGCGTGGTTCTTGCGGTAGCCCGGGTAATGCCCGGCCTGGGCCTCGAAGGTGTCGATGATGCGCTGTGGTGTCAGCCGGCTTTCGCCGAGCCAGCCCGCGGCATAGGCAAAGCCGGCACCTGCGGCCAGCATCACGGCGCCAATGGCGGCCAGGCGCACCGCTTTAGCCGGGCCGTGCAAGGGTGAGTTCATGGTCATCGTCCGGTTCAGGGAAGGTGCTAGTACGACGGGGCGGGGAAAAAGTTATTCCATCGCCGGGAATAGAATGTGTTCACAGACGTCTGCCCTTTACACTGATAACCCCAGAGGCCGGTACCTAGCCATGCACGATCTGGACGACCACCAATGGCGCGAGCTGCTCACCCGCTTGCGCCGCTTCGCCGTGTGGCTGACCCGCGATTCGGGCAGCGCCGATGACCTGGTACAGGCCACGGTCGAGCGGGCCCTGAGCCGCCGCGACCAGCAACGCGACGCCGATGCCCTGCGCGCCTGGCTGTTCACCATTCTTTATCGACAATTTCTCGACAGTAAGCGCCGTGAGCGCCTGCATGCGCGCTGGTTGTCCTGGTTTGGCCGTAACCCGCTCGACGACGAGCCGGTCGGTGACAACCTCGAAACCATCGTGATGGCCCAGGCCGACCTGCAGGCGTTTGCCCGGCTAACGGCGGAGCAGCGTGCCTTGTTGCTGCTGGTCAGCATCGAAGGGTTGAGTTACAAGGAGGCCGCCCAGGCCTTGGGCATACCCATTGGCACTGTGATGTCGCGCCTGTCGCGCGCGCGCAATGCCTTGCGCGAATTGACCGACGGCACCCCCCAGCCAGCGGCCTTGCGGAGACTGAAATGACGCGCCTGATCCCCAGCGAAGACGAATTGCACGCTTACGTCGATGAGCGCCTGGAGCCTGTGCGCCGGGCCGAGGTGCAGGCCTGGCTGGCGGCCAACCCGCAGGCGGCGGCACGGGTGGAGGGCTGGCGTGCCGATGCCCGGCGGCTGCGCACGGCATTGGCCGGGTTTGGCGAACTGCCCGGGGCCGCGCCGCTGGAGCTGGGCCAGTTGCGTCGGCAATTGCGCCAGCGTCGACAACGGCGCTGGGCGGCGGCGGCGGTGGTGATGCTGGCGTTGGGTGTGGGTGGTTTGGGCGGCTGGCAAGTGCGCGATGCAAGCCTGGCGCGCATTGACTTGCCCATGGCTGATGCTGTTCAGGCGCACCGCTTGTTCGCCGCTAGCCAAGCGCTGGATATCCAGGCCAGTGACTCAGGGCAGTTGCGCGACTGGCTGGGGCGCCATTTCAGCCGCGTGGGTCAGCTGCCGGACCTGGCGGGCTACGGCTTTAAACCGGTGGGTGCGCGCTTGCTCAGCAACGAGCAAGGGCCGGCGGCGTTGCTGGTGTTTGAAGATGGCAAGGGCCAGCGCATCAGCCTGTTCCTACGTTCACCTGGCGAGCAGTACCGGCGCATGCCGGATGGGCAGCGGGTCGATGGCCAGCTGGAGGCGCGGTATTGGTCCCATGGGGCTTACAACTTTGCCTTGGTCAGTGCGGCGAACGATGTGCGTGGGGCGGGAGTGGGGGAGGCTTTGCGATTGGGGTTGTGAATGCCGGGCGCATGTCTTGATTCTTGCGGTGTGTGTGAGATCGAGCGCCGCCCGCGCGGCGCATCGCGAGCGAAGCTCGCTCCTACGTTTGTTTCGGGCCAGTAACGCCTGCGCCAACGCGCGCGACCGCCTTGTTTGTACGACG
>NZ_JBLUPS010000022.1:0-85705 GCF_048068035.1 Pseudomonas sp. NY11955
CCGCCTTGAGGGGGCGGTTTCTTCTTTGCGATCCAGGCTTGAGGGGCCTCGGCTCGCGTATTCACTGAGTGCAGTCACGCTATAGATCCTATATAGCGTTTAGCTAAACGTCAACTAAACACCCCCCCACGCCCATTCACAAGCCGCCCGTCGGGCAGGTATGATGCCGCCAGCTTGCTTGTGACCCCTCAGTGAGGCGGGACCTGGGTGTCAAGATTTTAGGAGAGAACACCCCTCCGACACGATGTGAGAAACCGTGCCGGCAAGCTGCACTTTGGAGGGCCAACCAACTGGGTCACTTCACTGAGTGCAGTCACGAGCACTCCGAAGGCGTTGAAGTGCCGGTTAGACGCTGGAAGAGACCTGCCTGTACGGAGGTAGGGTATGAAGCGCATGCTAAATATTCTGAGCCACGTATGGACTGCCTACAGAGCCCTGAGCACGCTCAACTCTGTATGGGAGTTCCTGCGTGATCAATACGACGGCTTCTAACAGCTCGTTTTATTGATGTAGCTTTGATGTAAAAAAGGCCACCCGAGCGCAAGCAGAGGTGGCCTTTCTGGTTCCGGCCTGGGATCAGCCGTTGTGCCTGCTGGCCCGCCCGATAGCTCGGATCAGGACAATCTTCTTCCATTCTGGGTTGCTTCTCTTGGCTTCGGTTACCAGGTAATCCATAGCGGCATCCCCGCCCGCTTCACCAAGCGCCTCCAAAAGGCACTGCTCTATGTCATCAGGATTCGATCGCTTGGCCTGTTCAATCAGGTAGGCCACTCCCTTGTTCGCCTTGATCACGTTACTTCCTCTGGTTCATTGCCTGGTGCTGTCTCTGCGTCCACCACCAGCTGGTTGAGGCCGCCTATCAGCTCCCCTACCGCGTCGGTGTATGCAGCGTCAGCCTTGCCCATGGCGCGGAGCAGCTTTGCCCGCTTGCTATGCGACATGCTCATTACGTCGCTCATATCTGCTGTGGCCTTGCGTCGTGCCTCGCCGGCCTCATTGACCGGGTCCAGGAAGCGCCGCAGGGCTATCGTATCAACCTTGGCCATTGGCATCCTCTGGTAGCGGATCCAGCTCGTGCTTCAGCACGTACCGGGCGATATCGATGCAGCCTGGGCAGTCGACCAGGGCATCGGTGGGTAACCCCTTCTGTTTCGGATCGGTCCAGTCGGTGAACCGGCACAGCGTTGTGAAGCCGCTGGACGGGTTGCCGGCATAGTGGGTCACGTCGCGGTAGGGGTCATACACCCTTTCCACGAGCGGTAAGCGCTTGGCCATCTTCCCCTCCCTGATTATCTGGCACGAAGCCTCGCCCGTCGCACACGGTGCAAGTTTCGCGGCTGTATAGTGGTTCGTGGCCGTTGCAGGCCGGGCAGCCATTGAATGGCGAAGCGTCCACCCAGGCGCGCAGCATGTGAGCCAGACGGCGGTGCGGGCTGGCCTCGGCCTGGACGCAGGCTTCGAGCAACGCTGAGTAGACCTGCATGTCAGTGGTTGGCTCGATCAGCACCGGCCCGTACACGCCTGAAGGCTCCTGCTTGAAGCAATCCAGCTCTTCCAGCACCGGCACTGTACAACGCTCGCAAAGCGGCCCAACCGGCGGTGAGCCGACCTGATGCCAGCGTTGTGCCCCGCATTCCGTGCAGTCAGCTGCGCGCACGCGCTGTTTTGCTTCCAGCCGCCTGCGGGCGTCCTCCCAGCTTTCACCAGGACGCGCGCCCGCCTGAATCTGTGCGTCTGTGAGTGTGTATTGCGACACACGGCCTCCTACAAATCGGCGCCAGCACCTGGTCGCGGCCTGGCTGTGCCGATCATGGCATAAAGTCACAACATCACAAAAGAGCCGAATGCGCCTTTCTTTGCCAACCGTCCCGGGCCCAGGACGTTTGCGGCAAACCTACGGGCGCAACGTTGCGCTACAACTCAGTCGTCGTAGTGAAGGCGGCATTGCAGGATGGTGAGTACGTCGGCCTCGTAGAAGTAGACCAGACGGTGCTCTTGGGTAATGCGGCGGGACCACAGGCCGGAAAGATCGCCCTTCAGGGCTTCAGGCTTCCCGAGGCCAGTGAATGGAGTGCGGCGGCACTCATTGACCAGGCGGTTGATGCTTTCGTGAATCTTGGGATCGGCTTTCAGCCAGTGGCAGTAGTCATCCCATGCTTCGTCGGACCACTTCAGGCCGGCGATCTTACGTGCTTCATCTTTGTTCTTCTGCTTCTGCTTGCTCATTTGTGATCAATTCCTTGGTTACGGCTTGGCCGGACCGGAGTTGAGCAATGGATGAGCGGAGACGCGCGGCGTTTTTGGACGAGGACAAGAGGTGCAGTGTCTCGTTCATGCCGTTGTAATCTTCCAGAGAAAGCATTACGACGGGTTCGCCACGCTGTCGCGTGATTATGGCGGGCTCGTGATCCCGGCAAACATCATCCATTGTCTGCTTCAGTTCGGCGCGAGCCTGGCTAAAAGTCAGTACGTGCATTAGGTATCCTCGGCTGCTTACTTGCCAGCCAATAGCTCTCGTAGAAACCTGCAATGGCAAGGCTACGATGACGGTGTTTCAAATGGTCATTGACCCGCGTCGTGGACAGTCCGGGTGACCCGTGAAGTGCTTAGCGCTAAATCACCAACAAGGCCAAAAGCTAATGAGGCTTTACAAAAGGCCTTGAAGCAAGTCGCCGTGTGGCAACGATTGAATAGTACAAAACGTTGTACCATCTTGTCAATAGTAGGTTGAGAAATACCTTGACATCCGTGTCACTCGACGTTAGCTGCTCTTCACTGCCTTGAGCTGCGTGGTCTCGCAGCAGCTGCCGCACACTACTCGCATTGCCCCTGAGCGCGTTTGCTTGAGCGGCCCGCCACACTGGCATTTGTTGGCTTCCAGGAACCTGGCCACTGCCGCGTTGATGGCAGCGCCATTGTTGCGCCTGGGCATGACGTGGCCCAACGCCTTGGCCACACGTTTGTAGTCACGGCGAATCCAGCCACCGCCGGGTTCGTCGGCCAGGCCGTCACCGATCATGTCGCCCAGCTTGACCAGGTCCTTGTAGAGGCGGGCCTTGGGGTCTACAACCGGCGCTGGTGCCGGCTGCGGTGCGGGAGTGCCGAACAGATCCGGCTGGATATCATCTGCTATCACTCGCTATCCCTCGGTATCCACTGTGTGGGCAGCGGGTTGACCATGCACTGAATCTGGGCCGTGGCCTCGCCCATGTAACCGCCCAGGCAGAATCCAGCTGCAAGGCACAAGGTGGAGGCGACGAACACCAGCACCAGCGCAGTCTCAATCTTCAAGGCCCTGCTCCTTACGCGCTGCTGCAAGCCTCACCGCGTCAACCCCGCTCGCCATCTGGTCATTGTGGGCTCGCAGGCGATCGGCCAGGGTGTTTAGCGCCGCTACCCCTCTATTGTGTGTGTTTTTAAGCTCTGTCAGCTGGTCAACTACCGCCTTTACACGGGATGGAATGTCGGAATGGCTGTAGCGGGTCAGTGGGGGCTCAGGGCCGCGCAGCACGATTGCCACTTCACTCAGCAGCGCCGCCTGGCGTTTCACCAACTCATTGAGTTCCTCGCATTCTTCACGCAGTCGCTCAACCTCGCGCGCACTGGCCTGATCGGTATGGCCTGGCGCAGCAGCTGGCAGTGGCAGCCAGCCAATCGGCTCGCCTTCACCGTCGCGGAAGCAATCCTGCTCCCAATCCCACCCAGCAAACTGCCAGCTGTCGTGGCCGGTATCGCTCAGTGCGTTGGCGCCGATCGTCACACACACTTCCTGGTCATCGGTCGGGTTGTCACGGAAGCGCACGAGCAGCAGCACCAGCGTGTTGGTTTTGGGGGCGGTGGCCATGTCCAACCAGGACGTGGCCGACACTACGCCGAATACCTGGTGCTGGACTGCCTGAAGGGTGCTGATCAGGAACGATAGTGATTGCAGACCAATCAGCTTGGAGCGTTTGCCATTCAGGTGAACCCACAAGGCTCCGTCGCTGTGCTCAAGCTTATCCAAGGTCCCTACTGGCTCTGGATAGGCGTTAGGTGCATCAAGTGGGAAGTACTGCGCAGATACGGCGTTCATGCTTTCACCTCATCGCTGGTCGCACGGCGGATCGGCAGCATGCCCCCGCGGTTGAAGGACATCCCATTGAAGATGCCTGCCCCTACAGGCAGCCAGGTCACGCCATCCTCTTCCAGGTACTGGTCAGTGGCCTTGATGACATCCCCATGGTTCAGCAATTGGTACGCTGCCGGGCTTGGTTCAGCACCGGCGCTGGCGAACAATGCAGCGCGCAAAATGCCTTGAGCCATGTCTACGGTGCAGAACCCTGGGGTGAACAAATCCATGACTGCCGATAGAACGCGGTCAGACGGCGAGCGGAGGCTGAGCAATTGAGCCCGGAACCGGTCATTGCACTGCCTTGCAGACTTGAGGTCATCTTTGACTGCCTGGAGGCGCGCTTTCAGCCGCTCGGCCTCGCAAGGAACGGCGGATGCTGGTGGCTGGAGGTAGACATAGGCGCTGCCATCTTCGTCGCACAGGTCATTTGCTTCAGCCATAGCGAACAGCACTTGCTCGGGGAACTCCATTTCAGCGATACCGCCCTCCAGCAACCACTCCAGGCGCAAGCCGTCCTCATCATCTTTGCGAGTGACTGCCACGGCCTGTATCAGTATCGGCCCGCCCTGTTGCTCCTCGAGCGTGCTGGCGACGTCGATTGGCATGTCTTGGGCAGAACTGGCTAACGTGTACAGGCTCCACGCTCGGGCGTATGGGTGGAATTTGTAGGTATCGCCTTCGCGGTTGGCCTGGATGCCGCTTAGCAGCATCTGCCGGACATCTATGTCTCCTAGATCCTTGTGGTCTTCAGTCATCGCCATATCGAAGTCCACATAGGACGCTTCAAAATGCTCTCGGCTTGGTACCGGCAAGCCGTTGCTGAGTAGGGTCGGTGTGCTGGTCATGCGCGGTTTTCCTTTTGGCGTTCTACGTCGATTTGTTCGTAAAGGGCATCTACCCTTGCTTGCTTACGTTCCAGCGCCTGATAGCGCTTGCGGTACTCTGCAAGCGCCTTCTCGAATGGCTCTATCTGCTCTAAGAGGCGCAGACGCTCCGCCGGGTCTTTCGACTGGTTGAAGCAGGTGGCCAGCCGGTCACGCTCTTTGAGGTCCATCGCCTGAAGGTTGCGGTTTTCTTGCTCCCGGTCTGCCTGCACAGCTGCCGCCTGCTTTTCCCAGCGCATGGACAGCACATGGCTCATCTTGGGGCGCTCAAAGAAGACACGTTCCCGGATCCAGGTAACCAGTTCTTCCTTGGTCATCTGGTCCAGCACGTCTTGCTGGGGTTGGCCGCGCTTCATGCGGCCTCCTGGGTGCGTTCGTTGGCCAGCCGGCGGAATTTCCAGGGATCGTTAGCCTTGGCGAAAGCCGCCATGGTCCCCGGGCTGACGCTGTTGCCGCACATATGGGTTTGCTCGCTTACTTTGAAGGGCACACCGTCATGGCCATGGCTGATGATGTAGGTGGCTGGAAAACCTTGGGCCAGGTACAGCTCACGGGGACGGAGCATGCGCATGCAAAGGTCGACAATCGCCCACTGCTCACCTGCAATCCACACGGTGACCAGCGCCAGCCGGTCCTTGGTGGTGATAGTGGTCACTGGGTCATTCATAGCGGCCCACTGGCCGCCCGTGTGGTGGTAACGAATCAGGAATGCCGCAACCCGCAAAGCGCCCTCCATGTGCTCTGGGGACAGCGGCAGTTGCTCAAGGCTGGTGCTGGCCAGCGCATGGTGCTCCCCTCCAGTGAGTGTGCTGATAGGGTCATCTACGGCACGCCCGTAACTACCGTTGCGTAAGGTCACCAGGTGGGCCGTGGCCAACTGTTGCTGGCTGCCTGAGGTGGTAATGGTGCTCATGCCCTTCGTCACGCTGTGGGCCGCTGTGGTGTTCTTTCCGCCATTGCATTGCACCAGGACGGGAGCCACCAGCGAAAAGTGCCCACCTTTGACAGCTGCGCAAATGGTCGGAATCGATGTATCTACCGGCATGACGCGCTGACGTGAAGCATTCGCGTGCTCAGTGAGGAATGGTGCAAGCAAAGGGGCCGCAGACGTCAGGTCAGCACGCTGCGCCGGGGTTACATTCGGGAAGCCTCTATCGCTCACGAACTTGGATGGAACGAAGAACGGCCTCTCCTTCTCGATCACCTCACGCACTACCCCCTTGGCCAGCCGCGCCAGGGTCTTATCAACCAGGGGGTTCTTGCGTTTGAAGATCGACTGACCAAGGTCGGAGAAGTCGATGCACTCGGCAGCGGTGCGGTATGGCTTCTGGCCCTTGGCCGGTTTGGCGGCGTGGGTTTTGGGCGGCGCCACCGGCTTCTGGTCATCGGCGGTGGCCACCATGTACAGGCGCTCGCGGGTGGTCGGGTCGCCGTAGTCGCAATTGCGCTCTACCCAGTAGTTGACGTTGTAGCCCAGGCGCTTCAGCTCGTTGATGAAGTGGCGCCAGGTGCGACCCTTGCGCTTTGGATCGGGCACCAAGAACTGCTCGTGACGCGGCACACGCTCGCCCACGGCTGCCACAGAGCCATCCAGCTTGACCACGCGGCCTGTGTCCTTGTCGCGCTTGGCGATCATTGGGCCCCACTGCTGGATTTGCTTGACGTTTTCGAGGCTGATAACCCACGGGCCCTGGTTGCGCTTGCGCAGCTTGCCGGCGTACTTGATCACCACCCAGCTCAGGTCGCGGATTTCTTCCTTGCGGGCCTGGCCTCCCAGCGCCTGACTGAAGTGCCGGCAGTCAGGCGATGCGTGCAGCCAGCCAACGACACGCCCCATGGCCGCTACCAGCGGACACACGCCCCAAACATCGTTCTGGTAGTGCTTGGCATGCGGGTGGTTGACCGTGTGCATGCTGATGGCTTTGGGGTTGTGGTTGATGGCCACCGCCACCTTGCGCCCCAGGCCAATCTCCAGGCCGGTACTGGCACCGCCGCCGCCGGCGAACAGGTCGATAATGATGGCCTGGTCGTTATCGTCCAGGGCCAGGGTGTACTGCGTTGTGAAGTCCAGCTGGCGTGGTTTCTGAAGTACGGACATGGGGAATCCTTACCGCTCTTGGCAATTGCTCGAAATTTGGGAGGAAGGCGCTGACCAGCAGCGCCTGTAAGGTCAGGCGGTGATGCGCTCGCCTATGACCTTGGTGGTGTAGGACACGGAGTACTCCAGGCTCAGCTCGAACTCGCCTTCACAGACATCGCATGACATGTTCTTGTCCTGGTGGTCATCGCTTTCAATGTGGATGACCGACGCGCAATGCGGACACTTGCACTGGTCTTGGGCCCGGTAATCCCACTCGTCGTAGGGGGACTCCGCTACCTTGGCCAATGCAGAGGCTTTCTCGGCAGCGCGCTGAAGGTCATTGCACGGAACGCATAGGAACCCATTACGCACACCGTACGGCGTCTCGGTTAGTTTCGAGCGGTGGGTGCCGCAGCCTTCGCACACGTTGTGCTTATCGCACACGATGTAGCCCGAGCCATCGTGGTCACCGCTGCACTTCCGGCAGCCGGACACCCAGTACCAGGCATTGTCGATACGCTCTGCATACAGGCCCTTCTCTGGCGGCTCCAGCCTCACCTCAGGCAACCCGTTCGAGTGTGGGCGGTCATGGCTCATGCTGTTCCAGATGTTGGTATGGCCGGAGCGGGAGCGCTCGGTCCATGCTCCTGGAATCTCGGTGATCAGAATTTTGGTGTTCTTGTCCATGTGAGTCCCCTTCAGCCGGCGTTGCGCTTGAGCTGGTCGACCAGCACCGTTGGCAGGTTGCGAATCAGCAGCGTGCCGGCCTCCTGGTCGTACTCGACCTGGTCGCCCAGCAGGTGCGCTTCAAAGCTGATCGACAAGCCGTTCACGCGCCCGGTGAACCGGCGGAACTGGTTGAGGGTGCGCTTATCGGCAGGGATCACGGGCGACAGCCCATAGTCGGCGTTGCGGATGTGGTCGTAGAACGACTTGGGGCGATCCTCGTCAAGCAAGGTCGACAGCTCTTCCAGGCTGATCGGCTCACCCATTTTGGTCTGGGAAGTGGCGTAGGCGACCAGGTCCTGGGTTTTCTCGCGCGCCGATTCCTCGGGCAGATCTTCGCTTTTGATGAAGTCGCTGAAGGCCTTGAGCAAGGTGCGAGTTTCGCCAGCGCCGTCGATGCCTTCTTGGCAGCCCACGAAGTCACGGAAGTAGTCGCTGATACGGCGGCCGCTTTTGGCCTTCAGGTAGGAAATGTACTGCCGGGAGGCGGGGTTGTTGCGCCACTCCGAAAGGTTGATTCGTGCCGCCAGGTGCAGCTGGCCCAGGTCCAGGTGCCGCAATGGGGTTACGTCCAGATCCGCGCTTACCGCCACGCTCTCGCTGTGCCGCAGCAGGGCGATCATCAGGTACTGGGTGAGGCCTTGCTGGTAATGCACGAAAAGGACGTGGCCACCGGTCGACAGGTTTGACTCTTCCATCAGCTTTTGCAGGTGTTCGACGGAATCGCGGCAGAACTCGACGTAGGTGCTTTGGTCGTCCAGGTACTTCTTCAGCCACCCGCTCAGTGGGTAGGCGCCAGACTCACCGTGGAAGAAGCCCCAGCCTTTGCCGGCTTTGGCGTTGTAGGCGTCATTGAGGTCGGCCAGCAGGTTCTCCAGGGCATCGCTGGAAGGCAGCTCGGTATCACGAGCATGCAGCACCGCGGGGCTGCCGTCGGGCTTCTTGTCGATGTAGTGCACGACGGCGTGGCGAATGGGCATGTGTTGCTCCTTGGGTGAACGGCGCACGATCCCCCGCGCGCCAGCAGTTGATCAGTCGTAGGTAACGTCGTCTTCTTGGCAGTCCAGGATCAGCTTCGAGGCGCCGAAATACAGGCACGCCACGAGTTTTTGCCACTTGGACTTCATGGAGAAATTGCGCCCGATCGGCTCGCCCTCGATCAGTGCGCTGATGACTTCGCCCACTTCAAGGCCACGGTCAGAATGGCCGGTAATGCGCACAACCAGGCGGTTGGCGTACTCCATGTCACTGCGTGGGCGTTCGCGCAGCGCATTGCGCTCACGGAAGGCACTTTCTGGCTCAGCGTCGAAGAAAATGTGGATGTAGCGCGCCCGCTCGCCATCGCCTTCACGCATGGCGACGTGTGGCAGGTGCCAACCGCGCTCAGCGGCCTTGCCCTGGTGGACCTCGGCAAACGCCTCAAGCACCGACCTCAGGCTGATCACCTCAGGGATGAAGTCGGTGTTCAGGATGTCGTCAATTGCCGCCACAGCACGGCGCAACAGGTCACCAGTGGCGCCGGCTTCGGCCCAGCGCTCACGCAACGCGGTGGCAATCAGGTCGTTATAGCGGGGTAGGTCAGCGATCTTGGACAGATTCGCCGGCAGGGCCTTGGCCAGCTCTTCCTTCAGGTTGGCGGCAAAGGCGCCGTGTGCGCTGAAAGCCTCGCGGCAAACCTCGGTGAACAGCTTTTCGACGTGTGCGCCAATGATTTCGGCGGGTCGGTCGCTTTCGGAGAAGGCCTGCACCTGGTTAACCAGGATCGCCTCCAAAGTCATCTTGCGGGCTGCGTTCATAGTGCTACTCCCTACTTCACACTGATGGATTGGTGCCGTTGACTGATCAACCGCAGTGACATAATGGCATAAAGTCACAATATCACAATAGCGTTTTATTGGTGTTTTCACGCTATCCCGCCTGCCTATTGTCGTGGTCGCGGTACTGCTGGCTCTCGTACCACTTTGCGAGCAATGCCCGGACTTCAGCCGGCACCACCCGCCCCGCCGCTTCCACCATCCGCACACAGCACTCCACCAGCTCAATCTCCCGCGCGTACTCGGCAATGAACTCGGCCTTGTTGCCGTGCACCGCCTTCATCGACTTCAGCGGGCCATTCCCGGGCTGGTGATGGCCAGCGCACAGCGGCAGCACATACCAATGCGCATGGCGCTTCGTTCGGCCATCGCAGTGATGGATCGATACATAGGCCTGCTCTTCGTAATTGCGGGGGCGGCCATCGAGGATGCAGCAGATGCACCCGCACACGTCCGCCACGGTGTCATGCCAACGCACCTCACCTACCGTCCTGGTCCGACCTTCCATCACTCACCACCCCTATGCGGTCAGTTGCTTGTTCGTTTCGCTCCACCTGGTCTGAATCTGGTGGCAGCACCTGGTCATCACCGCACTCCACTCCCCGTGGTACCGCAGGGCTTTGGCTGTTCAAGGCGGGCACGGCAGGGTCAACAGCGCCGCCTGTGGGGGCTGTTATCTGATGTGCACCATGCTTAACGCTTGCGGCTTGGCCCTGAGCGCCCTCCGCTTTGGCCTGGCGAACCTCGGCCAGGACGGTGATTTTCTTGGGCTGCTGGACGTCGACCAGGACGTGCTGGTACTTGCCCACGGTCTGGCGGGACAGCTGCGCCAGGCGCGCAACGGCGGCCTGGGTGATGGCCTCACCACGCTCCAGCAGGCCGACGCATGCGGCGCGGATCTTGGCCTCGGTAGCCTTGCGGCGTACGTCGTGGGTGCGTTCTGCGGCTTGCTTCTGGCGCTCTGCCAGCGGCAGGGACGGATCCAGCTCCATCGAGCCGCGCACGCGCCCGCTGCCGGTGTAGCGGTACCAGCACCACCTGGCCACGGAGCGGACAGTGGCGCGGATCGAGGACAGTGGGAGGTCGCGTGCGGTGAAGCCGGCACGAGCGAATCGATTCTCGCTGTGGGCGTACTGCTCAAGCTGGCGGGTAAAGGACTGGAAGGTGCCCCGATCGCGCTCACGGTTCGTGATGCTGTAGGCGAAGTGGCGCAGCTTCTCGAACATGATGCAGTGGCGCGAATGCGACACCTGGTCCAGGTCCGGGCCTTTGCGCCAGGTAGGTAGTTTCAGCTCGACATACTCGGCCAGCTCGCCCAGGTCGTAGACGTGTGCGTGCAGGTCCGTGGTCTGCCACCACGGGTGGCCAGGCGTCTTGGCCACAGGGCCGCTGTGATAGTCCTCGTCGGCCTGGAGGCGTTCCGCGAAGGCGGCGTACACCGCTTTCATGTACCTGACGGGCCGTTCGCGCGCCTTTTCCGACGTACAGATAGGGCTGATGGCGTAGTAGAGGTGCGCGTGGCCGTTCTTGCGGTTGCGAACAATCAGGTTCGGTGCCGGCAGGCCGGCGTCATCCCAGGACAGCGCGTTGGCGTGGTCCAGGTCGAAGATCAGCCAGGACACCATGTCGCGGCGGTTGATCTGCATGTAGGGGAAGTGGGCGGCAGCATGCTCGCGGGGGCGGACAAGTGCGGCGGTCTTGTTGTCGCTGCAACGGGCCAGGTAGGGGGCCTCGTGCATGAAACGCTCCATGGCGGTAGCGAACGTAACGTTCTTTACCTGGTAGGAGTCTGGCGGGGGTGTAAGGGTGAATTCCATTGTCATCGCCATTCCGGCGGCGAGCAAACTACGGCGCTTCACCGGCTTGCAGGAAGCCGAAGTGACAGCCATAATTGGCCCACCTGAAGTGGTTGAGCAGACCTGTCCTCGTCAAAGTTCGGTCTGTTCAGTTTTCCAAGAAGCCCCGCCTGCGAAGCGGGGCTTCTTGCTTTCTGCTATTCGGACTTACATAAGGTTTGGCTCCAGTCGGGCGACGGTCGCCCCGATGTCATCGATAATCTCGGACAACCAACCTGCCCGCCCCGGATCGCTCTCCAGCGCGTAGTAATCGCGCAGGTCAGACAGCGCCTCGGACAGGGCGGTGAAGCTGGATTCATCAAGGCGTGGCGCGGTGGCCGCGGTGCTGTTCGTGAAGGGCATCATTTGACCCAAGGCGCCACCCTCCGGCTTGTGAGCGATTGGATGAAGGCCCTGGGACGGGCGGAAATTTGCGGAAATGATTAATGCGCAGGCGCCGCGACCACCCCGTTTGGATGGATTTTGGCGTGGAGACTGGGCCAATTGGCGGCCCATATCACATTTTTTTGCCGGCAACGAGGGCGAAGTGCCGTCAGAGGCTTTGCTGCTTGACCAATTATGGTAAAGTCCGGTCACGATGCTGCGCTCCCCTGTTTAGGTGAGCACATACGATCTCCACGGCATAGCGCCTTGAAAAAGGCCCGCCCAGAGCATGGAAGGCTTGGTGGTGCGAAGGGTTTAAGCATCGTCTGTGTTAAAAAAGAACCTACTGCTTGCCGGCGGACCAGGTTCTTTTTTTTCGCCTCGATTTTGTGTTCGGTGATAAGCAGGCCGCCTGTATACCATACCGGCCATCTGCCATCCAGTTAATCATGTATCCCCGGACATTGTAATACTGTTCACATGAACAGCGTCACTGATTTCTTTCCTCCCGCGGCAGTTTCCTCAGGGCCTTCATCGCCTTCTCATAGAACGCGGCGGACACGCCCCGCTGCCCTTCACACGCCAGCTCCAGCTGCTCGAACTTGCGCTTGCCGATCGCTACCACAGCCGCCTCCCCGCGCGGCTTCGCATAGCGCATAAGGCGCCGTGCACGTACCAGGGAAGCCCGTAATTCTGGGTACGGGTAGGGTTGCTCAAGATAGCCATACGGCAAGCCAGACGCCTCTTCCACCCTGCGCGCCAGGTATTCCGGGAAACCTCCCTTGGCCTGTGACGCCTGGATGATCTGATTTGACAGCGCTTCGCCTTCAGCCTGCGGCAGGTGCGCCAGCAAGGCGCGCATGCCCTTGGGGCTATGCAGGTCCTTGTACAGGTTGAATCGCTGGTACCGCGCTCGCTTGCTGGCGTCTACCGCCTCCCTGGCGGTCTCGGCACCCTCAAACACTTCTAGGTTCATGCTCTCGCTTCCATTGGTAAACCGTGGGTAATTTACGCAATACACCATAGAAACGCTATTAAACTTTGATAAACCTGTTTACTCTGCACGGATTGGGGAGTAAGGGCGCAAACAGATAGGTCCGGGGATCGTTCTGGACCGGACATGAAGCGCCCCCACTCGCCACCCACCGCAAGGAGAACCCATGTTTTTCAAGCACCTGAAGCTCTTCCGCCTGACACAAGAAATCCCCCTCGATGTCGACACCCTGGAGGCAGCCCTGGCCAGCAAGCCGGCACGCCCCTGCGCCAGCCAAGAGCTGAGCACCTATGGCTTCACTGCGCCATTTGGCAAAGGTGATGACGCCCCCCTGGTGCACGCCAGCGGCGAATTCCTCCTGATCGCTACCCGCCGGGAAGAGCGCATTTTGCCCGGCAGCGTGGTAACCGAGGCACTGCGCGAGAAGGTCGAAGAAATCGAGGCCGAGCAGATGCGCAAGGTCTACAAGAAGGAACGCGACCAGCTCAAAGACGACATCATCCAGGCCTTCCTACCCCGGGCATTCGTGCGGCACGCCCTGATGTTCGCCGCCATTGCTCCCCGTCTCGGCCTGATCGTGGTGAACACCTCCAGCGCCAGCCGCGCTGAAGACCTGCTGTCGACCTTGCGCGAAGTGCTGGGCTCGCTGCCAGTACGCCCGGTCACGGTGAAGATTGCGCCAACCGCCACCATGACTGACTGGGTCAAGTCGCAGAAGGCCGCCGAAGGCTTCTATGCGCTGGACGAATGCGAGCTGCGCGACACCGCCGAAGATGGCGGCATTGTGCGCTGCAAGCGCCAGGACCTGACCGGCGAGGAAATCCAGCTGCACCTCGGTACCGGCAAGCTGGTCACGCGGCTGGCCACGGCCTGGCAGGACAAGCTGTCGTTCGTCCTGGACGACAAGCTCGGTATCAACCGCCTCAAGTTCGAGGACTTACTGACCGAGCAGGCTGAACAGGACGGCGGCGATGACGCCCGCGGCCAGTTCGACGCCAGCTTCAACCTGATGATGCTGACGCTGAAAGAATTCCTCCCTGCCCTCCTGGAAGCCCTCGGCGGCGAGGAACTGCCGGCTTCCGTGTAACTGCTTTGCAAGGCGGGACCGCCCGCACGCACTAACGCCAAGGATTAGCGATGATCGTGAGTTTTGATGGACGCCGGGAAAGCAGCACCGGTGACAAGCCGAACAACCTGGTTCGGTGGACAGGCCAGTTCCTGGTCGCGGACGCAGACGGAAACAAGCTGGAGCACAGCTGGGAGTCGAACGGGGTGCCCCGTATGAACTACCAGGGTGCTCGTAACAGCGCCTCGCAATTGCTCGACCGCCTCACCGCGAGGCTGTACGAAAAACATCTGCGACCGATCCGCAAAGCGACCTACACCCTAACCTCACGATGAGGTATCACGATTTAAGCGCAGAGGCTTTCCGCTTGCCTCAGGTCCTGGTTCCGCCGCAGGTGTGCGGCAAGATCCAGGATCGGACGGCAGACAGCTTGATCCTGCCCCTCCAGCCGCAGCCCGACTTCAGGGCTGCCGCGCTAGCAGGAATCTCCGCCGGCACTCTGCTGGCGGAAGCGCGCCTTGCCTTCGGTCAGGGGCTCATACCCCCACCCATCCGGCTAGGTTACGCTTTTGAAATACGGTCAGAAGCCGTACCAGGAAAATTACAAAAAATTGGTACGGGGATAGTTGGAAAAATAGGTATAACTGGGCTTCAATATATAACCGATTCGGACTTATTAAGTGCTGGCTATATGACATCACAGGAACTAAGGGCGTTCTGGCACCAGGTTGCAGGCGATGAAGTAATGACGCCGGATCCGTGGTGCTGGCTGATCGAATTTGTTTTCAAGGGGTGAGCATGGCTATTGCAATCATTTCAGCGGTGCTGGTCCACGTTGTGTGGCTTGTGCATGGCTACAAACACACGTCGCCGGAGACAGCCCGCAAGGTGCGCACCGCCGCCGCTTTTACGTCACTCGCGCTGACAATCGCCCTGTTCATCTTGATTCAGCGGGAGTTAGCCGCATTTTTGACGCTATACGCATCAGCGTCAGCACCTGTCGCGATTGAGCTGATGGCACAGTGACGCTCGTCTGCAATTACTTGACGTCATGCTTCCGTGGCAACTACCGTTCGTCGGACCAGCTTACCAATCATGAACTTATTCCATAAATTGACACCACACCCTTGTGTGTGGGGCCAAGTGTGGGGCTGGAATCCTCCGTTATCGGGGAAATCCCTACCCCACAAGGGCTAGAAGGGTGGTATTCCGGGGATAGTGTATCCCCGGAGCTTTCGTTAAAATCTGAGCCCTTTTTACCTACAGAAGTATACGGACCAAGCTCTAAATCTACCCCTGTCACTGGTCCGAGAATGGAAGCTGCAAGCAATGCGAACCCAAGCCGTTACACCCTGCAAAAAGGTCGAAAACTATGTCGCTCTCCCAAAAAGTTATCGAGAAGATAACTACTCCCGGCAATTACCAGGATAGGAACGGGCTGATCCTCAAAGTCAGGCCCAGCGGGTCCAAATCTTGGATCTTGCGCTACCAGGTCAACGGCGAACGCCACGACATGGGCTTGGGCAGCTTTCCCGGCCTGAGCCTGGCTGAAGCCCGTAAAAAGGCCATCGAACAACGCGCCCTAATAAACCAGGGTGTGGATCCGCTTGAGCAGCGAAAAGAGGACGCCCTTGCGGCGATCACTCTCCAGGACGCGGTTATGGCGTTTATTGAGCGCCACGCCGCAGGCTGGTCGACCAAGCACACCAGCCAATGGCAGAATTCCATGCAGGAGCATGTTTTCCCATTAATTGGCACCGTGCCTGTACGTGACCTAGAAACACCGCACATCATGAAGGTGCTGGACCCCATATGGCGTAACAAGCACGAGACGGCCAACCGCGTGCGCAACCGCCTGGAGCGCGTCATTGACCAAGAAACGGCACTGAAGCATAGGTCGGGCGAAAACCCTGCGCGCTGGAAAGGCCACCTGCAAAACCTCATGCCGATCGTTCAGGCTGTGCCAGAGCCACTGGAAGCCATGGATTACAGCCGCCTGCCATACTTCATGCGGGTGCTGGACGGCGAGGATTCCCGCGCAGCGCGCTGCATGCAATTCCTAATATTGACAGCGTGCCGGACCACAGAGGCTATGGGCGCCCGCTGGGACGAAATTGACTGGATCAATAGGGTTTGGACCATACCCGCTGCGCGCATGAAGGGCGGTGAAGAGCACCAGGTGCCACTCAGTGAAGAAGCCATTCAGGTACTGAAGGACACCGGCACGCGCAACCGGTCCGAGCTGATTTTCCCTGCCGCACGCTCGACCAACATGCTGGCCGACAACGCGCTGCGCAGGCTGATGAAGAAGCTGGGCGAGCAAGCCACGCCGCATGGCTTCCGGTCGACCTTCCGCACCTGGGCCGCAGAGAAGACGGCTTTCTCCCACGAGGTATGCGAAATCTCCATCGCCCACGTCGTCGGCAACGCAACGTCTCGTAGATATATACGTGGTAACCAGCTCGAAAAGCGCCGCCCCTTGATGGCCAAGTGGGCGAAGTACGCAATGGAAAAGGTGACGCCACACCACCCCGTCATGGCCAAGCGCTCAATGCCTGAGACCAGGACGTACATGTGATAGAACAAGCCCGGCGGGTGGCCGCCGGGCTTATCAATACACAACTTACGCAAGTGATGCCACTTAGGTCACTTGCGCATATGACGCAAGCTACATCACTTACTCAACTTCAATCACTTGAGTCGCTTGGATCACTTGCGCAGGTGGTGCAACCCAGAAATGCGCCAGCACGATCGGCTCAGGGGTAATCTTAACCTTCACCGCCCATTCCTCGGGCTGCTTGGTCACTTGCGAAGCCACAGCGAAAGCAACGCCGAGCTTCTTCCAGAGGATATGCAGCACGTTATCAACGATGTCATTCGGGCCTTGCGCAGCCTGGTAGGCCTTGTCGAATTCCTTCACCGCCCGGACCTTCAGCTGCTGGGCCAACTCAGCCTGGTCATTGTTGAACTCTTTAGCGAGCGACGAGCCATCTGCGATCAAAGCGGCGGCGGCGGCCTCAGCGTTCAGGAAAAGAAACTGCATCGGTAACTCCTTCAGTGTGTGCACCCCGCGGTGATAGGGGCGCGCTCACTATGAAACGATGCTGTATGAGTGTCCAGTGATTCAGGCTCAGTTGCTTGACCTAGAGGCTTCGCCACTATCTGGGGGCTGAGGTTTGAGCAGTAGATGACCTGGCAGCGGCACTTCGCGGTTCTGTTTGGCAATGCACCCCAGCACCTGGGCCGCGCAGGCCTTCAGCTCGACCTCCAGCTCATCTACGGCTTTCGGCCAGTCCTCATTCTGCCCGGGCGCCGGCCGTCCCGGCAGACGGCACGGCACCAGGTTGCACGATTGCAGGGCTTCCGTAGGCCCGGGGGTCGGTTGTTTCGGGGCGCTCGTACAGCCGGCCAAGGCGCTCAGGGACAGCGCCAGCCAGATACTGCATGGTCTCTTGATCATTTCGCTTCAGGTCCTCGAAGGCGCGCGCCTGGTCGCTGTTGTACTTGCGGATGTCGACACTCAGTTGGCTGACGGCCAGCTCAACCTGGTTAAGGCGATCGGCCTGCACCTGGTTGGCAAGCAACTGGGCGTTCTTGTCCTCGATCGTTGCCTTGGCGCTGGCCAGGTCCTGGGCGCTGCGGGCGGCGCTCTGCTCGGCCAGGTCAATGCGTGGGCCCAGCCCCCACCAGACCAGGCCGGCGCCAGCGCCGACCAGAGCCACCGCCAGCACGCCATAACCCAGCGCGCGGCGTGCTGTGGGGCTAGCCAATACAGTCACAATGCTCATTGCTGCCCCTCGCTGGTGCCCTGCCCTGCCGGCGGCCTGCGCTCGACGGCTTTGCCCCCGACATAACCGGCGGTAACCGCTGTGAGCACCATGCCGGCGATCACCTCAAGTGAGCTGGCGATGATCCGCGCCAGCTCCAGCGCCTGGCCCGGGCCAGCGGACCAGGTCACACCGGCCAGCACCCCACCGAAAAGCGCCATGACAAACGACAGCACAGTCACTGACAGCAGTAGGCCGAAGCGCTTGGCCGAGGGGTGGCCACTGCGCCCCTCTTCGCACACCCGCATGAGCCAGGTGGCCAGCAGTACCAGCGCCCTCATGACAGCACCTTCAGCACCCGGGCCAAGTAGGCCTTGCGGTCTTCGAGGCCCAGCAAGGCCTTGCCATTGATACCCTCGGTCACAGCCCGCACATCGTTGGCATCAGCTGCCGCATTGAGCTTACGATCGGTCCAGTACCAGCAGGCGGCGTGCACCCCGTGCACTGGCACTTCCAGCAGCTCGGGATAGTCGACCAGGTTCTCACCGATCCCTTTCCCGCACTGGGTGTAGTTGGAGCGCCCGGTCAGCTGGATCAGGCCGCGCCCACGGAACTTGAACCCGTCGCCACTCGCCTCGGGGCCGTTGCCATTGCGGTTGGCATAGGCGCGGTTGGCCAGCTTCTTCGAGTTGCGGGTATAGCCCTTGGCGAACTCGACTTCAGCAGGGTCAATCTTCTGGTTTTTGTTCAGGTCGAAGCCCGACTTGAAGATTCGCGCCACTCGCTCGGGGTCGGTGTAGTAGAGGCTTTCTGCCTTGGCTGTGAACTCGCCAGACTCATGCGCCACCTGAGCGATGAAGTGCCCCACCCGAAGGCGCGAATTGATCTGGTACCGCGCCATCAGCTCGTTCAGCGCCGGCACATAGGCCGCACAGGCATTCTGCCCGGCAGCCGTGATGCACACCGCTTGCAGCTGGGCCAGGGTGATTAATGGCTTATCGGCCATGGCCACCATCCTTTTCCAGCTGTTCAACCTGGAAAATGATCCGGGTGACACGCTGTTCAAGCGCATCAGCCTTGCTCTCGACCTTGCTAACCCGCTGTTCCAGAACCACGGTGTCGCGCTGCTGCTGCACCTGGGCAGCTGCGATGTCAGCAATGGACTTCACCACACCATCCAGCTTGGCGCTGAAGTTGGTCACCGACGTCGTGATGCTTTGGCCGACCCACATAATGAAGGCGATGCACAAGGCCTGCGCCACGCCCATCACCCACTTCATCCCCGGCCTTTCCAAGGCTTGCGAAGTCTCTGTAGCCATATCCTGAACCCTTACCCGGTAAGCACATGGCCACCATTTTCAAGGGCCCACCGGATACACCCCGGGGCGGGTTTGCGCCCTACCGGCGCCCGCGGCTCAGTACATTGCCAACCATGTTCAGGCCCTTGATCACGTTGTTGACGGCATTGATGATCGAGGACACACCTTTGCTCTTGTTCTCCTGCGCCTTCTTCCAGTTCTGGAACGACTGGCATTCAAACAGCGCCGTAACCTCGGTTTGCGTGAGTCGGCCTGCGGTCGTCAGGTCCTGGCCGTAGTACAGCGCCAGGTCAGCCTTGGTGTTGGTCAGTTGCTTCCAGGAGTTCACACGCCCCGCGGCTGATTCCGGCACGGGGATGAAATCGGGCCAACCCCAACTGGGGCACCCCCGTTTCCGCGTCCGGCTCGCTCACCTGCGCGGCAAGAATGCCGTCCTTGTTGAACACCGCATGCACGAAGTGCTGAAGCCTCAACGACGCCTCTGAATAGGCCTCATGCAGGCTCACAAACTCGCTTTCTGGTGCTCGCCTGAGGATTTCCACCCGCTCCATCAGTGCTTTGCTGTAGGCCACAGGGTTTTCGTACACGAGGGGCGTTTCGTTCACACCCCGGGTACAGGCGGCCAACGCGCCCAGCAGCCAGCCGTAATACGACTTCGGTACCTTGCCGGTCAGCACCATCTGCTCGATCGCCTCGGCTTGATAGCCCAGCAGCGGCGTGCAGATCATTGGCTCTTCACCGTGCATGAATTCGACTTGCTCGACGTAGTCCGTCTCCCCCAGCAAGTAATCACTGAGGTGGCCAGCGCCCAGCGCGAAGTTTGGGCCGTCATCGAGCATGGCGGCCAGGTAGTAAATGACCACGTTCATGCGCTCATTCACCGACCACAGCAGAGGGTCCACGACCTGGAGCTTGCCGGCAGGCCGGGGAATATGTTCACAGCACGCCCGAATAAACGCCGTGATAGTGCGTTGCTCAAACTGGTAGGGAATAGCGCACAGATCCTGCACTTGGCCGATTTGCAGCTCGCGGGGCTGCACGGAGATACGTGCGGTATGCACCGGCTGGATGGATTTCATAGGGCCCCTAAGGATTCGTATTCGATAAACGTCAGGTTCAGCTCAGCGAAGTCGTCTATCTTCCGGGTTTGCGCCACCTGCATGCTCACCGGTACCAGCACCATGGACTTTTGGTAGCCGCGCCCTTCTTCAAAGGCACCATGTGTGATGGTGAACGTGTTGGCATACTCGCTGGGCAGGCCGAAGGTCCCGTCAGGGTGAGCATGCAGGCGCTTGAGGTTTTCAAACCAGGTCTTGATTTCGCCGTCGACGTCGTAGCAGGTGAGGGTCAATTCGATCGGATCAGCGCCGCTTGCAGCGTGGGTGAAACCGGACCCGATCTTCTTGACGTCGTACCCCAGCTGGACGCCGTTGTAACTGACCTCGGTGGCCAGCAGGTTCACCCGCGGCGCCACCACCCGGCCAATGGGCTCGACCAGGACATGCCAGAGGTTCGTGCGCTCGCGCAGTACGTTTTGCGACTGCTCGAACATCGTCAGCAGCGTGGACCAGCTGGAGCCGGCCAGTGCAACGGTTTCGGCGGTGCGGCCATAGGAGCTATACGCTCCCAGGCCAATGTCCAACAACCCGCCGGCAGCGCCAGCAAGGTCGCCATTCAGCAGCTTGCCGAACGCGCCGGAGTACTTCACGACCTTGGCCGACGGGTTGACCGGCTTCGTCACGCGCTCTGCAACCTGGTAGCCGATGCGCTCGAAGATACTGGCCATCAGATCGTTACCCAGTCTTCGCAGAACGCCAGGGCTGGCAGCCTGGCTTCATAGTCGATGATGCTGGCCTGAACCTCGGACACAGCACGCCCATAGACTTCAGCGCCCTGCGTCCTTGATGCCTCCAGCGCCGTGCTGTTTTCGCGCTCCATGTACAGCAGCCACAGCGGCTTGATGATCGACAGTTCGCTTTCGCTCACCTCAACATCGTCGCCGGCCTCGCCCAGCGCCAAAGCGCTCACGCTGCCCCCTGAAGCCAGGTCAGCGTGGCCACAGTAAAACCGCGTGGCATCACGCAGGCTGCGCAGCACCTGGTCATCAGTCAGCACGCAACCGATGGGCAGTACCGCCATGTACTGCGCCACCAATACGCTCAGCTTCATCGTTCAGCCTTACTTGTTGGCGAACCAGTGGAAGTGGATGGTGCCGGCGAACATCAGGGCGGTGTCGTTCTCCCAGTCACGGTCCGGCAGGTCCATCACCAGGGTGCAGCGCAACAGCTCTTCCTTGCGCGAGTGGTCTTCAGGGCGCCCAGCGTAGACAGTGGCGTCGAACTGCGCGCCGCTTTCGATCAGGGCGATAAGAGCATCAGCCACAGTGCCCGGATAAACTTCGTAGAACGAGATTGGCCCCTCGAACTTGGTTTTGTTGTTCTGGGGTTGGACCATCAACTGTCCATTGGGCCCGTAGTGCTCGATCATGTCCTTGACGGTCGAGATTGGCCACGGGAACTGCTTGGTGAGCAGCTGAAGGTTTTCGTGGCCATGAATGACAATCATCGCGTCAGCGGTCGAGGCTTTGCGGCCCAGGTCGTTGACGTTCTGGAAGGTGGTGGATAACACCGAATGGTTGTTTACCGTCATGTGACGCCCCTGCGTGAGTGTGTAGTCAGGGGAAATGATCAGGGATAGAAAACCCCGCTCTTGGGCGGGGTTTGCGCGGTTTTGCTACCCAAGTCGGGCGAAAAATCGCTTGATGTCTGGCCTGTCCAGAGCGGTCAGGGTGGCCATGGATACCTGGACCGTCAGCTCGGTGTAGTTGCCCCGGGAATCCTTGGGCGCCGACAGCGGGTAGCTGATCGATTCGATAACCATGGGCGCCGCTGTTCGCCCGGCGTAGGTCATACCGAGCAGCTTGGGGGCATAGGACGGGAACAGCGCCTTGATGAAGCTATCCACGTCGCGCGTGGTTTGCAGCACCTCGGACAATATCCCCTCTTCAGCAAGCTCCTGGGGAAACACCCACTCCATCAGGCGCTGCAATGGGGCCTCGACTTCCTTGGCAGCGTCCGCAATAGCCCGCAGCACCAGGCTGAAGTTCATGCGCACTGGGGGCATACCAGTGAAGACCTGCCGCGAATTCAGCTTGGTCATACCGGTGCGCCCTTCAAGCTCACGTACCGCGGCCTTCAGCTTGTCGGCGCTGGCGTCCAGCACCCCGCCAACCGTGCCATTGGGGCTAGGGTTTACCGCCTGAAGCGCATTGAGCACCGGCACCAGGGCGCCACTTTGGAGCATCGCCGTCAGTGCCGGCGCCTTGGTCTCGGGCCCCATGTTCTCGAACGGGCTTTGCCAGTTGAAAGTAGCCTCAAACGAGCCTTCTTCCATGGCTCCGTAGACACCCTGAAGCTCCTGGATGTCGGGAACGCCCTTGGAGTTGCAAACAAAGATCCGCGCCAGCAAGTGGGGCGACAGGTTGCCCCAGTTACTGCCAAGGTCGTTGTTCGATACCCGCAGCCCCAACAGGGAGTCGACGTTTTCACTGAAGATCGAGCCACCCGAGCTGGTGTCGAACAGACCGCCAACCGAGCTTTTGATCTTCTCCCCGACATCCGCGAAGGTCGTTTCGCCATTCCAGAGGTCCGAGACGGTGCTGGTGATGCTGGAGGCGCCAGACTCCAGCATCTTGAGGTTTTCAGCACCGCCGACGTATGCCCCAGCAGTATCTCGAATCAGGCCTACGCCGCCCTTAATCAGGCCATCAGACACACGCCCTGCCGCACCGGCTGCCGACCCCAGTATCTTGTTTGACGTGCTGCCGGCGGGGATGCTGGCCACCCCCTTGATCGTGCTGGAAACCAGCTTGCCGGCGGCGTCAAAACTGAGGTCGATCGCCACGGCTTACAGGCCCATCTTCTGGCGCAGGCGCATGGACTTCGCCCGGCGGATCTTCGCTGCGCCGCTGAAGGCCTTGCGCTGCATCTTGCGAACAGCGGACTTCTGGGCGGCGGTCAGACGCACAGTGCCGGCAATGCGCTTGTTCATGCGCACCTTTTTGCCGCCACGCACTGCGAATACCTTACGGTAGGTCGCATCGAGCATGTCAGCGTCGTCACCGTCCACAAAGCGGCCAGCATCGTCCAGCATGGCTTCTTCGCCATTTGGCATCTTGTCCAGCAGCGCCTCATGGACGCGCTCGGCCACGTCGTTGTTGAACTCGCCGTCACCCAGCAGCGCGTCGACGTCATCTTCAGGGATTCCCTTTTCCACCAGGTAATCGCCTACCAACTCTGCCACCATGCCGCCGTATTCGATTTCATCGTCGGTCAGGTCGGTATCACTGTGGGCGGCGGTGCCGACGATCAGCGCGAGCAGGCGATCGCCATAGCCTTCATCGGGGCCCAAGTCCTCGCTTTCCAGCCACTCACGCACCACGCGCACAGCATCCTGGCGCATGTCGTCGGAGTAGACGATGTCCGGTACGTCCGAGTTTGCCCCGTCCAGCATGCCACCCGGTTGTTTGAGCGGATCTTGCTGAGGCGTTGCCTGGTTGGCCTTTTGGACCGCCAGCGCTACAGCATGGGTCTGGGTCAGGACGCTATTTACAAAGTTCATGGTGAGTCTCCTTAGCCCGCACGGACGATGGTTTGGGATCCGCGGGTAACGCGGTTGGTGCCGTCCCAGCTGACGTCGTAAAGCACGTCCATTTCGTCATTCGGTGCCAATGCATTGCGAAGAACATCAGCCTGGTAATAGCCGCCGTCCAGCTCGGCAGATGGGGTCATCCACTTCGCGGAAGACATCGCCTTCAGCAGGTTGGCCAGGTTGCGGCGCATCATGTCGATGGCGTCAGCCATTGGGCGTTGCAGCGATTCCTGGCCCAGCGCGGCGACTTTGTCGTCCAGGAACGTCGCCATTTCGGTCACAGCAATCAGCTTGGTACCACCCGTGGTCTGCGCCCCGGTCAGGGAGTCGACCCAGGCGAATTTGCCTCCGCTGGCGTAGTCCTTGAAGATCACCGGGTTGATCTGGTTTTCAGCCAACAGCTCCAGCTCATTATCATCAGGGGTGTAAGTCTGGGTGATGCTGGTACCGCTCAGGCCATAGTCACTGCCCGCAATCGGGTAGTTACGCGGCGCGATGCCCTGGCCGTTGATCTGTGCGTTACGCGCGCAGCGCAAGCCGATCTGCTGGCCAGAGGTGCCGAAGAACGCCTTGCCGCCCGCAATCGGGTTGATACGTTTCAACGGTGCCCAGTAGGCCTGGCAGTACATGCTCTTGACGCTCGCACCGATCGATTGCACGAACGCCACCGCAGCAGCGGGCGCCAGGCGCCCCGGAACGTCGAAGATGAACTGTTTGTTGATTTCCTTGCCCAGGTCCGCCAACAGGCCCAGCAATGCCACGTTCTCGCTACCGCCGGCACCCAGGTAGGTGAAGTTCGGGCGCGAACGGCGCAGACGGTCGATTGCCGCCGACATTTCTGCGTTGGTGTAAACGGTGCGGCCTTCGCTGAAGTAGAACATTTTGCCGCTGGCAAACTTTGGCTTGTTGTTGGCCTTGCCGTAGAACTGGCTGTCTACTGCTACCGTGGCGTCCTTGGCCACGTCGATGACCTTGAGCACGTCGGTTGCCTGCTCGATCACATCCGCGATGTACGAGCTGTTGTTGTATTCGTCCTTAGCCAGCGGGTCGAGCGAACCAGTGAACGGCCCGATAATGACGGCATTGGATACCGGATCCAAGAACTGAACGGTGATGATCTTCGATGCCGCCGGCACGCCTGCGGATTCAGCCGCTTCAGCATTGATTTCGCAGATCAAGCCGTCGTTGAAGCACTCCAGGTGCTTGAACGCGATCAACGAGCCCGCCGGCAGGCCGGCGCTTTCCAGGCCAGTCGACCAGACAGCCGGGCCGGTACCGCTGACGTCCAGCTTGCTGGACTTGGCAATCAGGATCTTGTTCACAGCATCGTCAGCGACCAGGCGCGAGACGATCATCTGCTGCGCACCATAGCGCAGCGACTCGTAAGCCTGGACTTGAGCCTCGCCGGTTGCCGACACCGTCAGGCTGACAGGCGAGCCCAGCAAGCGCTCATGCTTTTCGCGGGAGACGGCAAAGACCTGGTCGATACGTCCGCGAGTGAAGCGCCCGACGGTTGCGGCGCTGTAATCGCCGGCCACAGAGCCGATGGTCGATTTGTCTTGAATGAAGTTCTGCTGGTAGCCAGAACGCTTGTTGACGCTACGGGACAGTTGAACGGTCATGTGACCCCCTTATTCGGCGGCGCCGCCGGCAGCACCGGCAGTTTGATTGGCTGGCTGTTCCGCTAGCGTTTCAGGCGCTGGCGGGATGGTGAGGGTTACGAAGTCTTCGGCTTCGCTGCCGTAGCGCTTGGCCAGGGCTGCAACGTCGGTCACCACCACCCAAGCCTGCTCAAAGCTCTTCACCTTGAACGGCACGGGCTCGCCGGACGGAATCAGCTCGTCGTGGCGCGTGGATGGCACCACGAGCGGCTTGTAACACTTGTGCTCCAGGTGGACCTCGAACGGGAACTCGCGGCCTTCCACGATGGCTTGAGCCAGCTCGGCAACCTTCTCGCCAGATGCAGCGCCCAGGTTGATTACGACCACGCCGCCGGCATCGACGGTCTTGAGGGCAGCAGCGGCAGCCTGCACAAGCGCCGCGGTGTCACTCGCGGGGCCCGCGGTGACCACGGCAGCATTGGTGCTGACCTGGACAACCTCAACGCCCTTGTCGGCGCTGTCCACGCCTGCCTTGGTGGTGCTGTCGACCTTGTCGACGCCTTTACTATCGTTCTTCGCCATATTTCACCTGTAACCCGATGTCTGAATCCCAGCACTCGCGCAGTGCTCGTGTTGCCAGCTCGCGCGCAATCTCCTGGTACTGCGCCGCTTCCTGGCACTGCACGGTGACCTCACCGAAACGCCTCAACCGCACACCCAACGCCCGGACTACCAGGGTGTTGCGGGTGTTGTTGATTAGCGTCAGCTCGGCAGGAAACTCGGCAATGTCAGGCAGTGCCCACGCCAGAGACTGTACGGCCTGTTCAAGGTCCGACTTTTCGGGGGTTTGCGTGGGTTTCCAGTCATCAGGAAAGCGCCCCATGCCGAAGGAAGTCCCCGGCTGGGACTCGCCCGCCAGGGCCGATGTGTTGGTAGCAGCGTCTGCCTGCCCACCTGGTGTGGAAACGGGCGCTTGTGCGCCCGTGTCCTTGTCCTGGTTGGCGGCGGTGCTGCCAGTCGACTGACGCGGTTTGCGCGGCGCTTTTGTCGCCTTGTCCGCAGCAGTCGAAGCTGGAGCCTTTGCCATGCTCGCCTCCTATTAGGGAACCAGGGTGTCGACGTTCTTGACGGTGATCAGTGCGCAGCCCATGGCCGATGCCTTGTGCGGGTTCACTTCGGTCAAGTTGCGGCCATACAGCGCGGAGCCCGACTTCAGGTCGCTGATCAGGGCCAGCGGTACCATGGTCGGCGCCACTGCGTCGGAGAACACGATTGGGTTACGAGCCACCTGCGCCGCACGACCCACTGCCAGCATCTGGATGTCGGTTGTGGTCTCCTTCAAGCCACGCGGGGTGTAGTAGACGTCGTACTGGTTCTTGTAGCGGCCTACACGGTAGATGCCTGGGCGGGCTGTTACACCGGACGGCACGAAGTCGTCGCTACCCATGGAGCGGTAGTTGGCAGCACCTTTCTTGCCTACCCACATGATGCCGAGGCCGAATTCGCCAGTGTTGTTCGCAACCTCTTGGTCGACCTCACCGAAGAAAGCTGCGAAGTCGCGCCAGCGCTGGGCACGGGACTTCTCCAGCAGTTGGTTAGCTGCGTCGTAGTCGAATTCGCGGTGGGTGAGGCGCGCAATCTCGACCAGCTTTTCCAGCGCGGTGTAGTAGCGCTCGTTGGCCAGCTGGGCACGTGCCGAGTTCACCGCCACGCTCAGGAAGTCAGTACCCAGTTCGGCCTGGCCCTGGCTGCGGGCGCCCGGGGTGGTCTGCATCAGCACACGGTATTCAGCGCAGTACAGCGAGAAGGTTTTGGCCTCGGTCTTGATCGAGGGCGTCAGGGCTGGCTTCGCCTCGTAGTCGATGAAACCGACAACCTTGACTTCGGTACCTTCTGGCAGCGCAGGGTTGAACGCCAAGGAGCCGGTGCCGGCGGCGAAATCTACCGAACCGCTGATTGCGTGTTTGGCACCGCTGATATCGACTTGACCGGCGATCTGGCGCTGAGCTGCCGTATCGTTCGCGTCGAGTTCACCGGCCACCTTGAAGCCACCGACTTTTACATAGGTGCGCGTCGGCAACAGAGGAACTGCGGCACCGCCACCTTCCAGCAGGGTCTTGAACGCGAAGGTTGCCGTGGTGCGGTCACCCGCCAGGGCCGCGACAACAGTACGCTCGGGGCTGATGTAGCGAAGACCGCCGCCCACGCCATCCAGGATCGAGCCATCCTTGTACGCGCCAAAGTCATTGCCGGCCTGGCTGTTGACGATGGACAGGCGGGATTCGTTGGAGCCGATATCGGATGGCAGGTAAGCGCCAGCTGGGAACGCCTCAGCAATCGAACCGCACAGCGCCACCGAAGTGCGGTTTGGTTGGTGGGACAGCGGCGAGGACTGGAGGGAGCTGCTAACGCTATCGAGGGTGGCGCCGCCTGGCAGGATCGGAAGCGAGCCGTTAGCAGCAATTCCGGCCTGATACAGGGCCGCGTCGATGATGTCGGCGGAAGGAGTGTAACCGTGCTCGTACTCGAAGCGACGGATGCCGTCGAGCATGGCCGCAACCACCTTCGGCTTGTCGTCTTTGTCCATCATTTCCAGCACCGACACCATACGAGTCGGCAGCAGGTCGCCAGGGTTCTTGATCGCTTCACCGATGGCGCCTACGCCGCTCGAAGACACGCTATCGAGCATGCCACCGTCGTTGCGGACCATCTTGGCCAGCTGGCCAACCTTCTGTTCGTCTTCCGCCAAAGTGGTGTTGGGCGCATAAATAAAGGTCATCGTTGTTACCTCGTTCCTGATGGTGGGCAGCGCCCGTGCAGTTCAGGAACAATGGTAAGAGCGGCAAAGCCCCCGATTTCTCGGGGGTTTGCATGGTTTGCACGCTCGAAGCGATTACTTGCGCAGCACAATCAGACGGGCATTTGCGGAGGTTTGCGCCAAAAGCGCGTTGTCCTGGAAGGTGCCGCCTTCCAGCTTCTCGACCTCGGCGCCGTGCTGGTCCAGCCAGTCCCGGAAGTGCTGGGCAGCCTTGTCCGAACCGAAGAACACGCCTTCACCTGCGATGGCCACCAGGGTGCCGCCAGCGGCCAGCATCCCGAAGGCGCGCATGATGTGCTCGGCATCCTGGCGCTTGCTGAAGGGCGGGTTCATCAAGATGGCCTGGTAGGGTTGCTCTGGGGTGAAACCCATGAAGTCGTGGTCGACCACGGCATAACCCTTGGCAGTCAGGATGTCCCGTAGTTGGCTGCTGATTTCAATGACGTCCACTTCGCCGCCGGCAGCCGCCGCCGCGTCGGCCAGGTTGCCATTGCCCGCGCTGGGCTCAAGCACACGGTCACCCTTCCCGATCCGCGCCAGCTTGGCCATACGGTGCGCGACCGCTGCCGGCGTCGGGAAGAAGTCGATACCGACCTTTTGCCCAATGATTGCGCGCTCGGCCTTGGCCACCGCGCTTTCCTCCTGCTTGGCTGCCAAGTGGGTCAGTAACGCCCGGCATGCGTCCTGAAGCTGGGCGTCAGTAGTGATGCCCATACGCCTCAGGCGCTCGGCCTTGGCCAGCACTTCCATCGGGGCTTCCAGGTACCAGCTTTCCTTAACGGTCTTCAGCACCTGGTACGCCTTGCGGGTAATGGCGATATCGGCGTCTTTTTCCAGGCTCCACCGTTCCACCCGTCCCGCCATCTTGGTCAATGCAGCAATCAGCCTGCTGTTTCCCGTCGGCGCCTTTCTGGTCATTTCCCGGGCAGCATCCCGGTACCAGGATCCCCACACCATCCTCGACGGCATACGCACCAGGTGAATCACTTCCTCGCCTACTGGCTGGCCCTGCCGCGCCAGCTGGTCGGCGTAGGAAAGACCGGCCTCCGAATCGCTCTTGGCCCTGCTCAGGGCGCGCTTCAGCTCCTGCAACTGGGTGCGGCTGGTCAACCCAGACAGCGCGCCAGCGGCGCCGACCTCAATGGCATCGGCAATACGGGTAAGTGTTTGCCCTTCGGCCTCGTCATTGGCAGCCCGGGCGAAGGCGCTGGCGGCCATGCCGGCACGGCGTGATGTGTTGGTCTTGCGGTCGGCTGTCATCCCCTCATTGCCGCTGGCAATCGCCTTGGCGCCAGCCTGGCGCAGTTTATCCGCCTGGGCCGCGACGGCCTTCTGCTGGCGTTCCAGGGCCTCGCGCTGGTCACGCTCCTGCTTTTCCGCCTCCTGCTCGGGCGTCAGCACCACCGGTACCGGCGCGGCCTGGATGGCGCTGGTATCCCCCTCCAAATGCTTCTCGCGGATGAAGTAGCCGCCATTCATGCGCCAGGTATAGGGGTCGATGGCTTTGGCTTCGGCCAACGTCAGGTCGGTGCGGATGATGCCGCGCAGGATCTTGTCGCGCTTGGTCTTGTACTCAATGATTTCCGGCGCAGGCTGCTGGGCCTTCTTCACCCGCTCGGCCAGGTGCTGGTCAGCCCATTCCCGGATGTAGGCCAGGTAGGCGTCCTTGTTGGTGGACGGGCGCCCCCTGCCAGCGCGCTCGAACTCGCCAGCACGGATACTTGCCCACCCCAGAAAGCCCGAATTGCCCTGCTCGAAGGTGGGCAGCTCTTCCAGAGTGTCCAGGTAGGCTTGGTAAATGGGGTTTTCGACTTTGCCGGCGCCGACGGTGCGCTCAAAGTCTTCCCGCGCCAGCTGGTTTTGTCCGGCAATCAGCGCATCCAGCTCTTGCTGCTTGGCAGCCTGGTCAGCGGCCTGTTGGTGCGCTTGCTGCTGGACCTGAGCGGCGGCGTCGGCTTCAGCTTGGACATTGTCCCGCTTGCGCTGGGCAATCTCGGCCTGGTCCTGTTCGTAGGCCTCGATGTCAGCGGCGTCAGCATCCTCACCGAAGACCGTGCGGTACTTCTCCGCCCCCCAGCGCTGCGCCATTGCGCTTTTCAGTTCGGGCAGGCTCCGCGCGATGCCGGATAGCTCACCCTCGAAGGCAACCGCAACACCGATATCATGTGATATCTCTGAGTATCTGTAGATAACAGCTCCGCTGGCCAACTGCTCGGCGCCGATCGGGAAGTACTTCACCTTGTCGGCCTGGCCCTTGGTCAGCACCAGCCCATCACCCGCTTCAGTGAACTTCACCAGGTCTAGATACTTACGTGCGTAGGTGGCCAGCGCAGCGGGGTCACCCTGCAACAGGACACCCCCGCCTTTCTGCTGAATCTGGCCAGTAGTGACGCCAAGTTGAGTGGCTTTGGCTGCGCCTGGCACTTCGTTGGCAGCAGGCCCCTGTGGCTCGACAACAGCCACCGCAAGGATGGTGATATTGAGGTCGTCGTCTGCTACAGTGTCCTCGACGGTACGTAAATCCTGCTCTCGCTGGGTGGAATCCAGCGTGCCGTTGTCGGCGTCATCGGAGCGGGGCCCTACCCCCGCATAATCCGTGGCGCCGTTTTCTTTTGCCTTCCAGGCTTCACGCCCTTCGTGGGACACGTTGTAGAACAGGTTGCCCCTGCTATCCTCCGCAACCGTCACTCCCGCCGTTACCAGCAGCTCATCTACCCTTACCTGTTTCTGGATGAAGTGGAACGCCACGAAGTCATCAGTGCGCACCTTGTGCGGCGCCTGGCGCTGGCCGGCGGTACCGGTTACCAGGATTTCTTCAACATGCTCGATCAGCTTGGCCTTCAGGGTGTCCGACTTCATGCCGAGCTTCGCCTTCTTCCAACCGGTACCGTTAATCTGCACCGGGCCAATCACCGACTGGATGACCCGCCCCTTCAGATGCTGCTGGTAGAAGGTGCGCGCCGCCTCAAAGGCAGCTTGGCCTTCCTCTGGCGCAGCCTTGGGAGCGCCCAGCAAGTCACGGATGGCCAGAGCCCTGGCGCTAGCCCGGGCCCGCTCGATCGGGGAAAGCGTGTTGCCGACCAACTGGCCGCGGATCTGCAATAGCTCGGCGCTTAGGCGCGCGCGCTCGATGGCTGGCAGAACGCCGGCCTGGCTCAGGTCAGTCATGGAAGCCTCGGAAAATCGAATCAAGTAGTGCGGTGTTGGCCAGCGCCGTCTCGAAGGCCTTGCCTTCGCGCAGGGCGGCGAACAGCTGATCGAAAGCAGCGCTGATACGCTGGCGCTCTTCCCCCTCCGGGTATGGCTTGAAGGGCTCGCCTTGAGCGGGGAAGTAGTGGTGCTTGTTGTCGGCCAGGCAGCTCAGGTAGTCGTTCTGGCGGTCCATGCTGGCCAGCTTGTCTTCCAGGTAGGACTGGAACGCCCGGGCGGCCATTTCAGGCGCCGACGACCAGTATTTGCCTTCCTTCGAGCCATCCAGGAATGCCGCCTCTGCCATAAAGCTGGACACGGCCTTACCGGTGTTCAGTTGCACCTCGGTCGTGCCTTCAGGCGTGAAGTACGCCGCAGCGAGCGTGCGCCAGGTCTTCTGGTCCTTCTGCGCCCCGCGGTAGTTGCGCCCAGCGTAGAACCCATCAACCACCAGCACCGCGGCTTCGGCGCTGCCGGCGGCCTTGATACGCTGCGCCAGCTGCCCGCGCGGGTTGTCCAGGTTCAGCTTGGCGTTGGCGAATGTGCGCGGGGTGAACTTGATGGTTTCCGGCAGGCGCTGGGTGCCTTCGGTCATGGCCGTTTTCAGCGCCGCGAAGGCGTCTCGCACTGGCCCTTCTGGTACCAGCTGCGGGTTGTCCGTGGCGAACTCAGTGGCTGCGCCAGGCTCGCCGCGCAATAGCCCGGGCAGGATGTTGTCCAGGGCGTGCATCTGCTCATGGCCAGCACCGCCGCCGCCGTTCATCTTTGTGATGTTGATAGCGCGTAGTACTGGCTCGTATTGCGCGGTGGCTGCGCCCTTCCCGCCCTTGCCCCGGGCGCCGAATGCAATCCCCAGGCGCCCGCCGAAGCCCAGGTGCTCTTCACTGATCCCCAGGACATCGGCCATATCCATCATGGCGCCAGCGAACTGCTCCACATGCCATTTCGCGCTGTCTGGGTCATCCAACACCCAGTTGCCAGACTGTACCGCCCGGAAGCCACACAGCTGCTGTAGCGCCCTGGTCGAGTTGACATCGACCGCGCGCCCGCCTTTGCGGTCGAACTTGTCCACCACCCGCAGCGCGAAGGTCTGCCGCTTCTTGGTTGGGGCCTTGGGAGCGCCCAGCATTACCTCGCCGCCCTTCTTATCGGCCCACTCCCAATCCTTGGGGTCGCCGGAAAGGGCGTTGGATACGTGGCGCGCGAAGGCCTCGGAGCCGGAAGTGCTGCGGAACATCAGGGATTTGACGAAACGATCACCCAGCGACATCCATGCCCGGTTGATCGGGGAGCCCAGGTTGCGCGCCTTGGCCACACCCATGATTTCTGCACGTTCCTGACTCAGGGCGCTCGAAGCGGCGCGCAGTTGCTTCAGCACTGGCTTGTTTTGGTCCAGGAGGTCCGACCAGGCCTGCATGGCTTGCTGATACTCAGTCTCGGCAGCCTTGGCCGCCTGCTCGTGCTCGGCAGTGATTGACCAGCCTCGGGAGGCTCGGTTGTCCAGGTCGCGCTTGGCCTTGTTGTTGAGATTGCTGGCGGCATACATGGCGCTTTGCGCGCGGTTTTCGTCGTTCTGGATCGCCGCAATCTGCTTGCCGATAGTACGCTGCCGCTCGGTAATGGCCTGGTACTGCTCGGCCTCGTCGGCGTCCAGCTGCGAGCCAAGCAGCTCTTCCCGAATGTCGGTCAAGGTGGCCACCACCTCTTTCGAGGTCCGGCACAGCTCAAGGCGCGTGCGCAAGGTCTCCAGGCCCAGCACATAGGCTTTGCGCGCCTCGGCGCTGTCCTCGGTCGGTTCCTTAGCGATCGACGCATAAACCCGATCCATGAGGAACGCAGCCGCGGGCTCGGTGCCCTGCTCTTTCAGGCCGTCCCAATCAACCACGCCAAACAGGTTGGATTTGACGACCAAGGCCCGGGCCTGCCGTGGTGTTTCCTCAATGGCTGCGAAGTCGATGTCGGTGCTACGCAGCATCCGGCCTTCGGTGCGCGCCTTACGGATTGCGCCAGCGGCCTCTTCCTTGCGGCTACCTGGTATGTAGCCCACGTCCGCATAGCGGTAGTTGGGGCTGTTGGGGTCATCACTGAGGCCGTCGTCGGCCTCCAGCTCGGCAGCGGTCTCTGCATCGACCACGGGCGGTTTCAGGTCCAAGGCGCCCAGTTGCTTGCGAATACTCAGCGCCTCGGCGCTGACGCGGGCTTTCTCCAGCGGCTTCAGCGTGCCGGTCATCAGTTGTGCGCGCAGCCGCAACAGCTGGCCGCTCAGCCGCGTTTTCTCGATGGGGGATAAGGACATGGTGACGTGCCTGTACGGTTCCAGGCGCGTATTTTCCGGCCCCGGTGAAGGGGTCTACGGGGAGGCTTTGCGCCAGCCCGCCAATAAAAAAGCCCCGCCAGGTGGCGGGGCTCTGTGTTACTTACGAGTCGAGACGATCAAGCATGTCCAGCACTCCGCTGAACAGGCGACCGACACTGTATGCGCCGGCAATCGCTCGCAAACCACGCCATAACTGGCGCAATGAAAGGGCTATCCCCATGAGGGAGTTCCTTGTCTGCGAGAACCCTTGGCACCACCCGCCTCTCCGGGCTTGGCAGATGGTCACTGAAGAAGAATTGTAGGTTCACTTCAGTACGCTAGGTATTCGGTTTTTCGGCCCATTCCCGGCACGGTTCCCACCGCGGTTGAGGGGCCAAGCGACGGCATGCCATCGCGTGCAATCTTTTTACCACTATCGATGCCGTTACCTGTAGCGCGACAGACGGCCCAACGGCAATCTGACCAATATTCCCGACGAACGGTATGCCGTATTCAACAGGCAGTTGAATAGGCTTCAGAGCTTCAGACCATCACAGTAAAATGTACGGAAAAGACACTAATTTAGGGTCAAAACGCCAATAACAGGCGTTATTTACGATTTTGCGCTGATCTGCGCAGAAATCGGATGGTGCTTCCTGAAACGTCGCTAAACGCGCTCCTAGGCTGATTAGCGAGCGCTAATCACTTTGACACCCTTGACGGGTGACACTAGTGGCACCACTATCGCCTCGTAGGTTCACTTCAGTACCACTTCCGCAGGCCCCATCCAGGCCAAGCGGAAGACAGACAAGCCGCCCCATCCAGGCGGCTTTTTTGTGCCCGCCTTTTAAGCCCGCTCAGAATACTCCCCTTGGAACTGTTTTTGGGGAAAGCTGCGGGCAAGTCACGCACGACCGCTCGTCATAGCACGCGACTATACCAACGATGAAACCACGTCCTTACAGGCGGCGCGCAGGCGAATTTTTCCGCCATCATCCAGCTTCACAGCGTGCACACTCCCATTCTAGCCGCAGCGTCAGTCGGGCTAAACATCCATGAAGGGCCAGCAGCTGTTAAAGAGATGGAAAAAACGCTACCGCAGTTACGGTCAGCGGATCTCAACGAGAAGGGATGGCTCAATAGCTCTGGGAGAGATCGACGTAAGACGATCGTATGCGCCTGGAAAGAAAGACCCCGCCATTTGGCGGGGTCGAGGGTTATTGCATGTTGTGGTCGTTCCAGCGATCTACCAGCCAGAAAAATGCCCTGACTGCTTGAATCACCTTCATCACGCCACAGGCGCACCGCCAGCAAAAGCTGACCGAAGCTTTTAACCATTCCATGGAGAAAGGTTTCCTGTATAGGGAACCTTGGCGCAGCTTGCCCTTACCGGCCAGAGCAAGCGGCTACTGAAAGTGTGTCAAGTACTTCAGTACGCCAATGTTCGAGTGGACCCACCTTGCGTGACCGGCACGTCTTCCGGACGTGGTTGCAAGGGCCCAGTGCAGACGCAAGCGGCTGCGGTGCTAGTTTAACCACGCGCGCCTGAGCGCTGCGGCAAATTTTTCAAACTTTTTTCAACTATCCGACGAACGGTATTTAGTTTATTAAACAACTTTGGTTAACACTTGCTCCCCGGGCACTTAGTTGCACTGCCCGGGGGGCTGCCCGGGCTTAACCCCCGGTAAATCAAGCCTTTCGCTGCGTTTCACGCAAACCGGCCGATTTGACGCTGTCTAACGGTCCATACGCTACGGAGAAACTTCCGTAACGCAATTGCGCCGTTATTCAAATATGAATAACCATGTACGCCCGGGCAGACGTATTGCGTACCTTTGACGCACTGTTTATAGTCGTGTTCGTCAAGTACTTCAGTACGTCGTCGGCGTGGCCTCCAACCCGCCGGCCAAAGAAACCGCCTTCCAAGGCGGTTTTTTTGTGCCTGCGATTCGGACCCGAGATTACCACGCGCCTTGGCGAGGTGATCGACCGAGGATCATTGGCAAGCACAAGATGCGATTGCCGGTAGCTTGAATTCGCCCTTTCCGGGCCCGTTCCAACGACCTTCTGTTGCGCCTACTGCACCCTCTACGCCGCCGAATCGTCAAGCCACTTTACAGCGCGCCGTCAGCATACCGCGCAGAGCGGCGCCGATACTGAACGGGACCATTGCAAAAAAATGCGATAGCGGGGGTAAAGAATACCACGGTGCCAATCACCAGTCCGCGCAAAGCGTCAGCCCATTCCCAGAAGTATATGTCGGGCGTCTCACAGTTCGACCCGGAACCCTTCTAGCCCGGCCTCTTCGGCAAACTTCACTAGGGTGTCCAGCTTCGCCCAGGTCTTCACTTGGTCACGCTTGGAGCGTACCGGTATCAGCCCCGACGTGGGGCCGCCGACGCGGATGCTCAGCGTCCACTGACTGCGGTCGTCTACCCAGCGGCCGGCCACCGCATCGCGCACCTGGCGGGTGCTGGCCAGCACGCGCAGGATGTTCACATCCACCGCCTGGCCGATCACTGCATGGCCCCCAGCACGGCCAAGCGCTGATTGGTAACGTCCTCGATCACCAGGTACAGACGTTCAATATGGCCGGCCGGGATGCCATGGGTCACGGTCTCCAGACATTCCACCATGCCCTCGGCGCGCGCCTGGGCGATCAGGCAGTTGACCGGGGTCGCGGCGTCCTCAATGTCGGCCAGTCGCCGGCGCAGCGCCGCCTCATACGCCGCCGGCAACACCAGCCCGCCCGGCAATGCGATTTCGTTACGCATAACGATTCCCCTGTGTCGCATGCGACACGGGGGCAATCTCAAAATAGTCGCCGCTCTCGGAAATACCCTGCACCGCGCCGGCCAGTACGGTGCCGTCGGGCAGCACCAGGGTGGCCCGGCTGACGCCCGGGGCCAGCAGCAGGGCCACCCCCAAGGGGCGGTCGACCAGCACCGACACCGGCGCGCCCCCGCTGGGCCGGCTCACCACCACGTCGACGCCCGGGCGCTCGGAGCTGGGGCCGAGCCCGGCCGCGGTGCCGTAGGTCAGGGTCAGGTCGGCCGGTCCCCGATAGGACAGCGCGCCGGCGCTCATCGCGCCTTGACCTGAGGCAAAGCCCGCATCAGATCTTCAAACAGCTTGCCATCGATCACATTCAGGCTGTAAGCCGTGGTGACGCTGCCAACCGCTTTGCCAAAGCTCACTCCCTGGTCATAGTCGCTCTCGGCCTGGCTGTGGTGCAGTCCAAACAGCGCGTTGCCCAACATATGGCGGAACCCGTCGGGCGTGTGTTCCAGGCGGCGGCGCAGGTTTGCCGGCAGCAGTGCCAAGCCCTCGGCAATTTGTAGAGCAAGGCGGTCGGTGGCTTGCTGCTGAGTTTCGCGCATGGTGGACAGTTCCTGATGTGATGGGGTGGGATACGCCGAAATCACTTTAGCGGTTTTGGTCGCCCATTTCCGTCGTTTTGGGAACCACGGACAAAAGAAAGGCCCCCGCACCTTTCGATACGGGGGCCTCTATTTAACGGAAATCTGTTGTGGACAACGACGCCACCACGGACCATCACGCCTTGTCGGCGGCTTCCTCGGCGGCAGTTTTGCTGCACCAGTCGCAGGTGTCACCAAAAGCAGGGTTGTAGCGCTGCTGGCTGACAATCTTGTGATCGGGGCCTGCTTGGCTGTCCTCGGACACGCAATCGTCACACAGGGGCACGGTCGGGTACTGCTCGGCGGCGCTGTCAGCCTGCATGTCGCCATACACGGTACAGGTTTTCATCGGTACTGCTCTCCTTGCTGGAATGATAGCCAAATGAAATCATTTTTCTGACGACTGGAGCAATCGGCCTTCAGCGCGCTGGCTCAATGCCTCGGCCAAAGCCACAGCAGCCCGTAGTGCCTTGCTGCGCGACTCGTTGTCGGGCTGGGTCGTCTGAAATTTTTGCCCCGGCCGCTGCGCGGCATACGCCTCCTGCCGATAGGTATTGAGGTCGCGCAGTTCATCCTGGCTCAGAGTGAACTCAAAGGGTTCAGTCAGCAGCGCCGGTGCTGCTCGGTGCGGGGTTTGGGAATTCATGGGGTGGGTTCCTTTCCTTTATCAAACTTGCGTGTTAAATGCGGGCTTCGACCACCTTAACTTGGGTGGAGCCTAGAAAGTCGTGACAACTAAATAGGTGTTCCTTTTCAATACTGGGACACCCATCATGCGCTACCTCACGTGGCTCCAACGCTCAGCCTATGCATTGCTTTTCACTGTGACCCTTCTGGCCGAGCTGACAACGATCATTCCAGACGCGCCTCCCGGACCAGTGACCCTGCCCTTACCCGCTCCCGTCACACGCTGCTCTGATTACTGACGAATCATATGGTCTGGCGTTCCACAGGGTCACTCAGGTATCGCTCGATGCCTGACTCTTTGACTGTGCGAGGGTGGTATACGCACGCACAAGGTGGGCGAGCCTGCCAGGCACAACGGATGCCTTTTTTAGGGCCGTATTCACATTGTGCTCTTGCCATATATCCATAAGCACTGTTTCTTTAACGCCGGTCTGCTTCAAAATGTGATTAAAAATCTTA
Organism: Pseudomonas sp. NY11955; assembly: GCF_048068035.1. NCBI lineage: Bacteria > Pseudomonadati > Pseudomonadota > Gammaproteobacteria > Pseudomonadales > Pseudomonadaceae > Pseudomonas > Pseudomonas sp. NY11955. The sequence continues at coordinate 38,100 of NZ_JBLUPS010000022.1, forward strand.
GGAGGGACCTTGGCAATCACGTACTGCTCGAGACGAGTGTTCTTGTAAAGCGGCAGCCACGCTTTCAGTGCCTCAGTCAACTCATCGAAGCGCGTCTGCTCAATGAGGATTCCGACAACGCTCAAAATCACTCCAGACTGGCTACGCCCTTGCGGATCACTCAAGGCCTCCGCAATAAGGTCGGCCAAAGGCTTCTGCTGCACATCAGGTTGTTGCGTTGTCATGTAGACCTCCTGGAATGAAAAGGGCCGACCCAAAGGCCAGCCCATTTTTGCGTAAAGCCGCCTTAGTCAGGCTGCTTTTGGTCTTACGGTGATATCAATTTCCAGATCTGCGCTGGCCAGCATGTTCACCAAGGCGTCCAGGGAAAACTTGTCGATTTTCCCGTTTAGCAGCTCGCTCAAGCGAGGCTGAGTAACGTGCAGCTGTCGTGCCGCTTCCTTCTGCGGCAGGTCCCAAGACCGAACGGTTTTGGTCAGTACGCGCATCAGCTTCGAGCGTAGCCGAAGATTCTCGGCCTCTTCTGGCGAGTCAACCAACGCATCCCACACGGAGGTAGAGCGTTCGATTGCCATCATTAAAAATCCTCTGTTTTACATCTTTTGCATTCAGGAATAGTACCTCGAGTCGACTGATCTAGATCTATACCCCTAGGTGCATGAAGGGGTAGCTACCTCCCCCCGGTTTTCACCAGGGGTATTGCAGTCCATCAGTCCAACGACTTATAGCGATCTTTTGCCAGATCAATGTCGCGCTTTTCCGTCTTTTCAGTGGTCTTACGGAACGCATGCAGGATGTAGACAGCATCCGGTCGGTTAACCACATAAAACACGCGAAAAGCCCCGTCTTTACATTTGATACGAATTTCCCGCGTTCCGGGCCCTACGCTCTCCATAGGTTTCCAGTCTGCAGGTTCCTCACCCTCTTGGATCAGTTCCAGTTGATAGCCAGCACGCTGCTTTGCCACCACAGGAAAATCCCGCAGGTCTTCTTTACTGCTGCCTACCCATTTGAGCGGCTTTTGCGACGGTCGTTCGTCTAGCATCGTTGAGGTTCCTTAATCGATGTCGGTGTCGATGTCTGAGCGCTTTGGCTGCTTGGTATGCGGTCACGTTGTTGCCCCTGTCTGGTCATTAGGAATGTGCTGATCCTCTCGCTTGCCAGCGCGAGCCTCTCAGAATCAGCAAGAAAACCTTATATCGGTTTCGAGATACAGTCAAGTGTACGTCACTATTTCTATATCGAAACCGATAAACGACAAAAACCCACCGCCTAGGCATCTCCTATACCTATTGTGTGGGTTTTTGTGGGCGGTCCGTCTGCGCTGAGCGAGTGGGAACGCTGGTGAGCTACTCCAGCACTTGCACTGATTGAGGTTCAGTACCGGCAGCCTTCAACGCTTGATATGCCGCTAAATTAGCAGCGTTGGCCGCCTGCGAAAGGTCGCGGGCCTCTTCGGGAGTGAACAAACCAACGATCCGTAGTTCATTGATCCTGCCATGCAGACTTCCATGCCGGAAATGCCGCAGACCCGGTTGATCGTTGACTCGCAACCTTTCGATCGCAGATAGGATCGATTCCAAGCGCTGGGCTTTCACTTGCTCCCATTCAGGCCCCTGTACCCTCGTCATGGCTACGCTCCTCTGCTCAATTGACGATCGATACTGTATCGATCGCTACGGCAGCCGTAAGCAGTGCGTACAGCTGCCGCTGAATTTTTGACTGGACCATGGCGCCGCCCCGAGCCCAGCCGCGGTGTGTATCGCCCTGACCGATGTACTTCCTTTAATGGTGGGCTCAAGCGCCTTGGATGGCACGGCGCCATGATGGGCCGAATTCCGCACCGGTGCAAGATCAATATTGTGCAACTTGCGCAAGTTGCTCGCATTGCTACGCTTGCGCAAGTTGCACACGTTGCGTATCTTGCTCGCCATGCGCAACTGACAGAAGCTGCGCAACACTCCCCAATTGCGCAAGTTGCGCCATTTGGGTAACTTACCCAAGCTGAACAAGTCGAGGACTGGCAATGATCATTCTTTTGGGCTCCGAGAAAGGCGGCGTAGGCAAAAGCAACCTGGCGCAGAACCTTTCTGTACTCATCGCTCAGTCGGGCGGTGACGTCCTGTTGGTGGATGCTGACCCGCAGGAAACAAGCTATGAATGGGCAGCGGAGCGCGAGAGCATGCGCGAGAAGTATCCCAAGGCCGCCCTGGTGCACTATGCGAAAGCTAGCGGCGAGATCCGCGAATGGCTGAAGGAAAAGGCCACCCGCTACAAACACATCGTGATCGATGCGGGGGGTGCGGACTCCAACGCACTGCGTGCGGCAATGACCATTGCGGACTACATGATCATCCCTTTCAGGCCTAAACGCCGTGACCTGAAGACCTTGCCGAACATCGCCAGCCTCATGCGCATGGCGTTGTCGCTGAATCCTGAGTTGCAGGTGCGGGCACTCGTGTCGCAGTGTCCGGCTCTTCCGAGCCAGGTCTATCGCATTCTGGACGCGAAGGCTGCATGCGAGTCTTTCGGTCTTCCGACCCTCAACGCGATCACCATGAACCGAAATTCGTACGATGACGCCGAGGAAGATGGCCTGAGCGTTCTCGAAAACAACATTGATCCGAAGGCCGAAGAAGAGATTCGCGCCATCGCACTGGAACTGTGGGGTAACAGATCATGGCAGGATTAAAAGGGCTAGACGCGGCAAGTGTCGCTGCTCGCCAGGGTACGGTGAATGAAGAAGACCTGAAAAAGTTCATAGGCGGGGCACCCGTACAAGCCCAGCCTGAACCTGCACCCGAACCTGCCAAAGCAGCCAAAAAGCCGAAAGGGCCGACGTTCAAGCGCACTAACTTTTCGCTGGATGAAAAGACAAACAGGCAGATCGACAAGTTGTCGCTGGCACCGCGCACGTTCAAAGCATCCCGAAGCGACGTAATCCGGGCTGGCGTGAAAGCGCTCACGGCAATGCCCCGTGCCGATCTGGTCGCCCTGCTGGCCACTGTGGTGGATGCAGATGCGAGCGGGGAAAGCGAGCAAGGCGAGTAAGTTGCGCAAGTGATGCCAGTGACGCAACTGATATCACTTACGCAGGTGGCGTAACTTGCCTAAGTTAGATCACATGCGCAATTTGCATTATTGCGTAAGTGACACCAGTTGCGCAGCTTGCTCCCATTACACAACAAAAAGCCCGCACACCGCGGGCTTTCTGGTTTCTAGCCGATTAGAACTCGTCAGCTGTTGCCTTCAGCGCGTGCTGCGCGAATGCCTCAGCGGCGTCAGCGAACAACCCGCTAAGCTCACCTTCGCCATAGGCCGCGTAGATTTCTTCAAGGCGCTTCATCACCTTGTCCGGCACGCTCATATCAGCAGTACCTTCAATCACGCTATCCAAATAGGCCTTGGCTTCCTTCACTGCATCATCCTCGCTTTCGTTCTCGACTACAGCAGGTGCCGCCGGCTGGGCAGGAGGCGCCTGGTTGAAGAGGTCATTCTGCTCGATCGCAAACACGCCTTCACCGAATTCCTTCTCCAGCTGCTCATTGGCCGCTTTGACGATGTCCACAAACCGGGCAGGCTCGTCACCAAACAGGCCGGCTGTCTGCTTGCGCTTGGCCTCAGTTTCAACGAACTGGGCCATGGCCTTGAACGCGGTACCCAGGCGCTTGGCGCTGCGGTTGTTCTTGCTGATGAACATGGCCATGGCTGCCACAGCGGGATCTACGCCGCCGAACATATCGCCCTGGCGCAGGAACTCTTCCAGCCCCATGCCGCTTTCCTTCGCCTTGCGCAGCATGTTCGTGGCATCAAGGATGGCATTGACCGCTTCCTGGTCCAGGGAAAGCTCCAGGGAGTCAGCCACCTTCTCGGCGGCAGTTTCGGCGCCGACCTGGTCCAAGTCTTTCGCCCGCATGAAGTCGGGGGCGGCCATGTTCAAGGCGCTGACGATGTTGGCGATTTCAGGCTTGCTGACGTCGGCGGTCAGTTCCAGCAATCGATCGTCGGAGTAAGCGCCAGCGAAGAGGGCGGCTTGAACCCGACTGATCAGGCTCGCGGTTGGGTTTCCATCGCTGGTCAGGTACTGCGCCGCCTCGGCATCACCCAGGCTTTGCAGGAAGGCATTCACGAACGAGCGGTTGCCGGCGCTGGACAGGTCCCCATCGGCCAGTTTGGCCATCATGGCGCTGTCCAGGCGCTTGGCATCGCTACGGGCCTTCTCGGTGGCGGTCATAGCCAACTTGTCATCCTGATTGGCCTCCACAGCGAATTCCGCGCGGTTCACTTCGCTGGTCCGCACACGCACCAGCACAGGCGCTTTCATCGCCTCGATCTTGGCCGTACTCACCTTGAAGTAGTCCGCATGCTCAAGCAGCCATTCCCGGTATTCTTCAGCCTGGCCGATCCGGTAAGCCTCGCGGATGGCCATTGCACGACCATTGCCGGACTCGACCACACGATCCGGTCCTACGATCGGCGCACCGCTGTCGGCGCGGTTGGTGCGACCCAAGCTGTCGGGGTCCAACGACCGGGCAGTCTTCTGCACCCAAGCCTGCGATGTCGCACGGGCGCGGTCTCGCGGCTGCAACTCACCCGGGTAGTCCGGGTTCGCCGTGCCATCGGCCTCATGACTGATGATCAGGTTTTTGGCCTCGATCACCCGGAAGCCCGTGACTACCTTGGTGCCCTTGGCCGTTTTAACGGTGTTCTCCCGGCCCTCAGGGGCGATATCACCGGTATCGTCATCTTGGACAACCGATGGGGCAGGGGGCGGCTCTGCGGCTTGAGCAGCGGCTGCCTGAGTCGCTTCATGCGCTGCCTTGTCCATCGCCGCCAGGCCAAAGCCATCCACCTTGTTACGGCCTGCACGCACCAGGTCACGGCCTACGCCCGACAGAATCTCATCTACCGTGGCGGAAACACCCAGGCTGAAGCCTGCGTCAGTTACCAGCTTGCGCAACACTGCGGGATCCTCAAAGCGCTGAAGCAGGCTCAACGCCCCCAGGCTATCGCCGGCCTTGAGGGAGTCGGTCAGCTTCTGCAAGTCGCTGCGGTTGTCTCGCAGCGATGGATCGTCGCCAAGCATGTCGGGCTGATCAACCTGTGCAGCCTTCTTGATGAACTGAGCCGCAGCCTCTGGGGTAGCGCCAGCCGCGAACTGGGTGTCGACCACCGCTTCGTGCGCCTCCATGACACCAGCTGCATCGCCGTAGGTGGCGCGCATGCTATCGGCCAACGCTTGGGTCACCGCTTCTTCCCAATCGGTGCGATTCTGCGGCTCTGGTGCTGCCTGGATGGCTTCAGGGCCTCGATAGCCTGCGTCCCAGAGTTGCGTGGCCATGCCGGCGATATCCGTGGCCAGGTTGCCGTAGAACGCATCACCAGGGGCCATACCAGCCAGTTTGGCCCGTGCGGCGGCCAGCATTTCCAGCAAGCGCGCGATCTTCTGCGCTTCAGCGTCGTCGGCGCCGTTACCATGGTCCTGGTTCTCGGTGCCGCCGGCCTGCTGGGCCTCCAGCTCGCGCAGCTGCTTGGACAGGTGATATTCGTAGTTGTTGGCATTCACCGGGTAAGTGATACCGCCTTTGTCGAGCGCTTCCTGAACCTCAACGATGCCCTTTTCCAGCCAGGCAATGGCCGCCTTCTTGGTCCCGCCCTTGCCGACCACGCTGCGTGGCTTCACCGTGCCGGCGCGCACGCCCGCTAGTGTGTCCTGGTATTCCTTCAGGCGTTCGGTCAGGGTGTCCATGCTGAAACCTAAGCTTTCGCCGCCGTTCACCTGCGCCATGAACTCTTCACGGGTCATCGGGGTGACGCCTTGGGCCTTCAAGCGCTCGGCGGCGGCATCCGCCTTGGCCAGCGCCCGCTGGGCGTAGCTGACATCCTGAGCCGGGGGAGGGGAGCTGCCATCTTCAGCCGGCTCAGCGGATGCCTTCGGCAGCGCGTCGATTTTGGCCTGCAACTCGGCAATTACAGCGTCCAGCCGTTCCACTTCGGCCACTTTCTCTTGCGCCTGGGCCTTCAGACCTTCCAGCTGGGCTGTCTTTTCCGCGCTGGCGCCAGCAGCCTGAGTGAATTTGGCGCTGTTCTTCTGCACCAGGGCCATGATCCGGCGCACGACCTGGCGTGGGCTGATGTCCTGGCCACGCTCTGGCGCCACCACAACAGTGATGTCCTTTTTGTTCAGTACCCACTTCCAGCTGATCAGGTCGTCAGTCGGCGCCAGCTTGTTCGGCGTGCTGTCTGGGTTGTGGAAGAAGACTGAAACGCTCTGCCCGTCGCTCATGCTGAAGAGCATGGCCACCTGGGTAGTGCCGCGGTTCTTGAAGGGCTTGCTGACCTCGACCGACTCGGCCTTCACTTCGCCAGTATCAGCCTGCATTACGCGCAAAAGCTGATTGGCCTTGCGGTCGAACTGGGCGTACTCGATCACCATGGCGTCAAGCATGCTGCCGTCGCTCAGCAGCTCGGTGATGTCGGCCATGGTGGCGCTGTCGAGCATCAGCTTGTCCTGGTCAAGCCGTCGCAGGTCATAGATAACGTCCCCAACCGTCACGCCTACTGGTAGGTCGTTCTCGCCCCAGGTCACGAACGCGACACTGGTGGCCTTCAGCTGGTCCTCCACCAGGTCACCCGCAGCCAGTGGCTTGCTGAACTTGCCAGCCTTCAGCCAGGCCTTGAACTGGCGGACGGTACACACGACATAGCTGCCCATACCGCGCCAGTCTTTCTGGTAGCTGTTGCGGTAGGCAGTCAGCGCCGTATCGACGTCGTGGAAGCCCAGCACAGCCTTGTGCTCGTCAAAGCTGCCGTCCTTTTTCACCTGGTTGACCACGACCACCAGCGTGCTTTCCGGTACCGGCCCCACGTAAACATCGAAGGCATCGCCGTCAGCGCCTTTGGTGCCGTTGATGTAGCCGTAGTTGGCCATGCACACGATCGACCAGGGCTGACCGTCTTCCTTGCCGGTGCGTGGGGTGAACATGGGGGTTTCGATGGTGATGGGCAGGCCATGCAGCCGTAGGCTGCCCTTGGCGTAGTTGCCGGCACGGACCTGGTCCGCTGTGGGGGTGCGCTTGGCACCGAGACCGAAGGCGCCACTGTGGGCGGCGCTGGCCAGCTGGGTGTAGGAATCGCTCATGCTTCACGGGCTCCGCGGGAAAGTCCCACGATAGCCGCGGCTTGAGGCCTCCCCCGGGGAGGGTTTTCACCCGTAAACGGTAACTACCAACGCTCTTTCGAGGAATGGAGCCGTTCAAAGTCGCCGGCAAGTGAAGATATCCCTGAATACATTCGGTTGAATCTCAGGGTGCCTTGAATGACACCAATCGACTCCAGGAAATGTGGCGCGAATGCACCCAGCAGCTGCCTCTGGATATCAGAGGCTTGCTGCGGATCAAGGATACGCTTAGCGATGATAGAGGCCTGAGCCTCACGGAGTGCGTCCGCCGTCGCCAAGTATCTAGCCTGCTCTTTGGAGCCGTTCTCGTGCCGATCAGCCAAGCCGTTGAGGACTTGGACAACCTCGCATACAGACTCGTAGTTGACCCTTCGCTTGTGCGATCGGTAGATAAAAAAGGCAACTACGCCTACGACGACCAAAAGCACTGGAGTAGACGTATCCATACCTGCTCCCCAACCTTCCCTGTCAGTACTGGCGATCAGCCCAGCTTGATTTTCGGCTCTGGAGCCTTATCGATCAGCTCGCCCACGATTGTCGACTCAGGCACGTTGCGCGCGAACGCCAGCCCGCGAACCTTCTCAATCTGGGAAGCGGTCAGGTAGAAGGCTTTCCGGCCCTTCTCTTCCTTGGGTTCGGCCTTCGCGTCGGTCTTTGCCATGAGGGGTCCTAAGTCGTTGAGAAATTGTGCCTTTATGATATGTCACATTCTCAGCGATACGCCATGCCGGCGGTGAAGAAAGCAGCCGACGGCATAGCGAGTTGTCCGGGGACTGAATTGGAAAGGCCCTGCGCATTGGCAGGGCCTTCTTTTACAGCGAAACCAGCCGCTCCCCCGGGGTTAGGTCTGGTGCTGGGCAAATCATGCCTGGCTTCGGCTCCCACAGGTCATCGCGCACCATCTGGCAATACAACTCCTGGTATGCAACCTCATTCTCGTAATCGCTCTGGCCAACCCATCCGTACCCGGCCATAAGCATTCCGCCTAGCAAACCCCAAACAAGTTGCTTGGGGACGATCCCTACAATCTTTCGCATGACGTTTTCCTTCTCTCGCTGGTAGTCGCACTCCGCGACGAGGAAAACATTATAATTTTCTTGGTTTTCTTACAAGGGAAAACATTACCTTTTTATTGGTATTTTTAGCCATGAAGATCATGTCATCCGCTACCGGCTACTCAGGGGACCCCATAACGCTCATAGCAATGCTCGATCCGGCTACCGGCGTGCTGGCGATCGTGAAACGTTCTGAAGAGTTTCGGGAGGAACCCCAACCAGGCTTTGCCTTCGTCACCAATGTGCGGTGCGAGGCCTATGATTGCCTGTTCCAGGAAGAGCATTGGGACGATGCCATCAGGGCCTACAAGCAGGCCGAGGGCAACGAAATGGTGGCCTTTGACGACGAGGTGGCGCGGTACACGCCGCGCATCGAGGTGGACGGCATTGACGAGAAGGGGCAGCAATACCGCTTGCACCCCGATCTACAGAACGGGGAGGTTGCAGTCCTGGGGCTGGTTCACTTCCAGCAGCGCCAGCGGGGAATCCTGACCGCTGAAGAGGCCATGGACGAGTGGTTTGACCTGATCAGGATTTAGCTTCGGATTCTTCCGCACCGTCTTCGGTTTCGTCAGGATCTTTGGCTTCAGCCGGCGGCTCGCCTACCTTCCACTGATCTGCGATAGCCCGGTGAACCATATGCAGCACTGGGCCGTCCTTGCCGGGCTCTTCGACCAAGGCATATTCCGGCAGGTCGTTCACCTTCACCAGCTCCCGGACCGCTCGTGTGAACTCTTTGAACGTCCCGGTGCTGCCGCTGCGGTCAAACAGGGTCTTGAACCCCCAAGCGGCAGTGCCCCGGCCAGCTGCCTTGCGCGCCAGCCGGTAGATGAACCTGGCAATGCCTGACTCGCGCAGGAAGTAGTCAGGATGCACCGTCAGCACGTCCGGGCGGCTGCCCTGAGTTATCTCGTTGTACATCCAGTCGGCAATCTTGATTTCGATGTACTCGACCTTCTTCTTCGCGTTACTGACGGTCTTGAATGGGCCGATCAGGTTCTCGCCCTCGTTCACGGTCACCACCTTGCCGCGCACCTGGACAGTTCGCTCGATGCCGACAAAGGTAGTGCTCAGGCGCTCCAGCGCGCCCACGACCGCGTCCTTCTGGTTACCACCGTTGTCCTTGCGGCAGAACTTGAGCACGTCACCAATGTGGGGCTTGAAGATCTGCGACGGCTTCTCGCCTTTGCCGTTCTGGTACCGGTTCATGGCCTCAGTGAGGTGCGACACGGCCATCAGCACAATGTCGTAGTCCCAGACTGACGCCATACCGTGCGGGCCGGAGGTGACCACCACATGGCCATCGGGTAGGTCGTAACGAATCATCGCGTTCTCGCGCTTGTCTTTCTTCGACAACCGGAAAACGGCCACGTCCATCACGCCGCGGCTGTCCTTGGCGCCGACGTCGTAAAGCACGGGGGTGAAGAAGTCTCCTTGAGTACCGGGCATGTCGGCCTTACGGCGACTCGGCTTTTCGGCCTTGGGCTTGGGCTTGGTTTTCCGCTTCGATGGGGCTTCGGCTTCGCCAGAGGCCGGCGCTTCGACTCTTTCCGCAGTGGGGGGCGGCGCTGGAGCCTGTTCGGGCGACAACAGCTCGTGCTGCACTTCTGCCCGCTTAACGGATGACTTGCGCGCCTTTCTCACCGCCCCCTTCTCCTGGAGCGCCTTGAGGCTGCGATTCAGCCTGTCATCTGGGCCAGCAGTAGAGGTTTGAGAAGCCATCGGCAGTTCCGTCCTGATTCGATCCGTAAGTACACCCGGCAAGGAAGCCGAGGCTGGATGATAAGGCTTTCACCTGGTGTGAGAAACCGCCATCGAAAATCGGAGGGTCGCGCGGTGGGTAAATTACGGAATTTTTCGGCCAAACCCGCATAAACCGGGCTCTGGAGGGGTGCCGCACACCGTAATTTACCCACCAAGGGCCTTTCTGGAGGCCAGGAGTAGCGCGGTTTCCGTAATTTACCCACCCACCACGGAAAAACGTAATTCACCCACCCAAACCAGTAATTCACCCACCAAAAAGCGTAATTTACCCACCCGAATCAGTAATTTACCCACCCGCCCACAGGGTTGTGCACATCCCGAAAACCGCGCGAATTATGGCGTTGAGCCACTTATTCACATTGCCCAAAACTATATTTAAAACGTTTCTAAAACTAATAAAACGTCATTTACCCACCGGTTTTTGTGTGCGGCACCCTGTTGGGCCGTAGTCCTGACAGCGGTAGCAGCGACAAACGAGGACTTGCAGGCCGGTGGTTCGGCAATAAATTGGGGCGCTCATGGTGTGTCAATTTCCAATAATTCAGATTCAGTGAAGGGGATGTCGTAGAAACCCAGCTGCCCCTTCACCGGGGTAAAGGGCAATGGCACGGCATCACGCAGCACCAGAGCGACATAACCCATGTACCAAGGCGATGGGCTGAAGGGCAGGCAATCGACCAAATCAACCGCACCCACAATGCCGCCCCGGGCAAGATCGTTGAACGGCGGCAGGTCAACGCCGCGCGAGCGGGCGAACGCCACGCAATCGGTGTATTCGTCCCAAGTCATGCCCTTAGATGCCACCACCAGGAAGCGACCACGGAAGTTGGTACGCCTGGTACGGTTCTCGATGTCTTTGACCAGGCCTGCGGCCACAGCCGCTGCACGCTCTTCAGCGTTCACCAGGTCAGGCCTGGTGATCAGCCAGGCCCACGGTTGACGAATGCTCAGGGCTTTCATGCAAGCTCCATCTGTTCACGAAGGGGAGTAGGTTCAGCTGGATCGGCCACAGCAACGTTGTTGTCTTTGAGGAACTTGGCCGCCAGGTCGCGCAGCTTGTTCCCGCCGGTATCCAGGCGCTCAAGCAGGTTGTCTTGAGGGTTTCTCACCCCTTCGATCTGCTCGCGCTTCACACCCAAGACATCCGAAACGATTGGGTCGCTACCCTCGTCGGATATCAGGAAGTACGCCATTACGGGGTTCTGCTGGCCGTCACGGTGTACACGGCCCGTGCACTGCTCATGCACGCCCGGCGACCAATCCAACTCACCGAACACGACGGTGCTACAGACGTGTTGGAGACCGTCGATACCAGCGCCAGCACGCAGGCTGATCAACATGACGCGGCTATCACCGCGAATGAACGCTTCTTTGGCTGCCTGCTTCTGCGCAGCAGACTCACTGCCGGTGTACATGCACGGGTTGTATTCGGCCAGTTTCTCGGCCCAGATTTGGTACACGTCACGGTGCCAGCCGAACAGCATCACCTGCTCACCACTCTCAACCAGGAGCTTGACGAACTCCGCCACATACGGCGCTTTCGCCACACCGGTCGCGTGCCGTACCAGCAGGTCCAGTTCGCCAGCGGCCTGCATCTTCTCGCCGCGGTAGCTTTCGTTCTTGGCCATGATGGTCCTGGCCAGCGCCACCGCATTTCCGGTGATGCTTTCCAGCACCTTGGCGTCGGCTTCGATTTCGTGCGGGATCTTCGACAGCGCCGGCAGCTCGCGCCCGACTTCTTTTCGCGTGCGTCGGAGCATGATGCCTTCACGGCGCAGGTAACTGCCGAACAGCTCGGCATCATCCAGCTTGGGCTTGTCCCCAAAGCCGCTGACGCACCATTCCCGGATGAACTCGTCGTAATCGCCCAAGGAGTCCGGTAGGAGCACGTTGACGACGTGGTAGAACTCACCGCCGTAGTTGTAGATCGGCGTTGCAGTGAGCCCCATGCGCAAGCGCGCCCGAGCGGCCAGATACTGGCAGGCACGGTAGATATCGCTGCCAGGGTTACGCAACTGCTGGCATTCCTCGAATACCACGTACTGTGCTATCTCACCCAGGACCTCAGCCCAACCTCGGAGCTTGTGATAGCTGACCAGGATGACGTCAGGCAGGGTGTCCCACAGGTCTTTGATCCGCTGGCGGGGTTGCCTGGTCAGCGGGTATGGCTTGCCGGCGCGGATATGGTGCACCCGTAGGTTGGGCGCGAACTCGGCCATTTTCTCAGGCCAATGGTTCGGCAGCGCCGCGGGGTACACGACCACAGCCGGCAGGTTGGCCGGAATGGCCATTGGGCACATCCCCGTAACGGTCTTACCCAGGCCCAGGTCATCAGCCAGCAGCAGGCCGCCACGAATCTCCAGCTGGGTCGCAGCAACGCGCTGGTATTCACGGGCAGGCTTGGCCAGCTCAAATGGTGGGATGGCCAGCCGTCCTGCAACAAGGTCGGCCAGGCTCGTCTCCATTTGCACATGCTCAGCGGCCAGTGCCTCAAGTTTGGCACGCACGTCTGCCGCCATATCCATGGGGTAACGCTGGAGGAACCACAGCAGCTCACGGCTGTTTTCAGCGCTGGCGAGCAGCTGCTGGGTATCCGCCGCATGCTGCGCCATCCGTGGGAACACGCGCTTGAGCCGGGAGCGCACTTGTGGCTCGCAGCTGACGAACCAGCTGCGGCCATTGAAGTCGACGGCACCGAAAGTCATAGGTATTGCCTCACCAGGCGGACCATTTCAAAGGGTTTGTTTTGCCAATCCGGCTTTTCCACCAACGGCTGGGACGCCCAGCGCGGCGTGCCGGCGAGAATCACGCCCGTCACTTGGGGAAGGTTGATATACCGGTCTACCTGGCGCAGGGCGTCGGACATGGAGCCGTCGACCTTCACTTCGATCACGATGCCGTCCACCCAGAAATCCACGCGGTTGCGTGCGTCCAGGGCGTACTCACGGGTGAAGGCGAAGCCGTTGTCTTCCAGCACCTTGGCCATTGATTCGTGCAAGGCGACTTCGCTGCTGTAGCGGTAGGCGAAGCGGGTCAGATGGTTGGCAATCGCACGCAGCGCCAGGCGGGGCTCAGACATGGGCGGCCTCGGCGTCGATCGTCAGTGGCGTGTCGTTCCACAGCGTCACCAGCTTGCCCAGTGAATGCCCGCCATTGTGGGGGAGCTGTACGTTATGCCCGCAGCCAATACACACCAACCAGTTCCGCTGGGGGTGGGTTGAACGAATCTCTACCTTGCCAGGCTCTATCTCTGCACCGCAGGCGCGGCAGTCACGCATAAGCGAATGCAAGAGGCGCAATTGTCCGTCGGTATCAAGCTGGCTGGCCGCAATATCAACTGCGCGCTCGAATTCGATATCAGTGTCATAGCTGGCGCGATCAAGGCCCCGCTTTCCGTGCATACAGTCCCCCAAAATGGCCTGGCAGGCCTTAATAAACTATCCCCGGACATTATGCGCGAATTTTACAGGCATTTCGCTAATGTTTTTTGAGGATCCTTTGTGGGACAGCAGGATCAGAAACGGCGCCAATGGGCGCCGTGGGGGAGGGGATCAGGACTTGCCGCCTGGCTTGTGCGTTTCCGCCCAGCCTGGCCGGCCTCGCGGTGGTTCTGCGGGCGGTGGACGGCGACCAGGTGCCGGCGGCTCAATGGCAGCTCTGTCACTGCAAATACGCCTGTAGAACCCATGTTCAGCGTGCGGGCCCTCCCATTCCTCGGGCATGCGAAATTGCAGTTTGTGCGCCAGCCCACAGGGGTTGTAGTCGGCTGGCGGCTCGCCACGGCGTGCCCAGGGCTTGAAGCGGGCGCAGTCGTGGCAGTATTCGACGTTGTCCCAACCCTGCTCCTTTTCAAGCCGCCGATTCAAGAGCTCGTCTATCAGGTTTTGGTCGGTGTACTGGTCCAGGCTCAACCGTGCTTCTCCAGCGCGCTCGCCACAGCCTGGTCCAGCGCTTTGCCGTGGAGTACTTCACCCAGGCCGCACCGAACCACCGGTACGTCGCCGCAGCTGGCGCGCGCGCTCACCGCTTGGTCACGCAGGAAGCGATAGGCCTCAGCGTCAGGGCCTGCGGCCTTCCACATTTTCCAAGCGATGGATTCCAGGTAGTGCAAGTAGTCGCCGCATGGCTTTCGCTGGCTCAGTGAGTGCTCTACGGTCGATCGGAAACCCTCACCGCAACGGCGCAGCTGCTCTTCCATGTAGGCGGCCTCAAAAGCCTTACGGCTGCTCATGCTTTACCCTCGGGGAACAGCTGCATCATTTGTTCGACCTGGCCTTCAAGCCTATCCAGCTCGTCAAGCGCTACACGCAGCGCGCAGTCGGCTTCGTAGCGTTCGCGGTATGCCGCAAGCGCCTTCTTTTCGAGGTCCGAGCAGCGCCTGTACCAGAGCGTGCCGGCGAGTGCCCCGCCGCTCAGGTAGCCGCACACCAGCCCCAGCAGCACGATCAGTAGAAATCCATCCCAATCAAACACTGCCACCCTCCTGGGCGGCTTTCGCTGCCTCCTTGGCTTGGCCAGCTGCGATGGTTTCCTGTTCCTTGTCGCGCAGGTTGTCGCAGAAGAACACTTCGGTATTGAACTCGTCGGTCTTGAACCGGAGCAGCTTGATAGCCCGGTCACCCTTGCGCTTACTGTTCAACCGGCGCAACGCCCCGGGGCTCACCCAGCCGGCGGGCTTCATCGGTTGATCCGCCCGTTGCCGGTACAGGCCAGCCTCGGCATGCGGCAGCAGCTCGCTCAGGTCTTTGACACTCAGTTCAATGCGGCGGGCGCCTTCGTTCTGTGCTCTGTGCACCAGCGCGCGGACGTAGGCCAGGATTTCTTGGCTCATGGGTTCAGTCTCTCTTCTGGGTCCAGGCGGAACTCACGGCACAGGGCGTAAGCCTGGGTCGAGGCGATGGCGAAGTAGTCACGGACCAGGGCCCAGCGCATGGTGGGGACTCGGGTAGGGCGCATCTTGCGCATTGCAGCAGCGAGCATTTCGCGCTCGTCTACTTGAACGCCGGCCAGGATCATCGGACACCCCCGATCGATCCCAGCAGGTTGAAGCGGTCACATTCCTTTTGACGCATAAAATTATCCCCGGACATTTATGCGCCGATTAAACAACAATTTTATAATGTTTTCGATAGTCTTTTTTGCTGGTGTGCTTCTTCACTCTGTGAAGGGCTCGCCGTAGGCATCCATTCCATTGGCATTGAGGTGCTGCCGGCCTTCCTCGGTGAGGAAATAGATACCCTCGGCAACGTCCACCATCGACAGCGCCAGCAGGGTCGCCAGTGCGTCCTGGTCTTGAATCTCGTCCTCGGTTGCAGCATCTGCCTTTGCGATGGCCACCAACTGCGCCAGCGCCTGGTCATCCATCTGGCGGGTACCGGCGTTGTCCAGCATGGCAATGGCCGCTCGGAATGATTCAGCCATGTGCAACTGGTGGCGCATCTGGGCGATATCGCCGCTCTCCAAGCTGATCGGGGCGTTGTGCTCCACGATCTGAAGCCCGATTTGCAGATAGGCCTTCGCGCCTTCGGTTGAGGCGGTGGCGCTGTCCAGCATGGTTCCGGTGGCCGCGGCCAACTCGGTGGCTGCAACGTAGGCGCTGGCGAATGGAAGCACCCCCATGGGCTCTCGCACGCTAGTGTCCGCGGCTGTCGGCGGTTCTTCGCGGGCCACTGCATCCAGCATCGCGGCGCAGGTTCGGCCCTTGTCACTCAGTACGTTCTCGCCCTGGTCGGTGTAGCGGTCGACCATGCCGAGGTCTACCAGGACGTCACGACCAGCCTTGCTGGCCACCTGACCATCCTCCAGGACATTCCCGTCTGCGTTGGCCAGCTGCATCAGCACTTCTCGTGCTGCGCCGTTCTGGTCGTCCAGTTCGCGCGGAACGGAATCGGTCATTGCGCCGCCGTCCAGCTGGGCCTTCAGCTGGGCAATGGTGGCCTGCTTGGTGCCGATCTGGGCGTCCAGGTCCGCAATTTGCTGATTGAGCACATCGACCTGCTTGGGCTTCGGCGTGCTCATGCCCTTGGGCAGCGCCACAGCCTTGCGGGCCTGGGCTTTTTGGAAGGCTGCCTGGTTCTTCTCGGCCATGCCTGCAATCTCGGCTACGGCCTTGGCGGTGTCGGTGTGCTCCCTGAGCGGCTTTACCGAGCCGTTCAGCAACACCTGGTAGATGTCACCGGTACCGTTCACGCGCAAGGTGATGGTCTGCCCGCTGGCCAGCACCAGCAGCGCCTCGCGGTAGGTGGTATCGGAGGAGCGGCGTGGCTTGGGGCTGAATTCGGTGGAAACTACGGCCTGCCCGGCACGGCCCAGCAGTTGGCTGACTTGCTTGAGCGCGGTTTCGGCGCCAGCAGCGGTAGAGAAGTCGAGGGAGTTGGTTTGCGGCACGGTGGACCCCTGAAGATTGGTTTGGGGTCCATTGTGCGGCGGTGGGCGGCAGCCACCTGGTGGGCGTTTGCTAGTTGGCCATCACATTCACAGCGCCGCTGGCGGTGTGGCCACAGCTTGAGGCGTCACCGGCCCGGCATACGGGAATACCGCCTGCCATGACGGTCGCGCTCGATCCAACCATCACCTGGGCAACGTGCAACCCGTGCGGGTCGACTTTGGCGCCCTTCACTGCGATTGGCGCCCCGTTAACGAGGACATTGGGCACCAGCACACCGCTGATGGTGCCGCCGGCCTGGTCGATACCTGCTCTTGATACACCTGGCATGGTCCTTTCTCCTTAGTTGAGGCTGATTAGCGCGGCTATCTGCGCGATTTGGGCCGGGGTGATGGTGATAGTGCTGGCGCCTACTTGCAGCAGTATCTGGGTACCCGCCGTAATGGTGACCGTCTGCCCGGCATCGATCGCAACTGTTTTGCCTGAATCCAGATTGATACTGATACCGGAATTCAGCGTGTAATCCTTGTCTGCATTCAGCTCGAAGTTGTCGTGGTTCCAGCGTCTGGTACCGACCTCGTTTCCCACGTTCACCGGGCGGTGCCCCATGATGATCGGGTAGCGCTCATCACCACCACGGAAAGCCACCCACACCGGCATATTCACCACCACGCGGATTTCCGTATTGGGGGAGTCGTCGCCAATCGGGTAGCACATTTCGGCAATGGGCCATTCGTTGGCGCCATCGGTGTAGGGTGGGATTTCTACGCGAATTTCCCGCCGGCCACGGTCTACGGCCCGCACAAAGGCCGGTACAAGGCTAGGTAGCATTGATCAAACTCCCCAGCCACAAGCGGCTGTAGCTCTCCATGGCGCCCGTCTTTTGCACACCAGCGTGCGCCGCAGTCATCACCACCAGGTTTTCCCCGGCTACGTTCAGCACATGGCCGGCCTGTATCTGCTGGCACTGTTGCGAGTCGACAGTCTTGGTGCGCACCAGGACGCACGACGAGTTACGCAATTGGTGCTTGTCTCCGCGTGGCAGGAACTGCACCACCCGCGAATCACCCATCTGGCCGGTGACGATCGCGCCCCTATCATCCACGGTGTACCAGCTGGGTACGTGCTGGCGTTCCAGGAATTCGCTGTCGATCTTCGCGCTGCTGTCGACCTGGCCAATGGTGTCGATCGCCGTTTGACGCGCCAGGTCGGTGAGACGCATGGCCTGCAACTGCCCGCCGGCCATCACCAGCACCGCACCTTCTTCCTGCAACACCGTGGCAAGGCTGTAGCTGGGCTGCTTACCGCGGAAACAGGTGAACCTCGGTACGTTGAAGTCGCCGTCACCAATACGCATGTAGGCGCCACAGCTGCGCAGTACGTTCGATAGCGCCGCATTGCGCAGCACTACTGCCTTGGCCAGCGGCTCGGCCAGAGGGGCGCAGTTTTCCAGGAGTGCGGTCACGCTCATGGATTGCTGCTGATCGCGGCCCTGAACTTGACCTTGGGGCGGATCACGCAGCGTTTTGACGATCTTGTACGGCAGGTTCTCCCGGCCAGACCACACCGTGACGCCCTTCTTCAGGCGCTCTTCCACGCCACTGATTAGCTTCACGGTGAATTCCAGGTTGCGCGGGATCGGCGTAAGGTCGGAGCGGTTCACCCAGCGGATTACCACGTCCGTAGGGATCTGGTCGCCCAGCTCACCGCGCTCACTCAGAAATACGTTCAATGTGCTTCACCATGTGCTCGCGGTCGGGGCCTGAGCTTTGCTGCGCGTGAACCTTACGGACTACCGGGTAACCTGGTGGCACGTTATCCGAACCATCGTTCTGTTCGTCTTCACCCGGGGCCCGGAATACAGGCACAACGCACTTTAGGGCCACGTCCCCGGCCAGAATCTTGATGTTCTTCAGGTCGTGTTCTGCCCGCATCCAGTCAATGCGCTTGGTCTCCAGCTGTATCGGCGCCGGCACCTTGTACTGCCCGAACTGGTAGGTGGCATCGAAGTATCGGTGCTGGGGCTCCTGCATGTAGGCGCTGAGCTGCGCGGCAATGGATTTGGCGGTGTCTGGGTCGCTGGCGAAGATGACGACCTGAATCCGGCGGTCGTGCATGTCCTGCCGATGGTCGTACCAGGAACCACCTTTCAGGATCTGGATACGCTTGAAGCCGGTGTGCTGGCCGCCCCAGTCCGGCCCTGTGCCCAAGAAATCATCGTCCGTGGCCAGAATGACGATCGGCAGCTTGGTCGTTGCCGCCTTGGGCCCGTTCTCGTTCTTGCGGTACTGCGCCAGCATCGCCTCGGCCTTGTCGATCATGCGAGACGGCGCCCACTGCATGGCCTGGGCAGGCGGGCGAGACTTGAATTCCTTCAGCGCAGGGGTATCGGCGTACAGGCCCTGGAACCACTTGAGCATGTACCAGCCGAAGGCCTCTTTCTGCTGGATGAAACTTCCGTTGAGTTGAGTCATTGGCACCCCAAAAAAGGGACAGCCCGTTACCGAGCTGCCCTGCGCCCCTGGAAGAGCGTATGTGTTATTCCGCCGGCTCTTGCGGCTCTTCTACTGGCTCAGGCTCACCTGCTTCTTCTGCCAGCTTGGCCTGGTCGGCAGCCTGCTTGAGCGCCAGGAAACTGATGGTTTCGCCCTTCATGGCCCGGTGCAGCATCTTGTACACCTGGGTCTGCATGAGCGGACCAGGCCAGTAGAGGCCGTCCAGCTGCGCCAGCACGTTCTGGTCCATGTTCTCCCGGATGAAGGCCACCGGAATCCACTGGTTTTCCACCATGATCACTTCCGCGCAGGCGGCCAGATCGACGCCGCGCTCGCGCAGGGTGTCGGCATCCACGATCAGGCCCTCGTGGTCATAGATCTTGAGGTTGGCGAAGCCCGAGGCCTCGGCGCCCATGCGCTCGATGTCAAGAGTGACGGTCTCGCCTTGGGTGAGGATTGCGCGCTGGAGCACGGCGCATTCTTTATCGTCCAGGCCAGCATCGCCACCAGGTACCACGTTGTCGCCGGCATTGCGGATGGCTGCGAGCAGGCCTTCTACGGTTTGAAAGCTGGACCATTGGCCGGCGACGAAGGCGATACAGATATTCAGGTTGCTCATGGGGTGTGCTCCTACAGGGTTGAGGCGTTGATAAAGAGTTCGTCCAGGTCACTGGAGGTCATGCCGATTTCGCTGGTGATGGCGTTCAACCAGGCGTTCTGGCGCGACCACTCAGCGGTGTCGAATTCGATTTGCGCTTTGCGCTTGTCCACCGGGCTTGCGATGCCCGCAATGGCCGCTTCGAGGTCGTCCAGCATCCCGACGTCCAGGAGCGCCAGCAGGCCTTGGCGCCGCGTAATGGTTGAAGGTACGAGGCGTGGTGCGGTGCTGGGGTCGTAGGCCTTGATGTCGCCAGCGGCGCCGGCCATCAGCGCGGCATGCGTCTCCCGGCCCATGGGCTCACTGTCATCGGGCGAAGCGGTGAACTTGATCCATCCCAAGGTTGGGTGCTTCAGCTCGCAGTCGATGGTGCCCACGGCGTTGAACGCCGGGGCACGTACTTCAATCTGGGTTTCCAATTACGCGATCCTCATAAAGGTGCCGGACTCGTTCGGGTAGGCGTAGGACATGCAGCGCCAGGTACCCTGCGGGACAGTGATTGCCGGTGTGTTGCTGCCGCTGTAGACCAGGCTTGAGCCCGGCACTTCGTCGCCAATGTTGATGATCGACGCGGTCTTGTTGCGCAGGAACGAGTAGGTGCCCAAGCCCCCAGCGCTCTGCCCGGAAATCGCCACGCCGGCCTGTGCAGGGGTGATGGTGACGGTGATGTTGGCCGAGCCATCGAACGCAACGCCGTTAATATTGCGAGGGGTGGCCAACCTGGTTGCGGTGGTGGCGGTAGCGGCGTTACCCGTGGTGTTGAGCGCGTAGGTGCCGGTGATGGTGCCGCCGGTGATGGTCACCGCGCCGTAGTTCTGGCTGGCCAGCGTGCCCAGTTCCAGCGCCGTGCGGGCGGTGGCTGCGGTGGTGCCAATGTTCAGCAGGCCCAGGCGAGCAGCTGCAATGGTGCCGCTGGTTACCTGCGAGCCGTTCAGGCCGGTCAGCTTGCTGCCGTCGCCCTGGAAGTAGCTGCACTCTACGGTGACGGTACCGCCGCTGGCCGTGTTGCGCAGCGCCAAGCTCGAAGCGGTGCCGTTCCAGTAGGCGCGCATGGTGGAGCCGTCATCCATGGCCGCGCTGAAGGGGAACATAGTCAGGTAGCCGCTGGCATGAGACAGCTGGGCTTTGACCGCACCACCGGTCACGCTCACGGCGTCCGCGTTCTGCGTGGCCATGTTGCCGAGCGCCAGCGCTGTGCGTGCAGTAGATGGCGTGGTGCCGATGTTCAGCATGCCGATGTAGGCCGGTGCAATCACGCCCGAGTTGACTGCGGAGCCGTTCAGGTTTTGCAGGTTAGTCAGCTGGCTGCCGTCGCCCTGGAAGTAGCCCGCCGCGAGCGTTACCGGGGTAGCACCGTTCGATTTCCTCAAGGAAATGGTCGAGGTGTTGCCGCTCCAGAACAGCTGGCCGGTGGTGCCATCGTCATATGCCGAACCGTAGGCGCCGATGTTCATGTAGCCACTGCTGTGGGCCAAGGCCGCTTTCACCTGGCCACCGGTCACGTTCACCGCGCTGGCGTTCTGCGTGGCCATAGAGCCCAAAGCGAGCGCATCACGCGCCGTGGCGCTGGTGGTACCGAGGGCCAGCTGGTTCAGGGTGTGCCACAGTTCGCTGCGGGTAATGGTGCCGCCCGTGGCCCCCTGGCGAATCATGAAGATCCGGTGCGCAGTACGGGCGAACATCAGGCGGAAGAATGCGCCACCAGAGCGGGCGATGTTCAGGATGCCGTCGCCATAGCTGGTCAGCTCTTGGGTCGGCGGGTTCGCGTAGTTGTTGCCGGTCTCGTAGAAGCCGGTGCGCAGGTCCTGCTGTTCGACGTCAAGAATGACCGGGGAAGTAGCACCGCCCAGACCGAAGTCGCCCACGCGAGTCATACGGCCCGCCGTTGCGTCCGTGCTTCCGGTGGTGGCGTCGGCCTGTGCGGCGGTACCGAGCCCCAGCGCTGTGCGGGCCGTGGCTGCGGTGGTGCCGATGTTCAACAGCCCCAGGCGATCTGCTGCGATGGTCCCGGTGGTGACTTGCGAGCCGTTCAGGTTGCTCAGCTTGCTGCCATCGCCCCAGAAGGCGCCAGCGGTCATGGTAACTGTTCCGCCGGCAGCGGTGTTGGCCAGCACCAGGGTAGCCGCGTTGCCGTTCCAGTAGGCCCGCATGGTTGAGCCATCGTCCATGGCTGCGCTGAAGGGCGCCAAGGTCATGTAGCCGGCGGAGTGATAGAGCTGCGCCTTGACCGAACCGCCGCTGATGCTCACGTTGTCGGCGTTCTGGGTAGCCATGGAGCCGAGCGCCAGCGCCACGCGCGCTGTGGCCGGGGTGGTACCGATGTTCAGCAGGCCCAAGCGCTCTGCGGCGATTGTGCCGGTAGCGACCTGCGAGCCATTGAGGTTCGTGAGCTTGCTGCCGTCGCCCTGGAGGTTGGTCAGTTTGCTTGCATCGCCCTGGAAGTAGTTGGCTTCAAGAGTGACGTAGCCGCCGCCTGTGTTGCGGTAGGACAGGGTTGCGGCGGTACCGTTCCAGTACATGCGCAGCGTGGAACCATCGTCCATCGCCTGGCCGAACGGGAGCATGGTGAAGTAGTTGCCCGAGTGGGTCAGCTGCCCCTTCAGTTGGCCGCCACTGACGTTCACGGCGTCGGAGTTCTGGGTGGCCATGGTGCCGAGCGCCAGCGCAGCACGCGCCGTAGAGGCTGTGGTACCGATGTTCAGCAGGCCCAGGTAGGCCGGTGCAATCACGCCCGAGTTGACCGCAGAGCCGTTCAGGTTCTGGAGGTTGGTCAGCTTGCTGCCGTCGCCTTGCAGGTTGGTCAGCTTGCTCGCGTCACCTTGGAAGTAGCCGGCCACCAGTGTGACAGGCGTATTGGCGCCCCCGGCTTTCCTGAAGTTTAACGATGATGTGATCCCGCTCCAGTAGATCAGGCCGTTGTTCCCGTCGTCATATTCCGGGCCATACGCCGCAACGTTGATGTAGCTGCCAGTGTGAGTCAGTTGCGCCTTAACCTGGCCGCCGCTGATGTTGACCGCGTCTGCGTTCTGGGTGGCCATCGTGCCAAGCGCCAGCGCAGCGCGTCCGGTTGCCGGGGTGGTGCCCAGCGCTAGCTGGTTCAGGGAGTGCCACAGCTCGCTGCGGGTCAGCGTGCCACCAGTGGCGCCCAAGCGGATGTAGAACAGCCGGTGAGCCGTGCGGCTGAAGAACATCCGATAGAACGCCCCGCCGGAGCGGGAAATGTTCAGAATGCCGTCGCCATAGCTGGTCAGGTCAGGTGCTGGAGGGTTGGCATAGGCGCCCCCGGTTTCGAAGAAGCCTGTGCGCAGGTCGGCCTGCTCTACGTCGCTGATCAGGGGCGAGGTGGCGCCGCCCAGGCCGAAATCGCCCACGCGGGTGACTCGCCCGGCGGTGCCGTCGGTGTTGCTGGTGGTGAGGTCTGCCAGCGCAGCCAGACCAAGCTCCAGAGCCTGGCGCGCGGTGGCCGGCGTGGTACCGATGTTCAGAATACCCAGGCGCGCCGCAGCGATGATGCCGGTGGTGACTTGGGAGCCGTTCAGCCCGGTCAGCAGGCTACCGTCGCCAGCGAACCCCGAGGCCGCCAGAATCGCCGCCGTTGGCCCGGTCCCACCTGCCGACTTGAAGAAGATCAGCCTCCCGGCGTTGCCGTCGAAATAGGCGCGCATGACCGAACCGTCGTCGCGCGCGGTGTCGAAGGGCGCGAACGTCATATAGCCCGATTTGTGGTTGAGCGTGGCGGTGACCACGCCACCGGACACGTTCACAGCGTCTGCGTTCTGGGTGGCCATGCTGCCCAGTTCCAGCGCAGCGCGAGCCGACGAAGGCGTTGTGCCCAGCGCCAGCGAGTTGAGACTGGTGAAAAGGTCGATCCAGCCAGTCCAGGCCACGCCGTTCCAGGTGCGGTAGGCCTGGCGGTTGTTGGTGGCGGAATACACGTTGGTGACGGTCTGCTTGATCCCGCCAGCCGCAGCATAGCGCTCAATCTCGACCGTGCAGTTGGTGCCGAATGGGTTGTCGGGGTCGGTTTGGAGGACGCGATAGTGCCCGATCGGTGTGGTGGAGTCGGCCAGGGTGATAGCCCGAGGCGAAGCGGCCCCCAGACCGTGTGCGCCGTTGAGCAACAGCACGCCCACGGTATCGTCCGCAGTGTTCAGCTGCACGCCCAGCAGGGCCGCAGCGCCCAACATCAAGGCGGCCCGCGCGGTAGCCGGAGTGGTGCCGATGTTCAGCAGGTTCAGCCGCTCGGCTGCGATCAGGCCGGCGGTGATGTAGGAGCCGTTGAGGTTGCGCAGCTTGCTGCCGTCGCCTTGGAAATAGTTGGCGCTCAGCGTGACGTAACCGCCATCGGTGTTGCGGAACTCCAGCACCTCACTGACGCCGTTCCAATACATGCGCAGCAGCGAACCGTCGTCATAGGCTTCGCTGAAGGGGGCCATCACGAAATAGCCGCCGGAGTGCGACAGCATGCCTTTGACCTGGCCGCCCTGGATATTCACGTTGTCCGCGTTCTGCGTGGACAGGGTGCCCAGCGACAGGGCAGCGCGCCCCGTAGCGCCAGTAGTGCCCAGCGCCAGCTGGTTGCCAGCGTGCCAGACGTCATAGCCCTTGATCCTGACCGCGGCGATATCGGCGCCCAGGTTCATCAGTGCAGAGGTCACAGTCAGGTAAGTTGCGCCCCCGAGCTTCAGGGCCACGCTGGCGGCGTCCAGGGCCAGCTTCTCGTCATTGAGCTTCTTGCCCATGGCCGCGGTCAGCGCTTCAGTGGCGCTGGTGGAGGTCAGCGTGTTGTTGAGCATGATGGCGCCGGCCTGGCTCGCCAGCTTGAAGCGGGTACCGTCGTAGATGGCGTCATAGACCGCCCCTTTGACGATATCGCCAGGGGTCAGCGCCTCGCCCGCGTTCTTGACGAAGGCCTTGGCGCCCAGGCCGTTGACGTTCACGCTCACGGCCCCGGTGTTGCCGTAGGCGGCCATGAAGCGGAAGGTCTGGCCGACCAGGTACTCTTGAACGTCGATCCCCGTTCCCATGGTCAGCGCGATGGCATTGGCGGTGCCGGCGACGTTTTTGGCCCACACGTACGACATCGCGTCAGGGAAGCGCGACCAGGGCAGGTACTGGGTGTGAGGGTCAGCTGATTCGACTTCGTGCGACAGCAGTGCTGCCAGCGCCACGCTTTCGGTCGGATCAATGACAAAGCTGATGCTATTCGGCGCCTGGTCAGCAAAGCCGAGGTCGCTGAAGAGCACGAACGGCGCGCCGTCGGTCTTTACCGTCAGCGCGTTGTTGACGTTATCGACGGCCCAGACGAAGACAGGGACAGCGCCCTGCCACCAGATGATTTCGGTGATAGGGACCTGGCCGACATCCTCGTTCCACACGCTGATAATGCGCAGCTGGTAGGGGTTTGGCCGAGCGCCAGCACGCACCGTCACTTTGGCGCCGACTTGCGACTTCATGGCCGTCTCGTTCCCGGTAGGCTTGTACAAGCCCTTGCCGAAAGTCACCCCGTCAATCTTGAGAGCAACCCCAGACCCCGAGGCGGCCATTGCCTTCTTGCCGGCCAGTGTCAGGGTGGGCGAGATCGTTCCGATAGTAGCCATACAGCCCTCAATGCGTGCATACGTGCGTTTGGCTGAATGGTACGAGCTGCAAAAAGGGCTACAGGAGGTGGGTTTGCATGCTTCGGCGGAAAGGCGTGCGACCGACTTTGGCGGAAGAGGCGGCCATACCTACACCCAGATCGAAGCGCACGCGCTTGGCCACGCGAATCTCCAGGACAATGCGCGCCGGTACCGCCGTTCGGGCGGCCATCAGTACCCGCGTGGGAACAATCAGCGTGTCGATGTCGACGCGCACCCGACTTGTCAGGAAGTAGTTGTTCAGGGAGTGCCCGAGCGTCTGTACCTCGGTTTCGCTGATTGCGTCCT
This sequence comes from Pseudomonas sp. NY11955, assembly GCF_048068035.1. Classification (NCBI taxonomy): domain Bacteria; kingdom Pseudomonadati; phylum Pseudomonadota; class Gammaproteobacteria; order Pseudomonadales; family Pseudomonadaceae; genus Pseudomonas; species Pseudomonas sp. NY11955. Next base: position 63,564 of record NZ_JBLUPS010000022.1, read on the forward strand.
TGGGGTACGTGCCATTTACTGGGCACCACAGCTGGTCGATCGAGAAAACGTTGCCGAAGAGCGCTGTGAGGTAGGTTTGCAGGAACGCGGTACCGCGCTGGGGGTTGAGGTAGCGCCAGGCGTTGAACAGCATCCTTGTCCTGGCGTCCGTCGTGTCGTTCATCAGCGCCAGCCCGTCGTTGTTCAGCTCCCGGCTGATCAGCGAGTCAGGCCCCAGATGCGGCATGCCCAGCGATGCCGCTTCATCCAGCTGGCTGCCCAGGCGCTTGCGGTACAGGCTCAGGAACAAGGCCTTGAACTGGGCTTCGAGATTGTCGAATTCAGCGCTCTGCTGTAACGGCTTCAGTTCCATCACGCGCCCTCCGCCAGTACGACAAGGCTTTCCTCAGTCACATACCGGAAATATTCCGGCAGGTCGTTTGCGGTGCTGCCGACCGAATCCACGGTGATATCAGCGATTCGCTGCGTCAGCGCCGGCACGTTCTTGCGCAGCAGGTCGTAAATGTCCTTGCGCAGAATCTTCGCCTCGCCACGCTTGGCCCACGACGAATCACGCCCATAGTTGGCCAGCAGCACCTCGCGCACCGTTTGGCGCACCGCAGCCACGTCGTAGGTCGAAGGCACATAGAGCGTGAGTTGCAGCGCGATCGGCTTCTCGACCGCTTTGACAAAGTTGACCCGGTAGCTATCGTCTGCGGCCTTGATGATGGCCCGCACCTTCGTCTCCAGGACCGCATTGGTGACCCCGTTCTTGAGCACAGAGACAAACAGGCGGTTCATGTTGGTGACCTTTGCCCCGCGTGCTTCCTCTTCCTTCAGCTCATTCCAAACGTTCAGGAAGACGACGGCCCCCAGATGCTTGCGCACCAGGAAGTCGAAGTTGGAGCGGAACACCGCGTTTTCGCTGTAGATGCCAGGGTAAGTACACACCTCACGCAGGGTGGTGAGGTTCATGGGCGCCTCGCCGGCCTGGCTGACTTCGGTCAGCTCCATGGTCGCTTTCTCAGTGGCGGCGCCATATTCAAAGTAGAACGCCATGCCCACGCTCGGATCGATGTCGCCCTCTGTGTCGTAGATCGAGATTTTCAGCGCCAGCCCCATGTCGGGCTGTTTGCCGGCCAGGCCGTCCACACCAAACACCAGGCCCAACTCCAGGAACTCGTTCGACTGAATGTGATAGATCAGGTCACCGTCCTGGACGTTGCAGAATTCAGGGGTGTATTGCCAGCCTTCGACCAGCACTTCCGCGATGTGGCCAATGTCGGGCTCTGGCACGGTCACAACGTAGAACGGTTGGTTTTGCGCCACAGTGTGAGTGATCGTCCGCAGCGCCACCTGGCGCGCCACGATCTTACCGGTGGCGCTCGCCGCGATTTGGGCACCCGTAGTGACCTGCCACAGGCGCCCGTTCTGGTCGCGCAAAACCCGCCCGGCGATGATGTTGAGCCTGGCGGCACCGGTATTGGTGACAGAGATAGTCGCCACGCACGGCACGCCGTAGGGCAGCACGCCTTTCACCGCAGCATCAGCCAGCACAGTGACGTCCCTGGCTTTCAGGTAAACCTCACCCGTGGTCAGTTCGACCTGCTCGGAAAGGTCGCTGAGCATGGCGGCCATTGCCGCAATGTGCATCTTGATCAGGGGGTCGCCAATCTGGAATCGCCGCGCCAGGTCTGGATAGTTGGCGATTTCGTTGACGGCATCCTGAACGAACTGCTCCTTAGAAATTGCCACGGGATACCTCGGAAAGATCGGAAAGCTGGATCGACTGGCCTGCAAGCTCGATGTGAACGTCTTTGATGTCGACGCCCTGCTGGTCGACGTACAGATTGAGCATTCCCGCCGGTAGCGCCCCCAGAACGGGGATGTCCTCGATCATCTTGGCCAGGTACCAGTCACCAAGGGACGTGCTCAGGGGCTTTTGTAGGAGGTCGTCGGCGGGGTTGCCGTAGGTGCTGCCGTAGTAGGTGTTGGGCTTGGTCTGCCACCAGTGCGCGATCATGCGAAACAGCAGCTCGGTGTTTAGGGGCTCGGCCATGGTGGGTGCTCACAATGCTTTGCACCCATCATGGCTCAGATTGCTGGCGCCCCCGGCCAGCGGTTTGCGGCCCTATCGCATGTGCATCCCAATGCCCCCGGCTGCGGCGTGGGCAATGGACCGGTCGCCAACGTCCTGTGTAAGCGGCACCTCAAGGGTAAATCCAGGCGGAGGATTGCCCTTGCCACCGCTCGGCAGCGGCGTTTTCACCTCGGACACCGCCGGGATCTTGGCCTGGCTGGCGTCTGCGGCAGCTGGTGCATAGCTGCGCAAGGTCGGCGCGGCTATTGCAGCAGGCATGGCCGATACGGTTGGGGCCACGCTCTGCACGCGGGGCTGTGGGAGCGCCATCACGCCGATTGGGGTCACCGTGGGAGCCGCTGCCGTGGCTGCCGCTCCAGCTGGCGTTGCCGGCTTGGCGGCGGTCACTTGCGAACCCGGCTGTGCTGGCGCCAGCACGCCAACAGGCTCGGCACCAGGTTGGGCGCCAGCGCGTGGCCGGCTTGGCTTGATGGCTGCAATGGTGGTGGCCACCGCCGCCTTGACCGGCTCGGGGGCAGCAACCTTCATTTCATCCGCGCGCCGGGTGGGCGTCAGTTCGCCGGCCTGGGCCATTGCCAGGTAAGTGTCCTGATACTTGGCTTCGACATCGCCCAGGCCATTGGTACCGCCGTTGGTGCGCTTGCGGGCGCCAACGATATCGCCGGCTTGGGCAGCCTTGTCAGCGCCGGAGGCTTTCCAGTGCGCCACTGCGATCTGTGCCGAATACTTCGGGTCGGCAGCCAGGTCGGGGTTGTTGACCAGGTCAATGCCCAGCTTCTTGCCCATCGCTTCATACTGCGCCTTGCCGGTCAGTTGCAGCGCCCCGCGGCCCCGGTACTTGAACCCGTCGCCCGCCTCGGTATTGCCCATGCGCCCACCGTATACCCGGTTGGCAATGGCTTCAGGGTTGCCGGCGTCCGCCCGGGCGTCCTCGACGTTCTGGTAGTACTTGGGGAATACCTGCTGGAGGCGCTTGGCGCTGTAGTTCAGGTTTTCCTCGGTTCTGGTGAAACCGCCGGTCTCGTGGTCCACGTTGGCCATCAGCATGGCTTTCGACTGCGGGTCAGTGATGCCGCCCGCGTCCATCGCATGGATCATCTGGTCTTTTGCGGCAGCTGAGCCCGCTTTGCCCAGCCGGCCACCCGTGGCCTTGTAGAGCACGTTACGGCCAGTATCGGTAACGCTGGTGGCCTTCTCGCTGACGTAGGACTTGGCGGTGTAAACCTTGTCCGAAACCGTATCGCGGGCCTGTAGCACTCGCTCGGCGGCCTTGCTCCAGGTGTCCTGTGCCCACGCCACCATACCCGTCAGGGCTCTGGTACCGGCGCCGACTAGGCCCGCCCAACCGTCTTTAACGGCCTTGAATGCAGATTCGGCCATGCTGCTCGTGCTGCTGGCCAGCGACCCGAAGGCAGATTTGATCGACGTGATGGCGGTGTCGAAATCGATCTTGGCCAGCCACTCGCCGGTTGCGGCCCCCAGACGCTCACCGACGATGCCGCCCATGACGGCGCCAACCGGGCCACCCAGCATGCCCACAGCGCCACCAATCAGGGCTCCAGCGCCCCCGCCAACGTTGCCCCACTTTTGCCGCTTGTTCTCGTCCTTGGACAACGTAGGGTCATCACCGGCCATGGCATCGGCTGCGATCATTCCCCCGCCGATCAGCGCGCCAATGATTGGCAGCTTGCGCAGGAGGCTTTTACCCGTCCGGGCGGCAGCGCTGCCAGCGGGCCGCGGCGACTCGGTTCTGCCTGTCCTGGTCCGTTCGGTTTCAGGGGCTCCCCCCTGCCTGCCGGTACCGACGGTTGTAGTGCTGCGGCCACGGCGGTTACGGCCAGCGCCACCAGCACCTGGTGTGCCCCGCGCGGCACGGCCAAAGCGCCCTGGCAGACGCCCGGCCAAGGCTTTACCCAGCGTGGCCAGCCCCAGCAGGCGGCCCAGCGCAGCCAGTGGCGCCAGCAAGGCCGCCAGCACCGGCAGGAGCATCGCCAAGACACCCAGCAGCCCCCGGCCTCGGCTCTGCTTGTTCGCGTCATCCTGAGCCCGCCAGATTTTGCGCCACCAGCTCACGCTTTCCCGGTGCTGTTTGGCCTGCTTGGTTTCGCTGTTGCGGCCAAAGATGCGCCCGAATGGCTTGAACATGGTGAGCACGGGCGAAACGATCGCGCCCACTTCCTTGCTCGCCTGAATCGACGGATCAACGCTGTCAGCTCCGGCGCCGACGTTGCCCCGCAGGTCACGCACAGCATCCACGATGGCGCCACCCACGGCTTTAACCCCGAGAACAGCCTTGGACTCGCTCGAAGAACCGCCACCCTCACCGGCGCCGGTCGGGCTTGCACTGTCTGGCGCCCGGCTGGAGACGAAGCGCCCAGAGGCGTCTCGGCTGCCGGCCTGGCCACGTTGTGCTGGCGCGGTCGTGGGCTCAGTGCTGTCGGTTGGGGCAGCTGCGGCTCGTCTGTTGCGTTTGGCGCGAGCGGTTGGCTCTTCCGGTGCTGCACCCTCTACGGCTTGCTGGTGCGGGCTAGCCGTTGCTTGCACTAGGTCCTGAGGGGCTGCCGGCGGTGTGGTGGTTGCGTCCTGGTGCTCGACTGGGGCCGAAACCTTGGGCTGGCGTGGTTCAGCGGGTGGGCGCTGGGCGTCCGGGCCTTCGGAGGTGGCGCGCTCGGGCAATTGCTCAGACGTTGCCATGACGGGCTGTCGCGGGGTGACTACTGGCCCGGGAGCCTCTTGCGCAGTCGGGGCCGTGGGCGCTGTGTTTACCGGGGCGCCTGGCTGACGTGACGTTACTGGTGCGCTGCTCGCCTCCACGTCGGCCACGGTCGACCGCTGGGCTGGGGCGGTACCGGCAGCCACGTCGGCGCTCACCTGACCAGGAGCGACGGTTACTGCAACCTCTACCGGGGCAGCCTGGACCTGGACCGTAGAGCTCGCACCAGCGTCAATGGTCTGTGCGCTGTCTTGCCGGGGTTGGCGTGGCGCCACTGTTGTCGCTGGGGTTTCTGGTGCGCTGTGCACCTGGTCATTGGCCGCGGCTACCGGCGCCGTTGCTGCCACCTGTTGGGGTGCAACTGGCGCCTGTGCCTGTACGGTGTCCGTCGGCGCCGGTCGGCTCACCTGGTCGGCACCAGCAGATTCGAGGCTGCCAGCCTGGCGCGGAGTGACGATATCGCCCCGTGGCTGCATCAGGGCAGCAGCGGACGGCGCGGCAACCGCCAAGTCTCCCTGGTCACCACCTTGGCTGTTGGGCTTGGCCTCTGCCGGTGTGCCGGGCTGGCGCGGTACCACGGTCGTGACCTTGACCGACACCAGATTAGGCGCGCGCTCGACACCATCGTGCATCAGGTGCGGTGCATTGGTCTCTGGCGAGGCCGCGCCAGCCACGGGCAAGCCGATGGCTGCACCAGGTGGCTCAGGCGTGATGGCGACACCGGACGTGCCCAGCTGCATCAGCCGCTTGGAGATATCCCGGGTGTTGGCCTCGATGGCGCGCAGTAGCTTCAGCTCCTGTGCGTACTTGTCGATGTCATCGGCAATGCTCTCGCCGCGTAGGAAGCCCGTGGCGGCGTCGTGTTGGAGTGCCATGGGTCAGCCCCTGATAACCGAGCTAATAACGGCCATGGCGCCCTTGACGCCCCCTGCGATGGTTGCTGCTACCCCTTTGTCCTTCTCTGCATCCGCGGGGTCCGGCTCGTAGCCCGGCAGCTCCTTGCACGCCATGAAGCGGGCGGCGCTGTCGAGCATGCCCTGGCCCTTGTCCATCGGAATTCCGCGCTCCATCTTGTCGGGGGAGGTACTGCCGGCGTTGTCGAGCATCGCCGCGCCCTGATCCAGTTGGCGCAGGCGCTCCAGCAAGCGCGCGTTCTGCTCAATCAGCTCGTCGTTTTGCTTGCACTGGTCTACATAGTCCTTGCTGATCGATGCGGCCAGGCTTTCGACCTGCTGCACATGGCGGTCGATCGAGTCCAGGAGGGCCGCGCTTTCGCTGGCATAGTCGTATTCAGCGCCAGCACCGCCCGCGCTCACGCTGTCCAGCATCGCCGGGCTGCGGTTGGCCACGAAGTTGGGGCCACGCACCAGGTCCATGCCGAAGTAGTTCTTCGGGGTGCGCATACCGCCTTCATCAGGGGCATAGAAAACGGAGCTGAAGCCGTAGGCGCCGCTTTCCCACAAGCGCTGGCCAATGCGCCCCGCCGCGGTGTCGAGAAATTCCTGTTCGTGCTCAAGGGTTCCGTCGGGGTAGCACTTGATGAAGATGGTGCGCTGCGCCGGCTCAAGAATGACCGGCGTACCGTTCACGATCACCGACTCAGGTGTGTCCAGGCCGAACTTCTCCCGGTACTGGTGACCGACGTAGCCGACGATATCGCCATTCTTCACCGCCTCCTGCACTGCCGGCCCGTTGACCACGCGCATTGCGGCGTCGATATCGACCTTACGCGGGGTGCCGGTGAAGGTCCGCCCGGTTTCGTTCATGTTGTAGCGAATAACGCCCGTGCGCGTACCCATTAGTCCTGCTCCCCTTCGTTTTCGTTGTTGCCGTTGTCACCGCCGCCTTGCGGGATCAGGTCGATACCTTCATCACCGCCAAAGCCACCAGGCATGCCCATGCCCGGCGGTACGGGTGGTTTGGCGTTGGCAAGGCCCTTGGCCAGGGTGTCTGCCTGCTCCTGGTCAAGCTCTGCCGTCTTGGCCAGCACGTAGCTGTTGGTTTTCTGGTCCATGCCCACTTCGCGCATCTGCGCCAGCACCTGGACCAGCACCGCGGCCTTGTTCATGGCGCGCTCGGAGCTGATCTGCTTTTCGGCTTCAAGGGCGGCGATGGAGCCGTAGAAGTTGATCGTGTAGGGGCGGTCATTCTCGGACCAGCACTTGCCGTACTTGGCCATCATGTGGCGGTCGATGGTGTCGTTGGCCATCTTCGTGTAGCTGGTGCGCAGCATCCGAGCCCGCTCGGCGCCCTGGCTGCTGGTGCGGTTGAATCCGCCCTCACCAAGGCCACCGCTCAACTGATCGGCAAAGCCCAGCATGGAAATGTCGGTACCGAGCGTGCCCGCCAGCTTCTTGGCGTGGAACAGCACGTCTTCAACGCCTAGACCCTGCCCGGTAGCGCCCGACTGGATGTCGCTGACCTGAGTGAGCTGTTTCTCGCCCCAGGTGGGCATGATGTTGAAGTTGCGCGAGGTCGAGTAAATGCCTTCGCTGACCTGCTTTTCGGCGCGCTCCTTCATCGCAAGGATCATCTTCGAGGTGTTCTCGACAATCTTCTTGCGCTGTTCCTTGGTCGTGTCGGCCAGATTGAGCGCCAGCAAAACCTCTTGGATCGAGGCATTGATCCGCTGGCCAACAAGCCCACGCAACGCGGCATAGAGGTTGTCGAAATCCTCTTCAGCGTTCTGTAGGAGCGAGCCGCCGACCAGGCTGGGCAGTGGAATGATGTCGCGTAGGTCCTTCGCGTCCAGGTTGGTCTTCTGGGCGTTCTCGATGGCCTTCATTTGCGGCACAAAGCCCATGCGCGGCATTTTGAGCCGCACCATGTCCATATGACTGAGTCGGCTCTGGATCTTGTCGCCCAGGCTCACCACATAGCCAACAGTGCGGCCCAACTCTTCATAGGGCTGCACCAGCGGCGGCAGGATCGATTCATGCTCGAAAGCCACAATCCCTACTTTCGGGACGGTGTAGGTCCTGGCGTAGGAGTCGCCAAAGCCAGCGGCGTTGTAGCACATGGCGTGCGCGCTTTCGTTGAGCAGGTGAACGACACCCTTCAGCTCTTCGAGCATCTTCTTGTCGGCGCTACTGATCCCTGGCTTGGGCTCCATGAAAATCGTTTCGCCGGTCGTCTCGTGCCCGCCCAGCGCCATCTGCACGTTGTTGCGCAGCGCGGTGGAAATCAGGCCCTCCTGCATCATGAACTGGTACTTCATGTACAGCTGCGAGCGGTTGCGGATCGGCTTGCTGGAGCTGCCGGTGAGCATTTCGATGCCGACATAGTCCGCATCAAACTGGCCGATGGCGTCCAGGCGGCTGGCGGCCTGCTGATTGGCCTGGGTGGGCGTCATGTCGGCAAGCGAGCCACCCAGGAGCAGATCACCTGCTTTCCGGGCGCCCCTGGAAAGGCGATCACGCCACCCTGCTTTCTGTTCGGTTGAGTTAGCCATTCACGTACACACAGAGGCTTGATTTAGCCTCCAGCGTACCGGCGCCACAGAGCCCTACCGGGCGCGTGTTTGCGTGGTTTGGCTACTCGTTCAGGCCCTCGCTGGCGTCTTCATCCGGGGCCGGGTTAAGCAGGTAGTCGCGGGTGTACGGCGGGATGTTCACGGCACCGGTTACGTCGACAATCTCGAAGTTGATGATCACGCCATCACCCATCAGCACCGCGACCAGCATGCGCTTGCTGGGCTGCACATAGCCTTCCTCGTCCGGGTCCTTCACCGGCTCAATAGAGGCTTGCAGGATGCCGTCTGCGTAGTCCAGGCGGGTAGAGTCGTCGGAGGTGTTGCCCAGCGGTGCGGCGTACCCTTGGGAAAAGTGGATCATGGCCTCGGCCACTTCCTTCCATTCGTATTCCGCTTCGTCCTCGTCGCTCATCACCCCCAGCGGGCCGATGGTTGGGTAGCCGTCAAAGCTGGCTTTATCGCTTGTCCTGGTCACAACCTTGTCGAAGAGCACGCAGGGGATGGAGTTGGGGTCGCGCAGCGTGCGCTGGCGCTTGGCCCGGTTGATCTGGATGGCCACGTTACTAAGCATGTCTTACCCCTTCACCTTGCCCACGGCCTTCAGCGCCGCGGTGATTTGCTTATCGCTGAACCCTTGCGCCTTCATGGCCGCCATGAGGGCCTGGTGCTGCGCATTGGAGGCCGGCCTGTTGACCTTCGAGGCCTTCGCGCCATCCCGTAGCTTCTGGTTTGCCTTGCGCACCGCGGCCTTATCTGCCGATGTGGCCTGACGCGCGGCCAGCTGGCGCTGGTATGAAGGCTGCGCCTGCCGAATCTCCCGCTTTTCCTCGTCGGAGCGGATGACCGAGCCGCGCTTGGCGTTCTTTTGCGCCCTGGCGACCTGCTCCACGAACTTCTGCTGCTCGGCCACGGTGACGGGCGTCATCTTGTTGCTGAGGGTGCGCCGGCCTTGCTCAATGATCCGCTTGGCGTACAGGTTGAAGGTGCCGCCAGCGTTGATGGTGGCCATCACCCGGATGATGTGTTTGCAGGCAATCCCCATCAGCTTGGGGTTTCGGATCTTGGGGAAACCGTCTTCCGGTCGCCCGTAGTTGAAGTTGCCGATCGTGGCGATGTACCGGTACCAGTAGCGATGGCGCTTGCAGTCGCATTCAAACTTCAGCTTGCCCGCCAGCATGCGTTTGGCAGCCTCAAGCGAGTTGCTGCCGTCCGCCACGACCTCGTCATAGTCCAGGAACTGAATAGTGATGGCGTGGCGGGTGACATCCGACTTGGCGCTGGCATTGGTGGTGAGCTGCACCACGCCGCCCCGGTTGCTCACGGGAATCACCGTGCGGATTTCTTGGGAGGCGCGCGAGCGGTCATCGGGCGACGACAGGTTGATTACTTGCTTGGCCAGGATCCCGCCGCCGGCACCTGGTGTGGGCACGTTGCCTTTGCGCAGGCCGTGCCGGCGCTGGATGTCGTGCACCGCAGCTTTGAACGCCACCAGGTCATCTACGGTGATGGGCCTGAAGTCGCCGCCAAGGGTGGTGAATAGCCCGCGCTTGCGGTCGTACAGCCCCGCCATGTCGTCGGCGGATAGGATCTGCGCCTGGTTACCGAGTCGGCTAAGCCGGTCGGCCTCGAAGTGCTTGCGAGCGTCAGCGCTGACCCTGGTAGCCGGGGCCACTTGTGCGTCACGGGTGGGTTTCTTGACAGCCATCAGCGCACCGACCTTTCAGCGGTCACAAGACCGGCGCGTTGCTTGAGGTAGACCAGGTGCTCACGGGTGGGCAGCACAACATCTTGTTCGACCAACTCGGAATCGACGGTCGACAGGCCGGCAGCTGCTCGGATCACCAGGACCTCGGTAGCATCCCCATACACGCGCAGCGCCATCATGGGGATATGGAAGCGCTCATTGGGCAGGCTGCGCACGACCTGGCGCCGGCTGGAATAGGACGGCTCATTGAGCGCGAACTTGCGCACCTCGTAGTAGAACCTGGCTTCGGGAATCATCATCCACCCCTCTCTGAACTCAGGTGGATTATCCCGGCCCGGGCAGCGCAGCCCGGCTGGCGCTTTGCGCCGTTTTTGAGGTGAAAAAATGCTTTAAGAGTTTTAGAAGCGTTTTAAATATAGTTTTGGGCAATGTGCATAAGTGGCTCGCCGCGCTGTAGCACTTGGCTTGGCCCGTGTGCACAACCCTGTGGGCGGGTGGCTAAATTACTGATTTTGGTGGGTAATTTACGCTTTTAGGTGGGTAAATTACTGGTTCTGGTGGCTGAATTACGTTTTTTCAGGCAAAACAAACCCCGCGCAAGGCGGGGTTTTTGCTGTTGGGCCGATCAGGCGCAGGGGTAGGCAGTGCGCATGAAAAGGAAAGCGCTAGCCGAGCTTTCTTCAGCCTTGAGCTTGTTTGTCATGTGAACCCTCGACCAGCCTACAAAGTGCTCTATCAGGGCTTTGTTAGTTACGGTCGAAGGGATGCAGATAGGACCCCGTTTTCCTAGGTTATGTTGGTTGTAGGCATCTGCAATGGTCCAGGTATCTCGCCAGGTCTGAAACTGCATCAGGCACAGCATGAGGCCGGCAACCTGAAGTTCGCTGGCCTTCCCCTGCGGGATACTCACAGCGTTGCAGTTCTCGATCAGCCCGCGCCCGGTAGACCAGTCCTCACTCGCTGCCATGGCTTGAGCACTCACGCCTGCGGTAATCAACGCGCCCAAGAGCGCAACCAACCTAAATCCCTTCACTATCGGCTTCCTGTCATTCATTGCGGGCGCGACGACCGCGCCTCCATGCGGGTGCGAAGGCTACCACGACCCGATAACCATCCCATCGTTGTGCTCGTGCTCTTCATCCGCATAGACCATGCAAAGTGCGCTCATGTCGCGGTCCATACCGTTGGCAATGCCATCCAGATAGCAGATCCCGTTTTCGTCACGCTTGGGGGCGGCGTCCATTTTCTGCTTGGCCAGGGTGCGCTTCAGGGGATGCTTGATGGCGCCAGCTTCTGCCGCCTGGGCATAGCGCTCGAAGGCCAGCGAGAAGTTATCGCGGTGGTGCTGGCGTTCATCCTCGTTGTGAGGCATGAACCCGAAGTTAGCGTCTCGCCAGCACAGCGTGCCGGGCATTTCCAGCAGCAACGTGCGCGCCAGGTCGCAGCAATAGGACAGCCGGTCGATCATCACGCGCGGCTGGCCAAGGGCTGAAGCGTACTCCACCAGCTTCACCGCATATTTCTGGTCCAGCAGCGCATTGCCATGCAGCGTCCGATCGGTCAGCAGCACGGCACGGCGGCGGCCATCTGCACCAGGTGCTACCAGAAAGTGGTACGTGTAGAACTTGGCAGCGTCACAGGTCACCGCCAGGAAGTGCTCAAAGGCATCGCCACGCTGGATTGGCCCATCATCGGCCAGCGCCGCCTCGACCAGGCCGGCGACATCAGCAGGCACCAAGGAAGTGCCCGTAGGCCGAGCAACGCGGCGCTTTTCCTTGTTCGGTACCGCCCAGATGCCTTGGGGCCGGGAGCGCTTTTCATTAATGAGCTGGCCTGTGCGGAACAGGTAGTCACGGTTCTCTTCGTGTCGGCTGTGCTTCTTCGCGCTGATCATGCTGCCACCGCCAGGCCGAGGCTGCTGAAGCCGTGTTGGGCTGCCCGTGCGCGGTACTGGTACTGAAGCGACGACTTGTGCGCATGAGATACCGGGAACTCACGCCCCAGCACCACGCAGAAATGCTCAGGCGATTGGTCTGCGCGAGACATCAGCCGGTCGACGGCTGAAACCAGCACCAGCGCGCGGCGGTGTGCCCGCGCAAAGCCGGTCACCTGGCCTTCGATGTCCCTGAGGGTAACGCGCCCCGCCAGCTTCCACTCAACGCCCTGCCGGTCCAAGGCAATGATGGCCTTGGCATCCGACCAGAACGCTACGAACGCGCTTGAATGCACGGCCTCGGTCTTGCGCCCGCCTTTGCTGTGGCGACGTAGATCCATGTCTCTATCTCCGAAAAAGTATCCCCGGACATCCTAAGGCGGTTTTACGCCCATAAAATCGCTCGAATTGCGGGGCAATCACCCAAGCGCCAGCGGAATATACACAAAAACATATACGAAACTATAGTTATTTATGCGACGTCAGCCAGTGCCGCCTTGGCGCGCTCCATTGCCGCCTTAGCACGCGAGGACTTCGAAACCACAGTTTCTTCAGCGCAGGCGACGTAGTTGACGTCTTCCAGGAATGCCATGCAGATGGTGTCGAAAAGGTCCGGGGACGGCAGGCCGTCAGCCGCCATGCTCTCTTTGCTGGCGATCTTGAAGCGCCCCATATCGTCAAAGGCATAGGGCAGGCGCGAGCCCTGGTCGATGAGGTCGCGCTTATGCTTGGGCGACAGCTTGACCACACCGTCTTTGATGGCCTCGGTGGCGTGCACGGTGCACTGGGCGCGCTGGTTGATGAAGCGCTGACGGTAGGCGTTGGAGTGGTTGCGGGCGCCCCACAGCACGCCCTGCACGATCATGTTGCCCTCTTGCAGCTCCTGGAGCCGGCGCATGAACTGCACGCCCATGGCGCTCACGTCGATGACAATGGTGACGTTCGGGAAGCGCATGGCGTAGTCGCGCAGTTTGACCGCCAGCGGCGTCCAGTCCTCGGTAGCGGTGTAGATCGGGATGTCGACAACCTCGATCTTGCGGCGCCGCTCGTTGGCCATCCGGTCGCCCTTGCCGCTGATCCGCATGTGGGTGGCAACGGTCTTGTCTCGCCCCATGCCGGCGGCGACGTCGACCACGATGACATGCCCCCACTCTTCCCCGGGCAGGATCGGGCTGGCCGCTTCGATGGCGCGTTCCAGCATGGTCGTACTGAGCAGGTACTTGCTCAGGTTGGTGGGGAACATGCCCTTGACCTTGATCTGGTACTCGGCCTCGTCCGCCCCGCCGTACTGCTGGCGCTTTTCCTTGATGAACTTCAGGGAAACGATCGGGCTTTCTTCGGAGTTGAACACCAGCGACGTCCAGGCGCCGCCGCGATACTTCGACAGCCCGTGGTGGGTTTCCCAGAAGAAGCCCGTTGACCTGGTCGGCTGGCTGGCCATGACGAAGCGGTTGCGCTCGTCGGTCAGCGCGCCACCGATGACACCGAAGTTTTCGTCGGGGATACCAGATGCCTCGTCCGCCAGCCAAAGCAGGTAGTCGGCGTGGGTACCGGCCAAGTTTTCAGGGTTGCCGCGGGGCGCAGTTCGGGTGGTGACGTACCAGTTGGCGCTGTAGCCGGCGACATAGACCTTCTCGGCCTGGATAACCACGTAGTCAGCAATCCACGCATGCGGGCCCTTGCGGATCTCTTCGAGCATGGTGGCGATTTCTTTCCACACGCCCTCTCGCACCGTCTTCAGCTTGGGCGCGGTCACGTAGGTCAGGGAGTGCTGATAGCACAGAAGGTGCCACAGGCAGGTGACACCAAAGGAACGGGTCTTGCCGGTACCGTGGCCGGAGGACACAGAGACACGGCAACCGAAGACTGATGCTTCGTCGAAAAGCTCTTGCTGCTGCGGGGTGACGTCCATCTGACACACCTCGACCGCGAACTTGTACAGGTCGAAGGCGTATCGTTCGATGAAATCAGGCCACCGCGGGTCTGCCTTCAGGCGTAAGACCTTAGGCTTTGGCTTGGCCATGGATTCCTTGCACTTAGGGGCCGGAGCCCAGCCCCATCACTCTACGGGCGCCAGCTACTCACCCCGGGGCGTGGTTTGCTTCAGTGCCGGCCCATCTACCGCGAACTCGTCCCAGTTGTGCCAAGTCGCCCCGGGCACGTCGCCGCGGTCGATACTCCAGCCGGTCTGCGCCGATATCAGCCATGGGCCGGTGCTGTCCTTGAACGTCGCGCCAGCAGCGGAGAAGCACACGGCGTGTGCCAGGTGGGCGTCTTCGATGATCCAGCCGGTGTCCTGGCTCCATGCGGTGTCTATGCGTTCAGGGGGATTGGCGCGTGCTGGGGCGAACTGAATACATGCGCCCTCGCCCGGCCTGCCCAGCAGCACATAGTCGGTACCGATCCTGACGTAAGGGGCTACCCATTCCAGGCGTTCCATGGCACGCATTACCAGCAGGCGGTAGCCATCGGCAACGTTGATCAGGTGCCGCGGGCAAGCCACAGCGGTATATGAATCGGGCTTGAAGAACAGGCGCCAGACCCCTACAGGGGCGAAGGGCGTCACCGGGCAATGGCCAAGGCTGTCCAGGTCAGACGTCACTGTCATGCGTGCGCCTGGCTTTGTAGCGCTGCGCAGCAGCATGGCCATCTTGGGCGACACCTCCAGCTGAAGTACTTCCCGGGCGAAAGCGACGATGTCGTTGGCGTAGCGGTCCACCAGTGCGGAGTAGTTGGGGTGCTTCTCGTAGCGAACGGTCATTCTGGCGCTTCCTGTGGTTCTGTGGCGGTGATGCGCTCGTGCTCGGCAATGAGCAACGCGCCAGCCTTTTCGAGCGTGCGCAGGCGGGAGGCCTTGCGCATGGGCTCGCTCGGCCATGGCCAGAGGTTCTTGGCGTAGTCGGGCATCAGCAGGTCGATGATGTACGCCCCCGCCGCGCGCAGCAGCTGGTGGTCACGGAAGCGCTGGTCGCGCACTGGGTCGAAGCCCTCGACGTTGACCTGGCGCTGGCGCTCACGTAGGAACGCCTCCGCGCTGGGGGAGACGGCGGGCGGTGATGGCCACAGCGGCACGGGTTGTTCCCAGCCGATGGCCTCCAGCGCCGCCCATTCTTCCTGGGTCTTGCGTTGGTAAGGGCGCGGTACCGAAATGCCCTGGTCCTTACCACGGCGGCGGGTGAGCCACGCGACCGGACCCCGGCGAACAAGGCGGGTCTGCGCCAGCGAGTCCCACACCAGGAATGTCTTCTGCGTGTGGGGGTTGGTGTAAGCGCCAGCCTCAGGGTCGAAGGCCAGGTCGATGATCCCGGCCCGCCGGCACTGGCGCTCAAATTCGGATCGATCGTGGAATAGGGTCATAGGGCTGTTCCATATGCGGCCAGGGGGACGGCTGGTGCCAGCATTGGCACGTCGTCTACGGCTGGCAGGGTGCCGACGAAGCGCCAGCGCTCAAGCGGGAGGTGGATGCGCAGGGCATGCTCGATGTCGTCGTGCATGTTGCGCAGCCATAGGTGCTCGCCCAGCTCCAGCTCAACCTTCAGTTCTTCGCCAGTGAGGCGGTTGATAACGCGCGTGCTCATTCGATCTTCCCGTCTTCCTTCATGACCGGCTTGAGGAACACACGGGAGAACCGGAATTCAGCGATGATCCGTTGGAAGTCGGGGATTGCCTGCTTGAAGTGGCGGTCGCCATTGCCCAGCAGTGCGCCGACCAGCGTGCCCGCCGGCATGCTGCGCCCGTCCTCGATGTAGGTGGCCAGGCAGCGCAGGAGGCGCTGGTGGGCGTAGCTGCCACGGAACATTGGCCACAGGCGCTCCTGGCCCCGTACCGCGGTGTTCATGTTCACCGGCTTGGCGCCAGCGATGCCCTGGACGAAGCTGAAGCCGCCGGTTGGGATCGGCTCCAGGCGCGCCTCGCCCCCTTCGGTACCGAACACCGGCAGGCGGCAGCTGGCCAGCGCCTTGATTACCTGGTTGGCGGTCTCCAGGCGGTGCATCTGGCGCTCATTGAGCACGGTTGCAGCTGGCGCTACAGAAACAGCGTGCATGTTCGTCTCCTAGATCTTGAGCCGCAGCTGGGCCCGGTCACATTCGTTTTCGCCGTGGGGCAGCTTGTGGGCTTGGGCCTCACTGTTGCGCCGCCGGCAGTCTTGGCAGTAGGTGTAGGCGGGGCCGTTGCGAGGCCTCCGCCACTTCACTCGCTCGCCTTGGCAATGTCGGCACTTCATGGCGTCCGATCCCCAAGGGTCCCCGGACTACCGAGGGCGTGCGTCGAGCATGGCCTGGGCGTATTCCCAGCGGCGAACAGCAAAGGCGGCCAGCGTCTCGCCCTCGGCCTGGGTCAGCGGGCAGGTGATGGCGAAGTCGTCGCGCAGGTCGATCAGGTCCTGGCTAAGTTTCTTCGGCGCGGCTTCAGCGGCTGGCGCTGGCTTTTCTGCCGGCGTGGGCACGTCCAGGTCGTGGAAGAACATCGCCAAGGCCTCAAAGTAGTCGGGGCATGGCAGGTCCTTCGCTGCACGCTCTTTCGGGCTGGCCACCTGGTGCTGCTTGTGTGTGTTGATGGTGTAGGGAATGCGGCAGCCGAAGCGCTCCAGCACCAGGTTGGGGTTCTCACCTTCAGGCCATTTGAGTTTCACGCGCCCGACCTTGATTGCCTTGGCCGCCAGGACGGAACACTTCGAGCGGCGGTTGAAGTAGCCCGCGTCTTTGGGCAGCGGCGCCCCCATCATCAATCCGTAACGGTGCAGAACCTCAGTACGCCCCAGCTCTTGCAGCGCGTGGTAGAACTGAAGGCCGATGCCGGCGGTGTCGACCAGGATGGTTGCCGACGGCAGCTTGCTGGCGCGCTCGTGGAGTTCCTTGGCCAGTGGCAGCAGGTCTTGAATGTTGGTATCGAATGGATACTCCACCACCTCAACAACCTGTTTATCGCCCTTACCGTAGATACGCGCATGGATGGCTACTGACGCCCCGTCACGGTCGTCGCCCGCAAGGCGCACGGCGAAGACGTCGTGTGGCTCCAGCACGGTACCATGGTCGCCCCATACCGGCCCTTTCAATGGCGGGCCGGAAAGTGCGTCTTGGATATTGGCCTGGCTGAGCAGGTAATGCGTTGCTACCGGCGCTGAGGCGCATTTGCTGACGGCGGTGGTCTGGGCGGTGCGTACAGCGTTAGTGAGCGGAGACGTCAGGAAGCGCTCGATCAGCGGTCGCAGCCGGTGGTGAGTCTGGGCATAGCGTTTCTGGCGCCCAGAGCCCTCCTGAACTGATACGACCTTGGGCTTGGCCTTACCTGGTACCGGCACAACCCAGTAGTGCACACCTTGGGCGCTGTGGGCCGGCTCAGGCTCACGGACCTCGATGCCCTGCGCCTTCAGCCATTCCTTGAACGCCGAGACGTTGCTGGCCAGCAACAAGTCCTGGTCGTGCTTGTGACTCGATACCGTGGTGCGTGCTTGCATCATTGCTTTCCTTTCGAGGTGGCCGCGAACGGCCTCAGGTTTTCGACTCGCCCGCGGTGTTTGGACGCGCGCGCAGGTGTTGCAGTGGTGGGCTGTATCCAGAGCTGCCCCGTTTTGATCAGGAACAGCTCCCATAAGCCCATCTTGATGTTCGTTTCGCCCTTCTCGTACAGGCGCCAGGACTCGCGGCTGACGTAGACCAATGCGCCGGCAGCGGTCTCGCTCATGCGCAGGCTCAGGCGGGTACGGCGGATGTTGTCGGGGGTGGGTTGCAGCTCGGGCCTGATCGTCATACCTCACCGCCGTTGTCCAATGCCGCGATCTGGGCAGCGCGGTCGGCCATCGCCTCGCGCTGTGCCTGTGTCTTCTCCAGGGCCCGCGCATAGCGTTCGTCCAGCTCTTCCTGGGAAACGACCGCAGCTACTGGCACAACCGGCTCAATGTTCATGTTGAAGATCCGGCCCAGCAGGGTCAGGTACGGCAGTTGGTCGCCTACCTTCACCTCAATGCTGCCGTCCTTGTTGATCTTCACCCCGCCGAACAGGCCAAGCGCACCAGGTGACAGGTAGCGGGTGTCGTTGATCTTCATGGTGCGCTCGCCCACGCCGTTGCACTCCGGGCATTCCGGGTGTGGGTCACGGGTTTGGTCGTAGCCGAGGCCGCCGAGGGGGTCGAAAACCGGAACCTTGCGCTTTTCTGCCTTGGCCAACGCCACCTCTTCCTGGTGACGCTGTTTTCGTTGCTCCATCTGCCGTGGAGTCATTTGGTATTTGAACCCCTCCCCCCAGCAGTAACGGCAGCAGGTGTAGATCACCTCGGCCAGCTCGCGGGGATCGGCCAGGGCCGCGCCGTAGACGCGCTCAATGACGCGGTTCTGAATTTCCTCAGTCTTGGCAAACAGCTCAGCGCGCTTTGCTTGCGTGTAGGGATGTTCCTTAACCTTTCTTAACAACCTACTGGCAGCTGACGCCGCCGAGTTGGGATTGCTGCACTCAAAGCCGGCGTCCAGGTAGGCCTGGGTGGCGTTTTGCGTGACCAGCCACAGGTCAATGAACTTGGCCTGGCGCTCGTCCAAACCGTGCAGATTCCCGGCCTGCAAGGCCTCCAGCTCGGTCGGGGTGAGCTGGACGGTGGGTTTAATCTTGGTAGTGCCGGTGCGGCGACGAGGCTTTTTCTCCGCGACCTCGGCGCCTTTGGCCAGCGCCTTGGCTACTGCCGGAGCTGGCTTGTTGGGTCTTTTGGGGGCCTTTTGAGCAGCCTTTGGAGGGGCCTTTTTGACCACTCGGCCACCGGTGACCTTAACAACTGGCTCTTTGGGGGGATTTTTGCGGCTGCGCGCGGGCTTGTCCGGTGTGACTTTATCCCCGGACAGCTCTTTTGGCGCTTCGTCTGCTACCTTCTTCTTCCCTGCCACAGTCAACAACCTTTAATGCAAAGAGTCTTGGCTATCAGCCACGGAAAATGTGCAACATCCGGGGGCGCCTGGCGCAAAAAAACCCGCAACCGCGGGCCTCTATCCTTGGAAGGATTAGCCCGCCGAAGCGGGCTCCCCAGCACCGTGTAGGGGACGCCACGGTAGGCGCTGCAATGGCCGTCGATGCCACTTCCCCAATTTTGACCGTTATCCAACAGCGGGTACCTCATGGCGAAGCCCCTGTCAGGTACTTCCCCAAAAGCTCTAGGCCGTGTGAAACAACCCTTTGCCCAGCACCATGCGCACGACAGCCCGGCATGGCCACCCCTAACCGGGTGGCTGGCTACTGACCGGTGAAATCAGCAAACAGCGCTTGCTGAACAGCCTTTTCAACCTGCTGCACCGTGCACACAGGATGCTCGAACTCAATGAGGGCTTTTTCGGCTTGTTTGCGCACGATTCGCGCTTTGACGGAAACCTCCAGCTCGGCAATCAAACGCTCAAGTTTGGCGCCGCCGCGCAGCTGCTCGAACACGCCTCCATGGTGCCGGCGGATCAGCGCCAGGCTGGCGCTCAATTCGATTGAGGTGGTGGCGACCTGGTCCAGCAACGCCCGATCTGTGGCTGCGCCCTCGATGGCCACCGCCGTGACCTTGGCCAGGCCGGTCAGGTAGCTCTCGTGATAGGCGGCCATTGTCCCCTTCACCACGCCAGCAATGAGCGCCTGGTTACCCTCTTCCGGGGACAGGCCCAGCTCGTCGGTGCGTAGCAGTAGGTAGTCGGTGGTGACTGAATACATGTCAGCCATCGCCTGGAGGTTTTTGAGGCTGGGGGAGCGTTTGCCGTTCTCAAACAGGCTGATCATCGTCAGGTTCGCGTGGCCCAGGCGCTGGGCGACGTCGATTTCTCGTAGGCCGGCGGCGCGGCGGGCGCGGACCAGGCGCTTGGCCACGGCCTCGCGCATTGCCTGCTCTTCCTCGCGCGCCAGGCTGCTCGGGCTCATGCCTGCGCCGCATTCGTCATCGCTGAAGAGCGATTCGGGCTCGCGCGGCAGCAGTTCGCCTTCGATCGCGGCCTGTGCTTCCTGGTTGTGATCTGTCGCTGACACTTCAATGCACCTTCCAGCACTGTGGATTGGCGCCATTAAATTGTATCCCCGGACATTTCACAACCCCAGAATGCCCAAAAAGTTCCCATGCTACCGAGCGGCAGTAGCCAACTTTCTAGGCTTCCTCACCCTTCATTTGCTCGTGAATCTCGATCATACGGGCCTTCAGGTCGTCGCAGGTCACGGAATCAGTGGCCTCAATCTGCGCCAAATGCACGCGCCTGGTGTGTAGATCGCGCCCCATCAGGTAGTGAGCCAGGTAGTCGACGTGAAAGCGCAGACCATAAAAACAATAGCGTTTTGTTGGTGCGTAACATCCTTTGCACGCCATGATGTGGTTTATGTACTGCTCATGCGCCTCGCGCTCGGCCTGCTCCAGGTCCATCAGAACTCTTCCCGAACCCAGTCAGGCCCAGGCGCTGCGCCACGCTTGGGCTTCTCGGCCTTTTTGATAGCGACGAACTTGAACACCGGGAACATGCTGGCCGCGACCTTGATCTTGACCCTGGCGTCATCCATCCAGAAACCCTTCACCTCATGCACTTCAAGGTGACCGCTCGCCAGCTGCACCAGGAAATCCGGCGTATAGGTGGTCTTGGGCGCCAGCAACAACTTGAACGGTTCGAACTGGTACCAGACGATTTCGCCAGCCATGCGCAGCTGCTCCAGATGCGCGCGGTAGGCTTCCTCGGTTTTGTTCAACTCACCGGCTTCGAGACGCCCGAGCGCCTGCATAGCCTGCATACCGCCAGCCTTGGGCTTGGCCTTGCTGCTACCGGCAGCGCCAGCTGTTGCCCCGGCCATGCGCAGGTGCTCCGGCTCTTCCTTGGGTTGCCGGGATTTACGGGCTGTCTTGGTCATGTAGTCGGGCAGGCCGGCAAACTCTTCCTCGGACATCCTCATGCCACAGCACCACCACAGCAATTGCAGCTGCGCACAGAGGCACGGGCACGCAGCCAGCGCAGGTAGTCGCGCTGTACGCCTTCGTCCTGGTATTCCTCGGTCGGGCGCCCCATCACACCCTTCACGCGCTCGAATGGCCCTTCGTGGTCGGCCTCGAAATCACTGCGCGCTTCATCGACTTGATCAAACGGACTCACAGCACACTCCCCTCATAGAATCGCCCCAATCTACCGGGACATAGCCCGGCGCTGACCTGGTGGTTTGCCGGGTACAGCGTTAAGCCTCGATCACCTGCCGGCGTCCCTGTGATCCACTCCCCTGCCAGCGCAGGTAGGCCGCAGCCAGGTCTACGGAGAAAACAGACACCTCACCTGTGTCTACGGCGAGGTCATGCAGCCACTCCCGCGATGCGCTCTGCATGCGGTGCCAGCCACCCTTGGGAAAGAAGGCGAAGAACGTGAGCGCATAGGTGGACGGGCACAGCTGGAAGTGGGTGGCCATCGACTCTTCACCCATTACCCGCTCCAGCTCTTCCAGGTGGTGTGGCCCCAGCTCACCTGGTAACGCCTGGCCGGTGTAGTCGATCGGCGCCTCAAGGCCTTCAGTTGCACAGCGCTTGGTGTGGTACTCCACCGATCGGACAGGGCCGGTGAGGTCGTTCACGTTGAAAGCAGCGTGGCGGAATAGCTTGCGTACCCGTGGGGCCTGCTCTTGCACAGTCGTCTCTACAGGCACCTTGGCCCGGGGCATCAGCTTCGGGTTGTCGGTGTGTGTAGTACCGCCACGGGTTGGCGCCGGCACTGCCTTGGGTTTGGCCCCTTCACGGGGTGTTACCAGCTCTGGCCGCTCCCGCAGCGGTAGAAAGCCGTCCTCCCCGAGAATCACGCTTCCTACGGATCGCCCCTGCTCCAGCTGGTCCAGGACGAACTCGACAAGCGCCAGCCCGCGCGCCAGCAGCAGGTTGAGGTTCTGGTGGCCGCAGCGCTTCAACAGCGTAGTGGTGCGCTGCATGCTCTGGGCGGACATGGTGAACAGGACTTCGTGCCGTTCCTGGGCTTGGGCGTGCTGCATTGCGGGTGCCTCCTACAAACTGCGATAAAGACATAATGGCATAAAGTCACAATATCACAACATGGCAGATTGGCAGATCCAGCTTTGCCGGGCGCCAGGCACAAAAAAGCCCGCGCTGGGCGGGCTCTGGAGACAAGGTTGGTGCCTGCTCCCCTGCGTGCGGGCAAAAAAAAACCGCCTTGAGGGGGCGGTTTCTTCTTTGCGATCCAGGCTTGAGGGGCCTCGGCTCGCGTATTCACTGAGTGCAGTCACGCTATAGATCCTATATAGCGTTTAGCTAAACGT
>NZ_JBLUPS010000023.1:0-85544 GCF_048068035.1 Pseudomonas sp. NY11955
GCCCGCTCCCACAGGTTCAGTGCTTACCTCAAGGCATGCGCAATCCCTGTGGGAGCGGGCATGCCCGCGAAGAGGCCGGCACAAGCAGCACAAGACAGTTGCTCCCACAGGTACTGCGCAGGTCTCAAGATTTGCGCAGTCTCTTGGCTACCAGCCGAACAGCTCGCAAGCATTGCGGCTGCTGGCCTCAGCCAGTTCAGCAACCTCTAGCCCCATCACTTGCGCCAGCGCCTCGGCAATTTCCGGCAAATGTTCCGGACTGTTGCGTATCCCTGGGTACATCACTGGCGCCATGTCCGGCGAATCGGTTTCCAGCACCACACTGTCCAGCGGCAGCCGCGCCAGGGTTTTGCGCAACCGCAATGCCTGCGGCCAGGTTGCTGCGCCACCCAGCCCAAGCCGGAAGCCCAGCTTGATGTACTCGCGGGCCTCTTCGTAACTGCCGGCAAAAGCATGAACCACGCCTGCTCGCGCCGGTTTGTAGCGCTTGAGGGTGGCAATCACCTGGGCATGGCTGCGGCGAACATGTAGCAGTGCGGGCAAGTCGAAGTCGCAGGCCATCTGCAGTTGCGCTTCGAACAGGTCCTGCTGGCGCGTTTTGTCCAGGTCTTCGAGGTAATAGTCCAGGCCAAACTCACCCACGGCACAGAGCCGTGGGTTGCCGTGCAGGCGCTCCAGCCATTCGCGCAATTGCGTCAGGTGCTCCGGGCGATGCTGGTCGAGGTACACCGGGTGCAGGCCGAGCGCCGCGAACAGGCGCTGATCGGCGCAGGCCAGCTCCCACACCCGTTGGAAATTCGCCTGATAAACCCCCAGCACCACCATCCGCTCCACCCCGCGTGCCGCCGCGTTGGCCAGCAGGCGTGAGCGGTCGGCGTCGAAGTCGGGGAAGTCCAGGTGGGTGTGGGTGTCGATCAGGCGCATGTTCAGGCCGCTGTGATGCGTTGCTTGAAGGTGCGGCCAACGGCGTGCACGCCAGGCTCGTAGCGTTTTTCCTCGATAGCGGCCAGCGCCAGTTCCAGCGCGGTGGCGGCAATCAAGCCGTGCTGCTGGGCCATGGCATTGACCGGCAGCGGCAGGAAGTCGAGCAGCTGGTTGTCGCCAAAGGTACCCAGTTGCAGCTGACGCGAGTCCGCAGGCCGCGTCTGCAGGGTGTCGAACACCCCTTGCAGCAGCACATACGAGGTGGTCACCAGGGCATCCGGCAGGCCACCCAGGTCGTCGATCAACTGCTGCATCAGGCGTTGGCCGCACTCACGGCTGAACGCTTCGCCCTGGTAGCGGCGCACTTCGCCGGCATAACCCTGCAGGGCTTCGTCGAAACCGCCGGCACGCGCCTGGCTGACCGACAGCTCGGGGCGCGCGCCAATCAGGGCAATGCTGCGTGGGGCCGCGCCAAGCAGGCTGGCGGCCAGTTGGCGGCTGGCATCGCGGTCGTCGCTGATCACCGAGCAGAAGTGTGCAGGGTCCAGGCGGCGGTCGATGGCGATCACCGGCAGGCCCTTGTCCTGCAGCTCGCGGTAGCTGTCGTCCTCTGGCGGCAGGCAGCTGGCAACGAACAGCGCATCGCATCGGCGCGCGCGGAACAGTTGCTGCAGTTGGCGCTCGCTGTCGGGCTGGTCGTCGCTGCTGGCGATCAGCAGCTGGTAGCCGCGGGCACGGGCGCCTTGCTCCAGTTGCTTGGCAATGCGGGCGTAGCTGGGGTTCTCCAGATCCGGGAGAATAAAGCCCAGGGTGCGGGTATGCCGGCTGCGCAGGCCAGCAGCCTGCGGGTTGGGGGTGAAGCCGTGGGCTTCGACCACCGCGCGTACCCGCTCGACAGTACTGTTGCTGATGCGCTGCTGTTCAGCCTTGCCATTGATGACGTAGCTGGCAGTGGTCACGGACACACCGGCCAGGCGGGCGATATCGCTGAGTTTCACCGAATTTTCCTTGTTATTACCGGGGCTGGCTGTAAGGCCGGACCGGGTAGTTTGACCCGGCGCAGGCATCACGCGCAGACGACCATTGTCGCAATTGTCCGACAGGATGGGGCTTTTTACCGGGCAGATTATCGAGTAACGTGGCCGTCTGGTCAGGTTAAACGTTTCAGCTGCCGAATTTTCTGCCTCGGCTGCCATCCGTGCAAGGCTGTTGAACTGGCCCTTTATGTGAATTTCACAACAATACTCCAGTACCCGACCGGGAACTGCAAAAGGAGAAGGTCATGCTCGAGCTCGCCAAGGAGCAGATAGCCATGGGCCAGAAGGCCACCGACAAGGCCGAGGCATTGTGCCTGCTGGCGGATCGGCTGGTCGCGGACGGCCTGGTTGCCGAAGGTTACCTGCAAGGCCTGCAGGCCAGGGAGGCGCAAGGCTCCACCTTCCTTGGCCAGGGCATCGCCATCCCCCACGGTACGCCGCAAACCCGCGACCTGGTGCATGCCACCGGTGTGCGCTTGCTGCAGTTCCCCGAGGGCGTGGACTGGGGTGACGGACAAACGGTCTACCTGGCCATCGGAATCGCCGCTCGCTCCGACGAACACCTGCGCCTGCTGCAACTGCTGACCCGCGCCCTGGGCGAAACCGACCTGGCCGAAGCGCTGCGCCGGGCCAGCTCCGCCGAAGCGCTGCTCAAGTTGCTGCAGGGCGCGCCACAGGCGCTGGCGCTGGATGCGCAGCTGGTCGGCCTGAACCTGCCGGCTGAAGATTTCGATGAACTGGCCTGGCGCGGCGCCCGGCTGTTGCAACGTGCCGACTGTGTCGACAGCAACTTTGCCGCCGTGCTGCAGCAGGCCGAGCCGCTGCCGCTGGGCGAGGGCCTGTGGTGGCTGCATAGCGAACGTCAGGTGCGCCAGCCGGGCCTGGCCTTCGTCACCCCGCAGCAGCCGCTGCGCTACCGCGACCAGCCGCTCAACGGCCTGTTCTGCCTGGCCAGCCTTGGCGCCGCTCACCAGGCCTTGCTCGAACGCCTGTGTGAAGTGCTGATCGAAGGCCGCGGGCAGATGCTCTACCAGGCCACCAGCAGCCGTGCGGTACTGGAAGTGCTGGGCGGCGAAGCGCCGGCGGATTGGCCTGGCGCGCGTATCGTGCTGGCCAACCCGCACGGCCTGCATGCCCGCCCGGCCAAGGTGCTGGCGCAACTGGCCAAAGGCTTCGAAGGGGAAATCCGTGTGCGCCTGGTCGACAGCACGCAGCCTGCGGTGTCGGTGAAGAGCTTGAGCAAGCTGCTCAGCCTCGGCGCCCGCCGTGGTCAGGTGCTGGAGCTGGTCGCCGAGCCAGGTATCGCTGCCGATGCCTTGCCGGTGTTGCTGGCCGCAATCGAACAAGGCCTGGGCGAAGAGGTGGAGCCGCTGGCGCAAAGCAGCATGCCCATCGCCGATAGCGCAGCCGAAGTACTGCAAGCCCCAGCGGCCGGCAGCCGCATCCAGGGTGTGGGCGCCGCCCCCGGTATTGCCAGCGGCCCGGCGCATGTCTGTGTCGAGCGTGAGTTCGACTATCCCTTGCGTGGCGAATCCTGCGCCCAGGAGCGGCAGAAGTTGCGCGCAGCCATCGCCACCGTGAACGGCGAACTGCAGGCATTGGTGTTGCGTAGCGACAAGGCCATTGGCGAAATTTTCGTCACCCACCAGGAAATGCTTGCCGACCCGGCATTGACCGACGATGTCGAACAGCGCCTGGCCCAAGGCGAAAGCGCTGCGGCCGCATGGATGGCTGTGATCGAAGCTGCGGCCCGTCAGCAGGAGGCATTGCACGATGCGCTGCTCGCCGAGCGCGCCGCCGACCTGCGCGACATTGGCCGCCGCGTGCTGGCACAACTGTGCGGCGCGCCGACGCAGGTCGAACCCGAGCAACCTTACGTGTTGGTGATGACTGAAGTCGGCCCGTCCGATGTCGCCCGCCTGGACCCAAACCGGGTGGCCGGTATCGTCACCGCCCAGGGCGGGGCCACGGCCCACAGTGCCATTGTCGCCCGTGCGTTGGGCATCCCGGCGGTGGTCGGCGCGGGTGCGTCGATACTGCTGCTGGCGAGTGGCACGCCGCTGCTGCTCGATGGCCAGCGCGGTGTGGTCAGCGTGGCGCCGCCTGCGGATGAACTGCACCGTGCGCTGGCCGAGCGCGACCTGCGCGAGCAGCGCTTGCAGGCCGCCTGGGCCAACCGCTTCGAGCCGGCCGTCACCGGTGATGGCCATGCCGTCGAGGTGTTCGCCAACATTGGCGACAGCAACGGCATCGCCAAGGTGGTGGAGCAGGGCGCCGAAGGCGTGGGCCTGCTGCGCACCGAACTGATTTTCATGGCCCACCCGCAAGCGCCGGATGTGGCCACCCAGGAGGCCGAGTATCGCCGTGTGCTCGATGGCCTGGGTGGGCGGCCGCTGGTGGTGCGCACACTCGACGTCGGCGGCGACAAGCCGCTGCCGTACTGGCCCATCGCCGCCGAAGAGAACCCGTTCCTCGGGGTACGCGGTATACGCCTGACGCTGCAACGCCCGCACGTAATGGAAGACCAGTTGCGCGCCTTGCTGCGGGCCGCCGACCAGCGCCCGCTGCGCATCATGTTCCCGATGGTCGGCCAAGTGCACGAGTGGCGCGAGGCACGGGCCATGGTCGAGCGCCTGCGTGCGGAAATCCCGGTCGCCGACCTGCAATTGGGCATCATGGTCGAAGTGCCCTCGGCGGCCTTGCTGGCGCCACAGTTGGCGCGCGAAGTGGATTTCTTCAGCATCGGCACCAACGACCTGACCCAATACACCCTGGCCATCGACCGTGGCCACCCTAGCCTCTCGGCCCAGGCCGACGGCCTGCACCCGGCGGTATTGAGTTTGATCGACATGACCGTGCGCGCCGCTCATGCCCACGGCAAGTGGGTGGGCGTGTGTGGCGAGCTGGCGGCCGACCCGCAGGCGGTCGCCGTGCTGCTGGGGCTGGATGTGGACGAACTCAGCGTATCCGCGCGCAGCGTCGCCGAAGTCAAGGCACTGATTCGCCAGGCCGATCACCAGACGGCCCGCGCCCTGGCGCGCGAGGCCCTGCAACAGGACAGCGCCGCGGCGGTTCGCGCGCTGGTGGAGCGTTACTGAATGGCCAAGATCCTCACCCTTACCCTGAACCCGGCGCTGGATATCACCATCGGCCTGGGCACCCTGCGCCCTGGGCAGGTCAACCGTAGCCAGGCGCAGCAAAGTCACGCGGCGGGCAAGGGGCTGAACGTTGCCCAGGTCCTGGCCGACCTGGGGCACAGTGTGACCGTGGGCGGTTTCCTCGGGCGCGACAACCTGCAGCCTTTCGAGGCGCTGATCGACTGGCGCGGCTTTGCCGACTGCTTTGTCCGCGTGCCGGGCGAAACCCGTAGCAACATCAAGCTGGTCGAGGCCGATGGCCGCGTCACCGATATCAACGGCCAGGGCCCGGAGGTCGACGAGGCGGCACGCAGTGCCTTGTTGCGCAGGCTGGATCAGGTTGCCCCAGGGCATGACGCGGTGGTGGTGGCCGGAAGCCTGCCGCGCGGGATCAGCGCCGACTGGTTCCGCCAGTTGCTCGAACAGCTCAAGGCCCAAGGCCTGAAGGTGGCGTTGGACAGCAGTGGCGAAGCGCTGCGTGCCGGCCTGCAGAGCGCGCCCTGGCTGGTCAAGCCCAATACCGAGGAGTTGGGCGAGGTGCTCGGCCTGGCGGTGGATAACCCGGCGCAGCAATACGCTGCCGCCAAGCGCCTGCTGGCCAAAGGCGTTGAACACGTGGTGGTGTCTGCCGGCGAGCAGGGTGTCAGCTGGTTCAGTCGCGATCTGGCCGTGCATGCCCGTCCGCCCAAGGTGCGGGTCGCCAGCACGGTGGGGGCGGGGGATTCGCTGGTGGCCGGCATGGTCCACGGCCTGTTGCTGGGCGAGCCCCCTGCGCAGACCTTGGCCCGTGCCACCGCCATTGCTGCCCAGGCGGTTAGCCAGGTTGGCTTCGGCATTCGTGACCGCGAGCACCTGGCGCAGTTGGAAGCGGCCGTGCAACTGACAGAACAACAAGAGGGTTGCCGATGAACATTGCCATTGTCACCGCCTGCCCCAACGGCCAGGTATCGAGTGTGCTGAGCGCACGCTTGCTGGCCGCCGCGGCCCAGCGACGCGGCTGGAGCACCAGTGTCGAAGTGCAGGATGCCGAACACCCGGA
The DNA here is from genome assembly GCF_048068035.1 of Pseudomonas sp. NY11955. NCBI lineage: Bacteria > Pseudomonadati > Pseudomonadota > Gammaproteobacteria > Pseudomonadales > Pseudomonadaceae > Pseudomonas > Pseudomonas sp. NY11955. The sequence continues at coordinate 6,138 of NZ_JBLUPS010000023.1, forward strand.
GCGGCAACTGAGCGCCGCGCAGATTGCCGAGGCCGACTGGGTGCTGGTGGTCAGCACCGGCCCGGTGGACCTGGCTCGTTTCGTCGGCAAGCGCGTGTATCGAAGCACGCCGTCCCAGGCCTTGGCTGATCGCGAGGGCTTCCTCGACGAGGCGGCGGCCAACGCCGAGCCACTGGCCGCAGTGCCAGACAGCCCGGCCGCCGCTGTTCGCATCGTCGCCGTAACGGCCTGCCCGACCGGCGTTGCGCACACCTTCATGGCAGCAGAGGCCTTGCAGCAAGCCGCGCAACAACTGGGTTACCAGCTCACCGTCGAGACTCAGGGCTCGGTCGGTGCGCGCAACCCGTTGCCCGCCGAAGCCATTGCTGCGGCAGACGTGGTGCTGTTGGCCGCCGATATCGAAGTCCCCACCGCGCGTTTCGCCGGCAAGCGCATCTACCGCTGCGGTACTGGCATCGCCCTCAAGCAGGCCCGCGCGACCCTGGACAAAGCCCTGGCGCAAGCCCAGGTGGAAAACAGCGCTGAAGCCACGACGGCGACCACGCCGACCAAGGCTGAGAAGACCGGCGTGTACAAACACCTGCTGACTGGCGTGTCGTTCATGCTGCCGATGGTAGTGGCCGGCGGCCTGCTGATTGCCCTGTCGTTCGTGTTCGGCATCGAAGCCTACAAAGTGCCAGGCACCTTGCCGGCGGCACTGATGCAGATCGGCGGCGAGGCGGCGTTCAAGCTGATGGTGCCCTTGCTGGCCGGCTACATCGCCTGGTCCATCGCCGACCGCCCGGGGCTGGCCCCCGGCATGATTGGCGGCTTGCTGGCCAGCACCCTGGGGGCGGGCTTCATCGGTGGCATTGTCGCTGGCTTTCTTGCCGGTTACAGCGCCAAGGCCATTGCCCGTTGGGCACGTTTGCCCAGCAGCCTGGAAGCGCTCAAACCGATTTTGATCATACCGCTGCTGGCCAGCCTGTTCACCGGCCTGGTGATGATCTACGTGGTTGGCCAGCCGGTTGCGGCGATGCTCGAAGGCTTGACGCATTTCCTCGACAGCATGGGCACCACCAACGCCATTCTGCTGGGGCTGTTGCTGGGCGGCATGATGTGCGTCGACCTTGGCGGGCCGATCAACAAGGCCGCTTATGCCTTCTCGGTTGGGCTGTTGGCTTCGTCGAGCTACGCGCCGATGGCAGCGACCATGGCCGCCGGCATGGTGCCGCCAATCGGGCTGGGTATCGCCACCTTCCTGGCCCGGCGCAAGTTTGCCCAAAGCGAGCGCGAGGCGGGCAAGGCGGCCTTGGCGCTTGGGCTGTGCTTCATTTCCGAGGGGGCTATCCCGTTTGCCGCCAAGGACCCGCTGCGGGTGATCCCGGCCAGTGTCGTCGGGGGGGCGTTGACCGGGGCATTGTCGATGTACTTCGGCTGCAAGCTGATGGCGCCCCATGGCGGCTTGTTCGTGTTGTTGATCCCCAATGCGATCAACCATGCGTTGCTGTATTTGCTGGCGATCGTGGCGGGCAGCTTGCTGACGGCGGTGGTGTATGCAGTGATCAAGAAGAGCGAGCGGGTGGAGCTGGCGGTGGCGCCGGTTAAAAGTGCCTGAGCTGCCCCCCGTACTGTTGTAGGAGCAGCCTTGTGCTGCGAAGAGGCCGGTAAGGCTAAAGACTGTCTTTGGCTGCAATGGCCTCTTCGCAGCACAAGGCTGCTCCTACAGTTGCCTTGAAATCGACACAGGCCGCTTCCACTAAGCCCGATTTGACCTGTCAGCGCCCATGTTTCTTGCGCAACGGCACCAGCAGATCATCCAGGCCGTTGTGGTCGATCTCATGCATCAACGCCAGCAACCCGCCCAGTTCTCCCGCCGGGAAACCCTTGCGGGTAAACCACGCCAGGTAATCCCCCGGCAGGTCAGCAATGATTCGCCCTTGGTATTTGCCGAACGGCATGCTGCGGGTCACCAGCAGTTCGAGGGTTTCCGGCTTCATCTTCGGCGTACCTGGCTGTGGAAAAGCGCCGACCATACTGCAATCTGCACGAAGGCCCAAGCGGCAATCATGCAGAACGCCGCCACAAGTCATCGTTACTGTTTTTGTAAATAATTGAATAATAAAGATTTTTTACTTAATTAAAGCATGGCACGAACGCTGCACCTGTGTAGATGACTATCACCTGCCAAGGAGTTCGACCATGAGCAACCCCAACAAAGACGTGATCGACGTACTCAACGACCTGATCGAGTACAGCAAGGATGGCGAGAAAGGTTTCAAGACCTCGGCCGATGACGTGAAGAACCCCGAGCTGAAAGCGTTCTTCGTCCAGCGTGCCGGCGAGTGCGCCAACGCTGCCGGTGAGCTGCAGAGCGAAGTGCGCCGCCTGGGCGGCGACCCGGAAACCTCCACCAGCATCAGCGGCGACCTGCACCGTGGCTGGGTCAACCTCAAGTCGATGGTCACCGGCAAGGATGAAGAGGCGGTACTCAACGAAGTGGAGCGCGGCGAGGACCACGCGCTCAAGGCGTACAAGGAAGCCCGCGAGAAGCTGGTGAAACTGGGCCGCACGGCCACCGACACCACCTACAGCCTGGTTGAGAAACAGCTGCAAGGCGTGCAGCGCAACCATGACCAGGTCAAGGCCCTGCGCAACGCCGCCCGCGCCCGCTCCTAGTCGGCCGGTCCCTCTACCCGGTTGCGGCCTTTGGCCTTGGCCCGGTAGAGCGCCTCGTCCGCTGCACCCAGCACCCCGCTCAGGTCGTGCTGGGTGTCGGACAAGCCGATGCCAATGCTCACCGTAACCGCATGCGCATCATCGGCGAACGGTGCCAGCGCCTCGACGCTGGCACGGATGCGTTCAGCCAGCAGTTGCGCACCAGCCAGGTCGGTTTCTGGCAACACCACCTGAAACTCCTCCCCACCATAACGTGCAGCCAAGTCCGCCGGGCGACGGATGCAGGCCTCGATGGCCTTGGCCACTTCGCGCAAGGCATGGTCGCCACCGGCGTGGCCATGGCGCTGGTTGAATGCCTTGAAATGGTCCACATCCACCATCAGTACCGCCAGCGGCTTGCGGTTGCGTTGTGCGCGGGCCCATTCCTGGCGCAGCACCTGGTCCAGCCTGCGGCGGTTGGCCAGGCCCGTCAGGCTGTCGGTGGCTGCCAGGGTGGCCAGGCCTTCTTCGGCTTCATGGCGGCGGCGCAATTCGCGGCCCAGCAGCAACGTCAGCCAGAGGATACCCACGCACAGCACCCCGGTGGCGACGCTGACCAGAATGGCGGTGCGGCGCCAGGACTGGAACACCTCGTCGGCCGAGTGCACCACCAGCACGATCAGGGGCAGCTGTGCGACACGGGCGAAGGTATACATGCGCGGCTTGCCGCTGCTACCGGAGCGGGCGGTGAAGTTGCCGCTCTGTTCGCTGAGGATGCGCTTGAAATTGGGCCTTTCGGCGTAGTTGCTACCGATCAGCGGGTCGTGCGCGCGGGAGGGCTGGCGGGCGAGCAACTGCCCGTCGGTATTGAACAGGTTGATGCTGCTGTCGTCGCCGATGTCCAGGCGTTGGAACAGTTCACTGAAGTACGACAGGCGCAGCGCACCGGCCGCCAGCCCGACGAACTCGCCATTGGGGCCAGAGATACGCCGGCTGAAACTGATGCACCAGTCCAGGTCGCCAAGCCTGGCTTTGAACGGCGGGCCTACCAGCAGGCCAAGGTTGGCATTGTGCTGGTGTGCCTTGAACACGCCGGTGTCGCCGAAGTTGGCCTTGCGCGGCACACTGCTGGTGGAATCGCCGACGACATTGCCTTGCTTGTCCAGCCACAGCACGTCACCGCGCTTGCGGTCGACGAACGCTTCATTGAACAGCAGGCGCTGACGCAGCGGGCCTGGGATCTCCGGCAGTTCCTTGCGCCCGACGGCCCAGATCAGCCCTTGCAATGACTGGTCGTAGAGTTCGGCATTGCGCAGGATGTCGCTTTCGATCAGCTGGACGATGTTGTTCGACGCGCGCACCGCCGACAGCTCGACACTGTCGCGCTCGCGGGCCAGCAGGTAGCTGACGATCGCCACGATGGCGAGCACGGCAAGGCAACTGCCCAGGTTGAGGATCAGCTCGGGGTGCGACCTGTAGACTGACAAACGCGGGGATTGGGTGGGCATGCTCGCTACTGCGTGGGCAGGGCCATTCGCGGCGGCGACATTCTAGGGAAGCGGGGATTGTCGGACAAGATTTGTCCGACGGAATCACGGAGTCCTGTGGTTAGACCCGGCACGGAACCTGTGGGAGCGGGCTTGCCCGCGAAGAAAACGATGCGGTGCATGGCACCGGCTTCGCCGGTGTTCGCGGGCAAGCCCGCTCCTACAGGTTAGATACCTAGCTTGCGTTTCGGGATCAGAACACGTTCAGCGGGTAGTCGACGATCACCCGCACTTCATCGTTGTCGCTGTTGCTGTCGATCGACGCATAACCCTGGCTGCCACGGTGGGTGGCATAGCGCACCAGCACCGACAGGTCCTTGAGGTCACCCTCCTGGAACACGTACTTCACGTCCAGGTCGCGTTCCCAGTGCATGGCGTTCTTGCCATCTTCACGGTAGTAGTCGTAGTGGCTGGTGTCCTGGGTGGCCTTGGTCAGGTCGGCTTCACCACGCGAGTACGACAGCGAAGTGGTCAGGCCGGGCACGCCGACACCGGCGAAGTCATAGTCGTACTGCAGCTTCCACGAGCGCTCGTTCGGCGCGTTGAAGTCCGAGTACATGCGCGAGTTGTCCAGGTACACGCTGTCGCCCAGGTTGATGTAGTCGAACGGCGTGTTGCCGTTCACGCGCTGGTAGGCGGCGGTGATGCTGTGGAACCCGGCGTTGACGGTGAAGTGCACGCTGTAGGTGTTGTTGTCGATCTTGCCCAGCAGGGCCTGGCCGGTGTCCTGGGTGTGGTAGAAGTGCACGCCTGGGTTCAGGCTGACCAGGTCGTTGACCACGTAGGTGTAGTCGAAGTCAGCGTAGTACTGGTTCCAGATGTCCTTCAGCTCGGCGGCGTACAGGTTGGCGGTGATGTTCTCGGTACCGCTCCACGACGCGCCAGCCCAGTTCAGGTGCTTGCTTTTGTCGTGCTCGTCCAGCGACCCGTAGTAGGTGTCGATGCGGCGGTGGCCGCTCTGGTTGTACGGGTGGGTGAAGCTCACCTGGCCGCCTTCGAGCAACAGGCCGTCGATGCTGGTGTTGGTCAGGCTCACACCCCGGAAGGTTTGCGGCAGCATGCGCGTTTCGCCGCCGGCGATTACCGGGTTGGTGAGGAACAGGTCACCGGCTTTGAGCTCGGTGTCGAAGGCCTTGAGCTTGACTGCGGCGCCCGCTGTGGAGAACGAATGCGGGGCTGCGCCCAGTTCGCCGTCGTCCTTGATGTGCTCAGGCAGGATGCTGGTGCCGGCATGGCCGCCACCGCCGTCGAGCTTCAGGCCCAGCATGGCATGGGCGTCCAGGCCAAAGCCGATGACACCGGGGGTGTAGCCCGACTCGAAGCGCGCTACCGCGCCCTGGCCCCATTCGCGGGTGTCGCGCACGCCAGCGTTGTGGTTGTCGCGGTTGAAGTAGGCATTACGAAAATGCAGGTTGAAGGACGACCCTTCGATGAAGCCATCAGCCTTGTCTTCATCTGCCTGGGCGGCGAAAGGGATCGTTGCAGTCAACGCAATGAACAGCGGGGTAAAACGAAACGCGGAAGGCACCGGTACTAGCTCCTTTGGTCTGACGGTGGGGCAGTTTTTATTTTTGAATGTGCGTCTTTTTTATAGGGTGACGTTACAGCCAGGCTGAGAGTTAAAGCACATAAAAAAAGCCGCTGATTGGCAGCGGCTTTAAAAGGCTAACATATCGGCACCGGTGGTGCCCATGGCGTAGCCAAGGGAAAACGGGAGCAGCGACAGCGCGTGATCAGCTGTCGGCATTGGCATCGACAGAGACCTTGGAAGCTGTCTGGTTTGCGTCTTTTGCGGCATCGGCCTTCTGTGCGGCTACGGCTTCGCGGGCGTCTTGATGGACCGCGGCGAACTCAGCATTACGGGCGACGAAAGCCGAGGATTCTTCGGCCATGGCCAGGGGCGACAACAACAGGGAAGACAGGACGAAGACGCTGGCAATACCCATACTGTTGGACATTTGAAACTACCTTCTTGCGGTGCAAGTGCTAATGAGGACGGGGGTAAAGTTAGTCTTTTCAATGCACTTGAAACAGAGCGATGTGCGATAAGCACTGTTGCGCAAAAGGTAACGATCCATGAAAAAGCAATAGTACTTTGGCCGCAAACCAGCGGCCTAGAGCATCTGCGCGGTTTTTGTAGGAGCAGCCTTGTGCTGCGAAGAGGCCGGTACGTCCCAAAAGCTGTATGGGTTTCACTGGCCCTTTCGCAGCACAAGGCTGCTCCTACAAGGACCGCGCAGGCCTGATGGTGGGTAACAGGATGCCGAAGGTATTCGCCCCAGCTCCACTGCGCACGAACACCTCCCCGCCATGCATCAACGCAATCGCCTTGACGATCGCCAACCCCAGCCCATGGTTACCCCCACCGCTGTTGCTGCGCGCGGCATCCACCCGGTAGAAGCGCTCGAACAGCAGCGGCAAGTGCGCTTCGTCAATCGCAGGCCCCGGGTTGCTCACGGCGATGCTGACCTGCTCCGGCCCGCCATCGATCTGCACCTGGATCACCTGATGCGGCGCGGTATGCTGCACGGCGTTGTTCAGCAGGTTGATCAGCGCCCGGCGCAATTGCGCCTTTTCAATCGGAGCCTGGGCGTCGCCGGTCACGCTGACGCTGACCTGCGCGTCTTCGAGGATGTAATCCAGGTAGTCGAGGGTGGTCGCCACTTCTTCGGCCAGCGAAGCCTGGGTCAGGGCGGTGGCCTTGCTGCCTTGATCGGCGCTGGCCAGAAACAGCATGTCGTTGATGATGCTGCGCAGGCGCTCCAGCTCTTCCAGGTTCGATTGCAGCACTTCGAAGTAGTGCTCGGCGCTGCGGCCGCGGGTCAGCGCCACCTGGGTCTGGCCGATCAGGTTGGTCAGCGGCGAGCGCAGTTCGTGGGCAACGTCGGCGTTGAACGCTTCCAGCCGCGAGTAGGCCTGGCTGACGCGGTCGAGCGCAGCGTTGAAGGCGCCGGCAAATTGCGCCAACTCCGGGGCCAGCGCCTGGGTTTGCAAACGCCCGTCCAGGCGAGGAGGGGCCAGGGCCTGGGCCTCGTTGGACAACGCCAGCAGCGGCCGCAGGCCAATGCGCGCCACCCAGTAGCCCAGCACGGAAGCCAGCAGCACGCCAAGCACGGCCAGCCCGACAATCGCCACCAGCAGGCTGTGCTGGGCCTGCCAGAAGGTTTCGGTGTCAATGCCAATCAGAAAGCGTAGCGCCGGGCGCTCACTCAGTGCCGGCAGTTCGCTGACCAGCACTTTGTAGGGGTAGGGCCGGTCGGGCAGGCGCAGGTCGCGCATGCCTTGTGGCCCCTCTGCGAAGGCGCGCACCAACTCGCTGGGGTGGCCGTACTCGTAGGCGGGGTCGCTGCTGACCACCCAGAAGCGGATACGCTTGTCCTCTTCGCTGAGCAGGTTGAGCTTGTTGTTGATCTTGGCCCAGTGCTCCGGCGTGCCAAAGCGGTTGAGGGTGGATTCGAGCACGCTGAAGCGCGCATCCAGCTCCGCCTGCGGCAGCAAGTCGAGGCTGCGATCGACCTGGCGGTACAGCGCCGAGCCGATCAGCACGAACACCCCAAGTGCCACCAGGATGAACAGCGCCGACAGGCGCAGTGCGATGGAGTTACCCCGCACGGTTTTCCAGGACATAGCCCATGCCTCGGATGGTGTGCAGCAACTTGTTGTCGAAAGGCCCGTCGAGTTTGGCGCGCAGGCGCTTGATCGCCACTTCCACCACGTTGGCATCGCTGTCGAAGTTGATGTCCCAGACCAGCTCGGCAATCGCTGTTTTCGACAGGATTTCACCCTGCCGCCGGGCCAGCACGCTCAATAACGAGAACTCCTTGGCCGTCAGGTCCAGGCGTTGGCCGGCGCGTGTGGCCTTGCGCGCCATCAGGTCGATCCACAGGTCGGCCACCTGCACCTGCAGCGGTTCGTGGCTGCTGCTGCGCCGGGTCAGGGCCTGCAGGCGGGCGACCAGTTCGAGGAACGAGAACGGCTTGCCCAGGTAATCGTCGGCGCCCTCACGCAGGCCGTGGATGCGGTCTTCGACCCGTTCGCGGGCGGTCAGCATGATCACCGGCGTTTGCTTGCGAGCGCGCAAGGCACGCAGCACGCCGTAACCGTCCAGGCCTGGCAGCATCACATCCAGCACGATCACCGCGTAGTCACCCTCCAGGGCCAGGTGCAAACCATCGATACCGTCCCTTGCCAGGTCCACGGTAAAGCCCTGTTCGCTCAGGCCGCGATGCAGGTAGTCTGCGGTTTTTTCTTCGTCTTCGATGATCAGCACACGCATGGTCTTGTCCTAACTGGCACTTGGCGCTGCCGCACCGGCAGCCTGACGGCGGTGGAACAGGCGCTCCAGGGCCAAGTATATGACCGGGGTGGTGAACAGCGTCAGCGCCTGGCTCACCAGCAGGCCGCCGACCACCGCGATGCCCAGCGGCTGACGCAGTTCGGCACCGGTGCCAAAGCCGAACATCAGCGGCACGGCGCCAAGCAAGGCCGCCAGGGTGGTCATGATGATCGGCCGGAAGCGCGTCAGGCAGGCCTGGTGAATCGCCTGCTCGGGTGTCAGGCCGTGGTGGCGCTGGGCTTCAAGGGCGAAGTCGATCAGCAGGATGCCGTTCTTCTTGACGATGCCGATCAGCAGCACCACACCGATCAGCCCCATGATGCTGAAGTCCTGGCCCATGGCCCACAGCAATATCAGGGCACCGAGGCCGGCCGAGGGCAGGGTGGAAATGATCGTCAGCGGGTGGACGAAGCTTTCGTACAGCACACCGAGAATGATGTACACCGCCACCAACGCCGCCAGAATCAGCCACGGCTGGCTCGACAGCGAACTCTGGAAGGCCTGCGCCGCGCCCTGGAAGTTGCCGCTGATCGAGTCGGGCATGCCCAGCTCGCGCTGGGTGCGATCAAGGATGCTCACCGCATCGCCCAAGGCCACGCCGGGCGCCAGGTTGAACGACAGGTTGGCGGCTGGGAACAGGCCATCGTGGCTGATCGACAGCGGCCCGGTGCTGGGCGGCGCCACGTGGGCCACGGCCGACAACGGCACCATTTGGTTGGTCAGCGGCGAGCGCAGGTAGAAGTAGTTGAGGCTTTCGGCCTTGCCACGCTGGCGCGCATCCAGCTCGAGGATCACCTTGTACTGGTTGGTCTCGGTCTGGAACTCGCTGATCTGCCGTTGGCCGAAGGCGTCGTACAGCGCCTGGTCGACGTCGGTGGTGGTCAGCCCGAAACGTGCCGCGGCCTGGCGGTCGATGTCGATGCGGGTGACGCTGGCACCCAGTTGCAGGTCGTTGGACAGGTCGCGAAACGCCGGGTTTTCCCGCAGGCGGTCGGTCAGGCGCTGGGTCCACAGGTTCAGCGCATCGCCGTCATTGCTCTTGAGCACGTACTGGTACTGCGTGCGCGAAGGCCCGGAGCTGAGGTTGATGTCCTGGCCGGCGCGCATGTACAGCACGATGCCCGGTACCTGGGCCAGCTTGGGCCGTAGCCGGTCGATCAGTTCGCTGGCCGATACGTCGCGCTCGCCGCGTGGCTTGAGGGCGATCCAGAAGCGGCCGTTGGCGATGGTCTGGTTGCTGCCGGTGACCCCAACCGAATGGGAGAACGCACGTACCGCAGGGTCTGCGCCGATGATCTTGGCCAGCGCCTGGTGTTTCTCGATCATCGACGGGTAGGACACATCCGCCGCCGCCTCGCTGGTACCCAGGATGAAACCGGTGTCCTGCAGGGGGAAGAAGCCCTTGGGGATGGCCACGTAACCCGCCACCGCCAGCGCCAGGGTCACGCCGAACACGCCCAGGGTCAGGCGCTGGTGGGCGAGGGCCCGGTTCAGGCCCTTTTCGTACCACTTGATCAGGCGCTCACCAAAGCCGCCCTTGTGCTCGCCCGGCGGGCGGCGCATGAACAGCGCGCACAGGGTTGGCGCCAGGGTCAGCGAGACCACCACCGAAATCAGGATGGTGGCGGTGGCGGTAAGGGCGAACTCCTTGAACAGCCGGCCGACCACACCGCCCATGAACAGCAGCGGGATGAACGCAGCTATCAGCGAGAAACTGATCGACACCACGGTAAAGCCGATTTCCCCGGCGCCCTTGAGCGCCGCCGTGCGGCTGTCGTCGCCGGCCTCCAGGTGGCGATGGATGTTCTCCACCACCACAATGGCATCATCCACCACGAAGCCCACCGAGATGACGATGGCCACCAGGGTGAGGTTGTTCAGGCTGAAACCCAGCACGTACATCAGCGCGCAACTGGCGATCAGCGATACGCCGAGCACGCTGGACACCACCATGGTTGCCGACCACTGGCGCAGGAACAGCGCCATGACCCCGATCACCAGGGCCACGGCGATCATCAGGGTCAGCTCCACTTCGTGCAGCGAAGCGCGGATGGTCTGGGTGCGGTCCTGCAGCACCGACACCTCGACCGAGGCTGGCAGCATCTCTTGCAGCTTGGGCAGGGCGGCCAGCACCCGGTCCACGGTATCGACGATATTGGCCCCAGGCTGGCGGAAGATCACCAGGTTCAGCCCCGGCTGGTCGCCGGACCAGGCTTTGACATAGGCGTTTTCGGCGCCGTTGATCACCTTGGCCACGTCCTTCAGGTGCACGGGGGCGCCGTCGCGGTACGAGACGATCAGTTGCGCGTAGTCCTCGGGGTGGAACAGCTGGTCGTTGGCGGCGATGGTCGACACGCTGTGCTCGCCGTACAGCGCGCCCTTGGCCAGGTTCAGGCTGGTTTGCTGGATGGCCTGGCGCAAGTCGGCCAGGGTCAGGCCGATGGCGGCCAGTTTCTCGGGCTGGGCCTGCACGCGGATAGCCGGGCGCAACTGGCCGGTGATATTGATCAGGCCAACCCCTTCGATCTGGCTAAGCTGGCGGGCCAGCAAGGTTTCGGCGTAGTCGCTGAGGTCATTGCCGGGCATCTGGTCGGAGCTGACCGTCATTACCAGCACCGGGCTGTCGGCCGGGTTGACCTTGCGCCAGGTGGGCGGGTTGGGCAGGTCCTGAGGCAGGCGCGCAGTGGCGGTGTTGATCGCCGCCTGTACTTCCTGGGCGGCGGTGTCGATGTTCTTGTCCAGGGTGAACTGCAAGATCAGGGTGGTCGAGCCCAGCGCACTGCTGCTGGTCATCTGGGTCATGCCGGGGATGGCACTGAACTGCACTTCCAGGGGCGTGGCGACCGACGAGGCCATGGTTTCCGGGCTGGCGCCGGGCAGTTGGGCAGTGACCTGGATGGTTGGGAAGTCTGCCTCCGGCAGCGGCGCCACCGGCAGGCGCGGAAAGGCGATGGCCCCCAGCAGCACCAGGGCGAAGGTCAGCAGCAAGGTGGCGATGGGGTGGTCGATGCACCAGGCCGAAACACCGTTGCGCGTGTTCATGGCTGGCTCCGGCGATCCGCCATTTCCGATGGCGCGGGGGCGTCGGGGGTGATCTCGACCCGTGAACCCGGCTTGAGGCGTGACTGGCCGTCGAGCACCAGGCGCTCGCCCGGCTTGACCCCGGCAATGATGTTCAACCCGCTGTCCTGGTACAGCACCTTGACCGGCACGCTGGTGACCTTGTCGCCGTCCAGGCGGTAGACGAAATGCCCGTCGACGCCGCGTTGCACCACGGGCGGCGGCACCACCAAGGCGTTTTCTTCCACGGCGGTGCGCAGGCGAATGGTGACCAACTGGCCCGGCCACAGGTGGCCGTCCTTGTTGTCGAACTCGGCTTTTACCCGCACGGTGCCGGTGGTGGCGGAAATCTGGTTGTCGATCAGCGCCAGGTGGCCTTCGCCGAGCAGGTTGCGTTCGCCATCGGCGTCCATATAGGCCTGCACCAGCGCCGGGGTGGGGGCTTTCAGCAGGTTCTGCAGCGTGGGCAGCATCTGCTGCGGCAGGGCGAACTCGACGGCGATCGGGTCGATCTGGGTGACGCTGAACAGGCCCTGGGTGTCGCTGGTGCGTACCAGGTTGCCAGGGTCGACGTTGCGGATGCCGACGCGGCCGGTGACTGGCGAGCGGATTTGCGTGTAGGAGAGCTGCACTTCGGCGTTGGCGATGGCGGCCTGGTTGCCCTTGACGGTGGCCTGCAACTGGTTGACCAGCGCCTGTTGCTGGTCAAGGGTCTGCTTGGACACGCCGTCATCGCTGCTGAGCAGGCGGTAGCGCTTGAGGTCGACGCCAGCCACCTGGATCTGTGCCTGGCTCTGGCCGAGCTGGGCGCGGGCTTGGTCGAGGCTGGCGCGGATGCTGCGGTCATCGAGGGTGGCGAGCAGGTCGCCTTCCTTGACCCACTGGCCCTCCTTGACCAGCACTTGCGTGAGTATCCCCTCGACTTGTGGCCGCACCTCGACACTGTGCAGCGACAGCACCGTGCCGATGGCGCTGGCATAGCGCGGCACGTCCTGCTGGGCGACGCTGACCACGCGCACCGGGACGGCGTTTTGCGCGCGGGCGACCGGTTCGGATTGGCGCTGGCTGAACCAGGTGCCAGCTACCACCAGGGCCAGAAGCGTCAGGGCAGCGAGGATGACTGAGCGGGACGGACGTCGCATCGGTGCGGGCACCTTGACCAGGTAGGAGGGAACGGTTGTCGGTATTCAATCTTATAGCCCCCCAACCGGGTCGGCAGCGTGACCGCTGGCTGACAGCGCTGTCAGTTTCACCAGCGCTGTGAACGCACCCGCGATCTCTGTGGGAGCGGGCGAGCCCGCGAACACCGGCAGAGCCGGTGCCATCCACCGCGTTGGATTCTTCGCGGGCATGCCCGCTCCCACAAGTTCCCGGGCAAGGTTTTATACAGTTGGCCTGGCTAGAAGCCGATGAAGGCGTAGTACAGCGGGGTTTCCTTGGTCGTGTGCAAACCAAGCCCCTGCAAGGTAGTCGTCAGCGCTTCATCCTGCACATGCAGGGTCCACTGCGCAGCGTCAGGCAAGGAGGCTTGCGCCAGCGTTGTGGCAAACGCCTCCATGTTTGGCAGGTAAGCGGTAAACCCGTTGCCCTTGAGCGCACTGGTGGTCATCCCCAGCGCTTGGCACACCGCCACCTTGCTGGCGATGTCATCGCGGTCGGCCTGGCGCGAAGCCTGTACCAACGCCGCTAGCTCGGCATCGACCAACTGTGTGCCGTGAATCAGCTCCGGCCCCTGTTGCCAGGCTTGCGGCGGGCAGTCCTTGCTGTCCGGTCGCAGCGGAATATGCGGGTTGATTTCCACCGGGTAGATACGACAGACCAGCGGGCGCTGGTCATAGATGGTGCACAGGTCGTTTTCGTCGAGGTTGCGGCAGCGTCCGGGGTTGAAGGCGGCAAAGGTCACCGAGACGCGCGCCTCGCCGGTGCCGCACGGCACCGGATGGGAGCGACGCAGCACATGGTCACGCTGCTCCAGCGGCATGCCGGGGCCATCGCTGACGAAAGCTTCGAGCAGCACGATCACCTGGCCGGCATCCTGCGCCCAGCGGCGCGCTTCGGCCAGGGTCAACGGCACATGGTGCCCGGTGCAGCATTTGCCGCAGCCGGTACAGCCGAAACGCAAGCTGTCGGTCACTTGGCTTCCGGGCTCCATTCACTGACGAAGGCACGCTGGTGCTGACGGTCGTACAGGCACAGTTCGGTGCCGGTGCGCTGCTGCATGTGCTTCTGTGGGTACACACCTTCGATCAGCAGGGCACTCATGCCCACCTGGTCATCGAACTCGGCGGGCTTGCCGCGGGCGTGGGCGTCCTTGAACTGGCTGGCGGCCAGGCAGGCCTTGAGCATCTGCTGGCGCTGCTCGTTCCAGGCCTGGCTGCTGGAGGCCTGGGCGATACCGCTGAAGAGGGTGCAGCCGATCAGGATAGAGCTGAAGAACTTCATACGCGATTCCGGCAATTTTCTTGCGAGGGGCGCGAATTATGCCCGACTCACCCCCGACGGCAAGCCGGGGAGATTGTCTCTGAATATATCAGTGCTCGGCGAATACCACGGTACGTGCGGCCACCACCAGACAATCGGTCAATTCAGGCGAAGAGAACTTGGTCAGGATGGCATTGGCCCCGGCCTGGGTCGCCTTCTCGCTGCTCATGGCGCTGTCCAGCGAGGTGTGCAGCAGCACGTACAGGTGCTGGAAATCAGGGGTTTCACGCAGTGAGCGGGTGAAGGCGTAGCCGTCCATTTCGCTCATTTCGATGTCAGAGACAATGATGTTGATTTCCTGAGCGGTGCCTTGCAGTTCCAGCAGCACGTTGATGGCGTCCTTGGCGCTGCGTGCGGTGTGGCACTCGATGCCGAGGTTGCGCAGGGTGTGCACCGACTGTTGCAGGGCCACCTGGCTGTCGTCCACTACCAGGATATTGGCGGCGGCCAGCAGGCTGGCGTCCTCGTCGCTCAACGTACCGTGTGTAGGCTCCGCCACGGGCGGGGCGATGGCGTGAATGACCTTTTCGATGTCCAGCACCTGCACCAAGGTGTTGTCGACGCGGGTCACGCCGGTGATGAACGAGCGGTTGCCCGAGGCGTAGGGTGGCGGTTTGATGTCGGTGCTCAGGCAATGCACGATGCGGCTGACCGCCTGCACGTGCAGGCCTTGGCGCGAGCGGCTGATCTCGGTGACGATCAGGCAGCCGCCCTGCGGGTCGGCCAGTGGTTGTTCGCCGATGGCGCGGGACAGGTCGATGACCGACAGCGAATGGCCGCGCAGGGTTGCCACACCTTTCACATGGGGATGCGACTCGGGCAGCTTGGTCAGGGGCGGGCAGGGGATGATCTCGCTGACCTTGAGCAGGTTGATTGCCATCAGCTTGCCGCTGCGCAGGGTGAACAGCAGCAGGGACAGCGAGTCCGCGCGGGCATTTTGCGTGGCCATGGTGACCTTCGGTGGGGAACGGGGAATAACCGGTTATCGGCCTGTTTGGGTTGGGCTTTAGGGTTGGTGGGATTGTCTTGAGTTTTGTGGTGTTGGGGCGACCGAGCGCCGCCCGCGCGGCGCATCGCGAGCGAAGCTCGCTCCTACATTTGTTTCGGGCCAATTATTCCTGAGGCACAGGCGCGCGCGCCTTTTGGCGCCCACCTCGATATCGCTTGGAACACACAAAGGCGGTCGCGTGCGCCGGCACAGGCGTTACTGGCCTGAAAAAATGTAGGAGCGAGCTTCGCTCGCGATGCGCCGCGCGGGCGGCGCTCGGTCGCACCAACAACACAAAACTCAAGGCATGCACTACCGTTCGCGCAGCGCCTCTTTGGCTCGGTTCAGCGGCTTGATCAGGTAATCGAGGATGGTCTTCTCGCCGGTGCGGATATCCACCGTGGCAATCATCCCCGGCACGATCGCGAAATGCTTGCCGGCCTTGTTCTGCAAGCTGTCCTGCTCGGTGCGGATGAACACGCGGTAGTAGTAGATCTCCGGCTTCACCTCGTCCTGCAGGGTATCCGGCGAAATTCCCACCACCTTGCCATCCAGCCCGCCATACACCGAGTAGTCATAGGCGCTGATCTTGACCTTGGCCGCCTGGTCCGGGTGGATGAAGGCGATATCACGCGGGGCGATGCGGGTTTCGATCAGCAAGCGCTCGTCCATCGGCACGATCTTCATCACCTGGCCACCCGGCTGCACCACGCCGCCCAGGGTGTTGACCTCGATGTCCTTGACGATGCCGCGTACCGGCGAGCGCAGGGTCAGGCGGGTGAGCGAGTCGCTGCGCCCGCGGATCACTTCCGACAGGCTGTCCGCTTCGGCGCTGGCTTTGGCCAGTTCTTCCCGAGCGCGTACCAGGTAGTCGGAGCGGGCTTCGTTGGCCTTGAGCTCCAGCTCCGAACGCTGGCGGTTCAGGCGGATCACCTCGACCCGGCTGGAGGCGCCCATTTTTGCCAGGTTCTCGGTGATCTTCAGCTCGCTGCGCACCAGCTGCAATGAGTCCTGGATGCCCGCCAGGGTTTGCTCCAGGCCGCGGCGGCGGGTCTGGTACAGGGCGGTTTCGGCGTCGATCAGCTCGGGCGAGTCGCGCAGGCTGTCCGGGAAGACCAGTGGCTTGCCGGTCACCTCTGCCTGCAGGCGAGCCTGGCTGGCCTTGGCGGCACGGTACTTGGCTTCGCTTTCGCCAACGCTGGAAGCGGTCTTGGTCGGGTCGAGCTGGGCCAGCACCTGGCCGCGTTCGACCAGGTCGCCTTCGGCCACGCTCATCTGCGCGACGATGCCGCCTTCGAATGACTGGATCACCTGCTCGCGCGAACTGGGGATGACCTTGCCCGTACCGGTGGACACCTCGGTCACCTCGAACCAGGCCGCCCAGGCCAGGAACGCCGCCAGCATCAGCGCGCACAGGGTGATGATACGGCCGGCGCGGAACACCGCCTGGTCGTCCTGCCCGTCCAGGTAGGAGGCCGGGAGTTCATGGTTGCTCATGCCTGGGCTCCTTGCAGTTTGGCCAGCGCGGCATCGCGCGCGTCGTCGATGACGATACGCCCGGCATCCAGCACTAGGATGCGGTCGACCCGTTGCAGCACGCTCAGGCGGTGGGTGGCGATCACCAGGGTGCGGCCCTGGCAGAAGCGCTCCAGGTTATCCAGCAGCTTGCGCTCGGTCATGTCGTCCAGCGAGGCAGTTGGCTCGTCCAGCAGCAGTACTTGCGGCTGGCGCACCAGTAGGCGCGACAGCACCAGGGCCTGACGCTGGCCGCCGGACAGGCCCAGGCCACCTTCGAGGATCAGGTGGTCCATGCCTTTGGGCAGGCGGCGGACGAAATCCAGCGCCCCAGTGGCGGCCAGTGCGGCTACCAGCTCCTGGTCGCTGGCCTGGCCGGCGCCGAGGGTGAGGTTTTCCCGCAGGGTGCCGTGGAACAGCCGCGCGTATTGCGGCAGCAGGCCCACATCACGGCGCAGGTCGGCAGGGTCGAGGTGGGCCATGGCGATGCCGTCCAGGCTGACTTCGCCTTGCACCAGGTCCATGGCTCCGCCCAAGGCT
Organism: Pseudomonas sp. NY11955; assembly: GCF_048068035.1. Taxonomy (NCBI): domain Bacteria; kingdom Pseudomonadati; phylum Pseudomonadota; class Gammaproteobacteria; order Pseudomonadales; family Pseudomonadaceae; genus Pseudomonas; species Pseudomonas sp. NY11955. Next base: position 23,242 of record NZ_JBLUPS010000023.1, read on the forward strand.
TGCAGCAAGGTCGATTTGCCGGCGCCGTTGCGCCCGAGCACGGCAATGCGCTCGCCCGGCTGGATATCCAGCTGGCCGATGTTCAGTACCGGTGGGGACTCTTCGCTGTAGCGGAAGTTGGCCTGGCGCAAGCGGTACTCGCCACGGATGGCCGGCAGGTGCACGCGGGCTTCGCCTTCGGGGTGGTCGACCGGCGACTGCATCAGCTTGTCCAGGCCCTGCAGGGCCACCTTGGCTTGCTGCCAGCGGGTCAGTACATGGGTCAGTTGGGCCAGTGGCGCCATCATCCGCGACGACAGCATCGATGCCGCCACCAGGCTACCGGTAGTGAGGTCGCCGGCGATGACCATGGGCGCACCGATCACGATGACCACGGCAAACACCGCGCCCTGCACGTTCTGCGTCCAGGTCACCAGGCCGTTGGTGAGGGTGCGCAGGCGCAGGTTGGTGTGCGCGCAAGCTGCGTTGTACTGGTTCCACTGCCGCTCGAAGCGTGCCTCGGCCTGCAGCGCCTTGATCTCGTCCAGGCCCTGGATGCTTTCCACCAGCATGGCGTTGCGCAGCGCCGACTCGCGCATTGAGGCGTTGGCCAGCCGCGCCAGGCGCCGTTGCGCGAGCAACCCGGGCAGGACCATGGCCAGCAGCGCGACCAGCGGGATGAACACCAGCACGCCGCCGATCAGCCAGAACACCAACAGGAACAGCAGGAAGAATGGCAGGTCGGCCAGTGCCGTGGCGGTGCTGGAGGTAATCAGGTCGCGGATCGACTCCAGCTCGCGCAGTTGCGAGATGAACGACCCTGTGGACTTTGGCCGCACCGAATTTCGCAGGCGCAGGGCATGGCCGTAGACCAGGTCGCTTACCCGCAGGTCGGCGCGCTTGCCGAGCAGGTCGGTCACCTTCAGGCGCAACAGGCGCATGCTGAAATCGAACACCAGCGCCAGCACCACGCCACCAAACAGCACGTAAAGGGTTGGCAGGGACTCGGCCGGGATCACCCGGTCGTACACCTGCATCGAGAACAGCACCCCGGCCAGCGCCAGCACGTTGGCCACCAGCGAAGCGACCATCACCTGGCCATAGGGGCGCAGGTCGCGCAGCACGATGCGGGCGAACCAGTGGCGGTCGTAGGGCGCGGTGTAGTCGTCGGTGCGCACGTCGCGCAGCGGCCGTGCCGGGCGCAGCAGGGCAACGCGGTTGATGCGGCCCTTGAGGGTGTCGCGGGGCAGGCGCGAGGTCAGGCCCTGGTCACCGGCGAACACCACCGCCAGGTCATCCGCTTCGGTCACCGACTCGACCACCGCCAACTGGCCATCGTCCAGTTCCAGCACCAGCGGCGTGCGCCATTGCCGCAGGCCCTTGGCATCGAAGCGCACGAAACGCAGGGCCAGCCCGGCCTGGCGGGCCATGTGCCGGAGGATTTCGTCCAGTGGGCGGGCATCCTCTACGGCGGCCAGGCGAATACGCTGGGGCGACACGTCCAGGCGGTAGTGGTGCGCGACCTGGAGCATCACTTCCAGCCATGGCCCCAGGTCTGGCCGATGCGCTTCTTCGGCCGCTGGGGCAGGCGCCTGGTTGGGCAGGGTCACATTGATCGAATCGCTCATGGCTGGATCTCCACACCTTGCAGGTTGCGCCCCTCAAGGCCAAAGGCCGTGCGCAGGGCGCCGGTGTTGTACAGGCAGTCGACATCCAGGCGCAGCAGATCGGAGCGGGTGCCGGCCAGTTCGAAGCGTGACTGGTAGATCTCCTGCTCGGCGTTGAGCAGGTCGAGCAGTGGCCGGGTGCCCAGGTCCAGGTACTGGCGGCCGTAAAGCATGCGCGCTTCCTGAATGCTGACCTGGCGCGCTTCCAGCGACGTCAGCCGGCGGCCCAGCCCGGAGGTTTGCGCCATGGCCTCGGCCAGGCCTCGGCGCGCTTGCAGGCGTGCAGCGTCTTCGGCGGAGTCAGCGGCGGTCAGGGCATGGCCGGCGGCGCGGGTGCGGGCGCTGATGGCGCCGCCCTGGTAGATGGGCACTTCGACGTTCAGGTAGATGCCCGCCTGGGTGCGGTCCAAGCGTGAGTTGTCGCGGTTGTAGTCGTCGTCCAGGTAGTGGTTGACCTGCGGTTGCAACGACAGGGTGGGGTAGGCCTCGGCCTTGGCCTGGGCCAGTTCGGCCTGACCCTGGGCGCGTTGAGCCAGGGCCATCAGCACGGCGGGGAGGCGGTCATCGCCCTGTGCAGGGCGCTTGCAGGCCTGGTTCAGTTCGGCGGGTGAAGCCTCGGTCAGTGCCGGCGGGGTCACACGCCCCATCAACGCCGCCAGGGTCGAGCGCCAGCGCTCGTATTGCGCCTGGTATTCCTCCAGCGTGGCGCGGGCGCTTTCCACACGGGACTCGGCCTGTACCACGTCGGAACGCGTGCTGGCGCCCATGTCGCTGCGCTGGCGGGCCATGCCGGCAATGTCGCCGACCCCGCGAACCTGGTCGCGGGCGATGGTCATCAGTTGCTCGTAGCGGCGGGTTTCGATCCAGGCATAGGCCGTGTCACGGGCCAGCTCGTCGACCACCAGCAAGATATTGGCCTGGGCGCGGGCGGCGGCGGCCTGGGCGGCGTTGACGGCACTGTCGACCTTGCCGAAGTCGTAGAGCATCTGTTTGAGCGACAGGTTCACGGCCTGGCTGTTGCGGTCACCGCCATAGCCGGTGTCGTAACCGGTGCGGATACCGCCGGAAATCTGCGGGTAGTACCCTGCGCGGGCGACGTTGATGCCTTCGCCCTGCTTGTACAGGTTGCCGATGGCCTCGGCGATGCTTGGGTGCCATTGCGCGGCCTGCAGCACCGCGTCGGTCAGCCCCAGCCGCTCGCCACTGGCGACCGGGGCCATGCCGATGGGGGGGCGGGCGGGCACCGCTTCGGGCGCATCGCGTAACAGCGATGGCCCGATCTGGCGCAGGTGGGGGTCTATGTCATCGGCTGCCTGGGCAACCGGGTGGAAGTTAACGGCCAGGAGCCCGAAGGCGCCCAGCAACAGCGGTGACAGCGGACTGCTTCGCTTCACATAGTTCCCTTACTGCTGGTCGTCCATGCCGCCGGGCAGGTGCCCGGCGGGTTTGCCGCGGCTTCAGACCACATGGATACCGTTCTGTACCCACAGGTGATGGCTTGGATCCTCCTGGGCCGTGTATTGGTTATAGTCGATGCCGTCGACGGTTTGGTTCCCGACCAGCGTCCAGTTGTCCGTCATGTGAACCGAGTCTTTGTCGTCCCCTTTGATGACCAACGTGTTGGTGCCGGTTTCGGTGATTGCCACCACGTCCGCCAGGTTGAGGGTCAGCGCCACCGAACTGGTGTCGTTGAGGTCGATGATTTCGATGTCGTGCACGCGCCCGGCCAGGTTGCCCAGGTCGATGCTGGCATCACCGCCGCCCCACAGCAGGGTATCGGTCCCCGTGCCGCCGTCGACGCTGGCGAAGTTCTGGTCGACCACCACCAGCGTGTCGTCACCCGCGCCACCCTGCAGGGTGATGTGGCCACCCTGGCTACCATCGAGGTGGTCGTTGCCGTCGGTGCCGGCGATCACATCGGTGGTGGCTGCCAGGCTGGCCAGCGCCATCGCTTCGTCACCGCTGTCGGCCAGCAGCGATGTGGTCGTGACCAGGCCGGCGGCGTTGTCCAGGTTGATGGTCAGCGTTGCGGTGTCGGTGGTGCCGTTGGGGTGGGTCAGCTCGTAGGTGAAGGTGTCGTGCTGGCCGACCGCCGCCGAGGTGAGCCCCGCGTTGAGGGTGTAGGTGTAACTGCCGTCGGCATGCACCAGCAAGGTGCCGTAGGTGCCGGCCACGCTCACCCCGTTGTAGCCCGGGATGGTGTAGGTGTTGGCCGCTGTCAGCACGCTCAGCACGGTCAGTGCCGAACCTACGTTGTCGTCAGTCAGCAAGTTGCCGGTAGCGGCCGTCGCACCACTGACCACGAACTCGGTCAGGTGCGTGGTGGTGGCGTTCAGGCTGGTGGTGATGGAGCTGAGCAGGCCGATGCCGCCAGCGGTAACGCGTACGTGGTAGGTGCCGGCCCCCTGGTTCTGGAAGGTATAGCCGGCGCCGCCACCCAGCAGGCTGACCAGCGAACCACCCGGCACCGACTGCACCAGCACGTACAGGCCGGTGGCCGGGTTGAGCTTGAGCAGTTCGATGGTGGTGCCGTTGAGCAAGCTCAACAGGTTGGTGGAGTTGACCACCACCTGCAGGTTGGCGGTGGTATCGGCGGCCACCGTGGTGGTGTAGGTCGCCTGGCGCGAACCGACCAAGGGCAGGCTCAGCGAACCCAGCGTACTGCTGCTGGTGTCCACCCGGTTGGCCAGGGTGAGGTGGCTGAAACCGACATCGTTGACCGCGTCGACCACCGTGGCGGGCGCTGCGTAGTTGATGTTGCTCCACACCTCGTTGGCCTGCGGGCTGTCGATACGCACGTACAGGTTGGCGGTATCGGACAGGCCGTTCGGGTGCACCAGCTGGTAGCTGAACACGTCGACCTTGCCGACACTGTTCGGGCTGCCGTTCGGCGTGTAGGTGTAGCTGCCGTCGGCACTGATCACCAGGGTGCCGTACAGGCCCTGCACCGTGGTGGACGTACCGGCCGAGACGTAGCTGCCGTTCTTCAGCACTTGCAGCACGGCGGCGCTGTCTGGGCCACGGGCGTCCACGGCACCATCGGTGCCTACATCGGTGATGACGTTGCCCGAGGTGGCAGTGCCGGTGCCGGTGAACTGGGTCAGGCTGGTGGAGGTGATGTCCAGCGAGGTGGTCACATTGGTGACCAGGCCAATGCCACCACTGCCCACGGTCAGGCGATAGTCACCGGCTTGCAGCACGCCAATATCCACCTGCAGGCCAAGTGGCAGCACGATCAGGTCGAGCAACCCCTGGGTGTTGCCGGTGGCGATGGTCACCCAGGCGCCGCTGGCGTCTTTCACCTGCAGGGTGAAGCTGGAGTTGTTGAGCAGCGCCAGCACGCTGTTGGTGGTCAGCGTCAGCGTCGGATCGGCCGTTGTGCCAGCCGCCACCGTCCAGGTATAGGTCTTGGTGAAGCCAGACAGCAGCGTGGTGAAGCTGTCGGTGTAGGTCTTGGTGGCGGTGACCGGTGCCAGGTTGACCGTGGCCGTGGCCAGGTTGTCGCTGGCGATGACCGGGGCGTTGGCGTCCACATCCGGCGCGGTGACGTTGACGCTGCCCGACACGTTGCCGCGCGGGTCGCTGAGGGTTATCGAGAGGACCTGGCCGTTGTCCTGCGGCGGGCTCAGGGTCACGCTGAAGCTGCCGTTCGGTTGTACCGTCGCCGTTTGCAGTACGGTGCCGCTGGCGCTGCGCACGGTCACGGTGGCACCCACTTCACCGGTGCCGGTGAGGGTTGCACCGTCGGCACTGATCTGCAGGTTGCCGGCAACTGCGGGAGGGGTCAGGTCGGGCGCGGTCAGCGCGGTACCAGTGGACACGTTGCCGGCGCTGTCGGTGAGCGTGACGCTGAGCGCCTGGTTATCGATCTGCGCCGCCGTCAGGCTGACCACGAACAGGCCGTTGCTGCCCACCGTCGCGGTACCCAACACGGTGCCGGCGCTGTTGCGCACGGTGACCGTGCTGCCGATCTGGCCAGAGCCACTGACCGAGGTGCCGTTGGCGTTGATGGCGGCCAGCGGGGCGGCAGGCGGGGTGGTGTCCGGTGCGGTCAGGCTGGTGCTGGCGGACACATTGCCCGCAGCGTCCGACTGGCGTACTACCAGCAGTTGCCCGTCGTTCTGCGGCGACGTCAGCGTGATGCTGAAGGTGCCATTGGCGAGCACCACGCCAGTACCGATCTGACCACCCGGGCCTTGGACCGTAACGGTCGCGCCCGCTTCACCGTTACCGGTGAACACGGTACCCGCGCCGTTGATGGTGACGTTGGTCGGTGCGGCCGGTGGCTGCAGGTCGGCGGCGGTGTAACTGGTACTGCCGGACGCATTGCCTGCCGCGTCGGTCTGGCTCACGCCCAGTACCTGGCCATTGAGCTGCGCGGCGTTCAGGTTGACGGTGAACACGCCACCGCCATTGACCACCGCCGTGCCGAGCACGTTGTTGCTGGCATCGCGCACTGTCACCGTGGCACCGGCCTCACCCGTGCCGGTCAGCACCAGGCCATTGATGGACAAGCTGGTCACCAGCGGATTGGCCGGTGGCGTAATGTCAGCCGCTTGCAGGAAGACCGGCTGCGATTCGCCGCCCAGCAGCGACACAGCCGTCACCGAGATGTGCTGGCCGTTGAGCTGTGCCGTGTTCAGCGTCAAGGTGAAGGTGCCGCCAAGGTTGGCCACACCTGAGCCGATCAGGTTGCCCTCGGCATCGTAGACGCGAATGCTTGCGCCGGTTGTCGCATTGCCCGTCAAGGTCAGGCCGTTGCCGCCCAGTATCACGTTGGTGGGTGGTTCCGGTGGCGGGATCAGCGGGGTGACATACGACGCGACCGCAGACGTGTTGATACCGTCGGACTGTGTCACCGTCAGGGTTGCGGCTGAGCCCGGTGTTGGCGAAAGCGCGACTTGGAAGTTGCCAGCGGCATCCACCACGCCCGTCCCAATCACTACGCCACCGAAACTGACGGTGACTGTGGCATTGGCTTCGCCTTTGCCCGTCAGCACGTTGTAGGTGTTGTTGATCGCCAGGTTGGTTACCAGGTCGGGTGGCGAAGTGTCGTTGGTCTGGTAGGAAGCAGCCACCGAGGCATTGCCGGCATCGTCCGTGGAGACCACCGTCAGCAGTTGGCCGTTGTTCTGCGCCGGGCTGATCGGCACCGTGAACTGGCCGTCCTCACCGACTTCCACCGTGCCCACGATGTTGTTGTTCGGGCCACGTACCGTGATGGTGGTGCCGGCTTCGGCCGTACCCGTCATCGACGTACCTGCTGGGTTGAGCAGCAGGTTGGTTGGCTGTACGGGTGGCGTCAGGTCTGGCGCAGTCACTGTCAGGGGGGCCGACGGGTTGCCGGTGGCGTCCTGAGCGATGATGGTCAGCGTCTCGCCGTTGATTTGCGGGCGGTTCAGGTCAAGGACGAAGGTGCCGTCCGGCTCGACCGTCACCTGGCCGAGCAGGTCGCCATTGTTGTTGATCACCGTCACGCGGGTGCCGGCTTCAGCCGTACCGACCACTTGCGTGCCGCCGTCGTTGATGGACGCAATCACGGTGGCCGGTGGCGTGGTGTCCACCGCCGTGACCGAACTGATTGGCGAGACGTTGCCGGTGGCATCGGTCAGGGTCACTTGCAGGACCTGGCCATTGAGCTGCGCTGTCGTCAGCTCGACCACGAAGGTGCCATTGGCTGCCACCACGGCGGTACCGATCTGCGTAGTGCCAACGTACACGCGCACCGTGGCGCCCACTTCGCCGACGCCGCCCAGCTCGTCGCCCGCCGCATTGAGCTGCAGCTCGGTTGCCGCAGCAGGCGGTGTAAGGTCCGGTGCCTGCACGTTGACCGGCAGGCTGACGTTGCCGGGTGGGTCGGCCTGCAGCACCGACAGTATCTGGTTGTCGATTTGTGCGGGTGACAGTTCGACGCGGAAGCTGCCGTCGGCAAGCACGGTACCCGTGCCCAGTACGACCCCGGCGGCGTTGCTGACGATCACCGTCGCACCGGCTTCGCCCAGGCCGCTGACCACGCTGCCGTCGGCATTGATCACCACTTGGGTGAGCGGCGCCGGTGGGGTGAAGTCCGGGGTCTGCAGGGTGGCGACTGCCGACACGTTGCCGGCCGCATCGGCCTGGGTGAAGCTGAGCAGTTCGGCGTTACCCAGCGCCGGGTTCAGGGTGATGGTGAAGTGGCCGCTGGCATCGACGGTGGCGTTGCCGATTACCTCGCCTGCCGGGTTGGTCACGGTCACCAGCGCGCCCACTTCGCCGCGCCCGGTGAGGGTGACGCCATCACCGGAAACGGCCAGTTCGCCGGGTGCTGTTGGGGCTGTGGTGTCGGGGGCGGTAATGGCACTGGCGGCAGACTGGTTGCCGGCGGCATCGGTCAGCACCACTTGCACCTGCTGGCCGTTGGCCTGAGGCGAGGTAAGGTTGACCTGGAAGGTGCCATCGGCGCGTACAGTGGCAGTGCCTAGCACCGTGCCATCGGCGGCGATGACACGCACAGCCGCACCCGCTTCGCCGCTACCATTGAGCAGGCTGCCACCCCCGGCAAAGGCCAGGTTGCCGGCTGCATCCGGCGCGACGCGGTCAGGGGCGGTCAGGCTGACGCTATTGGACTCGTTGCCGGCCACATCGGCCTGGCTGGCGCTGAGCTGTTCGCCGTTGATCTGCGCAGCGCTCAGGTTGACGCTGAAGTTACCGTTTGCGTCGACCAGGGCAGTACCCAGGTCGATACCGCCTTCGCCAATCACGGTAACCGTGGCACCTGCTTCGCCGCGCCCAGTGAGCACCATGCCGTCGTTGGACAGCACCAGGTTGGTCAGCGGTTGCGGTGCGGTGGTGTCTGGTGCCTGCAGGGTAGCCGGCAGCGAAACCGTGCCGTCGCTGCCGGTGGCGCTGACCTGCAGCACTTCGCCGTTGGCCTGGGCACTGCCCAGGTTGACGGTGAAGGTGCCGTCGTTGGCGACCGGGCTGCTGCCCAGCAACACGCCATTGGGGCCGTATACCTTGACCGTGCTGCCCGCTGTGGCGGTGCCGGTCACCGACAGGCCGTCAGCTGCCAGTACCAGGTTGTCCGGTGTGGCCGGCGCCAGCACGCCTGGCGCGGTGACGCTTTGCGCGGGGGAGACGTTCTGTGCGGCATCCGCTTGAACCACGCTGAGGCTTTCACCGGTGACCGCGGCCGGCGACAGGGTCACGCTGAAGTGACCGTCGGCTGCGACCGTGGCGTTGCCCAGCACGGTACCGTCCGGTGCCCGTACGGTGACGGTTGCGCCTGCCTCGCCGTTGCCGGTCAGGGTGGCGCCGTTGGCGGAGACCGCCAGGTTGGTCACCGCAGCTGGCGGTGTGGTATCGGCTGCGGTGTAAGGCGCAGCCGTCGACACGTTGCCGGCTGCGTCGGTGGCGGTCACTTGCAGGGTCTGGCCATTGGTCTGGGCACTGTTCAGGGTGACCTGGAAGGTGCCGTTGCTGCCGGCTAGCGCAGTGCCCAGCACGTTGCCGCTGGCATCGCGCACGGTCACGGTGCTGCCGGCCTCGGCATTACCGGTCAGTTGCAGCCCGGTGCCGGACAGGGCCAGGGCTATCGGTGCCGCAGGTGGGGTGAAGTCCGGCGCGGTGACGGCTACGGCGGTGGAGGTGTTGTTGCCCGCGTCGGTCTGGGTGACGCTCAGGTGCTGGGCGTTGAGCTGGGCACTGTTCAGGGTGAGGGTGAAGCTGCCGTTGGCTGCCACTAGGCCGGTGCCGATGATGGTGCCGTCCGGGCCGCGCACGGTGACCGTGGCGCCGGCTTCGCCCAGGCCCGTCAGGGTCAGGCCGTTGTTGTTCAGCGCTACGTTGGTCAGGGGCGCTGGCGGGGTCAGGTCCGGGGTTGGCACGTTGATCGCTGGCGATGTGTTGCCGGCGGCATCCACTTGCGTAACGCCGATGGGCTGGCCGCTGGTTTGCGGGGTGTCGAAGGTCACCGTGAAGCGGCCGTCGGCGCCCACCGTGGCCGTGCCGAGCACGGTGCCGGCGGCGTTGCGTACCTGCACGGTAGCGCCCACTTCGCCGCTGCCCGACAGCTGCCGGCCGTCCTGGCTCAACAGCGGGTTGCTGATGGCAGCGGGTGGCGTGCGGTCTGGCGTGGCCAGGCTGGCCGGGCCGGACACGTTGCCCGCCGCATCGCTGAGGGTGACTTGCAGCGGGCTGCCGGTGACCTGGGCGCTGGGCAGGGTGATCTGGAACTGGCCGCTCTGGTTGACCGTGCCGGTGGCCAGGATGGCGCCACTGGCATCGCGTACGGTAACGCTGGCACCGGCTTCGCCCTGGCCGCTGATCACGGTGGCCGCGCTGTTCAGGCTGAGGTTGCTGGCGGCCAGCGGGGCCTGCAGGTCGGGGGCTTGCAGGGTGGCCGCGAGCGAAACGTTGCCGGCGGCGTCGGCCTGGGTGACGATCAGGTTCTGCCCATTGGCCACCGCTGGCGAGAAGCTGATGCTGAACAGGCCATTGCTGGCGACAGTGGCAGTCCCCAGCAAGGTGCCTTGCGCATCCGTCACGCGCACCGTTGCGCCCACTTCGCCCTGGCCGGTCAGCGTGCTGCCGGTGGCGTTGAGGTTTACCTGAGTCGGCGCGTTCGGTGCCGTGGTGTCATTGGCCACGATGATGGCTGGCACTGAAGGCAGGCCATCGACGGTTGCCTTGGCACTGACCTGCAAGGTCTGGGCATTGAGCTGGGCGCTCTGGAAGAACACGCGGAAGGTGCCGTCGCTGCCGACCGTGGCGGTGCCCAGGGTGGTGCCCCCGGAGGTCACGGTGATCAGCGAGCCAATTGTCCCCTGGCCGGTCAGCAAGAAGCCGTCGGCACTGATGGAAAGGGCCGACGGCGTGGCCACTTCGGTACCGGTCGGGCCTGGCAGCGAGACTGCGGGCGACGCGTTGCCGGCAGGGTCGATCACGACCACATCGGCGGTATCGCTGCTGGTCAGTGGCGGGTTGACGCCCACCACAAAGGTGCCGTCAGGCCCGACGGGCGCAGTGCCGAGCACCGTGCCATCCTCCGGGTTGCGGATTACCACTGTGCTGCCAGGCTCGGCACTGCCGCCGATCGTGCTGCCATCCGGGCTTACGGTGAGGCCTGTCGCCGGCTCCGGGTTGGTGGTGTCTGGGGCGGTGACAGAGACCGGTGCCGAGGCGTTACCGGCAGCGTCGGTCACTACCACGGTCAAGGTCTGGCCGTTGTTCTGCGGGGTATCCAGCGGCACGCTGAAACTGCCGTCCGGATTGACCGCAACGGTGACCACATTGCCGGCCCCATCGCTCACGGTCACCGAAGTGGCGCCAGGCGCGTTGCCGGTGACCGTCGTGCCGTCGTCGCTGACGTCCACGCCGGTGGGCAGTGCCGGTGGCGTGATGTCCGGTGCGGTGATCTGGCCGGGCTGCGATACATTGCCCGCGGCATCGGTCAGCGTCACATTGAGGGCCTGGCCGTCCAGTTGAGCGGGCGACAGTGGCACCGTGAAGCTTCCGCCTGCAGGGACCACGACGGTGCCTACCAGCGTGCCATCGGTAAGCCGCACTTCGACCGTGGCGCCTGCTTCACCGGTACCCTGGATGGCGTTGCCGCCTGGGGTGATGGTGAGGCCGGCCGGTGCGGTGGGTGCAGTATTGTCGTCGGCAGTGAAGCTGGCCGACGGTGAAGCGTTGCCGCCGCCATCGATCAGCACCACCGACAGTACTTGGCCGTTGGTCTGGGCGGGGGCGAGCGGTACTACGAACGTGCCGTCCGCACCCACCAGGATGGTGCCTAGCAGGTCGCCGGCAGCGTTGCGAACTTCTACGGTGCTGCCTGCCTCGCCCTGGCCTGTGAGCAGTGTGCCGGTAGGGTCAAGGCCCAGGCCTTGTGCCGGCAGTGGTGCCTCGATGTCAGGTGCGGTCACGGTGCCGGCAAGCGAGCCGTTGCCGGTACTGTCCGCCTGCTTGACAGACAGCGTCTGGCCATTGAGCTGAGGCGGGTCGATGGTCACCTGGAAGGTGCCATCGGGTTGGACCGTTGCGGTGCCCAGTACTGCGCCGCCAGTGCCGGTGACGGTCACCTGCGCACCTGGCTCGCCGCTGCCGCTCAGGCTGCTGCCATCGCCAGCCAGGATCAAGCCGGTGGGTGCAGCGGGTGCCTGGGTATCCGGTGCCGACAGATCGACTGCCGCCGACAGGTTGCCAGCCGGGTCGCGTTGCTCCACGGTCAGTGCCTGGCCGTTGGTCTGCGGCGTGCCCAGGATGATTTCGAACGCGCCGTCAGCACCGACCACCGCGCTGCCCAGCACTCTGCCATCCGGGCCTCGCACGGTGACGGTGGCGCCTGGTTCGCCGTTGCCGGTGACCGTGGTGCCGGTGCCGTCGATGACCGGGCTGCTGACCACTTGCGGTGGGGTTGAGTCTGGAGCGGTGAAGCTCACCGGCCCAGCACTATTGCCCAGGGTGTCGGTGGCTTCGACGGTCAGGCTTTCGCCGTTGCGCTGCGCTGTGTTGAGAGTGACGTCGAAGCGGCCGTCGCCGCCCACGATGGTGGTGCCCAGCACGTTGCCGTTGGTGTCACGCACGGTGACGATAGAGCCGCTTTGACCTTGGCCGGTGAGGTGAATACCTGCGGTATCGATGGCCAGCCCCGAAGGTTGCAGCGGGCCATCGGTGTCGGGCGCCACGACGGTGGCGGTCGAGGTATTGCCGGCAGCGTCTCGCAGCACCACGTCCAGTACCTGACCGTCGGTCTGCGGCGGGTTCAGGACTACGCTGATCACGCCATCAGCTCCCACCTGGGCATTCCCCAGCACGGTACCGTCGGCGCGGATGACCTGCACGGTGGTGCCTGGTTCGCCGCGACCGGTAAGCAGGCCGCCATCGGCACTCAGTTGCAGGTCGCTGGCCTCGTTGGGCGGGGTGATATCGGGGGCGGTAATCGGGGTAGGCAGCGAGCTGTTGCCTGTGCCATCGATCGCCACGACAGCCAGTGCTTCGCCGTTGGCCTGGACCGGGCTGAGGCCGATGGTGAAACTGCCATCCGCTGCGGCCTGGACACTGCCCAGCACATTGCCCTGCGCGTCACGCACTTGCACCTGCGTGCCTGCCGGTGCGGTACCGGAGACGCTGGAGCCATCACTGGCCACCACCAGGTCGCTCGGGCTGTCGGGCAGCGGTGTTTCGGTAACGGTCACACTGACACCCACCGAGGTATTGCCGGCGGCATCGGTTTGTACCAGGACGATGGTTTCGCCTGCGGTCAGCGGTACATCCAGATCGACCAAGAAGGTACCGCTTGGCCCGACGATCCCGCTGCCGAGGACAGTGCCCCCGCTACCACGCACTTCCACCGTGGCACCGGGTTCGCCACTTCCAGACACGGTCAGGCTGCCATCACCTGCCACCACGTCGGTGACGATCGTCGGTGCGGTAATGTCCGGGGCCACGTAGCTCAGCGGCACCGAGGTGTTGCCCGCCGCGTCGGTCACCGTGATGGACAGGGTTTCGCCATTGGCCTGTGGCGGGGTGAGGGTCAGGCTGAAGCTGCCGTCCGGCGCGGCGATGGCGCTGCCGATCAGGTTGCCCGAGGCGTCTTTTACCTCTACCCGGGCGCCGCCTTCGGCAGTGCCGGTCAGGTTATCGCCATTGCTCAGCACCAGGCCGGTCGGTTGCAGCGGCGCGACTTGGTCTGGCGCGGTCAGCGGGCTAGGCGTGGAGATATTGCCAGCGGCGTCGGTCAGGGTCACTTGCAGGGACGAGCCATCCACCACCGGGGTTGGCAGTTGCACGTTGAAGCTGCCGTCGGGCTGAACGGTGCCGCTCACCAGCACTTGGCCCTGGTCGTTGCGCACTTCCACGGTGGCGCCCACCTCGCCGCGGCCGGAGACCGTGCGGCCATCGTTGCTGATGGCCAGGTCAGTGGCTGGCGCCGGCGGCGTGGTGTCGCCGCCGTTGTCCACGATCGGCGCGGTGATGGTGCCGGCCGTGGAGGCGTTGCCGGCGGCATCGGTGGCGGTCACCTGCAACTGCTCGCCCGCCACTTGTGGCGGGGTGAGGCCGATGCTGAAGGCGCCGCTGGCGCCCACCACGACGCTGCCCAGCACCGTGGTGCCATCGGCGGCCAGTACACGGACGGTGCTGCCGGCTTCGGCGCGGCCGCTGACGACGGTGCCGTCGCCATTGATCGCCAGTTCGCTTGGCGCTACCGGAGGGGTGATGTCCGGTGCACTGACCTGTATCGGAAGGGACGAGGTGCCGTTGTTATCGATGGCCACGACGTCCAGCAATTGGCCATTGGCCTGGGCCGGCGTGAGCACCACGGTGAAGGTGCCCTCGGCACCGACCACGATGCTACCGACCAGTGTGCCGTTGGCATCATGCACCTCCACGCGGCTGCCAGCCGGGGCGGAACCGCTGATGCTGCTGCCGTCGGCGGCCACCACCAGTTCGCTCGGGCTGGTTGGCGTGACCACCAGTGGCACATCGAAAGTCAGGGCTTGGGAGGCATTGCCGCTCGGGTCGGTCTGCACCAGGCTCAGGCGTTCGCCCGGCAGCGCAGCCGGGTCGAGATCGATCAGGAAGGTGCCGTTGGCAGTCACTGTGCCGCTACCGACCAGCGAGCCATTGATATCGCGTACTTCGACGGAGGCGCCGGCTTCGCCGCGACCGCTCAGGGTCAGGCCGTCGGCACCGACCACGATGTTGCTGACCAGGTTAGGCGCGGTGGTGTCCGGGGCATCGAACTGCAGTGGGGAAGAGACGTTGCCGGCGGCATCGACCAAGCGGACGTCGAGCACTTCGCCATTGGCCTGAGCCGGCGACAAGGTGACGCTGAAGCTGCCGTTTGCGCTGACCAGGCCGGTGCCGAGCAGGTTGCCCGAAGCGTCGCGTACCTGCACGGTCGCGCCCGGCTCGCCGTTGCCGCTCAGGGTCACGCCGTCGGCCAAGGCCAGGCCGGTCGGCTGTGCCGGGGCCTGCAGGTCTGGGGTAACCACCGAAGCGGGTATGGAGGCATTGCCGGCGGCGTCGCTCAGCACCACTTGCAGCGTGCTGCCATCTTTCACCGGTGGGTTGAGGGTGATCTGGAAGGTACCATCCGGGTTGACCGTGCCGCTGGCCAGTACAGTGCCCTGGGCATCGCGCACCTGCACGCTGGCACCGGCTTCGCCGCGGCCGTTCAGCTGGGCGCCGGCCAGGCCGATCACCAGGTTGGTGGCGGCATCCGGTGGCGTGGTGTCGCCACCGTCGATGTCTGGCGCGGTGATGTTGCCGGCCGTGGAGGCATTGCCAGCGGCGTCGGTGGCGGTGACTTGCAACACCTCACCATTCACCTGGGGCGGGTCGAGGGTGATGCTGAAACTGCCGGTGGCGCCCACTACCACGCTACCCAGCACGGTGGTGCCATCGGCGGCCAGCACGCGCACGGTGCTGCCCACTTCGGCGCGGCCGGTGACCACGCCGCCGTTGGCACTGATCACCAGTTCGCTCGGGGTGACCGGTGGGGTGATGTCTGGCGCGGTGACTTGCACCGGCAGGGACGCAGCGCCGCTGCCGTCGATGGCCACCACATCCAGCAGTTCGCCATTGGCCTGTGCCGGGTTGAGGATGACGGTGAAGGTGCCACCGGCACCCACCAGCACGCTGCCGACTAGCGTGCCGTTGGCATCGTGTACTTCCACACGGCTGCCCACCGGTGCGGTGCCGGTGATGCTGGCGCCGTTCGCCGCCACTACCAGGTCACCTGGGCTGGCGGGCGCGGTGGTTGCCGGGACTTCATATTGCAGGGCTTCGGAGGCGTTGCCGCTGGCATCGGTCTGCACCAGGCTCAACTGAGCGCCCGGTTGCGCGGCAGGGTCGAGGTCGACCAGGAAGGTGCCGTTGGCGCCGACGGTGGCGGTGCCGATGACAGTGCCGTTGGCGTCACGTACTTGCACGGTGGCACCGGCCTCGCCACGGCCACTGAGCTGCAGGCCATCGGCGCCGACCACGATGTTGCTGACGGCGGCTGGCGGGGTAATGTCCGGTGCGTCGAACTGCAGCGGCGCAGAGCTGTTGCCGGCGGCATCCACCACGCGGATGTCCAGTGCTTCACCATTGGCCTGTGCGGGGAACAGGGTGACGCTGAAGGTGCCATCCTCGTTGACCAGGCCCGTGCCGATCAGGCTGCCGGCGGCGTTGCGCACTTGCACGGTGGCGCCGGGTTCGCCACGGCCTGTGAAGGTGACGCCATCGGCCAGGGCCAGCTCGCTGGGCTGGGCCGGGGCCTGCAGGTCTGGCGTGGCGACCGAACCGGGTTGTGAGGCGTTGCCGGCAGCGTCGGTCAGGGTGACTTGCAGGGTGCTGCCATCGGTGATCGCCGGGCTCAAGGTGAGGGTGAAGGTGCCATCCGGGTTGACCGTGCCAGTGGCCACCACGCTGCCTGCGCTATCGCGTACCTGAACGCTGGCACCGGCTTCGCCACGACCACTCAGCTGGCTGCCAGTAGCGTTGATCACCAGGTTGGTCGGGGCATCCGGCGGCGTGGTGTCAACGCCGTCGATGTCCGGCGCCGTCACGCTGCCAGCGGTGGAGGCATTGCCTGCCGCATCGGTGGCGGTAACTTGCAGCACCTCGCCGTTTACCTGGGGCGGGTCGAGGGTGATGCTGAAGCTGCCGGTGGCGCCTACTACCACGCTACCCAGCACGGTGGTGCCGTCGGCGGCCAGCACACGCACGGTGCTGCCCGGCTCGGCGCGGCCAGTGACCAGGCTGCCGTCGGCATTGACCACCAGCTCACTCGGGGTGACCGGAGGGGTAATGTCCGGCGCGGTGACTTGCACCGGCAGGGACGCAGCGCCGCTGCCATCGATGGCCACCACATCCAGCAGTTCGCCATTGGCCTGGGCCGGGTCGAGGGTGACGGTGAAGCTGCCATCGGGGCCAGCTATCACACTGCCAATCAGCGTGCCGTTGGCATCATGCACTTGCACACGGCTGCCGGCAGGTGCGGTCCCGCTGATGCTGCTGCCGTCCTCGGCGAATACCAGGTC
The DNA here is from genome assembly GCF_048068035.1 of Pseudomonas sp. NY11955. Lineage (NCBI taxonomy): Bacteria > Pseudomonadati > Pseudomonadota > Gammaproteobacteria > Pseudomonadales > Pseudomonadaceae > Pseudomonas > Pseudomonas sp. NY11955. The sequence continues at coordinate 39,899 of NZ_JBLUPS010000023.1, forward strand.
GCTTGGGCTGGCGGGCGCGGTGGTGACCGGGACTTCGAACTGCAGTGGCGTAGAGGCATTGCCGCTTGGGTCGGTCTGCACCAGGCTCAGTTGCTCGCCAGGCTGCACGGCCGGCGAAAGGTCGACGAGGAAGGTGCCATTGGCCGCGACCACGGCGGTGCCGATCACGGTGCCATTGGCATCGCGCACTTCGACGGTGGCGCCGGCTTCGCCACGGCCGCTCAGGGCCAGGCCATCGGCGCCGACCACGATATTGCTTACGGCGGCAGGCGGGGTGATGTCCGGCGCATCGAATTGCAGTGGTGCCGAGGTGTTGCCAGCCGCATCCGCCAGGCGCACATCCAGCGCCTCGCCGTTGGCCTGGGCAGGCGACAGAGTGATGCTGAACAGACCATCGGCACCGACGACACCTGTGCCGATGACCGTGCCCGCAGCATCGCGTACTTGCACGGTGGCACCCGGCTCGCCGCGACCGGTGAAGGTCACGCCGTCGGCCAGGGCCAGCTCGGTGGGCTGGGCTGGGGCCTGCAAGTCCGGTGAGGTGACCGAGCCGGGTGGCGACACGTTGCCGGCGGTGTCAGTCAGGGTCACCTGCAAGGTGCTGCCGTCGATGACAGCGGGGTTCAAGGCGATGACGAAGGTCCCGTCAGCGCCAACGGTACTCGTCGCGACAATGTTGCCTGCGGCATCGCGGACCTGCACGGTGGTGCCGGCTTCGCCGCGACCACTGAGTTGGCTGCCGGCCAGGCCGATCACCAGGTTGGTCGGTTCGTCAGGCGGGGTGGTATCGCCGCCGTCGATATCCGGTGCGGTGACCGAGCTGGCGACCGAGGCGTTGCCAGCGGCATCAGTCGCGGTGGCTTGCAGCACTTCGCCATCTACCTGGGGTGGATTGAGGTTGATGCTGAACGCACCGGTCGGGCCGACCACGGCGCTGCCCAGTTCGGTGCCGTCGGCTGCCTGGATACGCACGGTGCTACCCGGTTCGGCGCGGCCGGTGACCACGGTACCGTTGGCACTGACCGCCAGTTCACTCGGTGCGGCAGGGGCGGTGATGTCGGGTGCGGTAACTTGCGCAGGCAGCGAGGAAACGTCGCTGCTATCGATGGCGACCACATCCAGCAGTTCGCCGTTGGCCTGTGCGGGAGTGAGCTCGATGCTGAAGGTGCCATCGGCATTGGCGATGGCACTGCCGATCAGCGTGCCGTTGGCATCGTGCACTTCCACGCGGCTGCCGGCCGGCGCGGTACCAGTGAGGGTGGTGCCGTCGGCATCGATGGCCAGGTTGCTCGGGCTGTCCGGGGCGGTGGTCAGCGGTACGTCGTACTCCAAGGCCACGGAGGCATTGCCGCTTGGGTCGGTTTGCACCAGGCTCAGGTGTTCGCCAGGCTGTGCGGCAGGGTTGAGGTCGATCAGGAAGGTGCCATTGGCACCGACCACGCCAGTGCCGATCACGGTGCCGTTGGCATCGCGTACTTCGACGGTCGCCCCCGGTTCGCCACGGCCGCTCAGGGCCAGACCACCGGCGCCGACCACGACGTTGCTCACTGCGTCCGGCGGGGTGATGTCCGGGGCATCGAATTGCAGCGGCGCCGAGGTGTTGCCGGCGGCATCCACCAGACGCACATCCAGGGCTTCGCCATTGGCTTGGACAGGCGAGAGGGTGATGCTGAACAGGCCGTCGGCACCGACGATACCTGTGCCAATGACAGTGCCGGCGGCATCGCGCACTTGCACGGTAGTGCCCGGCTCGCCACGACCGGTGAAGGTCACGCCGTCGGCCAGGGCCAGGTCAGTCGGTTGCGCAGGCGGCAGCAGGTCGGCTGAGGTAACCGAACCTGGCTGCGACACATTGCCGGCGGCATCGGTCAAGGTGACTTGCAGGGTACTGCCGTCGTTCACCACCGGGTTCAGGGTCACCACGAACGTGCCATCCGGGCCGACAGTGCCAGTGACCAGGAGATTACCTGCGGCATCGCGCACCTGTACGGTGGTGCCGGCTTCGCCGCGACCACTGAGTTGGCTGCCGGCCAGGCCGATGACCAGGTTGGTCGGGGCATCCGGTGGCGTGGTATCACCGCCGTCGATGTCCGGCGCTGTGACCGAGCTGGCGACAGAGGTGTTACCAGCGGCATCGGTGGCAGTCGCTTGCAGCACTTCGCCATCGACTTGCGGTGGCGCGAGGTTGATGCTGAATACGCCGGTCGGGCCGACCACGGCGGTGCCCAGTTCAGTGCCATCGGCCGCCAGAATGCGCACGGTGCTGCCCGGTTCGGCACGGCCGGTAACTACAGTACCGTTGGCACTGACTGCCAGCTCGGTCGGTGCAGCTGGCGCCGTGGTATCCGGTGCGGTGACCTGCGCCGGCAGCGAGGAAACGCCACTGCCATCGATGGCAACCACGTCCAGCAGTTCGCCGTTGGCTTGGGCTGGGTTCAGTTCGATGCTGAAGCTGCCATCGGCATTGGCGATGGCACTGCCGATCAGCGTGCCGTTGGCATCGTGTGCTTCGACGCGGGTGCCGGCGGGTGCGGTACCCGTCAGAGTAGTGCCGTCGGCGTCGATAGCCAGGTTGCTTGGGCTGGCTGGGGCGGTGGTCAGCGGTACGTCGTACTCCAGGGCCAGCGAGGCATTACCGCTTGGGTCGGTCTGCACCAGGCTCAGGTGTTCACCTGGCTGCGCGGCTGGGTTGAGGTCGATCAGGAAGGTGCCGTTGGTGCCGACTACGCCGGTGCCGATCACGGTGCCGTTGGCATCGCGCACTTCGACGGTAGCCCCCGGCTCGCCACGGCCGCTCAGGGCCAGACCACCGGCACCGACCACGATATTGCTGACGGCATCGGGTGGGGTGATGTCCGGTGCATCGAACTGTAGTGGTGCCGAGGTGTTGCCGGCAGCATCCACCAGGCGCACGTCCAGCGCTTCGCCATTGGCCTGGGCAGGCGACAGGGTGATGCTGAACAGGCCGTCGGCACCCACGATACCTGTGCCGATAACCGTGCCTGCGGCATCGCGCACTTGCACCGTGGCGCCCGGCTCGCCGCGACCGGTAAAGGTCACGCCATCGGCCAGGGCCAGGTCAGTCGGTTGCGCAGGCGGCAGCAGGTCGGCTGAGGTGACCGAACCTGGCTGCGACACGTTGCCGGCGGCATCGGTCAAGGTGACTTGCAGGGTACTGCCGTCGTTCACCACGGGGCTCAGGGTCAACACGAACGTGCCATCCGGGCCGACAGTGCCGGTGGCCAGGAGGTTACCTGCGGCATCGCGCACCTGCACGGTGGTGCCGGCTTCGCCGCGACCGCTCAGTTGGCCGCCGGCCAGGCCAATGACCAGATTGGTTGGCGCTTCAGGCGGGGTGATGTCGCCGCCGTCGATGTCCGGCGCGGTGACATTGCTTGCAAGCGAGGTATTGCCTGCCGCATCGGTGGCGGTGGCTTGCAGCACCTCGCCGTCGACTTGCGGCGGGGTCAGGTTGATGCTGAACGCGCCGGTCGGGCCGACCACGGCGCTGCCCAGCTCGCTGCCGTCTGGCGCAAGGATGCGCACGGTGCTGCCCGGTTCGGCGCGGCCGGTAACCACGGTACCGTTGGCATTGACCGCCAGTTCGGTTGGTGCGCCAGGGGCGGTAATATCCGGTGCGGTAACCTGCGCCGGAAGCGAAGAAAGGCCACTGCCATCGATGGCGACTACATCCAGCAGTTCACCGTTGGCTTGTGCAGGATTCAGTTCGATGCTGAAAGAACCATCAGCATTGGCGATGGCACTGCCGATCAGGGTGCCGTTGGCATCGTGTACTTCGACGCGGGTCCCGGCGGGTGCAGTACCGGTGAGGGTAGTGCCGTCGGCATCGATGGCGAGGTTGCTCGGGCTGGCTGGGGCGTTGGTCAGGGGTACGTCGTACTCCAGGGCCACCGAGGCGTTGCCGCTCGGATCGGTCTGTACCAGGATCAGGTGTTCACCCGGCTGCGCGGCAGGGTTGAGGTCGATCAGGAAGGTGCCGTTGGCACTCACCACACCCGTGCCTATCACGTTGCCGTTGGCATCACGCACTTCGACTGTGGCACCCGGTTCGCCACGGCCGCTCAAGGCCAGGCCACCGGCGCCGACCACGACGTTGCTCACCGCGTCCGGCGGGGTGATGTCCGGGGCATCGAATTGCAGCGGCGCCGAGGTGTTGCCGGCAGCATCCAGCAGGCGGACGTCCAGGGCTTCGCCATTGGCTTGAGCAGGCGAGAGGGTGATGCTGAACAGGCCGTCGGCACCGACGATACCTGTGCCAATGACAGTGCCGGCGGCATCGCGCACTTGCACGGTAGCGCCCGGCTCGCCGCGACCGGTGAAGGTCACGCCGTCGGCCAGGGCCAGGTCAGTCGGTTGAGCAGGCGGCAGCAGGTCGGCTGAGGTGACCGAACCTGGCTGCGAAACGTTGCCGGCGGCATCGGTCAGGGTGACCTGTAATGTGCTGCCGTCGATGACCGCGGGGTCCAAAGCGATGGCGAAGGTACCATCAGCACCCACGATACCCGTCGCGATGATGTTGCCTGCGGCGTCTCGCACCTGCACGGTGCTACCCACTTCGCCACGGCCGCTCAACTGGTGGCCGGCAAGGCCGATGATCAGGTTGGTTGGGGCTTCTGGCGGGGTTACATCACCGTCGTCGATATCCGGCGCAGTGACCGAACTGGTCACAGAGGTGTTACCAGCGGCATCGGTGGCAGTCGCTTGCAGCACTTCGCCATCGACTTGCGGTGGCGCGAGGTTGATGCTGAATACGCCGGTCGGGCCGACCACGGCAGTGCCCAGTTCAGTGCCATCGGCCGCCAGGATACGTACGGTGCTGCCCGGTTCGGCACGGCCGGTGAGCACAGTACCGTCAGCGCTGACGGCCAGCTCGGCCGGGGCCGCAGGCGCAGTGATATCGGGGGCGGAGAATTCCAGCGGTATCGAGCTGTTGCCGGCGGCATCGACCTGGCGGATATCCAGGGTTTCACCGTTGGCCTGGGCAGGCGAAAGCGTAAGGCTGAAGCTACCGTCGGCGTTCACCAGGCCGCTGCCGATGAGGTTGCCGGCAGCATCACGCACCTGCACGGTGGCGCCGGGCTCGCCACGCCCGGTGAGGGTTACGCCATTGGCCAGGGCCAGGTCGGTCGGCTGGTCGGGGGCGGTGGTGTCAGGGTTGTCGACGTCCGGTGCGGTAACGCTGGCCGCAGGCGACGTATTGCCGGCAGCGTCTGCCGCGCTGACTTCAAGGGCTCGGCCGTCGGTCTGTGGTGGTTGCAGGGTGATGCTGAACTGGCCGTCCGCACCGGCCACCGCAGTGCCCAGCACCACGCCGCCAGCGCCGCGTACCGAAACCGTCGAACCCGGTTCGGCACGCCCTGTAAGGGTGGTGCCCTGTGCGTCGATGACCAGGTCGGTCGGTGCCAGCGGCGCGGTCACATCCGGGGCGGTGACAGTGCCGGGCGCCGAGACATTGCCCGCGCCATCGGTCAGGGTGACTTCGAGGTTTTCGCTGTTGACCTGTGGCGGGCTCAACGTCACGTTGAAGCTGCCGTCGGCCGCCACGGTGCCGCTGCCGATCAGGTTGCCGGCGGCGTCGCGGATGTTCACCGTGGCGCCTGCTTCGCCGCGGCCGGTCAGGCGCAGGCCATCTGGCGAAACCAGCAGGTCGATTGGCGTGGCCGGTGCGGTGGTGTCCGGGGCGGAACCACCGCTGCTGCCACCACCGCTGTTGTCTGCCGCTGCTGCCGCACCGCCGACGCCAAGCAGGCTGAGCCCGGCAATCGCCCAGGTGGGCATGGCGCTGCCGGCGGTGCCGATGCCCGCGACCAGTTCGTCCAGCGAGGCCACATCTTCGAAAGTGAAGCCGGTGAACGCTGCCGCGTCGTACTGGGCATGCCACAGGGTGCCGTCTTCACCAACGAAGACGATGTCGCTACCGACCCCCGCCTGGTCCACGGCGAAGAAGTTACCGATGGTGACTTTTTCACCCGACTTCAGCGTGATGATCAGGTCCTGACCGCGTTGGGTAACCGTGGCCACCTTGTCGGGGGCTACCGGCATCTGCACGACGCCTGGTGCTTTGAGATTGATATTGCCCCAGGCGCTCTGAGTGGCGACTTCGGATTGCTTATCGGCGACGACGATGTTGTCCATGGATGCTCCCTGCTGGTATCCGTGTCCCCCGGCCCGACGGTGTGGGCCACAACCGGCGTAACAGAGCCCTTTCCGGGTTGTTGCGCTCAGCCTCGACCAGGCAGTCGAGAAATGGGTGGTTAGGGAGATATAGCAGCCGGGGTGGAAGCAACCAGATGGCTTTCTGGGTTAATCCTTTGGTAGAGAGGCCTCAGCGAAGCCCCAGCCGGCGGGCCAGACGGCTCAGGTTTGCGCGGTCCAAGCCAAGTTCGCGGGCCGCTGCCGCCCAGTTGTCCTGGTGCTTGTGCAAGCAGGCTTCGATTACCTGGCGCTGGTAGATATCGACGGCTTCGCGCAGGCCACCTTCAGGCAGCGTGGCCACAGGGGACGGGGTGGTGGGGGAGGGCAGCGTGCCGGGCGTGGTCGAGGATAGGCGCAGGTCCAGGTCGATGGCTTCGAGGGTGAGGATGCGTGGCCGGTCAGGGTGCTGGCCCAGCGCCTTGAGTGCCGAGCGGCCGATCAGGTGTTCCAGTTCGCGCACGTTGCCCGGCCAGTCGTAGGCGATCAGCGCGGCTTGCGCTTCGGGGCTCAAACGCAGGCTGTTCAGGCCTAGCCGCGAACGGTTCTGTTCGAGGAAGTAGCCAGCCAATAGCAGCACGTCCCGCCCACGTTCGCGCAACGGCGGCACGTGCAGCGGGTACACGCTAAGGCGGTGATAGAAGTCGGCGCGGAAGTTGCCGTGACGCACTTCTGCCGCCAGGTCGCGGTTGGTCGCGGCAATCAGGCGCACGTCCACCCGGTGCTCGCGGTCCGAGCCCAGGCGCTGCAGTTGGCCGCTCTGCAGTACGCGCAACAGCTTGGCTTGCACCGTCAGTGGCAGTTCGCCCACTTCGTCGAGGAACAGCGTGCCGCCGTTGGCCAACTCGAACTTGCCACGGCGTTCGCCATGCGCGCCAGTGAAGGCACCGCGCACATGGCCGAACAGTTCGCTTTCCACCAAGGTATCGGGCAGAGCGGCACAGTTGAGGCTGATCAGCGGCTTGTCGGCGCGGCTGCTGGCCTGGTGCAGCGCCTGGGCCACCAGTTCCTTGCCGACGCCGGTTTCGCCCGTGATCAGCACGGTCAGGTCGCTGCCACCGACCAGGCGGATTTCTTCTACCAGGCGTTTGTGCGCGGGGCTTTGGCCAATCAGCTCTTTATCCTGGCCGCTGGCCTGGCGGTAGATCTCGGCGCGGTGGTGTTCGTCTTCGGCGCGCAGGGCCAGGTGCTCGATGCGCTCGGCTACGGTAACGGTTGCGGCAGCCAGGCTGGCGAACGCCTGCAGGGCATCCAGCTCCAGGCTCTGGAATTGCCCGGGGGTGAGGGCGTCGAGGGTGACCAGGCCCCAAGGGCGCTCATCGACCATCAACGGGCAGCCCATGCAGTCATGCACCTCAAGGTCGGCATCGGGGGCGTTGACCAGGCCATCGTAGGGGTCGGGCAGCTCGGAGTCGCTGGCGAAGCGGGTGGGTTCCGGGCGGCTGAGCAGTATCTGGAAGCGCGGGTGCTCGCTGACCCGGAAGCGCCGGCCCAAGGTGTCCGGGCTCAGGCCGTCCACCGCCAGTGGCACCAGCCATTCACCGTCCAGGCGCAGCAGCGCGGCGGCATCGCACGGCAGCAGGCCGCGCATGGCCTGCAGCAGGCGGCGATAGCGTTCCTGGTCGGGCAAATCGCGGGACAGGTCGCTGACCAGGGGGAGCAGGGTAGTGAGCAGCGGCTTTGTGGTCATATGGACTCCTATGGGTCGATATGACTATACGCTGGGGTAGGTCGTTTTGACATGACCTGGGTCAACCCCCTGATTTTGCTGGCGATAAAAGTTGGCACGATTGCTGTAATAGCAGGGGCAGTCATTCGAAGCCACAGGCTCAGGAGTTGTTGCAATGCTCAATGCCGAACAACGTGCAATCATCAAAGCCACTGTACCCCTGCTGGAAAGCGGCGGCGAAGCGCTGACCACTCACTTCTACAAGATGATGCTCAGCGAGTACCCCGAAGTGCGGCCGCTGTTCAACCAAGCGCACCAGGCCAGCGGCGACCAGCCGCGCGCCCTGGCCAATGGCGTGCTGATGTATGCCCGCCACATCGACCAACTGGAGCAACTGGGCGGCCTGGTCGGGCAGATCATCAACAAGCATGTTGCCCTGCAGATTCTGCCGGAGCACTACCCGATCGTCGGTAGCTGCCTGCTGCGCGCCATCGAGGAAGTGTTGGGCAAGGAAATCGCCACCCCTGCAGTGATCGACGCATGGGGCGCGGCCTATGGCCAGCTGGCCGACATTTTGATTGGTGCTGAAGAAAACCTCTATAAAGAGAAGGAAGAGGCCGAAGGGGGCTGGCGCGGTACCCGTGAATTCCGCCTGGCACGCCGCGAACAGGAAAGCAGCGAGATCGTCTCGTTCTATTTCGCCCCGGTGGATGGCAAGCCGGTGCTCAAGGCCGAGCCTGGCCAGTACATTGGCCTCAAGCTGGACATCGACGGTGCCGAGCAGCGCCGCAACTATTCCCTGTCGGCGCTGTGCGATGGCAAGCAATACCGGATCAGCGTCAAGCGCGAGGCCGGCGGCAAGGTCTCCAACTACCTGCACGACGAACTGGTGGTGGGCGATACCCTGCAACTGTTCCCGCCGGCGGGTGACTTTACCTTGGCAGCCAGCGACAAGCCGCTGGTGCTGATCAGCGGTGGTGTAGGCATTACCCCGACCTTGGCAATGCTGCAAGCCGCGTTGCAAACCCAGCGCGAGGTGCATTTCATTCACTGTGCGCGTAACGGCGCAGTGCATGCCTTCCGGGACTGGATCGATGGCCTGGCGGCGCGTCATCCGCAACTCAAGCGCTTCTACTGCTATGCCGAGCCGCAAGGTGGCGCTGCAGCTGATGCCGTGGGCTTGCTGAGCGAAGACCTGCTGGCCGAGTGGTTGCCGCCAGAGCGTGATGTGGATGCCTACTTCCTTGGCCCCAAGGCGTTCATGGCAGCGGTCAAGCGCCAGTTGAAGGGCTTGGGTGTGCCGGAGCAGCAGAGCCGTTATGAGTTCTTCGGGCCGGCGGCTGCCTTGGAGTGATGGCCTGGCTGTACCGCACTTTCTTGATGCCTATATATAAAGGAAGGGGAGTGTGGTGGGGCTTGGAGGTGTAGGCCTTGAGTTTTCAAGGGCCTGTGAGATCGAGCGCCGCCCGCGCGGCGCTTCGCAGCACAAGGCTGCTCCCACATCTGTTTCGGGCCAGTAACGCCTGCGCCAACGCGCGCGACCGCCTTGTTCATCCGGCACGGTATCGCGGTGGACACCAAGGGGGCGCGCGCTGGTGCCCCAGGAATAATTGGCCCGAAACAAACTGTAGGAGCAGCCTTGTGCTGCGAAGCGCCGCGCGGGCGGCGCTCGATCTCACGCGCGACACATGGCTTGAGCCATACCGACTTAATCCCCCTTTAATCACGGTATCCTTCACTCCCGGGTGTCGAGGGGCTTGCCCCTGCGCGGCACTCGGGCAGCCGCTTTTTTGCTGCCCGGCGTTGAACCGACGTCGTTGCGGCCGGTCTCAGCCTCACCGGATAGCCCTGCGCAGTGTCATCACACCGCCTCCTCGGCATGCTCACAGGCCCTGCCCAGCGTGTAGACTTGCGCCCAGGCAGGCGGACCACGCTGCCACTATCCATCGAAGGAACCGGCAATGAACGAACAAACATCGCGCCTGAATCGGGAACGGCGCTTTCTGGTGCTGTTGGGCCTGATCTGCCTTGCGCTGATCGGTGGCGCCCTCTACATGCAAGTGGTGCTGGGCGAGGCACCCTGCCCGTTGTGCATCCTGCAGCGCTATGCGCTGCTGTTCATTGCCTTGTTTGCCTTCATCGCAGCGGCGATGCCTGGGCGTCGCAGCCTGACCTTCTTCGAAGCGCTGGTGGTGCTCAGTGCCATTGGCGGAATCGTTGCGGCTGGCAACCATGTGTATATACTCGCCAACCCCATGGTCAGTTGCGGTATCGATACCCTGCAGCCAATCGTGGATGACCTGCCGCTGGCCAAGCTGTGGCCGCTGGCGTTCCAGGTCGACGGCTTCTGCAGCACGCCGTACCCGCCGATCCTCGGCCTGTCGCTGGCGCAATGGGCACTTGTGGCGTTTGTGCTGACCGCTGTCCTGGTTCCGTTCGGGATCTACCGCAACCGACGCCAGGCTTAGACAAAAGTCCCGAATTGCATGGGGTCTTTTACACCCCGTGAGAAGAGGGAAAAGTTGCGCACCGCTTGATCCAGATCAACCTCTAGGCCTTGCAGAATGCGGCTTTGAGACCTAGCAAGCGGGGTGCGACAAACTGTCGCGAAGTTGAATTATTGAGCAGCATTGTTACGTATTCTGTAAAAGACTGTTGCTCAATAAGTCATAGTCAAGGGTTGGCGACCTATCTACAATCGCCCCCAATTTCCGTTCGGCACTGCTTGCGAGTCGCAGGATTGAAGGAAGCCCCAGCGCTCCTTTTTGCTGACTTCGTCAAGTTTCGCCCAACGGCGATACCGGGCGGATACCCCTCCGCGTTTTCCCGCACCAAATGGACTTGGTCTGAAGTACAGGCCTGTTGCCTACGAAACCATAAGCACCGTTAACCCGCTTGAAGCCAAGGTCCTGCAGTCGGACCCCAGGCAGGAGCGAGTACGGGCGCGAAATGCCTCACTTGGCAGGACGAAGTGTTGGCTACCAAAACACAAATTGCATTGAAGCAAGCTGATCTAGAGGTCGTGAGATGAGTAAAAAGCGTTACCCCAGACTGTTTGGCATATTGCCCTTTTTAGGCATGCTTTTACTCAGTGGGTGCAACTGGACCCTGCTCGACCCGAAGGGCCAGGTCGGCATTGAGCAAAAGAACCTGATCCTGATCGCTACCGGCCTGATGCTGCTGGTGGTAATCCCCGTCATCATCATGACCTTGGCGTTCGCCTGGAAGTACCGTGCTTCCAACAAGGCAGCCACCTACACCCCTGACTGGTCGCACTCGACCAAGATCGAGGCCGCGGTGTGGATCATCCCGATCCTGATCATCATCGCCCTGGGTTACGTCACCTACCACTCCACCCACAAGCTGGACCCATACCGTCCACTGGATTCCGATGTGAAGCCGGTGCAGATCGACGTGGTCGCGCTGGACTGGAAGTGGCTGTTCATCTACCCGGAGCAGGGCATTGCCACGGTCAACAAGATCGTCTTCCCGGCTAACACCCCGGTCAACTTCCGCGTCACTTCCGACGCCGTGATGAACTCGTTCTTCATCCCGGGCCTGGGCGGCCAGATCTACGCCATGGCCGGCATGACCACCAAGCTGCACCTGATCGCCAACGAAAACGGCGAGTTCGACGGTATCAGCGCCAACTACAGCGGTGCTGGCTTCACCGGCATGAAATTCAAGGCTACTGCCACCACTCAGGAAGACTTCGACAAGTGGGTCGCCGAGGTCAAGCAGTCGCCGAAGAAGCTGGACAAGGCCGAATACGACGCCTTGGCCAAACCAAGCGAAAACAACCCAGTCGCGCTGTATAGCGAGGCTTCGCCTGAGCAGTTCCAGCTGATCGTCGACAAGTACGAAGGCATGAACCGCGGCCGTAGCCACGAAGAAGCAGGCAGCAAAGATCTGGCCACAACCAAGGGTGTGGAATCGAGTATGCAACCAGCTGCCGGTGCAGAGGAGTAAGAGATGTTCGGTAAACTAAGCCTGGAGGCGATACCCTATCACGAGCCGATAGTCATGGTGACGCTTGCCATGATCGCGCTCGGCGGTATCGCTGTCGTCGGTCTTATCACCTATTTCCGCAAGTGGACCTACTTGTGGAGCGAGTGGCTGACTACTGTCGACCACAAAAAGATCGGCGTGATGTACATCATCGTCGCGATGATCATGCTGCTGCGCGGCTTTGCCGACGCCATCATGATGCGTACCCAGCTGGCTGCCGCAACTGGTGGCTCCGAAGGCTACCTGCCGCCTGAACACTATGACCAGATCTTCACCGCTCACGGTGTGATCATGATCATCTTCATGGCGATGCCGTTCTTCACCGGCCTGATGAACCTGGCGGTTCCTCTGCAGATCGGTGCACGTGACGTTGCCTTCCCGTTCCTGAACTCCCTGAGCTTCTACCTGCTGCTGGCAGGCGTGCTGCTGGTCAACATCTCGCTGGGCGTTGGTGAATTCGCCAAGACCGGCTGGGTTGCCTATCCGCCTCTCGCGGGCATTCAGTACAGCCCTGGGGTGGGTGTCGACTACTACATCTGGGCGCTACAGCTATCCGGATTGGGTACGACGCTTACCGGCGTGAACTTCCTCGTCACCGTGATGAAGATGCGCGCACCTGGCATGAAGCTGATGGACATGCCGATCTTCACCTGGACCTGCACCTGGGCCAACGTACTGATCGTCGCTTCGTTCCCGATTCTGACCGCTGCACTCGCACTGCTGACTGTTGACCGTTATCTGGACTTCCACATTTTCACCAACGAGCTTGGTGGGAACCCGATGATGTACGTCAACCTGTTCTGGGCGTGGGGTCACCCTGAGGTTTACATCCTGATCCTGCCGGCCTTCGGCGTGTTCTCGGAAGTGACTTCGACGTTCTCTGGCAAACGCCTGTTCGGCCACCACTCGATGATCTACGCATCGGGCGCGATCGCCATCCTGGGCTTTGCGGTATGGCTGCACCACTTCTTCACCATGGGTGCCGGCGCCAGCGTCAACACCTTCTTCGGCCTGGCGACGATGCTGATCTCCATCCCGACCGGTGTGAAGCTGTTCAACTGGCTGTTCACCATGTACCAAGGCCGTGTGCGCTTCACCGCACCGATGCTCTGGACCCTGGGCTTCATGGTCACCTTCTCCATCGGTGGCATGACCGGCGTACTGCTGGCCGTTCCGGGTGCTGACTTCGTTCTGCACAACAGCCTGTTCGTTATTGCGCACTTCCACAACGTGATCATCGGTGGCGCGGTATTCGGCTACATCGCCGGTTTCGCCTTCTGGTTCCCGAAAGCCTTCGGCTTCACCCTGAACGAGAAGTGGGGCAAAGCTGCCTTCTGGTTCTGGCTGTCGGGCTTCTACGTTGCGTTCATGCCGCTGTACGCCCTGGGCTTCATGGGCATGACCCGTCGTCTGAACCACTCCGACAACCCACTGTGGGAACCCTACCTGTACGTAGCCGTTGTCGGCGCCGTGCTGATCCTGTTCGGTATCGCTTGCCAGCTGATCCAGCTGTACGTATCGGTTCGCGACCGCAACCAGAACCTGGACGTGACCGGCGACCCATGGGGCGGCCGTACCCTGGAATGGTCGACTTCGTCGCCACCACCGTTCTACAACTTCGCCCACATGCCTGAGCAGGTTGGCCTGGATGCATGGCACGAAACCAAGGAAACCGGTAAGGCTTACAAGCCGGCGACCAAGTTCGACGCCATCCATATGCCAAGCAACACCTCGACTGGTCTGTTCATGGGCCTGTTCCTGACCGTCTTCGGCTTTGCCTTCATCTGGCACATCTGGTGGCTGGTTGGTGCAAGCCTGGTTGCAACCATCGCTGTCTTCGTTCGCCACGCTGCACGTGACGACCAGGGCTACATGGTTCCGGCCGAAGAAGTGGCGCGCATCGAAGGCGAGCGTATGAAAGCGCTGGCCAAAGCAGGTGCTCTGCCTGCCGGCGCACGTGTCGAATCGTTTGAGCGGGTGTAATCAATGTCCAGTCAAGTAATGCACGGCGGCGCTGCTCATGGTCACGACCATGGGCATGACGACCACCACCACGACTCGGGCCAGATGACCGTACTGGGCTTCTGGCTGTACCTGATGACCGACTGCATCCTGTTTGCGTCGCTCTTCGCCACCTACGCGGTGCTGTCCGGCAGTTTTGCCGGCGGCCCGTCGGGTCATGACATCTTCCAGCTCGATTTCGTAGCTGTTGAAACGCTGTTCCTGCTGCTGTCCTCGATCACCTTCGGCTTCGCTATGCTGAAGATGTTCGATGGCAAGAAAGCGGGTGTACTGGGCTGGTTGGCCGTGACCTTCCTGTTTGGTGCAGGCTTCATCGCGATGGAAATCTATGAATTCCATCACCTGATCAGCGAAGGCTTCGGCCCGCAGCGCAGTGGCTTCCTGTCGGGCTTCTTTGCCCTGGTAGGTACCCACGGTCTGCACGTGACTGCTGGTCTGATCTGGATGGCAATCATGATGTACCAGATCAACAAGCACGGCATCACGCCGACCGCCAAGACCCGCATGAGCTGCCTGAGCCTGTTCTGGCACTTCCTGGACGTGGTCTGGATCTGCGTATTCACCGTCGTTTACCTGCTGGGAGTTCTGTAATGGCTAACGCACACGACACTCATCACGAAGGTAACCACGGCAGCGTCAAGTCGTACATGATCGGCTTCGTACTGTCGATCATCCTGACTGCGATCCCGTTCGGCCTGGCCATGACCGCCAGCCTGCCGAAGAACCTGACCGTTCTGATCATTGTTGCCATGGCCGTGATCCAGGTAGTTGTCCACCTGGTTTACTTCCTGCACATGGACCGCTCGAAAGAGCAACGCAACAACGTATCGACGTTCCTGTTCACCACTATGGTGATCGCTCTGCTTGTCGGCCTGTCGCTGTGGATCATGTTCAGCATCCACTTCGAAATGTTGGCCAAGTGAGGTAAGACTGCATGTCCGTTAAGCACTTTATCCAAATCACCAAACCGGGGATCATTTTCGGTAACGTGCTTTCCGTGGCAGGCGGTTTCTTCCTTGCCTCGAAGGGCCATGTGGATTTCGCCCTGTTCCTGGCGGTGGTGATCGGTACTTCGTTGGTGGTGGCGTCCGGATGCGTGTTCAACAACTGCATCGACCGTGACATCGACCACAAGATGGAGCGCACCAAGAACCGCGTCATGGTTCAGGGCGGCATGTCGCTGCCCCTCGCGCTGATCTACGCCACCCTGCTCGGGGTGGCGGGTTTCAGCCTGCTGTATGTTCAGGCCAACCCGCTGTCGGCGTTCTGCGCGCTGATTGGCTTCATCGTCTACGTCGGTTTCTACAGCCTGTGGCTGAAGCGTAAATCGGTGCACGGCACCTTGGTCGGCAGCCTGTCGGGTGCCATGCCTCCGGTGATCGGCTACTGCGCCGTTAGCAACAGCTTCGACCTGGCTGCGGTAACCCTGCTGGTGATGTTCAGCCTGTGGCAGATGCCGCACAGCTTTGCCATCGCGATCTTCCGCTTCAAGGATTACAGCGCTGCCAACATTCCGGTCCTGCCGGTGGCGCGCGGTGTTCTCGCGGCGAAGAAGCAGATCGTGCTGTACGTGCTGGCCTTCGTGCTCGCCACCTTGATGCTTACCCTCGGCGGTTACGCCGGCCTCGGCTACCTGGCCGTGGCAGCCGCCATGGGCCTGTACTGGCTGTACATGGCCTGGGGTGGTTACAAGGCCGAGGACGACAGCAAGTGGGCCCGCAAGGTGTTCGGCTTCTCCATCCTCACCGTCACTGCCCTGAGCGTGATGATGGGTGTGGACAGCCAGACCGCTGCGGACGTGCTGATGACCTACGCACGCTGATACTGCTGCCTGTTACACGAAAACCCCGGCCATGTGCCGGGGTTTTTTTTGGGTGTTTTTCCTGGGCTGGTCTCTTCGCGGGCAAGCCCGCTCCCACAGGTTCATCACAAGCTTGAGGGTTGTGATATGCCTGTGGGAGCGGGCTTGCCCGCGAAGAGACCGGCCATGAAAACATAAATCTCAGTTTTTCAAAAAATACATCTGAAAAAATATAACAAAACAGGAAATTGTCCTTTACATGAATCCTGTTTCGGCACTATCTTCTGATCCAGGCCGCCACATCGGCCAACGTCGCTCGGACGGTTCCGGGCGCTTACGTACTCAGAGGAAGCCATGGCCAACCCAGGTTCGCCGCGCCGCTTTGCGCGCATCGATCGTCTCCCCCCTTACGTCTTCAACATCACTGCCGAACTCAAGATGGCTGCCCGCCGCCGTGGCGAGGACATCATCGACCTGAGCATGGGCAACCCCGATGGCGCCACCCCGCCGCACATCGTCGAGAAGCTGGTGCAGGTTGCCCAGCGTGAAGACACCCACGGCTATTCCACCTCTCGCGGCATCCCGCGCCTGCGCCGGGCCATTTCCAACTGGTACAAGGAACGCTACGAGGTCGACATCGACCCGGAAAGCGAGGCCATTGTCACTATCGGTTCCAAAGAAGGCCTGGCCCACCTGATGCTGGCTACCCTCGACCAGGGCGACACGGTACTCGTGCCCAACCCCAGCTACCCGATCCACATCTACGGTGCGGTGATCGCCGGTGCTCAGGTGCGTTCGGTGCCACTGGTGCCAGGCGTGGACTTCTTCAACGAATTGGAGCGGGCGATCCGCGAGTCGATCCCCAAGCCGAAGATGATGATCCTCGGCTTCCCGTCCAACCCCACCGCCCAGTGCGTGGAGTTGGACTTCTTCGAGCGCGTGG
Source organism: Pseudomonas sp. NY11955 (assembly GCF_048068035.1). Classification (NCBI taxonomy): domain Bacteria; kingdom Pseudomonadati; phylum Pseudomonadota; class Gammaproteobacteria; order Pseudomonadales; family Pseudomonadaceae; genus Pseudomonas; species Pseudomonas sp. NY11955. Next base: position 56,555 of record NZ_JBLUPS010000023.1, read on the forward strand.
TGGCCCTGGCCAAGCAGTACAACGTGCTGGTGGTACACGACCTGGCCTACGCCGACATCGTCTACGACGGTTGGAAGGCCCCGTCGATCATGCAGGTGCCTGGCGCCAAGGACATTGCAGTGGAGTTCTTCACCCTGTCCAAGAGCTACAACATGGCGGGCTGGCGGATCGGCTTCATGGTCGGCAACCCCGAGCTGGTCAGCGCCCTGGCGCGGATCAAGAGCTACCACGACTACGGCACCTTCACCCCGCTGCAGGTCGCGGCTATCGCCGCGCTGGAAGGCGACCAACAGTGCGTGCGCGACATTGCCGAACAGTACCGTCAGCGCCGCAACCTGCTGGTGAAAGGGCTGCACGAACTGGGCTGGATGGTCGAGAACCCCAAGGCGTCGATGTATGTGTGGGCGAAGATCCCGGAGCAATATGCGCATCTGGGTTCGCTGGAGTTTTCCAAGAAGCTGCTGGCCGAGGCCAAGGTCTGTGTCTCGCCGGGGATCGGCTTCGGTGACTATGGCGATGACCATGTGCGCTTCGCCCTGATCGAGAACCAGGACCGTATTCGCCAGGCGATTCGCGGGATCCGGCAGATGTTCCGGGCTGATGGGCTGATCAGCAAGTAGTTAATAGCGGGCCGCTTTGCGGCCCCATTTGTTCAGGTGAGAGCTTTCCGCCTGCATTCCATCGATCTGCCTCCCTATCTTCAGCACTCATTTCTCACTACAGAGATCAACAAATGAGTGTCTTCACCGCCTACTTCTGCGGCACCGGCTCCCACCGCTTCGACGACGCAAACCCCAACTTCTGGAATGGCGAGCTGGTCTCCACCCTAGCCAGCAACGATCAGGGCCGCGAGTTTGCCCACTGGATCGCCGTAGACGGCCCTGGCAGCGGCAACCTGCAGGATGACAACCTGTTCGTCGAGCCCGGCGGCTACTTCAACTGGACGGGCCAGCTGTTTGGCCGCGGCTGGGAAGAGAACGTCAACCACGTGTTGCAGGTGATCAAGGGCGAAAGCACCTGGCAGCGCACCAAGCTGAGCGAAGAAGAATACGAGCGGCTGAAGCACGCTGGCGTCCCCATCCCGGATGCTTCCTCCACCGCCTCCTGGTTCTGGCGCACCTATGACTACGGTAACCGTCACCCCACCCCGCAGGAGCTGCAGGAGCGCATTATCAGCATGTTCCGCAAGCCGCGCTTGCCAACCCAGGTCAACCTGGTGGGCTGGAGCAGGGGAGGGATCAGTTGCCACATGCTGGCCAATGCCATGGCACAAGACCCTGTATTGCGGGGCGTACCCGTAAACATATTTGCCATCGACCCTGTGCCTGGGGTCGGCAATGTGCAAAGCGAGCGCGTAACCCTGGCTGGGAACGTCAAAGAGTACGTTGGCTTCTACTCGCGGGATGAGCGTTCCAAGGGGTTTGCCTGCGTGATCCCGTCAGTTGCCCGTGGCACGCGGATCTGTGTTTACCCCATGCCGGGGCGCCATGCCACGCTGGTGGGTAATGCATCCGGCGATGGTGCGAGCGATGGCAAGTTGCTCAAGGAGCCGGGGCTGATCGTTCGCCACCTCGCCGAAATCTGCCTGACCCGCTGGGGCGTTCAGCTGGACAAGCGGCTGGCCTTGAGCGACGCACAGTTGATGGCGTATCACCAGGCCATGGCCGCTGCCGAGGGGCAGTACCAAGCCATGCGCAGCAAGTCCTACACCGTGATTACCGAGGGTGACAAACACGACCGGCTGGTGCATTGCGGCGAGGCCCGCATGGGGTTCAGCAAGGTGTGTGGCAATGACTATGACCCCACCGAGGGCCTGGCCTTGCAACGTTGGGATGCTGCTGCCTACAAGGCGTTGCGATAAACGAAACGGGCGGCCGGATCAGTGGCAATTTTTTTTGCAGGCGCCCTCTATCCAGCCGCCCCGAATTCGATTGAAAATGGCGCCGCGGGCCAGCCCCGATAACAACAACCTTCCCTCCGTGACATCATGTCTGAATATAACCCTTGCCTTGACTGCGGCGCCTGCTGCGGGTACTTCCGTGTGTCCTTCTTCTGGGGCGAATGCCAGTCTGCCGGGGGCGTTGTGCCGGACGACCTGGTGGTGCAGATCAACCCCACCCGCGTTGCCATGATCGGTACCGATGCCAAACCATGCCGCTGTGTCAGCCTTGAGGGCGAGATCGGCAAGGAAGTGGCTTGTACCATTTATGCCAACCGTTCCAGCCCTTGCCGCGAGTTCGAGGCGTCGTGGGAGGGCGGGGTGCACAACCCAAGCTGCGATGATGCGCGGGCGGCGTATGGGCTGCCGCCGCTGACCCCGCCGGGGGCGAACGAGCCGCATTGGCCGGATGATGGGGCTGAGGTGGCCTGATATTGCAAGGTTGCCAGTAGCGGCTGGCATGCGCATGTCGGAACGTTTGCGGGGATTTTGAGATCGAGCGCCGCCCGCGCGGCGCATCGCGAGCGAAGCTCGCTCCTACATTTGTTTCGGGCCAGTTATTCCTGTGAAGGTCGTGCGCGACCCATTTGTGCTTGACGCTATGTCGCGTCGTACAAACAAGGCGGTCGCGCACGTTGGCACAGGCTGCACTGGCCCGAAACAAATGTAGGAGCGAGCTTCGCTCGCGATGCGCCGCGCGGGCGGCGCTCGATTTGCGCACCACCACAAAAACCAAACCATGCCCCTGATGGCCTTGACCCAATCTCCAGCCGTGCAGCTGCAAGCACACACCCTGTAAACCTAATCCTCATCATCCTCAGTAGGCCATATCTATCCTTCCGGGACATATGTCTGCTCAAGGATGACCACATGCCCAACCCTCATGGTTGTCTGCTCCGCCGCGGACGGTGTTCAGAGCCTGGCCGACTCTACATGCTGACTTCGGTCACCTATCACCGTCGCCCATTGTTCCTGAACCTCCAGTTTGCACGCCTGGTAATTCGAAACCTTCGCCGGGCAGATCAGGAGCTCCATTGCCGGTCATTGGCCTGGGTCGTGATGCCTGACCATGTGCATTGGCTTATTGAGTTGAAAAACGTAACGCTGGGGACGTTGATGCAACGTTTCAAATCCCAATCCAGTCATGCTTTGCGCAAAGCTGGAGCAAGGGTGGTGCCCATCTGGCAGGCGGGTTATCACGACCGGGCTTTGCGTCATGATGACGGGGTGCTCAATGTTGCCAGATACATAATTGCCAATCCGATAAGGGCTGGGTTGGTCAGCAGGGTGGGCGATTATTCGCATTGGGATGCGGTCTGGTTGTGAATGAATGATCGCGCGGGCGCATGTCGAAAGTTTTGCGGTGGTTTTTAGATCGAGCGCCGCCCGCGCGGCGCATCGCGAGCGAAGCTCGCTCCTACATTTGTTTCGGGCCAGTTATTCCTGTGAAGGTCGCGCGCGACCCCTTTGTGCTTGACGCGATATCGCGTCGTACAAATAAGGCGGTCGCGCGCGCATGCCACAGGCGATACTGGCCCGAAACAAATGTAGGAGCGAGCTTCGCTCGCGATGCGCCGCGCGGGCGGCGCTCGATTTGTGCACCACCAAAAATCCCAAGCCATGCCCATCCACCCCTGCATGTAGTTAAACTGTCATCTCCCCAGCAATGGACAGGAGATCCGGCGTGACCCCACCCCGCAGTTTCCCCAGTGACCTCTGCCTCGACAGCCCGCGCCTGCAATTGCGCCCCATGCGCCACGCCGATGCCGCGCAGTGGCTGGCGATCATGGCCGACCCCGAGGTCATGCGTTATTGGCACCATGCCCCCTGGCAAGACCTGGCCGAGGCCGAAAGCGCCCTGGCCGCCGACCGCGAAGCCTATGCCAATGGCGACCAGCTCAAGCTCGGCATGTACCGCCGTGACAACGGCGAGCTGATCGGCATGGTCCAGCTGTTCAACATCGATGACGTATCGCGCCGTGGCGAAATCGGCTACTGCCTGGCCAGCGCCGTGCAGGGCAGGGGCTACATGGACGAAGCGTTGACCTGCTTCATCGACTACCTCGCCCACACCCTGCACATGCGCCGCCTTGAAGGCGAAATCGACCCACGCAACCAGGGCTCGGCACGCACCCTGGAACGCCAGGGCTTCGTGCTCGAAGGCACCTTGCGCGCGCGCTGGTGCGTGGCCGGCGAGCTGTCCGACTCGGGTATCTACGGGTTGTTGCTCGAACCACCTGTTGCATAGTCTTACGGCGAATAGCTACTATTCGGGAACAATTCTCACTTGTGTCCCGGTGCCCCATGCCCGTAGCCGACTCACCGAGCCCGTACCCGCTCGAACAGCTGTACAGCGAGCACCACGGCTGGCTGTTCAGCTGGCTACGGCGCAAGCTGCGCTGCTCCCACAGCGCAGCCGACCTTGCCCAGGACACCTTCGTGCGCATCCTGGCCTCGCGTGATGCCCTGCTGGGCATGCGCGAGCCTCGCGCCTACCTCAGTACCACCGCGCGCCGCCTGCTGATCGACCGGGTCCGCCGGCAGCAGATCGAAGAGGCCTACCTCGGCGAACTGGCCCTGGCGGCCGAGGTGCTGGAAGGGCATCAGTCCCCCGAAAGCATCCTCATCACGCTCGAGGCGCTGGAACAGATTGCCTTCCTGCTCGAAGGCCTGCATGTCAATGCACGCGAAGCATTCGTGGGTTACTACCTGGACGACCTGACCCAGCCACAGATCGCGCAGCGCCTGCAGATTTCCCCGCGTATGGTGCGCAAGTACCTGGCCCAAGCCCTGATTCATTGCCACCGCACGCTGGACATTGCCGCACCGTGAACCCGTCACGTATCGAGCAGGAGGCCGCCGAGTGGGCCCTGTGCCTGGGCGAAGGCGAATTGGCAGATGAAGAAGCGCGTGAGTTCGAGGCTTGGCTGCAGGCAGATCCCCGCCACGGCGCTACCTTGCGACGCATGCAGGGTGTCATTAGCCAGATGCAGGCCCTGCGCCAGCAACGCGGGCCGGTGGGCGCCGGGTTGCGCGCCGGCATGCAACCCTCGGCGCCACGCTCAGGGGCGCGGCGCACCTTGCTCGGCCTGGTGCTGGCGGCCTCGTTGCTGGGCGCCCTGCCGCTTGCCGGTGTATCGCCACGGGACTGGCTGGCCGACCTGCACACTGCGCCGGCCGAGTGGCACAGCGAAACCCTGGACGATGGCTCGCAGCTGACTTTGGCAGGTAACTCCGCCGTGGATGTCGAGTTCAGCGCTGGCGAGCGGCGTATCCGCCTGCGGCATGGTCAGGTGCTGGTGGATGTCAGCCATGACCCGACGCGGCCGTTCGTGGTGCAAACCGACGACGGCAGCTTCAAGGCCCTGGGTACCCGCTTCGTGGTCAGCCAAGGGAACGGGCGCAGCGAGCTGACCATGCTCGAATCCAGGGTCGAGGCGCGCAGTGCCGTATCCGGCGATCGGTGGCTGGCTGGGCGCGGTGAACGGGCCTGGGTGGCACGCGATGGGCTTGGCCCGCTGCCGGCCATCGACCCGGTGCGGGTGGACCGGGCCTGGCAGCAGCACCAATTGGTGGCCGAGGGCGTGCCGCTCGATCAAGTGCTTGACGCGTTGTCGCAACAACGGCGCGGCGTGCTGCGCTTCGACCGCCAGGCGATGCAGGCCATCAAGGTTTCGGCGGTACTGCCACTGGATGACAGCGAGCGCGCCTTGCGACTGCTGGCTGAGGCGCTGCCGATTCGCATCGGTGGTTTTGGCCGCTGGTGGACCACGGTCGACCCAGCGCCGCGAGAAAAATGATCAAGGTGGTTCCGCTTCTGTGCGCTGGCCCGTCAAACAAGAGGCCAACCGATCAAGAACAAGGAGCCGATTCACCATGCGCCGATTCCCTGGCCACCCCGTCCTCAGCCCGCTAGCCCTGGCCCTGCGCCTGTCCTGCGCCGGGCTGGCCCTATCCGTTGCGGCCCTGCCGGCCGTGGCCGAGGAGGCCGCCCGCCGTAGCTTCGATGTGCCTGCCGGCAACCTGGCCGAGGCCCTTGGCAGCTATGCCCAGCAAGCCGCTGTGTCGCTGGCTTTCACCCCTGAAGCGCTGGCCGGTTTGCAAAGCAATGGCCTGCATGGCCTGTATTCGGTGGACAGCGGTTTTGCCGTGCTGCTGGCCGGCAGTGGCTACCGGGTGGAGCGCAGCGACAACGGCTACCGGCTGGTGGCCGAGCCGCAGGCGGCCATGAGTGGTGACGCGATGGAATTGGGCGTGACCACCGTGGCCGGGCAAGGCATGGGCGAAAGTACCGAGAACACCGGCTCCTATGCGCCCGGTTTGATCAGCGTCGGCTCCAAGAGCCCCACCAGCCTGCGCCAGACACCGCAATCGGTGTCGACAGTGACCCGCCAGTTGATCGAAGACCAGCAGCTGACCGACATCAACCAGGCAATGAAAGTAACGCCGGGCATCGTCACCCAAAGCACCACCTTCCGCACCCAGGACTTTCTTTCGCGCGGCTTCAGCATCCAGAACCTGCAGATCGACGGCGCTGCACCACAGGCGTTGGGTACTGCGATGGGCTCGTTCTATTCGTCGAACATCTTCGAGTTGGCCGAGTTCGACCATATCGAGGTGCTGCGCGGTACTGCTGCGCTGTATGGCGGTTCAGGCGACCCGGGCGGCATCATCAACATGGTGCGCAAGCGGCCCACTGCCTACAACCAGCTCAAGCTGACCCTGTCGGCCGGCAGCTGGGACAACTACCGCCAGGAGTTCGACCTGTCCGGCCCGCTGGGCTGGGATGGCCGCCTGCGTGGGCGCTTGGTGATGTCCAATACCGACCGCCAGTATTTCACCGACAACCGCGCCACCGAGCGGCCGCTGGTCTACGGCGTGCTTGAAGCGGATGTTACCGACGACACCATGCTCACCTTCGGCGCCCGTTACAACAAGTCCCACGAAACCGGCAGCAACAGCGCGGTGCCGCGCTACAGCAACGGTGCTGATCTGAACCTGCCGCGGCACACTGGCCTGACCAAGAACTGGGCCTACCTGGATGCCACCGCGCGCGAGTACTTCGCCAAGGTCGACCACCGCTTCAACGACGATTGGAAGCTCAATCTCAGTTACACCAACACGTGGGACCTCGGGCTGTTCAAGACCGCCACCACCCTGAACGCGGTAGACCCGGTGACCAATACCGGCGCGACCTGGTACGGCACGTCGACCCGCCAGGAAAACGAGCAGCACCTGTACGACGCCAACGTGTCCGGGCACTTCCAGGCCTTTGGCCTGGACCACGAAGTGGTCTTCGGGGCCGACTACCAGAAGATCGACAGCCGTTGGCTGGGCACCGCGCCCTACGCTGCATCGGGTTCGCCGGCCAACGTGTTCGACCCCGACAGCTCGGCGTTCGACGACCCTGGCAACGGGCGTGACTACAAGCGTGACTACAGCCCCAATTCGCAACGCCAGTATGGTTTGTATGGCAGCCTGCGCCTGCAGCTGGCCGAGCCGCTGCACCTGATCGTCGGGGCGCGTGCCCAGCGCTTCCACTTCTGGCAGACCTACACCAATGCCTTGACCACTAATGTGTCCAGGACCAGCCCCGAGCAGCGCATTGGCACCAAGGTCACGCCGTTCGGTGGCCTGGTGTACGACCTGGACGATCAATGGTCGGCCTATGCCAGCTATTCGGAGATCTACCGGCCGCAGTCCAGCAAGATCAGCGGCCCCGCCGAAACCGGTACGGCGCTTGAGCCTATGACCGGAAAAACCTACGAGACCGGCCTCAAGGGCGAGCTGTTCAATGGTGCGCTCAATGCCAGCGTGGCGCTGTACTACACCACCCGCGAAAACGAAGCGGTCCAGGACCCGAACTTCCCGGCGAGTTTCGCCGGCTTCTCCGGTAGCTGCTGCTATGTGCCTAACGGTAAGGTCGTGAGCAAGGGCATCGACATGGAGCTGTCCGGCGAGCTGTTGCCAGACTGGATGCTGGTAGGTGGCTACACCTTCAACCTCAACCGCAACCGCAGCTCCGACGCCCCGCTGAGCACGGTAATGCCCAAGCACCTGTTCAAGCTGTACACCACTTACCGCCTGCCGGGCATCTTCAGCGACTTCAAGGTGGGTGGCGGTGTGCAAGTGCAAAGCGCTACCTACGCCACTGGTGAAGTCAACCGCTACGACAGCAGCGGCAAGCTGGTGCAACAGAACGTGCCCTTCGATTTCGACCAGAGCGGCTACGCCATCTGGAACGCCCTGGTCGAATACCGTGTCGACGACCATTGGAACGTCACGCTCAATGGCAACAACCTGTTCGACAAGAAGTACTACGAAACCGTGGGTACCTCGACCTACGGTAATTACTATGGCGAGCCACGCAACTTCATGGTGACCCTGCGCGGCACTTATTGAAGGTTTGGAAGCGGGGCAGGGCCTGGGTTAAGGTCGTAGCCTGTCCCGCTTCCCAGGTGTATCCCTTGCCCGTTTTCTACTTGAGCATCAGCCTGCTGCTGTATCTGCTCGCCCTGTTTTTCGATGGCGCGCTGATGAGCGGCGAGCGCCACATGCCAGCCTTGCAGATGCTGCTGTATGGGCCATGGGGCATGCCCTTCGGTTTGTACCAATGGTTCGCCAACCCGCTGCTGGCCCTGGCGGTTCTTGCCCACCGTCGGTTCCGCCGACTGGCCTTGCTGGCAGGGCTGGCAGCTGTCTATCTGGCCGCCAGCAGTTTCGGAATTGACCGCTTGCCGGACAACCAGAGCTACGCGTTTCATGAGCGGATCGGCTTTGGCGCCGGTTTCTATCTGTGGCTGACGGCAATGGTGGTGTTCTGCCTGGGTCAGGCCTGGCATTGCTGGAAGGCGCGCAGCGCCGACGACATGCCGGGCTGGAACTGGCTTGATGTGGCGTTGATCGCGGCGCTGGCCGTTGCGCTCTACTGGGCAACGCAGATACCGTCGCTGCGCTTCGAGCCGGACAAGGTGTTGATGCCGCCAGAACAGCCGCAGTCGCTTTGATACCCACAAGGAGGGTTAGCATGATCAAGCATTACCTGGCAGGCCTGGCACTGGCCTGCGTGCTGCCGCTGGCCGTGGCGGACGACTACACGGCGGCCTACGGGCAGTGCATGGACAAGGCTTCCAGCACGGTGGCCATGAGCGCGTGCATCAAGGCTGAAACGCAAGTTCAGGACCAGCACCTGAACCAGGTGTACAAGCAATTGATGGGCAAGCTGGAGGCCGGGCAGCAGAAGCGCCTGCGGGATGTACAGCGCACGTGGATAGCTTTCCGTGATGGCAATTGCCAGTTCCATGTGCAGGCCAGCGGCGGGACCATGGCGCAACTCGCAGGTGCTACCTGTGTAATGGCCATGACCCGCGACCGGGCTGCGGAGTTGGAACGGGTGCTCAGCCCGGGGCAGTGACGGCCTTTTCGCGGGCTGTGGGAGCAACTGTCTTGTGCTGCTTGTGCCGGCCTCTTCGCGGGCATGCCCGCTCCCACAGGGATTGCGCATGCCTTGAGGCAAGCACTGAACCTGTGGGAGCGGGCTTGCCCGCGAAGCATCCAACTCGGTACATGGCACCGGCTTTGCCGGTGTTCGCGGCGGTTCGACGCCTCGACAAGCCCGCTCCTACAGATGTTTGCGCAACGCTCGGGCCTTGAGGTACTCGCGCACTTCCACCGCGTCCCCGGCAAACTCGATACGCTCGGCCTTCGCTGCGCGTTGGTAGGCATACATCGGATCGTAGTACTCGTTCAGCAAGCCTTCGATCCAGCCCCGGTGCAGGTCCACCGCGCCACTGCGTAGCTGTTCTTCCAAGGCCAGGCGCAGGATTTCCGACAGCCGCTGATAGCGCTCGCCACCCAGGCGCTTGTAGATGTTGGCCATGCTTTGCAGCATGCGCTCGGCGAACAAGCGGCGGCCACCTTCCTCGCCATGCACGGCGATAAACTCGGCACTCAGGTTGACCACGTAGTCGCGCAAGATGCGTTCAACGCGGTTGGCAAAGCTGTCTTCAAGCCACACCAGCGGGTATTGCTGCATGCCCTGGTATAACGCCAGCGGCACGGTGCAGCTGCCAACAATGCGGCCTTCATCTTCCAGTACGAACTGCTCGCAGCCACGGGCGCGCTTTTTCAGCACATCGATGGCCAGCTGGTTTTCGAAATCGATCTGCGCCGGCTGCGCAGTGGCGCGCTTGCCGAAGCTGGAACCGCGATGGTTGGCGTGGCCTTCCAGATCGAGCACGTTGTCCAACTGGTGCAGCACATCGGTCTTGCCGGTACCGGTCAGGCCGCCCACCAGCACGAAATCGCATTGCGCCACCGCCTGCTGGGTGGTCTCCAGCAGGAAGGTGCGCATGGCTTTGTAGCCACCTTTCACGCGCGGGTACTGAATGCCCGCTTCATCGCGCAGCCAGCCCTGCACGATCTGCGAACGCAGGCCGCCACGGAAGCAGTACAGGTAGCCCTGCGGGTGAGCCTGGGTGAATGCCACCCAAGCGTCCATGCGTGCCTGTTTGGTGGTGCCACTGACCAGTTGGTGGCCAAGGGCGATGGCGGCGGCCTGGCCTTGCTGTTTGTAGCAGGTGCCGACCTTTTGCCGCTCCTGGTCGTTCATCAACGGCAGGTTGACCACGCCAGGGAACGCGCCTTTGGCGAATTCGACGGGGGCGCGCATGTCCATCATCGGCACGTCGTCGAGGAAAAGCTGACGCAAGTTGGTGCAGTCGGGGCGCATCAGATCACCTCGACCGCGTGGCTCTGTCGCTCGACCAGCTTGCCGATTGGCGACAGTTGCAGGCCCAGTTCGGCGGCCACTGAAAGGAACTCGGCTTCACCTTCGGGCGCGACGGCCACCAGCAGGCCACCGCTGGTCTGTGGGTCGCACAGCAGGTGCTTCTGCGCGTCGCTGATTGCGCCGATCTTGTGCCCGTAGCTGTCGTAGTTGCGCAAGGTTCCGCCGGGGATGCAGCCCTCGGCCAGGTAGTGCTCGACGCTGGGCAGGCGCGGTACGGCGGCGTAGTCCAGGTGCGCGGTGAGGCCACTGCCTTCGGCCAGCTCCACCAGGTGGCCGAGCAGGCCGAAGCCGGTGACGTCGGTCATGGCCTTGACCCCGTCGAGCTTGCCGAAGCGGCTGCCGGGGGTGTTGAGGGTGCACATCCAGTCGCGGGCCAGGCCCTTGTCCTGCTCGCGCAGCTTGGCCTTTTTCTCGGCGGTGGTGAGGATGCCGATGCCCAGAGGCTTGGTCAGGTACAGCCGGCAGCCTGCGCTGGCGGTGTCGTTGCGCTTGAGATGGCGCTTGCTGACCACGCCGGTGACGGCCAGGCCGAAGATGGGCTCGGGGGCGTCGATGGAGTGGCCGCCAGCCAGCGGGATACCGGCTTCGGCACACACCGCACGGCCGCCACGGATCACTTCGCGGGCCACTTCCGGTGGCAGCACGTTGACTGGCCAGCCAAGGATGGCGATGGCCATCAACGGATCGCCGCCCATGGCGTAGATGTCGCTGATGGCGTTGGTGGCGGCGATGCGGCCGAAGTCGTACGGGTCATCGACGATCGGCATGAAGAAGTCGGTGGTCGAGACCACGCCGCGCTCGTCGTCCAGCGCGTACACGGCCGCGTCGTCGCGCGAGGCGTTGCCGACCCACAGTTTCGGGTCCAGGGCCTGGGCACCGCTTTCGGCGAGGATCACGTCCAGCACTTTGGGGGAGATCTTGCAGCCACAGCCGGCACCGTGGCTGTACTGGGTCAGGCGAATCGGCTCGCTCATACGTACCTCAGCAGTCAAATTGTTGCGCGATTGTAGCAAAGCTGGCCTTTGGGCCTTTGCCTCTTATAATTCCCAATGTCGGCGGATTTGTCGGCGGATTTGTTGGCATTGTCCCGCTATTGAACCGGAGAACACCCCATGCTCAAACGCCCCCTGGCGCTCGCCGCCGGCCTCGTGCTGTCCTGCTGTGCCATTGCAGTTCAGGCCGCTGAAACTTTGCGGGTCAGCGCCATCCCCGACGAAGCACCGACCGAACTGCAGCGCAAGTTCAAGCCATTGGGCGAGTACCTGGCCAAGCAGTTGGGCATGGAGGTGAAGTTCGTACCGGTGGCCGACTACCCGGCGGTGGTCGAGTCGCTGGCCGCCGACCGCCTCGACCTGGCCTGGCTGGGGGGCTTCACCTTTGTCCAGGTGCACCTGAAGGACCCGACCGCCACACCGCTGGTGCAGCGTGAGCAGGACGCGCAGTTCACCTCCAAGTTCATCACTGCCAACCCCGACGTGAAAAGCCTGGCCGACCTGAAGGGCAAGTCGTTTGCCTTTGGTTCCATTTCGTCCACGTCGGGCAGCTTGATGCCGCGTTATTTCATGCTCAAGCAAGACAACATCAAGCCTGAAGAGTACTTCAGCCGCGTGGCCTATTCCGGTGCTCACGACGCCACCGTGGCCTGGGTACAGGCCGGCAAGGTCGATGGTGGTGTGCTCAATGCCAGTGTGTGGCAGAAGCTGGTGGATGCCGGCAAGGTCGATACCAGCAAGGTGAAGGTGTTCGCCACCACCCCGACCTACTTCGATTACAACTGGACCGTGCGCGGCAACATGGACCCGGCGCTGAAAGAAAAGATCAAGAAAGCCTTCCTTGGCCTCGACCCGGCCAACCCGGAGCACAAGGCGATCCTCGATCTGCAGGCCGCCAGCCGTTTCATTGAAACCAAGCCCGAGAACTACGTGGGCACCGAGCAAGCAGCACGCGAGGCCGGCCTGCTCAAGTGACAGCGTCGAATGTGGCAATCCATCTGCACGGCGCCAGCCTGCGCCATGGCCAAATACGCGCGCTTGAGGCGGTCAGCCTGCGCATCGAGCAGGGTGAGCGTGTCGCCATCATCGGGCCCTCGGGGGCAGGCAAGTCCAGCTTGCTGCACCTGATGGCCACGGCCGTACAGCCCAGCAGCGGGCGCCTGGAGCTGCTCGGCGAGCAGCCTTGGGCGTTGCCGGCAAGGGCTCGTCAGCGCCTGCGCGCGCGGGTTGGCCTGGTGCATCAGGCGCCGCCTTTGCCGCCGCGTCAGCGGGTGGTGACGGCGGTGCTGGCAGGCCGCCTGGGGCAGTGGGGTGTGCTGCGCGGTTTGCTCAACCTGCTGTACCCCAGCGATGTGCCGGGTGCACGCCAGGTTTTGGCCGAGCTGGGCCTGGCCGACAAGGTGTTCGTGCAATGTGGGCAATTGTCGGGTGGCCAATTGCAACGGGTGGGCATTGCCCGCGTATTGTACCAGCGGCCGCAGGTGATGCTGACTGACGAGCCGGTATCGGCCATGGATCCGGTGCTGGCCGACCACAGCCTGGCCTTGCTCAATCGGCATGCCCAGGCTAACGGCGTGACCCTGGTGGCGAGCCTGCATGCCGTCGAGTTGGCGCTGGCGCATTTCCCTCGGGTGATCGGTATTCGCGAAGGTCAGGTGGTATTCGACTGCCCGGCCCAAGCGGTTACCGAGCACATGCTGGAAGCGCTATACGCCAACGAACAACTGGCTTCGCCGCCAACCCAGGGGCCTACCCTGACTGTGCAGATCCCGAGATGTTGAGGGCCGATGCCCGCGACCCGGCGTCGTTGCCGCGGTTGTTGCTGGCCTTGCTGGCCGTGGCGGTGCTGTGGCCGGGTATCCAGTTGAGCGAATTGAACCCCTGGGTGTTATTGCAGGCAGACAACCGTCAGCAGATCGCCAGTTTCACCAGTGCCTTCTGGCCGCCGGCCCATGATGCCGATTTTATCGCGCTGTTGTATGAAGCCACGCTGCAGACCCTGGCCGTGGCCACCGCTGGCATGGCGTTGGCGTTGCTGCTGGCAGTTCCGGCTGGGCTGTTGGCTAGCCGCGCCTTGTCGTTGCGTGCCGCCTCCCGTGGTGGCCGCGCCGGGTTGTGGTCGCGCCTGTTGCGCCTGCCTGTGCGGGGCTTGCTGATTTTCTTGCGTAGCGTGCCGGAAATTGTCTGGGCGCTGCTGTTCGTGCGGGCCGTGGGGCTGGGGCCGACGGCGGGCGTGCTGGCTATCGCCATCACCTACAGTGGCATGCTCGGCAAGGTTTACGCCGAGATTTTCGAGTCGGTCGACCAGCGCCCGGCCCACGCGTTGTTGCAGGCGGGCAGTGGCCGGCTGGTGGCGTTTCTCTATGGCATCCTGCCCAATGCCGCATCCGAAGTGGTGTCGTACACCGTGTATCGCTGGGAATGCGCGGTGAGGGCTTCGGTGGTGATGGGTTTTGTCGGAGCCGGTGGGCTGGGGCAGCAGATCGACCTGTCGATGCGCATGTTCGCGGGTGCTGAGGTAGCCAGCATGCTACTGACGTTCCTGCTGCTGGTGATCCTGGCCGACTTGCTCAGCCGCCTGTTGCGCTGGAGGCTGGCATGAACCGGGTGATCAACCTGGTGCTGCTGGGGGCCATCGTGGCGGCGGTGGTGGCCTCGTTCACTTACCTGGAGCTGGACCTGCAAGCGCTGGTCGATAACGGCGGGCTGGGGCAGATGGGTGAATACGCCGGGCGCTTTTTGCACCCGGACCTGTCTGCCGGACACCTGAAGGCTGTGTGGCGCGGGGCGCTGGAGACCCTGGCCATGTCTGGCCTGGGCACTTTGCTGGCAATGCTGTTGGGGATGTTGCTGGCGCTGCCGGCGGCTGGCCGGTTCGGTTGGCCGTTGCAGGGCGCGGCACGGTTGCTGCTGAATGCCCTGCGCGCCATTCCAGAATTGGTATGGGCAGCGTTGACGGTACTGGCGGCTGGGCTTGGGCCCAATGCCGGTACCCTGGCCTTGGCGCTGCACACCGCTGGCGTGCTGGGGCGGTTGTTTGCCGAGGCCCTGGAAAATGCGCCGCCGGAGCCCGCGGCGGCGATCCGCTTGCAGGGCGGCAGCCAGGTGGCGGCATTCTGCTTTGGTACCTTGCCCAACTTGTGGCCGCAGTTGCTGGCCTACAGCTTGTACCGCTGGGAAAACAACATCCGTATGGCCAGCGTGCTGGGGTTTGTCGGGGCCGGTGGGTTGGGGCAGATGTTGTACACCACCCTGAGCCTCTTTCAGGAGGCTCAGGCCAGCACCGTGATCATCGGGATGCTGGTGCTGGTGTTGCTGGTGGACGCGTTGAGCGATGCGCTGCGCCAGCGTTATGTGCGGGCCTGACCAACAACCGGGCCCTAAGCCAACTCCCCACGCTGCGCCTCCCGCTGCATCGACTCCAGGTTGCGCTCGATCGTTTCACAAATGGTATCCATCTGAATCTGGTGTTCACTGAACCTGAACGGGCTCTGCAAATCAGTTCCGATCCTCTCGATAGCCAGCAGCATGAAGCCGACTACCGTCGACGCCAGGGGGGTGAACCAGCCCAGCGACTCCACCAGCCCCACCGGCACGATCAGGCAGAACAGGGTGATGAACAGCCGCGGAAAATACACATAAGGGTAGGGCAGCGGTGTGTTGGCAATCCGCTCCATGCCACCCTGGGCATTGGACAGGTCCACCAAGGTCGATTCCAGCCGCGCCAGGCGGATGCTGTCCAGCCGCCCGGCCTGGTATTCCCGGGCCAGCAAGGCCGCCGAGCCGCCGAGAATGTCATTGGCGAAGTTGTTCGAGCGGTTGCGCCGTTCGAACTCCGCTGGCGGGATGAAGGCCATCAGCTCGTCCGGGCAGCGTTCGCCTTTCAAGTGCGCCGCCAGGCAGTTCACATAGGCGATATGCCGGCGTAGCAGAGTGGCCTTGACCGGATTCAGGCCGTCATCCGGGTCATCGATCAGGGTCAGGGTTTGCCGTGCGAAGCTGCGCGAACCGTTCACCAGCGCCCCCCACAACGTGCGTGCCTCCCACCAGCGGTTGTAGGCGCTGCTGTTGCGAAAGCTCACCAGCACCACCAGCGCCGAGCCCAGCAAGGTCAATGGGATCAGCGGCAGGGTGAATTTGCTGTTGAAGAACAGCATGAAATCGATGGTGACCAGCACGTCCCAGATCAACAGCCAGAACAGCGACCAGCCGATGTAGCCGATGGTCTTCACGACCAGGCGGTACTTGCGGGTGATGATGTCTTTCACGCGGAGGGCCTCGAAACGCGGGGGGATGCAGGATCGGACGTCGAGGCAGGTGCATGGTTCGGTGCTATTCGTCGAGGTGTGTGAGCAAACGTATCTTGCTAGCTAAGTACTTGTTTCATCTGCACCAACGCCACCCGCGTGCCGTCCCACGCTTGCCGCTCCTCGATGCCAAATGGCACGAAGCCCAGTTGTGGATAAAGCAGCAAGCCCGCTGTGTTGTGGTTGAAGCATGACACCCACACTTCGCGGGCTGCGTATTGCTGACGGGCGAGGGCGATCATGGCGGTTATCAGGTAGCGCGCTACGCCATGGCCGCGGGCGTCGGGTGCCACGACCACGTTACCCAGGGCGCACACGCCGTCGTGTTCGGCCTTGTAGAAATTGGCGAAGGCCAGGGTTACGCCGTTGCCTTCCACCACCGTGGAGCCGCTGCGTTGGGCGACGGCGTTGCTCAACTGGCCGGGGGTGAGGGGATAGGTGGCTTTAGGGAACATGTAGAACAGTTCGTCCGGGCTCTGCGGGAAGTTGCAGATGATCGGGATGTCTTCAGGCTGGATGGAGCGGTGGGTCAGATGCATGGCAGGTCCTTCTTGCACGGGTTGATCGGGCCTCTTCGCGGGCAAGCCCGAACCCACAGGCCGCCGCGAATTGGTCATCAGCCTTGCATCATAAGCCGCTTTGCATCGGCACATTCAACTCAAGGCTTGGCCGCCACCGCCACGTAGCCTTTGACCGAAGCCGGTACTTGGGGCTTGGCCTTGTGTGCCAGCAGATACTGATAGCGCCGCCATTCCTTGTCGATCTCGTTGAACGACATGAACACGCTGATGCGCGCCTTGCCGGCCAGGTCCGGGCGTTTGCCGGCGTCGATCTCGCGGGTGGGAATGATGGCGACGTTGATGCCCACCACCTTGCCATCATCGGCGAACACCGGCCCACCCGACATGCCCTTGGTGATCGGGCCGTCGTGCACCGAGTAGAAGACACTGCCTGGCGTGCCTTCAAGCCGTACCAGTGACGGCAGTGCATGGCCCTTGCCCTGCATCGGCATCATGAAGCTGTTGAAACCTACCGCCGTCACGGCTTCCCCAGGCACATACTGGCGCCAGAGTGGCACGCTGCTGGCCTTGTGCTTGAAGAACACCACATCGCCGAGGCCCTCGTGGACCACGTTGCGCAGGAAAGGGGTGTGTTTGGCGGTTACCGCGTAATCCTCGTTCCACTGGATGGCGCTGGCCATCAGCAACATGGGCAGCGGGGCACCTGAGGTAACCACGAAAGCCTGACTGTAGACGGGATCGGAAACGTACGAGGTTGGCACTCCATTGCACCCACTGAGCAGCATCATTGCCGCCATGCAGGGCGCGATATTTTTCATGGGTCACACAGGGCGTGGAGAAAAAGGGAGCGCAACTATGGCTAAGTGCCATTACGCTAACAATACTTTCGAAATATATCCGACGAGTGACAGCTTAAGTATTAGCGTGGGTTACGGCCAATAGGCTTCATGTATGGCTGCAGACCCTGGAGTCATCGTGCTGCCGCCAATTATTTCCTGCTGTGGGCCTATCCTCGGCAAGTGAGCTACCCCTGGACCTGCGCGCGGCATGCGACAGGGCCAATCCAAGAAAAATTGATCTGATAATCGTTATCATCTAAGGTGCCTTCCTCGCCCGGAGGGATACCCGTGATAAACGACGATCTGAGTCAGGTCTATGCCGAGCACAATGGATGGCTCAAGCAGTGGTTGTACCGCCGGCTGGGCTGTTCGGCACAAGCCGCCGACCTGGCACAGGACACCTTCCTGCGGATCCTACAGGCGCAGCAGAAGGCGGGGGCCAGCCTTAGCCTGCAGCGCCCGCGGGCCTACCTGGCAACGGTCAGCCGGCGGCTGGTCCATGACCATTTCCGACGCCAGTCACTGGAACGCGCCTACCTGGAAATGCTCGCGCAGCTTCCCGAGCTGTTCGCGTTGTCTGCCGAGGAGCAGTGGTCCATGCGCGAAACGTTGCAGCAGCTGGACGCACTGCTCGACACCTTCAAGCCGGTGGTGCGCTCGGTGTTCCTGCTGGTGCAGCTGGAGGGCCTGACTTACATCGAGGTAGCGCGCCGCCTGGGCATTGGCGAGCGCACGGTGAAGCGGCACATGGCCAATGCCCTGCAAGCCTGCATCCTGTTCGACGACGACTTCTGATGACCAGCCAGCAATCCCGCATCACCCCGGAAGTGGCTCGGCAAGCAGCCAACTGGCACATGCTGATGCTCGACGAGGCCGTCAGCCCGGTCCAGCGCGCTGCCTGTAGCCGCTGGCGCGCGGCCGCGCCCGAGCATGAGCGGGCCTGGCAGAAGGCGCTGCGGGTTCAGGCCCGGTTGGGCATGCTGCCGCAGCAACTGGCCATGGGCACGTTGAACCGTGAGCGCCGCCAGGCGATGAAGCAACTGCTGGCATTGGCCATCGTTGCGCCGCTCGGTTATGTGGGCTATCGCCAGCTTGTGCCAGCGTCGGCATATGCCACCGACGTTGGCCAGCATAAACAGATGACTTTGGCTGACGGTACGTTGCTGGACATGAACACCGATACCGCAGTGGAGATGGATTTCGACGCGCAGCAACGGCTGATCAGCTTGCGCCGTGGCGAGGTTCTGGTCGACAGCGGGCCGGATACCATCAGCCCCGTTCACCGGCCACTGCGCGTCGCCACCGGCCAAGGTCTGATGGAGGCCCTGGGTACTCGCTTCATGGTCCGCCAGCGTGAGGGCGCGACACAACTGGCCGTGTTTCAGGGGGCGGTGAGGGTGACGCCTGCCCGTGGCCCAGGGCAAACCCTGGAGGCCGGCCAGCAGCTTACCTTCGACGCCTGGGGGCATGGCGCCTTGGCACCCGCCCGTGAACAGGACAGCCAGTGGACGCGTGGCCAACTGGTGGTCGACGAGATGCCCTTGCGCGAATTCATCAGCGAGCTGGGGCGTTACCGAGCAGGCTGGCTACGCTGCCAGGCCGAGGTCGGGCACCTGCTGATCAGCGGCGCTTTCCAGCTGGACAACACCGACGCCATCCTGGCTGCGCTTCCTGCCACATTGGCCGTGCAAGTGGACTACCGCACCCGCTACTGGGTTACCGTCAGTAAACGTTAATGAGAATTGGCCCGTTTTTGAAACTCGTCAGTCCTTATCTGTGGAACTGCCACACATAAAGGGACAATTTCTCAATGATCCGCTCTTCTTCACCGGTCGCCACGACCGGCCTCGCCATGGTTCAACCTCGCGTGCCCAGCTATCGACGGGTGCTCGCCCTGAGCGCCCTGGCCATCGCCCTGCAAGGCGTTGGCGTGCACGCCCTGGCCGCGCCTGTGCAGGCACCGCAAGCCTACAGCATCGCGTCCGGCAGCCTGGCTCAGGTACTTGCCCGGTTTGCCAGTGAAGGAGGGTTTACCCTGCAATACACGTCGGAACTGACCCGTGGCCTATCCAGCCCAGGGTTGCAGGGCCAGTATGGTGTCGAAGAAGGCCTGCAGCACCTGTTGGCCGGCACCGGCCTGCAGGCCGTGCGCCGTGGCAACAATGTCTACGGCTTGCAGCCTGTCCCCCTGAGTGCAGCATCTGGCGGCGCCGCCTTGAACCTGGAGCCGCTGAACATCAACGGCGTCCAGGATGACGCAACCACCGAGGGCTCCGGCAGCTACACCTCCAACGCCGTTACCATCGGCAAGGGGACGCACCGGCTCAAGGACATTCCACAGTCGGTCAGCGTGGTCACGCGCAAGGCCATGGACGACCAGCGCCTCGATACCCTGGATGAAGTGCTGGAAAAGACCACAGGCATTACCACCCTGCAGAGCCCGTCCGGCGGCAAGTACATCTATTCCCGTGGTTTCGAGGTGGAAACCATCCAGTACGACGGTGTGCCACTCGACCGCCGTTACTATGCCATCGGCAGCAGCTTCACCTCCGACACGCTGTTGTACGACCGTGTCGAAATCCTGCGCGGTGCCAACGGCCTGCTGCAAGGCAGCGGCAACCCCGGTGCAGCCATCAACCTGGTGCGCAAGCGGCCGAAAGCCGAGCCGTTCTTGTCGGTGACCGCCAGCGCCGGGTCATGGGACACCTATCGTCAAACCATCGATGCCGGGGCCCCACTCAATGCCGACGGCTCGCTTCGTGGCCGGCTGGTGGCCGGGCACGAAGACCAGAACTACTTCTACGACACCGCCGAAAGCCGCAAGAACGTGCTCTACGGCATACTCGAATACGACCTCGGCGCCGCCACCACGGTAGCGGCGGGTGCCAGTGTCGAAGACCTGCATTCCACGCCTTTCTTCAGCGGCCTGCCGCGCAACAAGGACGGCAGCGCGGTGAACGTCAGCCGGTCCACCTATACCGGTGCCGACTGGAACAAGTGGGACAACAAGCAGACCACCTATTTCGCCGACATTACCCACGATTTCAACGAAGACTGGCGCTTGAAGGCTTCCGGCAGCTACATGCGCGAAACCAACTACATCCTCTACAGCTTCGGCCGTGGTGCCGTCGATCCGGCCACCGGCGATGGCATGCGCTCGCGTGCCTATATGTACGATTTCGAAAACATCAACAAGGGCGCTGACCTCAACCTGACCGGCAAGTGGCGTGCCTTTGGCCGGGAGCACGAAGTGGTGGTGGGCGCCAATGCCAGCGACCTGAAGACCGACGACCTGCAGGGTGGCTTCCTGAACCTGGGCCCGATGAACATCTACGACCCGGTCTCGCCGCAGCGCCCGACCCAGGACCAGTTGATGGGCAAGGAAGGCACGAACACCTACCCTGGCACTTCCAGGGGCAAAATCCGCCAGAACGGCCTTTACGCGGTCACGCGCTACAAGCTGACCGACCCGTTGACCCTGGTCGTGGGTGGGCGCACCAGCAACTACACCTATGACTACGAACTGCATCGTTTCAACGGCGTGTCGCCAACCCCGGCCCATTCGCGGGAGAGTGGCGAGTTCACACCCTATGGTGGGCTGATCTACGCACTGAACGAGCAGTGGTCGGCCTACGTGAGCTACGCCGACATCTTCAAGCCGCAGACCGAGCTGAGCGTGGACAACGCACCGCTCAAGCCCATCGAAGGCTCCAACTATGAGCTGGGCCTGAAAGGTGAACTGTTCGACGGGCGCGTCAATACCAGCTTCGCGTTGTTCCAGGTTGACCAGGAGAACCGCGCCCAGGCCACCGAATGCGGCGCTATCGGTGGTGAAAACTGCTACGTGGCCGGCGGCAAAGTACGCACCCAGGGTTTCGACGCAGAGGTCAGCGGCGAGGTGCTGGACCGCTTGCAGCTGTTTGCCGGCTACACCTACACCCACACCGAGTACCGCAACGACCCGGCCGACGGCGAGTCGCAGGCCGGCGGCACTTTCAATACCTACACGCCCAAGCACTTGCTGCGGTTCTGGGCGGATTACAACTTGCCTGGCGAGCTGGACCCGTGGACCGTGGGCGCTGGCGCCAACATCCAGAGCCGGAATTACCATGGCAACTTTGGTGGTACGGATGGGGTAGGGAAGATCGAGCAGGCGGGGTACGCCATCTGGAACGCCCGTGTGGCCTACCAGATCAACAAGCACTTCAGTGTGTCGTTGAACGGCAACAACCTGTTCGACAAGAAGTACTTCTCCAGCGTCGGTTGGCTGTATGCGGCGAACTACTACGGGGATCCGCGTAACTACACCGTGACCCTGCGGGCGGATTTCTAAAGTCAGGCACCATCGAGCTGCATCGAGGCATGCTCGGAATCCGTAGGAGCAGCCTTGTGCTGCGAAGAGGCCATTGCAGCCGAAGAGGATCTTTAGCCCTACCGGCCTCTTCGCAGCACAAGGCTGCTCCTACAGGCAATTAGTGCTGCCAGGCGAGAAAGTCCAGGCGAAAAAAAACCGACCATAAGGTCGGTTTTTTCCGGATTTTGGTGCCCCGAGGGAGACTCGAACTCCCTCAAAAACATCATAAGACCCAGCAATGCCGCGAGTTTAAAGGCTTTCAGTGGCTTTGGGTAGAAATTTTGGGTAGAATTTTGGGTAGAAATGACTAGCGAAGGCTTTTGCTATGACCGATTTTTTAGTCCTGAAATCCGGCACCTACTACGTCCGTCTGGACGTTCCAGAAGACGCACGGGAAGCCTTTTCCGGGCGTAAGGTTTTGACTAAAAGCCTCAAAACTGGCAATCGTTCGGAAGCCCATATTTTCAAACTACGATGGTTGCAGCAGTGGAAAACCGAAATCGAAAAAGCCCGTAGGGGTGAAATCGGCAATTTCCGTGATGATGTTCTTCAAATAGTTGAAAAGCATCAAAGGGCCATAAACCAAGATAAAATTAAGGGGAAACCCGCAAACAATGAAACAAAAATGGGTTTTGAAGTAATCCAATATACACAAGATAAGAAGTTAAGCATCGACCTTGTTAATGAAGCAATTGATATTGCAGCAGGTCGTTCGGACTACTCACCAAAAACCCCATTTTTCAAAAGTCGCCTTGATGGTTTCTATAACTATGAATTAAATCAACGAAAAGTAGACTTGAATACAGTTGATAGACATATAAAGAGAATTAAAGCACTTGATGCCTTTTTGAAAGCTGAGGACTTATTGCTGGATTATGAGGCAGTTGCTTCATTCTTGATTTCAAAAAATCTGGAATCGAAGACAAAGAAACAATATTTGTTTTCGTTTAATGCCTTCTATAATTTCTTGATTAAAAAAGAACCACCATTCAAAGAACGTTATCCAATCAATCCTTTCAAAAGTCATGAATTGAGCCAAGTTAGACGTGGAACACTCAAAAAAGATGAAAGACGTGCTTTTACGGCGGAAGAGGTTGAAACCTTGCATAGTAAAGCAGTTGAAAAAGGAAAGCGTCAATTAGCCGATTTGATTAAGATAGCGGCCTATACGGGAGCACGCATTGAAGAAATATGCCGTTTAAAAACATCGTCAGTTGTTAAAGAGGATGGTGTGGATTGTTTTCATATTACAGAAGGTAAAACACAAGCATCCGTTCGTTTTGTGCCAATTCATCCGGTTCTCATGGAAACGGTCAAACGGCTTGTTAGTTCATCGGACGATGGGTATTTGTTGAAGACAAGCAAAGGTGGGAAGTATGAAACCAAATCGAAAGGTTTAGGTAATCAATTTTCAATCTTCAAGACAGATTTAGGTTTTGATAAAAAATGTGTTTTCCATAGCATTCGCAAAACTGTAATCACTACATTAGAGCGTGCTGATGTTAAGAACCTTGTCATCATTTCGTTGGTTGGCCACAAAGCTGATGGACTGCTAAGAATGACTTTCGATAGATATTCGGAAGGCCCAACCCCAGCATCTAAAATGGATGCTGTTAAACACCTACA
This sequence comes from Pseudomonas sp. NY11955, assembly GCF_048068035.1. Lineage (NCBI taxonomy): Bacteria > Pseudomonadati > Pseudomonadota > Gammaproteobacteria > Pseudomonadales > Pseudomonadaceae > Pseudomonas > Pseudomonas sp. NY11955. The sequence continues at coordinate 79,924 of NZ_JBLUPS010000023.1, forward strand.
ATATAAATTCTCAGTATAATTTTTTATTGTTGTCATCATTCATGAGGCTACCTAATTAGGTGGCCTTTTTAATGCCTGCTATACGTTGCTATACGTTGCTATACACTTTCATTCTTTGTTATCTGGCTTATTGAAAGCTATACAACTTGAAAACATTTTAATATATGTTAACTTGATATTAGTAGTTCGAAAACATTACAGGCGAGCAATGTAAATGTATAGCAAGTTCACTTCGTTCACTTACTAACATTTACGCTCGATTTTTCGCACTACGTTTGAAAAATGTATAGCAATCAATATGGAGGATTGTATGAGTGATAAAGAAAGAAAAAGTAATCAGTTAAATTTTAGACTTCCAAAAGATGATATTCAGCTACTCGAAACACAAAGAGCAGCATTAAAGATGACACAGGTAAAATTTATTTCCCATATTATAAATAATGGAATAAATGAAGTCATAGAAGTATGTAGTCCAAAGTTAAGAGAGGATATAGTCACCATTGAAAAAATATTCAGTCAGATTGGCAATAACCTTAATCAAATAGCAGCAGCGTTGAATTCAGGGAAGCAACCAAACCAAGACATTTTAGATGTTCTGAGCAAATTAGATAAGAACATGGGCGTATTGACAAATAGACTTGAAAGTTTGAAAAAGGAGAAAATAACAATCAAAGGCGATATATGATAAGGAAAAGATTGAGCACCCAGAAAAGCAGGTCAGGAGTATATAAGGCTTCTAAATACTTTCACAAAGATGAGGGATGTGTATTGTTCGAAAGCAACATCTACACATCTATGAACTCATCCAAAAGACAAATTGCGAATGCTATTGCAACATCCATCGAAAATGATGTTGCTGTTAGAACAAAGGGCAGAAAGCAATCAGTTAGAAGTCAGCACGATATGGTCAGCTTTCATACCAATGATAACGTTACCCCTGAACAAGCGAAGCAGATAGTAAAAGAACTCTATGAACAAACGCACAACCTTTCAAATAGAAAGTATGCGTTGGGTGTTCACATTGATACAGATGAGGTTCATGTTCATATTGTGTGGGCTTTAAAAGATTTTAATGGCAAGTGTTACAACGTCAGCAATGACTACCGTGTTATTGAAAGAGAATGTGAAAAGCTTGAACAAAAATACAATCTAATAGTTCCCGAAAATCGAATTTCAAGAGACATGGATGAACTCGACAAAATAAAAGAGCTAACACTGCAAGATAAGAAAGACATTATCAACAAGAAATACAAAGACAAGCATCCATCAACAAAAGAAAGAATGCTTGACGTTCGTGGCGTTATTTCTAACAAGAAACAAATGAAAGACGCTTTGAGTGATTTCCTTAACAATGCTTCCAGCCCATCCGACTTCATCAACCAGATAACCGAGAATGGTTTCAATGTCATTCACAATGGCAAATCATCTTTCTCCATTCAACATGAAGACCAGATATTCAAAGCATCCGAGCTTGGCCTATCTTACAAAACACTTAAAGCGAAACTAGGTGATGACACTGGCTTTGAGCAGACTTTAAAAAATAAGCACAACGTAAAGGAATACGAAAATTGTTCAATCGCTTCAACCGAAGCAGAACCCGACTACATGAAAAAGATTAAACCAAACTCAGTGCTTGCTACTAAGTTCAAGTTTATTCAGCATAGTGACAAGGTTGAATATTTCTATAATTCAGCCAGTAGCAAGAAATCATTCGAGTATTACAAAGACCCATCAAAAGTTTCATTCCATGATTTATCAAGACAGTCAGCAAAGGCTGGCATTCAAAGACTTGTTGCCGACGCCAAACCACCACAATCATTTACAGTGAATGGCCCTGATTACTTCAAGAAGAATGTATGGCTCGAATTTCAGCTAATGGGATTGGAAGCCAAAGGCTTCAAGCTTGAAGGCTACAAACCTACCCCAGCAGATTTAGACGAATTGAAGAAAATTCAGGAGCAATATGCTTCGATGAATAAGAAGGCCGATCCTAAACCGCAACCAGCACCAGAAGCCCCTACGGTGGCCGTAGAAGCACCTAAACCAGTTGAGCCTGTCATGCCTATACCTCTTCAAAAAGCTCCTGAGAAGCCACCAGAGCCTACAAAGCAGGTTGAACAAGAACAGGTAGCACCTACCAACGATGACTTGATTGATGACTTGATGAAAGAGTTTGAGCCATCCAACCCTACACCTGTCGCAGAAGCTCCTACAAAGGCCTTAGAGACACCTACACCAGTAGAGCCTGCCGTAGATGACATTTACGCACCGATGACACCGGAGCCGATTCCAGAGCCTGAAAACCATAAGATTGATGGCGACTATTCAACATATTCGAATGATGAAATTGTTGAAGAATTTGAATGGTTGCAACCGAGACTAACGAAAAGTTTATTTCCGGGCAACAGCACACGAGACATCGCGGGGCATAGAGGAATGGACAACATTCCAGACAATCGTAATGGCATAAAAACTGGAGAGGTTAAGCGTCAATATGAATTAAGACAGAAATTATATAATCTATTTGATGAAATTAAAGAAAGAGACCCGTCAGCCGCAAAACAGCTTGAACAAGCTTTTAAAGCACAGATGGCAAACAAAAGAGCGGTTACGTTTGACTTAAAACCACAGTTAACAAAATAGCCCTATCAGGGCTTTTTATTTGTCTTGGATTTGAAAGTTTCTAATTCCAACTTGTAGCGTTACATCTTTGTTGAACCCGTTAACTTTGCTTACATTTAAGTATTCTTTCATACAATCATTTATAAAGCGTGACAACGGAAATTTGTGAGTATTGGCAATTTCTCTAAATTGATTATGTGTTTCAGCGTCGAGTGTGATGGTGCAAACTTTAAGATTTGCTTTTGCTTTTGGTTTTTTCATTAGTGTCCCTTTCTTATTTATATATATTTATTAGAGCACAAATAAAAGCAAAGTCAAATAAATACATATTTTTCTTGACAAAATTCAGGCACAAAAAAACCAGCATTAGCTGGCTTTGTTATAAGTCCCTTATACATTCGTCTTGATATTCGTAAGGAACTCTACTTTGGTCTACCAGCACCTTGAATGTGTAATCTAATGGGTCAAAAATCAAATGACAAACACTTTTGTCATGTGCATTCTTAACATCTTTATATAAACCATAAAGACCTAGTTTTTTTGTATATTTTAAGATTTCTTTTCTTTTGCTAGTTACCCTTATTAGTTGCATGCTCATAATCTCCTGTTCTTGATAACAATATAACATGCGATTATAAATAATCAATAGATAAGTATTTATTTATTGCAACTCGGCAGCATCAAGCAATGCAGTATCAACAATTTTGTAATTTGCTTTTATATCAATCATTTCTTTTGTGCTCAAATCAATTATGTATTTACCTATTAGTCTTTTTCCGAAAACATCACCGAGCAGGTCATTCTTAAATACTTGTATTTTGCTGTATAGCCTCATTATTTTTAGGTTTCCATTTACAAATATAGAGAACCCAATGAAATCGTTCTTGTCCACAAATGCGAACGCCTTATCAATAACGTCATTCTTGCCTTTCAAGAATGATTTTCTTTTCAGCTCTCTCCACAATGAAAGCGTATTCTTAACGCCGAACATTGCATATCTACGCACAGACCACAGTGCTTGAACTGCTCTAACTTTTTTGTGATTTGAGATTTCCAACTTATCTACATTTAGGACGCCGCCTTTTAACTCGAATTCCAAATTGAATGACTTAGTTAGATACTTCATCACGTATGATGTTGCCTTGCTTTTCTTTGCGTCAATTTCTTCAATTCTTACGGCGTTTTCCGAGTGTCTAAAATGCTTGTTAATCAAGATTACTAATTCGTCATAATGTTTCTTATTAACATACATTAAAGCGTGCTTATGAAAGCACTGGTCTTTGTGAGGTTCGACTGCCCAGAAACCATTCATCTCAATCTTATGTCTATGGATGTCTTTTCTAAAAGCATTCCATAAGCCTTTCAAGTAATCATTGCTATCCTTTGGGGTTGAACCGTCCCAAGAACTAACGCCTTTCGACGGCTTTGGATGAAATCTTGCCGGAGCGGTAAAAGTTATGAAAAGAGGCTTATAGTCAAGTTGTTTGGCATAGGCGTCCAACGATGAGACTTGGATAAATATCTCAGCAAATCTTTGCTTTTCAGTGCTTGCTACTTTCCATAGTGGGATTTTCTTGTTGTTTTCATTAACAAGAGATTTCTTCATTATGTAATCAAGCTGGCTGGCTTCGTCAGCTTCTCTATTGCGAACAACTTCATCACTACAAATCTCAAATGCTCGACCGGAACCAATCAAACCTGAGTGCAGCTTTAAAAGTTCGCTTCTTTGTTTTTGTATTCTTTTTATTTGTGATTTAAGTCTTTTCTCATCAGCAATGTTGATGAGCTTGTCTTTTATAGTTGACCCTTTAATGTCCTTTATTTTGATACCATAACCGATATCCCAATCATTCTTTATGCGTGAAAAAATACTCTCGCCGGATTCATCGTTTTTAAGATTTCTTTGCTTTATTATTAGTTGTTCTTGAATTCTCCCGAAAACAAACTCGATATTTTTGACAATATCGTTCAAGTCGCCAGCAAGAGCATATTTATGCTGTATCTTCCAGCATCTATATTCACTGCAAGTGGTAACCCAATTGAAGTTATCCTTAATATTCATTATTTCTTTGGCCAAGCTTGCACGCTTTCTTTTTGATGAGTTATTTAACTTATTTTCAAGATATTCCTTTGCAGCCATCTTTTTTTCGATAGCTTGCTCAAAAACATACTGTCTTTCACATTCTGCAAAGAAAAATTCGGGAGTAAGATTTTTAAGGATTATGCGTTGTGGAATAAATATCATGCAAATTATTATTGTTTGTTACTAATACAAATACCATGCCGTGCATGATTGTCAAATAAATAAATATTTTTACTTTCTACCCTGAAAAAACTGAATTTTTTAAAAATCAAAAGCGTCCAAAAAAACCTATAAAATCAACTTGCGACACTTATTTAAGAGTTATCCAAGAAGAGCAAAAGCAAAAGCCCGCCCTAACAGGCGAAAAGCATCTGGGTATTGCGAACAAAGTTCGCATATCAAAATCAAAAGCGTAGAACTCAAATTTTTATATTCAATAAATTTTGAGTAGCAAAACTTTCAAAAATCAAAACCTTTGAAATTGCCGTTTTTAGACGATTTACCATCTTGTGCGTATGGTAATACCGGGAATTAAAACACGCCGTTTTTAGCTTGTTTCTGTTGACGCACTAGAAAAGTGCATTGAGTTTTTTCTACGTTTTTTGTCGGTTTTTTGAGTTTCAATTTTCTTGGATAGTCGTTTTTTGGCTTAAAATCAATGAAAAACGTTGTCAATAGAAAACCGAAAATATATTTAAGGTGGGACCTTAATTATCAAATAGAGGTCAACCATATTCTTTAAATTTCACAGAATATGAAATGACCATCCACCGCGTTCATCTGGTAATTTTTCAAGCTTGAACAAGGCGGTTACAGGAGCTGAGTGCAACACGGTTATTGAATTGAAGCTGGAGCATCATGCCGCATAGCCATAGCTTCCTGCATCACCTCGTCCATAACCTCGATCGGACACTTG
>NZ_JBLUPS010000024.1:0-82160 GCF_048068035.1 Pseudomonas sp. NY11955
GCCATGCGCCAAGGCGTTCGCGCGCAAATCCCACAGGCATGATTGGCCCGAAACAAATGTAGGAGCGAGCTTCGCTCGCGATGCGCCGCGCGGGCGGCGCTCGATCTCACACGCACCATAACAATCAAGGCATGCGCAAAGAATCAGCTCAGCTCCAACCAGATCGGCGCATGGTCCGACGGTTTTTCCATCCCGCGCAGTTCATAGTCCACACCCGCCGCCTTGATCCGTGGCACCAGCTGCTGGGAGGCCATGATCAGGTCGATGCGCAGGCCGCGCTTGGGCTCGTCCTCGAAGCCGCGGCTGCGATAGTCGAACCAGCTGAAGCGATCGTCCACCTCCGGGTGCAGGTGGCGGAAGCTGTCCACCAGGCCCCAGCCTTTCAAACGTTCCATCCACTCGCGCTCTTCCGGCAGGAAGCTGCACTTGCCGGTCTTCAGCCAGCGCTTGGCATTGTCCGCACCAATGCCGATATCGCAGTCCTGCGGCGAGATGTTCATGTCGCCCATTACCAGCAGCGGCTGGTCGTTGCGGAACTGGCCTTCGAGCAGGGCCTGCAGGTCGCTGTAGAAGCGCTGCTTGGCCGGAAACTTGGTGGGGTGGTCGCGGCTTTCGCCCTGGGGGAAATAGCCGTTCATGATGGTGATCGGGTTGCCGTCGGCATCGGCGAAGGTGCCCCAGATGAACCGGCGCTGGGCGTCTTCTTCATCGGTGGCAAAGCCTTTGTGCAGGCTCAGCGGTGCCTGGCGCGACAGCAGGGCCACGCCGTAGTGGCCTTTCTGGCCGTGATAGTGCACGTGGTAACCCAGTGCCTGCACGTCGGCCAGCGGGAACTGATCGTCGCTGACCTTGGTTTCCTGCAGGCCGATCACGTCCGGCTGGTGCTTTTCGATCAGCGCCGCCAGCTGGTGCGGGCGGGCCCGCAGGCCGTTGATGTTGAAACAGACGATCTTCATGGAAAGACAATCCCGGTAAAAGCCGCGATGCTAGCCGACATCGCCGATCACCACCAGCATGGCAGCATGGTCATCCTGCTGCTAACGTGCTCCAGGGGGTGAACGAAGCGCGCAGGGGCACCTCCAAGGCACTGTACGCCCATTCCAGGAGGTCTGCCCGCAATGCCCGAAACCACAGCCGCTCCGGCCCGTGTCTGCCTGCTCGACGATGGTTACAGCCGCGAGGCGCGTTCGTTGCTGTACAACGCCTATCGCCATGAGCCTACCTTCGCCTATATCTTCGAGGCCCAGCGCCCAGGGTACGAAAGGCGCCTGCGCGTCATGGTGCGCGAATGGGTACGCCAGCACTTCTACCTGCAACTACCCGCCATCGGCCTGCTGGTAGAGGATCGCCTGATTGCCCTGGCCCTGATCGTGCCGCCGCTGCGCCGATTGGGCGTGGCCGACAGTTGGGCCTGGCGCCTGCGCATGATCCTGGGAACCGGCCTGCGCTGCACCCGGCGCTACATGGACTACCAGGCCGCGCTGGCCACCTGCCTGCCCACCGACCGGGTGCATGTGCTGCCGTTGCTAGGGGTGCACCCGCAGTTCCAGGGCAAGCACTACGGCGAGCAGTTGTTACAAGCCGTACACGACTGGTGTGCAGAAGACCCAGGCACCCAGGGGGTGGTGCTGGACACCGGTAACGAGCACTACCTGGCTTTCTATCAGCGCCAGGGCTACGAGGAAATTGGCGAGGTCGCTGTAGGACCAATCCGAGAGAGGGTGTTCTTCCATCCTAATCCTGTCTCTTCAAATTCCGCTTTTGCCTGAACAAGCTGCCAGACGGCTCCCTTGAGCGCCTGGCTCTGGTAGCATTTGCCGCATGACGTATTCAGGAAGATTGACCTGGGGCCTGGTTTTCTGGGCCGCCAGTTTTGCAGCATGGGGCCAGAGCGAGTTGCTGGTGAAGGTAAAACCGGCCAACAAGGCGCTAAAGGCCAATGTCGAAGGCTATATAGGCACTTTGGGTGACCGCGATGAAGAAGCACTTTTACGCTTCAGTCGCGGGGCCGAGGAGCAGGCGCGGAAAGCGGCGCAGGCACTTGGCTACTATCAGGCGCAGATCGATACCGAGGTAAAACCCGCCAGTGACGCAGACCATTCCCCGCAGCTGATCATCCATATCAATCCGGGCGAGCCGATTCGCCTGCGCAACGTGACCGTGCGCATCGAAGGCCCTGCCAGCGAGATGAAGGCCTTCCGCGTGCCCGACAGCAAGGCGCTGCGTGCGGGCGAGCAACTCAACCACGGCCATTACGAAGATGCCAAGCGGTTGATTCAGAACCAGGCATCGCGCTACGGCTTCTTCAGTGGCCGCTTCAGCAGCCAGCGCCTGGCCGTGGATCCGCAGGCCGGTGTGGCCGATATCGAACTTGTCTACCAAAGCGGCCCGCGCTATCGCCTGGGCGCCGTCACCTTCGGGGGCGACACGCCGTTGGATGACGACCTGTTGCAGCGCATGGTGTCGTTCAAACCGGGCACCCCCTACGACTCGGAATTGATCGCCGAACTCAACAACGACCTGCAATCGAGCGGCTATTTCGAAGGCGTGCGGGTGGATGCGGCGCCTACCGCAGCTGTGGGCGAAGAGGTCCCGGTGGATGTCCGCCTGGAAACCCGCAAACCACGCACCATGGGCCTGGGTCTGGGCTTTTCGACCGACGTCGGGCCGCGTGGCAAGGCCAACTGGACTCGCCATTGGGTCAACCCCCAGGGCCATAGCTACGGCTGGGAAACCGAACTGTCCGCACCGCGGCAGAACGTTGGCCTTTGGTACGACATTCCCCTCGATCCACCGCTGACCGACAAACTGCGATTCGCTGGGGGCTACCAGAACGAAGAGCTTGCCGGCACCGACACGCTCAGCAAGCTGTTGACGGTCGGCCCCGAGTGGCACAGCAAGCTGCCCAGTGGCTGGCAACGGGTGATTTCGCTCAAGTACCAGCGCGAGGAATACCGCCTGGGTGACGATTCCGGGTTGAGCAACCTGCTGATGCCTGGCGTGAGCTTTTCCTTCCTGCGCAGTGACAACCGCATCGACCCGCACAACGGCTATCGCCTGCAGTTCGATGTTCAGGGCGCCAAGGAGGGGTTGGTTTCCGACACCAACCTGTTGCATGGCAACGTATTGCTCAAGGGCCTGACCACGCTCGGCCATAACCACCGCTTTCTCGGTCGCGTACAGTTTGGCGGCAGTGCGACCAATGGCTTCAAGAACAACATTCCACCGTCGCTGCGGTTCTTCGCCGGTGGCGACCAGAGCGTGCGCGGTTATGACTACCAGACCCTGTCGCCGAAGAACAGCGACGGTGACCGCATTGGCGGGCGCTACCTGGTGGCCGGCAGCGTCGAGTACCAGTATTCGCTGACCGAAAAGTGGCGGGTTGCAACGTTCGTCGACCAGGGTAATTCGTTCAACAACCTGGAACTGCCCAGCCTCAAGACGGGTGTCGGCTTTGGCGTGCGCTGGGTGTCGCCGGTTGGGCCGTTGCGCCTGGACCTGGCCAAGGCGCTGGATGACGACGGGGGCATTCGCCTGCACTTTTCCATGGGGCCCGAGCTGTGAAACGCGTGATCAAATACATTGTGCTGGGCCTGCTTGGGGTCGTTGCGAGCGTGGGCCTGGCACTGGGCTTGCTGCTGGGTACCGAGGCTGGCAGCCGCTGGGCACTGGGCAAGGTGCCTGGGCTTGAGGTGGCCGATTTCCAAGGGCGCCTGGCGGGCAGTTGGCAAGCCAGCCGGCTAACTTGGGCCGACGCCGGCAGCAAGGTCGATGTTCAAGCGCCACTGCTGGCCTGGTCGCCTGCTTGTCTGCTGCGCGCCACCTTGTGCATCGACCGCCTGCAGGCCGAACGCATCGACATGGCCTTTGCGCCAAGCAGCGAACCGCCTAGCAGCGAGCCCCTGCAATTGCCGACCCTGCGCTTGCCGCTGGCCATCGAGCTGGGCGAGGTCAAAGTTGGCCAGTTGCGCCTGGATGGCAGCGACCTGCTCGGCGACGTGCAGCTGGCGGCGCATTGGACCAACAGCGGGATGCGCATCGACAGCCTGCGGCTGCAGCGCGACGACCTGCAATTGAACCTGCAGGGCGACCTGAAGCCCGAAGGTGACTGGCCGCTGCAACTCAACGCGCAGCTGCAGTTGCCTGCGGTAGAAAGCAAACCCTGGCAGCTGGCATTGACTGCCAGCGGCGAATTGCAAAAGACCCTGAAACTCACCGGCACCAGCAGTGGCTACCTCGATGCGACCCTGAGCGGCCAGTTGCAGGCGTTGGCCGATCATCTCCCAGCGACCCTGCAGGTTCGCTCCGAGGCGTTCAAACCGGCTGGCGCGTTGCCTGATACCTTGCAATTGAACCAGCTGAAACTCGATGCCAAAGGTGATTTGCTCAAGGGCTATCAATTGTCGGGCACGGCCAGCCTGCCGGCTGAGCAGTCGCCGATTGCCTTGGCCCTGTCCGGGCTGGTCGACAGTAAAGGCGCCCGGCTCGATGCCCTGGACCTGACTGCCAACGACAATCAGCGGGTCAAGCTGCAAGCCACGGCTGACTGGCAGCAAGGCCTGAGCGCCGATGCGCAACTGGACTGGCAGGACTTCCCGTGGTTGCGCCTCTATCCACTGGAAACACCGCCCGAGGTCACCCTCAAGCGCTTCATTACCCAGGTGCATTATCGCGATGGCAATTATCAGGGCACCTTCAACGGCGACCTGGATGGCCCGGCGGGGGCGTTCAGCCTGGCCAGCCCGTTCGAAGGTGACCTGAGCCAGGTGAAGCTGCCGCAGTTGGCGCTGACCGCCGGCCAGGGCAAGGCTGCCGGCAGTGTCGCCGTGCGTTTTGCCGACACCCTGGCGTGGGATGTCGACCTGCAGCTTTCCGCCCTCGACCCGGCCTATTGGCTGGCCGAACTGCCGGGCACCCTGGCGGGGCCACTGCGCAGCAAAGGCGAGCTGAAAGGCGAGGCGCTAACCCTCGATGCCCAGTTGGACCTCAAAGGCCGCCTGCGTGGTCAGCCGGCAGTGCTCAAGGCTGAGGCCCAGGGAGCAGGGCAGAGCTGGACCCTCGGCGCGCTGGCCATCCAGCTGGGTGACAACCGCATCAACGGCAGTGGCAGCCTGCAACAACGCCTGGCTGGGCGAATTGACCTCGACTTGCCGCGCCTGGGCCAGTTGTGGCCGAGGCTGCAAGGCCAGGTCAAGGGGCGGCTGGATGTCGCCGGTACCTTGCAGGCTCCGCAAGGTACTCTGACCTTGCAGGGCCAGCGCCTGGCCCAGGCCGAAAACCGTCTGCAGCAGCTGGACCTGGAGGCCCGTCTGGACAACGCTCAACGCGGCGTTGTCGAGCTCAAAGCCACAGGCATTCACCTGGGCGACACCGCCTTGGGCACGCTGCAGGCCAACGGCAAAGGCGACATTCGCCAACAGGCCTTGACCCTGGCGCTGGATGGCCCGCAGCTCAAGCTCGACCTCGGCCTGGATGGCCAGTTGAACAAGGGTGATTGGCGCGGGCGGCTGGCCAGCGGGCGGGTCCAGGCGGGAGGCCAGGACTGGCAGCTGCAGGCCCCGGCGCGCCTGCAACGGCTGGCCAGCGGCCAGCTGGACTTCGGTGCCCACTGCTGGCGCTCCGGCCAGGCCAGCCTGTGTGGCGATGACCAGCGCCTGGCCCCCGAGCCGCGTCTGCGCTATCACCTCAAGCAATTCCCGCTGGACAGCCTGGCCCAGTGGCTGCCGAAGGATTTTGCCTGGCAAGGCCTGCTCAACGCCGATATCAACCTGGACATTCCGGCCAGCGGCCCCAAGGGCACAGTCGTTGTCGATGCCAGTGGCGGCACCCTGCGTGTACGCGACAAGGGCCGCTGGATCGACTTCCCGTACCAGGCCCTGCGCCTGGACAGCACGCTGGCACCGCGACGTATCGACACGCGCCTGGCGTTTCGCGGTGAGCGCCTGGGTGAGTTGAACGTCAACGCCCGGCTCGACCCGCTGGGCAAGAACAAGCCATTGTCGGGTGATTTCCGCCTGGCCGGGTTGGACCTGTCGGTGGCCCGTCCGTTCGTGCCGATGGTCGAACGCCTGGCCGGGCAGCTCAATGGCAGTGGCCAGCTTTCAGGCACTTTGCTGGCGCCGCAGGTCCACGGCAACCTGATGCTCAGCGGCGGTGAGGTCAGTGGCGCAGAGCTGCCGGCCAGCCTGCAGGACCTGTCGTTGCAGGCACTGATTGCCGGCGAGCAAGTGCAGCTCAACGGCAACTGGCGCAGCGGCGAGGCAGGCCGGGGGCAGTTGAGCGGCAACCTCACCTGGGGCCAGGCGCTGGGCATGGACGTGCGTTTGCAAGGCCAACAACTGCCGGTTACGGTCGAGCCTTATGCCACGCTGGAAGTTGCCCCCGACCTGACCTTGCGCCTGATCGATGACAAGCTGGCGGTAACCGGCAAGGTGCAGGTGCCCAAGGGCAAGATCACCGTTCGCGAGCTGCCGCCGTCCACCGTCAAGGTGTCGGATGACACGGTGATCGTCGGCCACCAGACCGAAGAAGGCAAACCACCGATGGCGATGGCCATGGACATCGATGTCGAAGTGGGCCGCGACACACTGTCGTTCAGCGGCTTTGGCCTTACCGCCAACCTGCTTGGCCATGTGCACATCGGCGACAACCTCGACACCCGCGGCGAGCTGAGCCTGGCAGACGGCCGCTATCGCGCCTATGGCCAGCGTCTGACGATTCGTCGTGCGCGGCTGCTGTTCGCCGGCCCGATCGACCAGCCCTACCTGGACATCGAGGCCATCCGCAAGGTTGACGATGTGATTGCGGGTATCCGTCTGAGTGGCAGCGCCGAACAGCCCACCACCAAAGTGTTCTCGGAACCGGCCATGAGCCAGGAACAGGCGCTGTCGTACCTGGTGTTGGGGCGGCCATTGGGCACCTCCGGCGAAGACAACAACATGCTCGCCGAAGCGGCCTTGGGCCTGGGCCTGGCTGGCAGCGCCGGCATTACCGGCAGCCTGGCTTCAAGCCTGGGCATCGATGACTTCCAGCTGGATACCGAAGGATCGGGCAACAGCACCAGCGTGGTCGCCAGCGGCAACCTCACTGAGAAGTTGAGCCTGCGTTACGGGGTGGGGGTGTTCGAACCGGCCAATACCATCGCGTTGCGCTACAAACTGAGCAAGAAGGTTTACCTTGAAGCCGCCAGCGGGCTGGCCAGTTCACTGGACATTTTCTACAAGCGCGACTTCTAGGCCTGTGCCTGGGGCGGCCGTCAACGGACGGTGGCCGCCTCGATGAACTCATTGGTTTCGGAGGAGGGGGGCGGATTGGCGGCGCGTACCGGGACGATCAAACTGGTGTATTCCTCGATCAACCGGTTGAGAGCTTCGGGTGGATCGCTCGCCTGGAACTGCATGCGGATCTGAACTTCGTCCGGGTCCCGGCTTTCACCCTGACGGCTCTGGCCGCCGATGGTGACCTTGAAGCTGGCGGCTTTGTTCTCGCCTGCCGTCAGCAGTGCTTGTTGCGCTTCAGTACCTTTGACCCGCACCGACAAGTCGACTTGCATGCGCTCCAGGGCCAGGCCCTTGGGCGATACCAGGGCGAACAAGGGGACCCGCATGATGTGCTGGCCGTCCATTGCCACCTCGACCATCTTGGCTTTCATGGGGGCGCCTAACGCTTCGGTATCGCACTCGAAGAACTGGTCGAACAGGTTGATGTACTGCTGGGCGATCAAGCTATTGGTGGCGCTGGCGGCTTCTTGCAGGCCGCGGGTGATCTCGCGCAGGTCGATGGAGGTCATGGGGGCAGGGGGTTTTTGCAACGGTTCGACTCCTCAAGCCTGGTTGTGCCCCTCTCGCTCCAGCCAGAGGGGCAGTTGGGTGATGCTAAAGCGTCTTACGGGGCCGGAGGGGTTTCTGGAGCAGGCCCTTTCAAGGTATCTGCCTGGGAAATTTCGTCCGGGCTTTCCAGTGCGGCCGTTCTGATGACGGTCGGTTTGGTCGCGGCGTCAGTCAGGAACTCGATTACCCTCATCATCGCTTCGGGCGGCTCCTGGCGCTTCAGAGTCGTGTTGAAGGCATAGCGGGCACGGGTATCCGTTTTGCGGGTTTGCGTGGACTTGTGGCTCACGCTGCCTTTCACATTCAGCTTGAAAGGCCCCCAGCCCAGTGAACCGGTCGCCTCGGCATTCATGTCCTTGCTGGAAACATCTTCCGACATCTGGTTGATAACCAGCTCGAATTCGACATTACCTTGCTCGATCGAGATATTCGGGTGGGTAATGGCCGCCAGCAGCGGCACTTTCATGGTCTTGCTGACCACGCCCTTGTATTCGCCCTGTTCGTCGACGATGGTTTCGTCGTAGTCGAACTGGATGGCGACTGCCTTGCCATCCTGGACGCAAACCTGCATCAGGAAGTCGGCATACGATTTGCTGGCGGTCACCTGCGCCTGGACCATGGCCTGCAGGGGGCCGGCGATCATGCGGTCCATGGGCAGGGCGTTGATGACGGAACCAATAAGGCTGTTGTCTATCGGCATATCGGGAAACTCTTCTTTAGGTGAGGTGAGGCAGCCGCCAATAGCGGCCACGGTGCTTGGGGGGTCAGCGCGTGCAAGGTTCCTGGCGCCGGATGTTGCCGATCTGGCGCAGGCTCAGGCCGTACTTGTTGGCCAGCAGGCTGCGGGACAAACCGTTGGCGCTTTCCTTCTGGATCTGCTGGTTGCGCAGTTGGCGCAGGAAGTGGTCAACCTTGGGAATCTCCAGGGCGACGCCGGCAAAACGCTTGATCAGCGCTTCGAGCGCTTCGGCCGGCAGTACGTCGGCGAGCTTGGTGCGCTCGCGGTGCTTGGGGATGTATTTGGGCCTGCCGCCGTAGGCGCAGGTCAGCTGGTAGGCGTTTTCGATGCCGATACAGTCGATCAGGGCCTGCAACGAGTGGGGCAGTTGGCTGATATCGATCTGGCTCAAATCTGGCAGTTGCATATGGCGCTCCTTCGGGATGGGTGGGATGTGCGACCCGATCACCCGCGGCGTTATGTCGAAGGTGTGAGCAAATTCTGTGCGACAGCCAAGTCACGTCGCTAGGCGACATAGGGGCTAGTGGTTGTAGCTTCCGTGCACAGGTTTTGCAGGCAGCGATATCCTGCTCTGTAGGAAATGGCGTCGAAATCGGGCTGTACCGGTTGGTTTCTCATTTTTTCAGTCCCGTTGTTGTGGGAAGGGTCTGGCACCCTCAGTCGCATGGATAGCTGCTCAGCAGGCTGGCGCTGCCCAGATAGGCTCGTGGGGTGGCGCGCATACCCTCGGGCAACGTGCGCCAGTCGACCAGCAGACACAGCGCATGCAAAGGCTTCCCGTTGCTCTGACCGATGGCCGGGCCGGCAAAGCTGCGGCGGTACAGTGCCTGGGTCTGGCGCAGCGCCTGCACCTGATCGGCCTCGGCCAGCGTTTGCCGGGCCAGGTCGGGTAACCGGGCCATCGGCACGCTGAAATGCACCGGCGCAGCATCGCTCTGCAGGTAGCCGGCCTGGCGTACCCGTTGCCACAGTTGCTGCCATTGGCTGGCACCGGCATGGGCAGCCAGCTCCCGGCCCAGTTCGAGCAGGTGTTCGCCAGGTGTTTGCTGGGTGTCCAGCGCATGAAGGGAGAAGGGGAGTAGTAACAGCGGTGCGAGCAGCAGGGGTTTGTACATGGTGCCTCCGGCATGGGTGCTTGGAAGCCCCATGCTTTCAGGCTGACGCCGCCCCACCCAGCAGGAAATCCAGCGCCGGGGGCGGTGGCCGTTGTATCATTGCCGCGGCTCGTTGCGAGCCATATGCCCCTGATGTTGCAAGGAACCTTCGATGACACACGTGCAGCGCCTCAAATACTCACTTCTGATCATCCTGGTGGTACTGGGCTTGATGCTGGGCCTGTCCCACCTGCAAAAGCAGGGCACGATCAGTGAGCAGACCTTCCAGATGCTGGCCATCGCCATTGCCGTCGTGGTCGTGGTGATCAACGGCATTCTGCGGCGCAAGGTCAAGCCCTGATCTGTGCGGGCCGGCCAGTGATGGCCGGCCATGCGCTCAGCGCGAGGGTGTTTGCTCCAGTACGGCGCGCGCCTGGGGGTTGAGGCTGTAACATTTATCGCTACCCAACTGGATGACGCCTTCGCTGCACAGGCGCTTGAGCACCTCGCGCACACTCAGGAACGACAGCGGGATATCCAGTTGTTCCAGCTGCGCGTGCACACCGCGCACGCCAATGCTGCGGCCATTGCGGTCGGCGGCGTGCAAGGCGTCGATCACCTTGAGGCGGATCAGGCTGGTGCGCAGGCCGAAGGTGCGCAGCAGCTCGCGGATCTGCTCGTTGCCGATACGTTCGTCAGCAAAAACGTCCTGTCCCTTGGGCGCTTTGCCTGGGACGCGCCCGGCCTGGATCGAGGGTTGCGGGTTGTACATGTGAATGCTCCTTTTCGTGGACGAACCCGAAATGTGGTTGCCTCACTTACTAGGACGAATGAGAACGCAAAAACTGCAACCCACTCGTGAAAAAAATGCCTGTTTCTCATCAAGACGTTCCATCGCCTTGTAATACGTAAAATTTTCATCTGGCCATTCGTCTGATCGGGATGACCCCCGAACCCGAGGAGTGCCCGTGTTTCCACTTTTCCGTCCCATGACCTGCGCTGGCCTGGCCGCTGCCCTGGTGGCCTTCAGTGCCGGTGTACAGGCGCAGCTCGCCACCGCCGATGCCAGTGCTCAGATCCGCCGCACCAGCTACGGCGTGCCGCATATCGTGGCCAAGGATGAGCGCGGCCTGGGCTATGGCATCGGCTATGCCTACGCCCAGGACAACCTGTGCCTGCTGGCCAACGAAGTGCTGACCGTGAGCGGAGAGCGCTCACGCTTTTTCGGCGCCAAGGGCAAGACCCTGGAGCAGCGTGACAACTTGGCCAGCGACCTGTTCTTCACCTGGCTCAACAGCCCGGCGGCGGTCAATGGGTTCTTGCAGGCGCAACCGGTGCCGGTGCAGGCACTGCTGGCGGGTTATGCCAGCGGCTATAACCGGGCATTGGCCGAGCGCCGTGGCCAAGGGCTGCCCGCCGAGTGTGGCGATGGCGCATGGGTGCGCCCTATCAGCAGCCAGGACCTGGTCAAACTGACCCGCCGGCTGCTGGCTGAAGGTGGCGTCGGGCAGTTCGTCGAGGCGCTGGCGGGGGCGCAACCACCTGCGCTGACCCGCCAGCAATCGTCAGCGGGTTTTGCCAGCGCCCTGGCCCGCCAGGAGCGGTTCGCTTCGGAGCGCGGCAGCAATGCCGTGGCGCTAGGCGCGCAGCGTTCGGCCAATGGCCGCGGCCTGTTGCTGGCCAACCCGCACTTCCCGTGGGTGGGCGGCATGCGCTTCTACCAGATGCAACTGACCATTCCCGGTCAGCTCAATGTGATGGGCGCGGCATTGCCAGGCCTGCCGATGATCAACATCGGTTTCAACCAGCACCTGGCGTGGACGCACACCGTCGACACCTCGAAGCACTTCACCCTCTACCGCCTGCAACTCGACCCCAAGGACCCGACCCGCTACCTGCTCGACGGCAAGTCACTACCGATGACCCGGCAAACCCTCAGCGTCGCGGTCAAGGCCGAGGATGGCAGCATGAGCCAGGTACAGCGGCAGGTTTACAGTTCACAGTTCGGCCCGGTGGTGCAATGGCCAGGCCGCCTGGACTGGGATACGCGAGCGGCCTACAGCTTGCGTGATGCCAACCTTGAGAACACCCGGGTGTTGCAACAGTGGTACCAGATCAACCGCGCCAACAGCCTGGCGGCACTGAAGGGCTCGGTCGAGCAGTTGCAAGGCATCCCGTGGGTCAATACGCTGGCGGTGGACCAGGGGGGGCGGGCCTTGTACTTGAACCAGTCGGTGGTGCCCTATGTCGACCAGCAACTGTTGGATAGCTGCAGCAACCCACAGGCGCAAGGACGCCTGGTGGTGCTGGATGGCTCGCGCAGTGCTTGCCAGTGGAAGGTGGATGCCCAGGCGGCGCAGCCGGGTATCTTCCCGGCCAGGCTGCTGCCGAGCCTTGAGCGTGAAGACTTCGTGCAGAACTCCAACGACCCGGCCTGGATGGCCAACCCGGCGCAGCCGCTAACCGGTTATTCGCCCTTGATCAGCCGCAATGACCAGCCGCTGGGCATGCGTGGCCGCTTTGCCCTGCAGCGTCTGCAAGGCAAGGCCCGCCTGGATGTCGATGCGCTGCAGCGCATGGTCACCGATGACGAGGTCTACCTGGCCAGCCTGGTGTTGCCAGACTTGCTGCAATGGTGCAAGGGTGCCGACGCGGATGTACAGGCCGTGTGCAGCAGCCTGGCCGCGTGGAATGGCAAGGCCGACCTCGACAGTGGCATTGGCCTGGTGCACTTCCAGAACCTGTTCAATACCCTGGCCGAGCACCCCGAAAGCTGGCGGGTGGCTTTCGATCCGGCCGACCCGCAGCACACCCCGCGCGGCCTGGCGGTCGAGCAGGCCGCGGTGGGTAAGCTGGTGCATGAGGCAGCGCTGGCGTCGCTCAAGCAGGTGCGCGAGAGTGGCGTGGCAGGGGAGGCGCGTTGGGGGCAGGTGCAACAGGCTGTCGATGGCACCCCGGTACCGGGCGGCCCGCAGGCGCTGGGTGTGTACAACGCGATCTACAGCGTGCCGCACGGGCAGGGCAAGCGGCTGGTGGTCAGCGGTACCAGCTACCTGCAATTGGTCAGCTTCACCGACAAGGGGCCAGAGGCCCGTGGGCTGCTGGCGTTCTCCCAGTCGAGCGAGGCGGCTTCGGCGCACGCCAGCGACCAGACCAAGGCATTCGCGGCCAAGCAACTGGCGGTGATACCGTTTACCGAAGCGCAGATCAAGGCAGACCCGGCGTACCGGGAAGTGCTGATCAGTGAAGGAGACAAAGGGACGGTAGCACAGCAGTAAGGCATTCCGGCCTCTTCGCGGGCTCGCCCGCTCCCACAGGTTCTCTACACGCTTCTTGTGGGAGCGGGCTCGCCCGCGAAGAGGCCGGCCCTGCCAGCGCACACGCTTCAGGAAAACTCGAACGGCGCCAGCTGAAACCCTTGCTCGTCCACCTGCAAGGCCCACCCGCGGCGGTCCCAGTCGCCCAGCACGATACGCCGTGCCGGTTGCCCGTCAACCACCAGCTTGTGAATGGCCGGCCGGTGGGTATGGCCATGCACCAGCGTGCGCACACCATGCGCCGCCATCACCTTCGGCACTTCCTCCGGCGTGACGTCGACGATTTCGGTAGACTTCATGCGCGTCTGTGAACGGCTTTCGTTGCGCAGCTTGCGCGCCAATTTGTAGCGAGCCGAGAGCGGCAGGTGGCGCAAGATCCACAAACTCAGCGGGTTGCGCAGCAAGCGGCGCATCTTCATATAGCCCAGATCGCGGGTGCACAAAGTGTCGCCATGCATCAGCAGCACCTGTTCACCGCCCAGCTCGATCACGCTGGGGTCGCTCAACAGCGTGCAGCCCGCGGCATCGCAAAATGCCTGGCCAATCAGGAAATCACGGTTGCCATGCATCAGGTAGATGGCCGTGCCACTGTCGCTCAGCCGGCGCATGGCCTGGCAGATCGACTGCTGGAAAGGCGTCATGGCATCGTCGCCGATCCACGCTTCGAAAAAGTCGCCAAGGATATACAACGCCTTGGCGTGGCGGGCGCGGCCATCGAGCAGATCAAGAAACGCCCGGGAAATGTCCGGGCGTTCTTCTTGCAAATGCAGATCGGAGATCAGCAGGATCACTCAATGATCTCGGCTTTCTCGATGATCACGTCGTCTTTCGGCACGTCCTGGTGGCCAGCTTTCGAGCCGGTGGCGACTTTTTCGATGGCGTCGACGATTTCACGGCCTTCGATCACTTCGCCGAACACGGCGTAGCCCCAGCCCTGCACATTCTTGCCGCTGTGGTTGAGGAAGTCGTTGTCGGAGGCGTTGATGAAGAACTGCGCCGAGGCGGAGTGCGGCTCCATGGTACGGGCCATGGCGATGCTGTACTTCTTGTTCTTCAGGCCGTTGTCGGCTTCGTTCTGGATGCTGGCGCGGGTTTTCTTCTGGCTCATGCCGGCCTCGAAGCCGCCGCCCTGGATCATGAAGCCCTTGATCACACGGTGGAATACGGTGCCATCGTAATGGCCTTCCTTGACGTACTGAACGAAGTTTTCGGTAGTCAGTGGCGCTTTCTCGGCGTCCAGCTGCAGGACGATGTCGCCGTGGTTGGTGCTCAGTTTGACTTTGGACATGCTGAAACTCGCTCTTTCAAGGCAATCAGAAGTTAGGGTGCGCAGTGCGCGGGTTATCACCTGACGCAGGATCAGGCCATCGCGACACATGGCGTGCACTGGCCATTTTGCCAGGCTGCGGCAAAAAGCCGTGATAAATCACATCAGTTTGTTTGGGCCCGACTGTCAGCAGCTTGACTGCTTCGGCTATGATAGGCCCTTTGATTCAATCGGCCTACCCAGGCTGGACACACGCATTCAAGGATCCTATGAGCAAGCCCACTGCCGACAACGCGCCCAACGCCGCTGCCAAAGGCGCCCCCGCTGTCCCTGCGAACTTCCTGCGGCCGATCATCCAGGCCGACCTGGACTCGGGCAAGCACAGCAGCATCGTCACCCGCTTCCCGCCGGAGCCCAACGGTTACCTGCACATCGGCCACGCCAAGTCGATCTGCGTAAACTTCGGCCTGGCCAAGGAATTCGGCGGCGTCTGCCACCTGCGTTTCGACGATACCAACCCGGCCAAGGAAGACCAGGAGTACATCGACGCCATCCAGAGCGATGTCAAGTGGCTGGGCTTCGACTGGGCCGGCGACGTGCGTTATGCCTCCGACTACTTCGACCAGTTGCACGACTGGGCGGTCGAGCTGATCAAGCAGGGCAAGGCCTATGTCTGCGACCTTACCCCTGAGCAAGCCAAGGAATACCGCGGCAACCTCAAGGAGCCGGGCAAGAACAGCCCGTTCCGCGAGCGCAGTGTGCAAGAGAACCTCGACCTGTTCGCCCGCATGAAGGCCGGCGAGTTCAAGGATGGCGAGCGCGTACTGCGGGCCAAGATCGACATGGCTTCGCCAAACATGAACCTGCGCGACCCGATCCTGTACCGCATCCGCCATGCCCACCACCACCAGACCGGTGACAAGTGGTGCATCTACCCCAACTACGACTTTACCCACGGCCAGTCGGACGCCATCGAGGGCATTACCCACTCGATCTGCACCCTGGAATTCGAAGGGCATCGTCCGCTGTACGACTGGTTCCTTGACAACTTGCCGGTGCCGGCACATCCGCGCCAGTACGAGTTCAGCCGCCTGAACCTGAACTACACCATTACCTCCAAGCGCAAGCTCAAGCAATTGGTGGACGAGAAGCATGTCGATGCCTGGGACGACCCTCGCATGTCGACCCTGTCCGGCTTCCGTCGCCGTGGCTACACCCCGGCCTCTATCCGCAACTTCTGCGAAATGATCGGTACCAACCGTTCCGACGGCGTGGTCGACATGTCGATGCTCGAGTTCAGCATCCGTGATGACCTGGACCGCACCGCGCCGCGCGCCATGTGCGTGCTGCGCCCATTGAAGGTGGTCATTACCAACTACCCGGAAGGCCAGGTCGAGCAATTGGAGCTGCCACGCCACCCGAAGGAAGACATGGGTGTGCGCGTGCTGCCGTTCTCCCGCGAGCTGTACATTGACCGCGACGACTTCATGGAAGAGCCGCCCAAGGGCTACAAGCGCCTGGAGCCGGCCGGTGAAGTGCGCCTGCGCGGCAGCTACGTGATTCGCGCCGACGAAGCGATCAAGGACAGCGACGGCAACATCGTCGAACTGCGTTGCTCGTACGACCCGGACACCCTTGGCAAGAACCCCGAAGGCCGCAAGGTCAAGGGCGTGATCCACTGGGTGCCGGCCGAGGGCAGCGTGGAGTGCGAGGTGCGCCTGTACGACCGCCTGTTCCGCTCGCCGAACCCGGAAAAGACCGAGGAGGGCGGCAGCTTCCTGGACAACATCAACCCTGGCTCGCTGCAAGTGCTCAGCGGCTGCCGTGCCGAGCCGTCGCTGGCCCAGGCGCAGCCCGAGGACCGCTTCCAGTTCGAGCGCGAAGGCTACTTCTGCGCCGACCTGAAAGACAGCCAGCCGGGCCGCCCGGTGTTCAACCGCACTGTCACCCTGCGTGACTCCTGGGGCAGCTGAGGAAACGCCGTGCTTACCATCTACAACACCCTGAGCAAAGCGAAGGAAACCTTCAAGCCGCTGGAAGGCAACAAGGTGCGCATGTACGTGTGCGGCATGACCGTGTACGACTACTGCCACCTGGGCCATGGTCGCAGCATGGTGGCCTTCGACCTGGTCACCCGTTGGCTGCGCAAGAGCGGCTATGAGCTGACCTACGTGCGCAACATCACCGACATCGATGACAAGATCATCAACCGGGCCAACGAGAATGGCGAAAGCTTCGACGCCTTGACCGCCCGCATGATCGATGCGATGCACGAAGACGAGCGCCGCCTGAACATCCTGCCGCCGGACCAGGAGCCCCGTGCCACCGACCATATCGCCGGCATGCACGCGATGATCCAGACCCTGATCGACAAGGGGTACGCCTACGCCCCAGGCAATGGCGACGTGTACTACCGCGTCGGCAAGTTCGTCGGCTACGGCAAGCTGTCGCGCAAGAAGATCGAAGACCTGCGCATCGGTGCGCGTATCGAGGTCGACGAAGCCAAGCAGGATCCGTTGGACTTCGTGCTGTGGAAAGGCGTCAAGCCGGGCGAGCCGAGCTGGGAATCGCCATGGGGCCCGGGCCGTCCGGGCTGGCACATCGAGTGCTCGGTGATGTCCACCTGCTGCCTGGGTGAGAGCTTCGACATTCACGGTGGCGGCAGCGACCTGGAGTTCCCGCACCACGAGAACGAGATTGCCCAGAGCGAGGCGGCCACTGGCAAGCAGTACGCCAACGCCTGGATGCACTGCGGCATGATCCGTATCAACGGCGAGAAGATGTCCAAGTCGTTGAACAACTTCTTCACCATCCGTGACGTACTCGAGAAGTACCACCCGGAAGTGGTGCGCTACCTGCTGGTGGCCAGCCACTACCGCAGCGCGATCAACTACTCGGAAGACAGCCTGCGTGACGCCAAGGGCGCTCTGGAGCGCTTCTACCACGCCCTGCGCGGCCTGCCGCGGGTGGCGGCCAAGGGTGGCGAAGCGTTTGTCGAGCGCTTCAGCGTTGCGATGAACGATGACTTCGGTACCCCGGAAGCTTGCGCCGTGCTGTTCGACCTGGTGCGCGAGATCAACCGTCTGCGTGATAGCGACCTGGAAGCGGCTGCGGGCCTGGCCGGTCGCCTGCGCGAGTTGGGTGATGTGCTGGGTGTGCTGCAGCTGGAGGCCGATGACTTCCTGCGTGCGGGTGCCGAGGGCAAGGTCGATGCGGCTGAGGTCGAGGGTTTGATCCAGGCGCGTCTGCAGGCGCGTGCGGACAAGAACTGGGCCGAGTCCGACCGCATTCGCGACCAGCTGACCGCCATGGGCGTTGTGCTGGAAGACAGCAAGGGCGCGACTACCTGGCGTCTGGCTGACTGATCGACGTATAGGGGCTGCTTTGCAGCCCATTCGCAGCACAAGGCTGCTCCTACAGGGTTGTGCGATCCCTTGTAGGAGCAGCCTTGTACTGCGAATGGCCCGCATGGCGACCTCAAGCCTCTACTTGGCCAGCCCCGCCAGCGGGCAGTGCATCACCAACCTCGCCCCACCCAACGCGCTTTCCCCAATCTCCAACCCGAACCCATGCAGGTCGACGATCGCTGCAACGATCGACAACCCCAGCCCGAAGCGTGCTGGAAGACAGCAAGGGCGCGACTACCTGGCGTCTGGCTGACTGATCGGCGTATAGGGGCTGCTTTGCAGCCCATTCGCAGCACAAGGCTGCTCCTGCAGGGTTATGCGATCCCTTGTAGGAGCAGCCTTGTGCTGCGAATGGCCCGCACGGCGGCCTCAAGCCTCTACTTGGCCAGCCCAGCCAGCGGGCAGTGCATCACCAACCTCGCCCCACCCAACGCGCTTTCCCCAATCTCCAACCCGAACCCATGCAGGTCGACGATCGCTGCAACGATCGACAACCCCAGCCCGAAGCCGGCATGGCGGTGGCCTTCATCACTGCGGTAGAACCGCTTCAGTACCGCAGTCCGCTCTTCTTCCGGGATGCCCGGGCCGCTGTCCTCGATGGCCATGTGCACGCCGTTGTCGTCCTGCGTGGCGGTAATCCGCACTTGTCCACCCTCGGGCGTGAACTTGATCGCATTGCCTACCAGATTGGCCAGCGCTTCGAACAGCAGTTCGCGGTCGCCATGCAGTGCCGGCAACTGATCAGGCTGGTGCAATTCCAGGTGAATGCCGCCATCTTCGGCCAATGGCAGGTAAAAGTCGTGCAGTTCGACCAGCAGTTCGTGGGGGTCAAGCTGCACGAAGCCGGCGCGGCGCTGGCGGTCTTCCAGCTCGCTGATGCGCAGCAACCCACGAAAACGCGCCATCAAGGTATCGGTTTCGCCGATGGCCTGGTCCAGCGCCTCGGCTTGCGCGGAATCCACGTCGCTTTGCTGGCGAATGCGGTACAACTGCGCGCGCAGGCGGGTCAGCGGGGTGCGCAGGTCATGGGCAATGTTGTCGCACACCCCCTTGACCTCGTGCATCAGCCGCTCGATACGGTCGAGCATGGCATTGACGATGGCGGCCAGCATGTCCAGTTCGTCGCGCCGGGCCGACAGTGGTAGGCGGTGGGTCAGGTCGCCGGCGACGATCAGTTCGGCCTGGGCCTGGATCGCGCGGATTCGCTTGAGCGGCCGACGACGCAACAGATACCAGCCGGCAAAGCCTGGGATCAGCGTCAAGGAAATGCCCCAGAGCAGGGCATCGAGAATGATCCGGGTAACCACGAACAGTGAGCCGTTGTCGCGGAACAGTACCAGCCAGCGGCCGTCCTGCACCTTGATAGCCACCGCATCGCAGCTGTCGCGGGGCAGGTGGGGGTCGTCGGCATCCAGGCAGCGTTTCAACTCATGGATCTTGCCGTCCAGCCTGAGCTCTGGCGGCAGGGCGCGCACACTGCCGCTAATCGGGTTGAGCTGGCCGTCGAACAGCCCGTAGGCGTCGAAGCTGCGTTCCTCGAAGGCCTGGCTGGCGACCAAAGCGTCGTCCAGTTGCTTGCCGCTCATGTGCGCGAACAGGTGCTGGCGCTGCAGCATGGAATGGCGGGTAAGTTTGTTCAGGTAGCTGGACACCTCGAAGTACAGCACCCCCATGAGGATGCTGCTCCAGGCCACGAACAGAAAGCTGTAAAGCGCCAGCAGGCGGCTGGTCGAAGAGCTCCAGCCTTTAGACGGGTTCAGCAATGGCATAGCCGGAGCCCCGTACCGTACGGATCAGCGGCGATTGGCCGGGTGAGTCGATTTTCTTGCGCAGGCGGCCGATGTGCACGTCGATCAGGTTGGTGCCCGGGTCGAAGTGGTAGCCCCAGACTTCCTCGAAAATCATCATCCGCGTGATCACCTGGCCGCTGTGGCGCATCAGGTATTCCAGCAGCTTGTACTCGGTGGGCAGCAGGTTGAGCGTATTGTCACCGCGACGCGCTTCGTGGCTGATCAGGTCCAGTTGCAGGTCGGCGACCTGCAAGCGGGTCTGGGTCATGGGCACGCTGTTGCGGCGCAGCAACACCTCGACCCGCGCGGCCATCTCGTCGGAGGCGAACGGCTTGGTCAGGTAGTCGTCACCGCCGGCACGCAGGCCGCGCACCCGCTCATCGACGTCGGACAGGGCACTGATCATCAAGATCGGCGTAGCGATCTTGAGGCTGCGCAGGGTGGTGACGATGGTCAGGCCATCGACCTCTGGCAGCATGCGGTCCAGGGTGATCAGGTCGTAGCCGCCGGCAATGGCCTTGGCCAGGCCTTCACGGCCATTGTCGGCCCAATCCACCTCCAGGCCGTGGCTGGTAAGTTCGGCGACGATTTCCTGGCCGGTGACGGCGTCGTCTTCGATGGTCAGTACGCGAGGCATGCTGGTTCCTGGGCATCTAATAGAGATTTGATTGTGCCAAAGAATAGACAACCGGCGATTTAAGAAAAATTCATCTAGCGTGCGCCGATACCTTCGGCATGCATGATCTGCGCAATGATCGGCACTGGGGTCATCAGGTGCGAGCGCATCATGGCACTGGCGCGTTTGGCATCGCGGGCGAGGATCACCTCGACCAGTGCCGCGTGCTCCTGGCGCTTGAGCTCCAGCGCCTGCTCGGAAAACACCGTCTGCGTCAGCCACAGGTGGCGGTAGCGTTCGGCCTGGTCGAACAGGTAGCTGCGCGCCTGCAGCAGGTGCTTCGAGCCGCAGCCCGAGGCGATGGCGGTATGGAACGCCTTGTGCCGTTCGTCCCACACATCCAGGCGTTGTTCGCGGGTTTTCACTTCCACCACTTTGGCCAGGGTGTGCGAATGGGCCAGCACCGAGGCCTCCCAGGTGTCGTCGCCGCGCTCGATGGCGAGTGCGATGATCATCGCTTCCAGGTTGGCGCGGGCATCGTAGATGTCGTTCATCTCGTCCAGCGACATGGGTGCGACCCGGTAGCCTTTCTGGCTGATCGCGTTGACCAGGTGTTCGGCCACCAGTTGCGACAGCGCTTCGCGCAGCGGGCCCACGCCCAGGTCGTAGCGATCCTTTAGGGCGCTCATCAACAGTTTTTCACCGGGCTTGAACACGCCGCGGATGATGTCCTTCTTGAGCCTCTCATACCCGCTGAATGCTGAGTTTTGTCGGGGGGCGAGCGCTTCCAAGATCCTGTTCCTCAAAACGTTTTGCCGATCATACCGAAACCCTCTGTTGACGAAAAACAATGGACAAAAAAGATAAATATCGCTGAATAACAAAAATGTAGACATTTCTAGTTAGTGGCGATATTTTTACCTCGCCCGCACTGGTCCAGGTCACCACCGGACGGCGCCATTCACCTTTTTTGCCAGGACACTGCCATGAACGCCTTTACGCAGATCGACGAACTTGTCATGCCGCTGCCGCTCGAACCGCAGGGCTACACCATTGCCCCCTCGAAACAGTCGCCGCGCCTGCTGGAACTGACCTTTGCCCGGGAAACCGTGGAAGCCTTCGTACAGGCTGTTGCCCAATGGCCGGTGCAGGCGCTGGAATACAAGTCGTTCCTGCGTTTTCGCGTAGGCGAAATTCTCGACGAGCTGTGCCAAGGCACTCTGCGCCCGGTGCTGCTCAACACCATTCTCGACCGCGCCAGCGGCGGTATGCTGATTACCCCGATCGGCCTGGACGACGTGAGCCAGGCCGAGGACATGGTCAAGTTCACCACCGCCTGTGCACACCTGATCGGCCGTTCCAATTACGACGCCATGAGTGGCCAGTTCTATGCGCGCTTCGTGGTGGTCAATAGCGACAACTCCGACAGCTACCTGCGTCAGCCGCACCGGGTCATGGAGTTGCACAACGACGGCACGTTCGTGAACCAGATCACCGACTACGTGCTGATGCTGAAGATCGACGAAAAGAACATGGAAGGCGGCAATTCGCTGTTGCTGCACCTGGACGACTGGGAGCAGTGCGAGGAATTCTTCCGTCACCCGATGGCTCGCCGCGAAATGCGCTGGACCGCGCCGCCGAGCAAGAAAGTGGCCGAGGATGTATTCCACTCGGTATTCGACACCGATGCCGAAGGCCGGCCAACCATGCGCTACATTGACCAGTTCGTGCAGCCGGAAAACTACGAGGAAGGCATTTGGCTGAACGCCTTGTCCGATTCGCTGGAAGGCAGCGACAAGAAAGTTTCGGTGCCGGTCGGTGTCGGCAGCTTCCTGCTGATCAACAACCTGTTCTGGCTGCATGGCCGCGACCGCTTCACCCCGCATGAGGGCCTGCGCCGCGAACTGATGCGCCAGCGTGGTTACGTCGCATTCCCCAAACCGCTGTACCAGCGCGGGCAATAATGACAGGGCGCGGGGCGGGCGCCCGCCCATGCGTCTTTGCACAAAACGATGCCACCAGGGCCCGCGCGGCCCTCGGTGAGCAAGCCAGGCAATGCCTGCGTGTGAGGTAAGGCTGTGTACGATTTCATCATTATTGGCGGTGGCATTGTGGGTATGTCCACGGCCATGCACCTGATCAAGGTCTACCCGGACGCGAAGATTCTCCTGCTGGAGAAAGAGTCTGGGCCGGCCCGCCACCAGACTGGCCACAACAGCGGCGTGATCCACGCCGGCGTGTATTACACCCCTGGCAGCCTCAAGGCGCGCTTCTGCCTGGAAGGCAACAAGGCCACCAAGGCGTTCTGCACCCAGCACGGTATCCGCTTCGATGAGTGCGGCAAGCTGCTGGTAGCCACCAATGACCTGGAAATGCAGCGCATGAAGGCGCTGTGGGAGCGCACCGCGGCCAATGGCCTGGAGCGTTACTGGTTGTCGGCCGATGAGTTGCGCGAGCGCGAACCCAACATCGTTGGCATGGGCGGTATCTTTGTGCCATCCAGCGGCATCGTCAATTACGCTGAAGTGACCGCTGCCATGGGCGCCGAATTCCAGCGTGCCGGCGGTGAAATCCGCTATGGCGCCGAGGTGGTCGGCCTGCAGGAACAGGCCAGTGAAGTGATCGTGCGCACTCAGCGCGACGAGTTCCGCAGCCGATTCCTGGTAACGTGCTCGGGCCTGATGGCCGACCGCGTGGTGAGCATGCTGGGCTTGCGCACCGAGTTCGTGATCTGCCCGTTCCGTGGCGAGTACTACCTGCTGCCCAAGCAGCACAACCAGATCGTCAACCACCTGATCTACCCGATCCCCGACCCGTCGATGCCGTTCCTGGGTGTGCACCTGACTCGCATGATCGACGGCACTGTCACCGTAGGCCCCAATGCTGTTCTGGCGATGAAGCGCGAGGGCTACCGCAAGACTGACGTCAGCCCCAGCGACCTGTTCCAGACCCTGACCACCCCTGGCATCCTCAAGGTGTTGGCGAAGAATTTCCGTCCGGGGCTGATCGAGATGAAAAACTCGCTGTTCAAGGGTGGGTACCTCAAGCAGGTGCAGAAATACTGCCCGAGCATCACCAAGGCTGACCTCACGCCATACCCGGCCGGGGTGCGTGCCCAGGCGGTGTCGCGTGACGGCAAGTTGATCGACGACTTCCTGTTCGTCAACACCGCGCGCAGTGTCAACGTGTGCAACGCACCGTCGCCAGCCGCCACCTCGGCCATCCCGATCGGCGCCTACATCGTCGAGAAAGTGTGTGAGCAGGTCAGTCTGCAAGGGGGCAACTTCCCCAAGGCCGATCGTGCAGCCAACCAGCGTGCTGCCAGCTGATCCACCCGTAACGCCTCCTGCGGTCTCGTTTTACTCAACCCGAACTGCCCTACTCACCATTTAGGGCAGGGCGGGCTTTTTCGCGCCTGCGTCGGTGACGTGCAGCCGGCGGCCCCTGCGTGGGCATGACAAAAACAACAAGGTAGCGCCATGCAAACCCACAAGAACAATTTGAGTCATGGATTGAAATCACGGCATGTCACCATGCTGTCCATTGCCGGCGTGATCGGCGCCGGCCTGTTCGTCGGCTCCGGTCGAGCCATCGCCGAAGCCGGGCCGGCCACCATCCTGGCCTACATCCTGGCCGGTGGCCTGGTGGTGTTGGTGATGCGCATGCTGGCCGAAATGGCCGTTGCTTCGCCGGATACCGGCTCGTTTTCCACCTACGCTGACCTCGCCATCGGCAAATGGGCCGGTTACACCATCGGTTGGCTGTACTGGTGGTTCTGGGTGTTGATCATCCCGATCGAAGCCAACATCGCCGCTACCATCATCAATTCCTGGGTCCCGCAGTTGGAGATCTGGGTATTGTCGTTGGTGATCACCTTGTTGCTGACGGCCACCAACCTGTTTAGCGTGAAGAACTACGGCGAATTCGAGTTCTGGCTGGCACTGGTCAAGGTGGTGGCCATCGTCAGCTTCATTGCCCTTGGCGTTTGCGCCATTTTCGGCCTGTTGCCAGGCTCCGGCGTCAGCGGCGTCTCGCGCCTGTGGGATACCGGTGGCTTTATGCCCAACGGCTTTGGTGCAGTGCTGAGCGCAATGCTGATCACCATGTTCTCGTTCCTCGGGGCGGAGGTGGTGACCATTGCCGCGGCCGAATCCGACGAGGCGGGGAAGCATATTTCCAAAGCCACCAATTCGGTGATCTGGCGGATTACGCTGTTCTATATCCTGTCGATCTTCATCGTCATCGCACTGGTACCGTGGACTGACCCACGCCTGGCTACCGAAGGTTCCTATGTCACGGTGCTGGACACCCTCGGTGTGCCAAACGCCAAGGCCATCATCGACTTCGTGGTGCTGACGTCGGTGACCAGTTGCCTCAACTCGTCGTTGTACACCGCCTCGCGCATGGTCTATTCGCTGAGCCGCCGCGGTGACGCCCCGGCCTGTGCCCAGGTAACCAGCCGCAGTGGTACGCCAGTGGTGGCGGTGCTGTTGTCCACCGGGGCTGCATTCCTGGCGGTGATCGCCAATTACCTGGTGCCGGCCAAGGTGTTCGGCTTCCTCATGGCAAGCTCTGGCGCCATTGCCCTGCTGGTATATCTGGTAATCGCGGTTTCCCAGCTGCGCCTGCGCCAGCGCCTGACTGCGCAGGGCAAGACGTTGGGCTACCGCATGTGGCTGTTCCCGTGGCTCACCTGGGGCGTGATCCTGTTCATCAGCGGCGTGCTGGTGCTGATGCTGTTCCGGCCGGATCATCGCCTGGAAGTGGTGTCGACAATGGTGCTGGCGGTGTTGGTGGTGTGTTCGGGGTTGCTGGTGACCCGGCGCCGGGCGCGCGGCGTGGTGGCTGGTGGCGTAGGGCAGGGCGCCTGATGCGTCCAGCTTGAAGACAGACGAGCAAGTTGCATCAGGCTGTGAGAGGATGTCCGCCAACGAAGCCAGGACTCTGAACGCAGCCTGATGAAGACACCTAAAAGAATCGAACCCCTGATCGAAGATGGCCTGGTCGACGAAGTGCTACGGCCGTTGATGAGTGGCAAGGAAGCCGCTGTGTACGTGGTGCGCTGCGGCAGCCAGGTGCGCTGCGCCAAGGTCTATAAAGAAGCCAACAAGCGCAGTTTCCGCCAGGCCGCCGAATACCAGGAAGGCCGCAAGGTACGTAACAGCCGCCAGGCCCGGGCCATGGCCAAGGGCAGCAAGTACGGCCGTAAAGAGGCCGAAGATGCCTGGCAGAATGCCGAAGTGGCGGCGCTGTTCCGTTTGGCCGGCGCAGGTGTAAGGGTGCCCAAGCCTTACGACTTCCAGGACGGCGTGCTGCTGATGGAGCTGGTGACCGATGCCGATGGCGATGCGGCCCCGCGCCTGAACGACGTGCACCTTGAGGCCGACGATGCCCGCGCGTTCCATGCTTTTGTCATTCGCCAGATCGTGTTGATGCTGTGTGCCGGGCTGGTGCATGGCGACTTGTCCGAGTTCAACGTGTTGCTCGGCCCGGATGGGCCGGTGATCATCGACTTGCCGCAGGCTGTGGACGCGGCGGCCAACAACCATGCCTTCAGCATGCTGCAACGCGATGTGGACAACATGGCGCATTATTTCGGGCGCTTCGCCCCGGAGCTGAAACGCACCCGGTATGCGCAGGAAATGTGGGCATTGTACGAGGCCGGTGAGTTGCTCCCTGACAGCCCACTGACTGGGGTGTTCGAGGATGACGAACATGAAGCTGACGTGACTGGGGTGATGCGCGAGATCGACGCCGCCCGGATGGATGACGCCCGCCGCCGTGCGGCACGCGCCGAGGCTGAGTACGGGCCGGCCAAGGCAGAGGAGCCGACGCCACCCTGGCTTCAGTAATGTAGTGCCTGTTCCGGCCCCTTCGCGGGCACGCCCGCTCCCACAGGCCTTGTGCAGCCTCAAGGCCTGTGCAACCCCTGTGGGAGCGGGCGTGCCCGCGAAGGGGCAGGAACAGAAGAACCAGCGGTCGAAGCAGCCATTGCCATTGACGCAAGACATAATCTCGTCATTTGGCCTTTTCACTGGCGCGCGACAGGCATAAGGTATACGCCGTTCAAAATGCCCTGGAGCTGTCATGTCCAACCAATTCCCGTCCGTTCGTCCCCGCCGTCTGCGCCAGAACGAGTCCCTGCGCACGATCTTCCAGGAAACCGAGTTCCGCCTGGAAGACCTGATCCTGCCGATCTTCGTCGAAGAGGGCATCGATGATTTCGTGCCGATCACCAGCATGCCCGGTGTCAACCGCATCCCCGAGAAATTGCTGGCCCAGGAAATCGAGCGCTATGCCCGCGCCGGCATCAAGTCGGTGATGACCTTTGGCGTGTCGCACCACCTGGACGCCGTCGGCAGCGACACCTGGAACGAAAACGGCCTGGTTGCGCGCATGTCGCGTATCTGCAAGGACACCGTGCCGGAAATGGCGGTGATGTCCGACACCTGCTTCTGCGAGTACACCAGCCACGGCCACTGCGGCGTGCTGCATGACCACGGCGTGGACAACGACGCCACCCTGGCCAACCTGGGCAAGCAGGCGGTCATCGCCGCCGCTGCCGGCGCCGACTTCATCGCCCCGTCGGCGGCGATGGATGGCCAGGTGCAGGCCATCCGCAGCGCGCTGGATGGGGCCGGCTTCCACGACACCGCGATCATGGCCTATTCGACTAAATTCGCCTCGTCGCTGTATGGCCCGTTCCGCGAGGCCGGCGGCACTGCGCTGAAAGGTGACCGCAAGAGCTACCAGATGAACCCGATGAACCGCCGCGAAGCGGTGCGTGAGTCGCTGCTCGACGAGCAGGAAGGGGCGGACGTGCTGATGGTCAAGCCGGCCGGCGCCTACCTTGACGTGATCGCCGACATTCGCGCCGCCTCGCGCCTGCCGCTGGCGGCGTACCAGGTGAGTGGCGAATACGCGATGATCAAGTTCGGCGGCCTGGCCGGTGCCATCGATGAAGGCCGGGTGGTGCGTGAAAGCATCGGTGCGATCAAGCGAGCCGGTGCCGACCTGATCCTGACCTACTTCGCCATGGACCTGGCCCGCGAAGGTATCTGAAGCCAGGCCTTCAGCCTAAAAAGCCGCTGCAATTGCAGCGGCTTTTTTATGCCAATGCACAAAAAATCAGTAAGCGCTGAATTATTTAGTGTCCCGTTGTATCTGATCCCTTAGAGCATTCATCGACAGGGATACGGGCATGAAACCTCGCAAGAAAAGCGTCCAGCCAATCGGCCTGAAGGACATCACCATCGTCGACGACGCCAAGATGAAGAAGGCAATCACCGCCGCCGCGCTGGGCAACGCCATGGAGTGGTTCGACTTTGGCGTGTACGGCTTCGTCGCCTACGCCCTGGGCAAAGTGTTCTTCCCCAACGCCGACCCCAGCGTGCAGATGATCGCGGCGCTGGCCACCTTCTCGGTGCCGTTCCTGATCCGGCCATTGGGCGGGCTGTTCTTCGGCGCCCTGGGCGACAGGTTCGGGCGGCAGAAAATCCTTGCCGCGACCATCGTGATCATGTCTCTCAGCACCTTTGCCATCGGCCTGATACCGTCCTACGCCAGCATCGGCATCTGGGCGCCGATCCTGTTGTTGCTGGCCAAGATGGCCCAGGGTTTTTCGGTGGGTGGCGAGTACACCGGCGCTTCGATCTTCGTTGCCGAATACGCCCCCGACCGCAAGCGCGGTTTTCTCGGTAGCTGGCTGGATTTCGGCTCGATCGCCGGCTTTGTGCTAGGTGCAGGGGTGGTGGTGCTGATTTCCACCCTTCTTGGCGAAGAACAATTCCTGGAATGGGGTTGGCGCCTACCGTTCTTCCTGGCCCTGCCGCTCGGCATCATCGGCCTTTACCTGCGCCACGCGCTGGAAGAAACCCCCGCGTTTCAGCAGCATGTCGACAAGCTGGAACAGGGCGACCGCGAAGGGCTGGCCTCCGGGCCCAAGGTGTCGTTCAAGGAGGTGGCCACTCAGCACTGGCGCAGCCTGGTGACCTGCATCGGCGTGGTCATTGCCACCAACGTCACCTACTACATGCTGCTGACCTACATGCCCAGCTACCTGTCGCATAACCTGCATTACAGCGAAGACCATGGCGTGCTCATCATCATCGCGATCATGGTCGGCATGCTGTTCGTGCAGCCGATGATCGGCCTGCTCAGTGACAAGTTTGGCCGCCGGCCGTTCATCATCCTCGGCAGCGTGGGCCTGTTCGCCCTGGCCATTCCGGCGTTCATGCTGATCAACAGCGGTGTGCTGGGGGTGATTTTCGCCGGGCTGTTGATCATTGCCGTCATGCTGAACTTCTTTATCGGCGTGATGGCCTCGACGCTGCCGGCGATGTTCCCTACGCACATCCGCTACAGCGCCCTGGCCAGCGCCTTCAACATTTCGGTGCTGATTGCCGGCCTTACCCCGACCATCACCGCCTGGCTGGTGGAAAGCACTGGCGACCTGTACATGCCGGCCTATTACCTGATGGTGATCGCCGCCGTTGGGCTGGTCACGGGCCTGACCATGAAGGAAACCGCCAACAAGCCGCTGCGCGGCGCGGCGCCGGCGGCCTCGGACATCGAGGAAGCGCGTGAGCTGCTGCAGGAGCACCACGACAACATCGAGCAGAAGATCGAGGACATCGATGCGCAGATCGCCGAACTGGAAGCCAAGCGCAAGACGCTGGCCCAGCAGCACCCGCGCATCGAGTGATCAACGCGGCATGTAGCCACGCTGCCAGGCGCGCGGGATGAACCGCGACACCAGGGCCAGCACGCAGGCCAGCGCGCAACTGCCGGCCAGCGCCTGCAGGCCCAGGTGTTGTTGCAGCCAGGCGCCAAGTGCGGCCCCCAGCAGCATGCCGGCCCAAGGCACCAGTTGCACCCGCCAGCCATTGCGCCGCTCGCCAAGCAGCCAGCGCCCCAGGCCACGGCCGAAACGTGACAACGCGCCGGTCACGTAGGTCAGGCCGATGGGCAGGCCATTCACCTGTTCGACCACCGCATTGATCATGCCCATGGCCAGCGTGGCGGCCAGCAGTGCCGGGAAGGTAGCCGGCAACGGCCACGCTGCCGCGAACGCCAGCAGGGCGGCAACCACCAGCAGCACCGGCCAGGCCCGACGGTGGAAGCCACGCGCCAGCAGCACGCCCAGTGCATTGCCGGCGACGAAGCCCAGCACCGCGCCGCTCAGGCGCAGCACCAGGGCCAGGTCAGCTTCACTGATGGCCACCGCCAGGCGTGTGGTATTGCCACTCATGAACGACACGAAGTCGCCCAGTGCCAGTAGGCCAATGGCATCGGTCATGCCGGCCAGTACCGACAGGGCGGCGACCAGGCCTAGGCCGACGCGACCACGCAGAACGTGCAGGCGCAAACGCCTGGCGGTGCGCGCGGGGAGGGCGTCAGGCAGCATGTGCAGGCCTCAAGGCAGCAGTTTTTCGCGGGCCAGGGTGCCTTTGATGGTGCGCTCCACCACATCGACCAGCACCATGGTCTGGTGGTCTACCTCGATGTTGAGCAGCTCGCCAGCCTGGTAGCTGGCAAAGGTGGTCTGGCGCAGGGTTTCCGGGATCAGGTTGATGGTGATCACGTTGTCCTCCACATCCGCGACGGTCAGGCTGCAGCCATTGACCCCGATGAAACCGCGCGGGAACACGTACTTGCCCCATTCCGGCGGCATGCGGAACTTGATGAAGGCGCCGGTTTCCTTGATCGAAAGCTCGACGATTTCGGCGGTGGTGGCGATATGGCCAGCCATGAGGTGGCCGCCGACTTCGGCGTTCATTTTTGCCGAGCGTTCGATATTCACCCCTTGACCGGCCTTGAAATTGCGCAGGTTGGTGCGTTCCAGCGTCGCGGTCATGGCGTCGAACCTGACCTGGTTGCCGTCGATTTCGGTGACCGACAGGCAAGTGCCTTCGACACTGACACTGGCGCCGATCTTCAGCTCTTCGAGCAGTTCCGGGGTGAGGTCGATGGTGAACTGGTTGTGGCCCGGGTAGGTGGTTACATCAAGCAGAGGGCGGACGGCCTGGACGATGCCGGTGTACATGGAGTTGCTCCTGGGCACGGAAAAGAAAACACCCGAACGCTATGCCTCTGGAGCGTCAAAAGCAAGTTGACAGCACTGGCCTTGTCGCCGGCAAGCCAGCTCACACAGGTCCTCTGCGACCCTGGAGGCCAGTGGGAATCCTGTAGCAGCTGGCTTGCCGGCGAAGAGGCCAGGTCAGTCAACAAAGCGCTAGAACGTCAATTGCCACTGCCCAACCAGCGCATGGTTGCGGCTGTTGCTGCCCAGCTCCCCGCTATACCCGATGCCTACGCTCTGCCGCACACTCAGCCCTAGGTCCAGCCCGGCCTCGACCAGCAAGCTGTCGCGATCGATTGCACTGCCTTCGACACTGAACGCATCACCCCCTGCAATGAACGCCTGCCGCGTGTGGGTATCGATGCTGCCATAAGTGTGCCGCCAGCCCAGGGTCGCCCGTGGTGTCAGGCTCATGCCGTTGTTCAACTGCCCCAGGTGCGCCAGGCGCACACCAAAGGTGCTGCTGACGTTGTCCTGGGTATCGGCATCCACGGCCAGCGCAGCGTCGCCGCCTTGTTCGCGGTAGCTGTCGCGGTGATAGCGCTGATAGCCGAGGTTGGCAAACGGTTCGGCGCTCAGGCGACCGCTGCCCATGGCGTAACCCAGTTCGATGAAAGCCTGCTGGCTGTCAGCGTCGTAGTCACCCTTGAGGCGCTCGTTGAGGCCGGCAAACGCCACATCGCGCTTGCTGTCGCCGTCATGGCTGCTGTAGGCCGCGCCCAGGCGCACGGCCAGGGGGCCGCTCTGATGCTGGGCGTAGACACCGGCGTGCCAGCTGCGCACGGTGCCATCCAGGCCCGTGGCGTCCAGACGGCTGCGCGAGTAGCCGCCCAGCAAGCCCAGGCGCCAGTCGCCAGTTAACGCCCAGTCAACACCCAGCACGCCGCCGTTGGTGCGCTGCTCCAGGGTACTGGCGCCGTGGCTGCCTTCGACCTTGCCGTAGCTGCCCAGTGCCTGCGCCCACACGCGCCCCTGGGCGTTTGGGTCGTTGAGGTTGCGCGCTTCACGCGGCACGCCCGTGGCGGCAAGGGCCGGGCCGTCGCTGTCGTTCAGGCCAACCAGCAGGCTGCCAGCGCTGCCCATCGCCTGCATCGCGCCAAGCATGCTGCTGCCCACCTGCGACGCGCCAGCCAGGGTAGCGGCCGCCAGGTTGGCGGTGTTGCTGGCGGACAGTTGTTCGATTGCACTGCCGGCACCGATTGCGGTGGTGCCGAGCACCGCGTTGTACAAGCTGCTGTGCTGCCCGAGGCTGGCCAGGCTACGTGCGGCGCCAGCCGCGTTGGCAGACGGTGCGTAGTGCTCGAAGGCCACGTCGTTGCGGGTGTAGTCCAAGCCTACCGAGGTGCTGTTGTAGCTCAGGGTCGGGGTAAGGAAGGCATAGTCGCTGCTGACCTGGGCGAAGGTGCCGTTTACGACACTGGCAGTCAGCACGGTGTAGTGGCTCTGCCACGGGTAATCGCCGGCACTTGGCTGCACGCGCAGGGTGGCGCCATTGAGGTTGGCCGTGCCGCTGACGTTGAGCGGCGCGCTGCTGCCATCCGCGTTTACGCCGTACACCAGGCTTGAACCCTGGCCGAAGTTCAGGTCGCCCGCGACCTTGGCGACACCCAGGCCGGTGTCGGTCAGCAGCGTGCCGTTCACCTGTAGCCCACCTACCGAGCCACCACCGGCATAAGTGGCCCCTTGCTCGATCAGCATCTCACCGAGGATGCTGCCCTGGTTGATCAACGTAGCGCCCGAGGTCACCACGCCGCCCTGGCTGAAGTCATCGATGCTACGCAGCGTCCAGGTGCCACCGCTGACCTGCAAGGTTTCGAAGTTAGCGCTGTTGCCAAAGCTGCCAGTGCCGTCCAGGTTCAGGCTGTCGATGCCGGCGCCGCCATCGACCAAACCATTGAACACGCCACCGCTCAGTACGGTGAGGCTGTCGTTGCCAGCCCCCATGCTCAGTGCCAGGCCATTGCCACCGCTGATGGTGCCGTTGTTGATCACGCTGTCGTCGTACTCGCCGATCAGTTTGATGGCAAAGCCCGTTTCGCCTTCGATGCGCCCGGCGTTGCTGATAGTGGTCGCGGCCACACCGGCACCTTCGGCGCCGTCATCCACCAGAATGCCGTTGTCGACACTGCGGATGACCCCGCTGGCAGTGTTGACGATGCTGCCGCCGCCCATGGCAATGCCTTCGCTGCCATTTGGTCGGCCACCACTGTCGACGCCTTTGGCACCCAAGCCCTGGATGGTGCCGGCGTTGTAGACATGGCCGATGTTGTCGATATCGACGCCATCGCCGTCGCCATTGATCTTGCCGTCGGCGATGGCACCGGTGATGGTGCCCCAGTTGTACACCGTGCCGCTGCCGTCGGAGCCGAAACCCGAACCGTTGCGCCCGGTAACGCTGGCGCCCTCGTAGTTGTACAGCGTGGCATCGGTCTTCAGGTCGATGCCGTGGCGGTCGGCGCTGATGGTGCCGTGGTTATACACGGTGACGCCGGTCGAGGTACCGATCTTGATGCCGTCCCACTTCTGGTCCTGACCGTTGTTGTCCTGTGGGGCGGTGTCGGTGTAGATCAGCCCGTAGTTGGTGATCGTGGCGTTGGAGCCGGTCTTGATCGCGTCGTTGCCTGCGGCGTGGATCACGCCCGTGGCCTGGTTCACCAGGGTGGTGGTGAACGCCGGATTGTTCAGGGATTCGAGGTCGATGGCCTGGCCTTCGACGGTGGACGCGATGGTGCCGGCGTTGACGATGCTCAGGCTACCTCCGGCAGCCGGGTTGGTCTGCAAGCGCAGGCCATCGTTAGTGCCTTGGATCAGCGCCCCAGCGTGGTTGGTGATCACGAAGTGACTGAGGTCTTCGCCGTCGCTCTTGGAGTCGATGCCGCGGCCATCGGTCGAGCGGATGATACCGGCGTTATCGACGCTCACCGTGGCACCGCTGGTGTGCTTGGGCAGAATCACTCCGTCGTCGTCGCTGGCTACGATGCTGCCGCCGGAGGTCACCTTCAAGGTGTCGGACTTCTTCAGCTCCAGGGTGTCGCTGCTGGCGCTGTCGATCAGGTAATCCTTGGCAAAGGCGCTGGGGGCGAAAGCAGCACAGGCCAGGGCGACGCACAGGGCCAGGCGGTTGGGCGTGAAATGCATTGGGCGACCATGGGTTGGTGTTCAGGGGCGCCCAATATGGCTATTCGATATTACGATTTGATTGATCGTACGGCTGTTTTCATCGCCAATTACACATGTCCGCTACTGTTGACGATGCGCAAGCACAGCGCCTCGTAGGGGTCCAGGTTCACCGTCAGCCGCCCGTCTTCGCTCAAGTCGCCTTCGACTGTTTCGTTGATCATGTCCACCACCGGCCCTGGGGTGAACCCGGTCAACAGCAGTTCCTCGACAATCGCGTCCTGGCCAAAGTTCAGCGCACTGATCTGGATGCCGCGCCCGGCTGGCAGCTCATGCACCATCACCAGCAGCCCTGGGCTGATAACCTCGGGTACCAGTACCTGACGGCTGGTGGCAATGCCGTAAGCCTGGCGCACGGCCAGCAGTTTCTTCACGTTGGAGGCAAACGAATCAACCTCTTCCAGTTGGCTGTCGAGGCTGCCGTAAAGCGCACGGGCACGCGGCATGCCGCGCACCGAGGCGTCGGCCTGCGGGTCAAGCCCGGCGAGGTCATAGCCGCCCCGGTGAATCCAGCGGGTATCGCCATCGAGCATGCGCTCGGCAACCGCTTCGGCGGGTAGGGGCAGGGCGCCGACCAGGTCCCAGCCGGATAATGCGACCACCCCAGGCTGCATGGCGTTGTACATGACCAGCAGCAGGTGAACCTTCTTGATCAGCTCGATTTCAGCTGCGCCAATCTGTTCGAGATCGCGCATACCCAGTGCGGCGGCGATCAGGCTGGCGGTGGTGCAGGCGATGCCATTGGTGACGAAGCGCAGGTTGTATGGCGCATGTTCGCCGGACAGCCGTTCGTAGATCTCCTCGCGGATATGCTCGCGCAGGATGCTGCCAGGCAGGGTCTGGCCCTTGTACAGGTACATGTCATGGGCGTGCAGGGTCCAGAAGTGGACCAGTTCCACCGTCAGCTCGTCGTGGTTTTGCAGGGCATGGATCAGCGAGGCCGGGTCGATGCCGAAGGCGTGCATTTGCGTGAGCATCAAACGCAGGAACGCGGTGTCGCCGGTCAGCAGCGCATGCTGGTAGGCCGGCCGGGTAATGAAGTCGTAGGACAGGTCGGCACCGCCTTTGGACATTTGCGCAATGTCGTCGAGGGTCAGGTTCAGCTCCTGAAAGCTGAAACCGCCGGCCTTGCGGATCATGCCACCGATCAACTGGTTGCCGACGATCGACAGCGGGTGGCTTTCCGACCAGGCCGTACCGCTGGCGCGCGTTTCCACGCCGAGAAAGCCGTTGGCATCCAGGCGCAGGCCGCGTGCACCCAGGCAATCCAGGGCGTGCAACGCATCGCCGATGATCATTTGCTGGGCGGCAAAGGTCGGGTCCAGCCAGTTCAGCGACGGTTGGCCCTCTTTGAAGTAGTGCAGGTACACCCAGCGCCGGGTCTTGCCGTCGACACCGGTAATGGGCGGCGTGGCGCTCCAGTCGGTTTCTTTCACGCCCGGCTCGAAGAAGATGACCCGTTGCAGTTGACCGACGATGTAGTGGCGCGCCTTGAGTTCGTCGCACTGGGCTGGCAGCAGGTTGACCGCATCGCGGCCGATGGGGACCTCGGGCAGCAGCGGCCAGTCTTCTTCGCGCACCTCGACCATGTGATAAAGCCCCGGGTAGGGACCATGGGCGAGCTCGGCCAGGCGGAAGTCGGCACCCTTGCCGGTGTGCGAGGGGATCAGGTCGTCGATGGTCACGGCATTGTGCGCAGCGGCCATGCGGCTCATCTGGATCAGCTCCTGCTCACTGCCGTAGAGCGGGTCGATGTCGAAGCTGATGCGGTCGAAGTTACCGTCCACGCTAGGGGTGAGTTCGCGGCCACGGATGCCACCGGAGAGTTTTATCGGGCCGGTATGCAGGCCTTGTACGCCGATTTCCGACAGGCGTTTCCACAGCGCTTCGTGGGCCAGGGCTGCAAGTACCGAGCAGCCCTCGGGGGCGATGATGGCGTCGGGGTAGACGGTCAGCCACACCGAGGCGATTTCGGTGGCGCGGCGAGGCTGCGCCTCGGCGTAGGGTTGTTGCCACAGCCGGGACTGGCCTGAGTACAGGCTGGCGCGCTCCTGAGAGGCCTTGAGCATGGCGCGGTCTTCGAGCCATTTGACGTATGACGGGTCGGGCTGGGTCATTTCGCGTCCTCTTTGCGTGGCGGCATCGGCTCAGCTTATGACGGCTGTGACAGCTGAACGTTCGGCTTGAGAATGGTTTTGGCCTCTTCGCGGGCGTGCCCGCGAAGAGGCCGGACCTGCCAGGACACCCTCAACGCCGAGCCGACAATTGCTGTGGCGCCAGAAACGCATCATGAAAATAATTGCGCACGGCCTGCATCGCCGGGCTGAATGCCCGTTCCCGGTGCCAGGCCAACCCCACGCTCATCGGCGTGACCGGGTCGCTGATGGTCAGCGTTTCGATACGCTTGCCCTCCAGCGACCATGGGCGGTGCACCAGATCCGACAGGATCGCCACGCCGCTGCCATTGGCGACCATGCTGCGCACCGCCTCCACCGAGCTGGTTCGTACCCGTATGCTTGGCCGTTGCCCGGCCTGCTCCCAGTAACGCATGGCACTTTGCTCGGCCTCATCGACCGTCAACAGGATGAATGGCTCATTGGCCACATCGGCCAGGCTCACCGCCGAGCGTTCGCACAGCGGATGATGCCCGGGCAGCCACAGTCGGCGCTCGGAGTTGAACAGGGTTTCCGAGACGATGTCCGGGTGGGTGAGGTTGGCGGTGAGCACCACCGCCATGTCGAAACGCCCATCCAGCAGGCCTTGCTCGATAGCACTGCGCTCTTGTTCGAACAGCTCCAGGGTAACGTCCGGGTGCCAGTGTTCCAGGCGCTGCAGGTGGTGCGGCAGGAAGTAACCGATCACCGTGTAACTGGCTGCCAGGCGCAACAGCCCGCTGGCGCGCACGTCTGGCAACGGGCTGTTCAGGGCATCGTCGACACTGCGCAGAATGACGTAGGCGCGGTTCAGAAAGTGCCTGCCGGCCTCGGTCAGGCTCATGCCCTGTGCCGAGCGCTGGAACAACAGCACGCCGAGCATCGCTTCCAGCTCCTTGATTGCCGTGGTCACTGCCGACTGGGAGATGTTCAGGTGGATCGCCGCCTGGGAAATCTGGCCGATTTCGGCGGTGGCGACAAAGTAGCGGACCTGGCGCAGGGTCAGTGACACGGTAGGCTCCATGGGTATCTGATTTTCAGAAGGTACCCTATCTGTTTATAAATCTTCCCAAGGGGGTGCGGAGAATCTAACGTGGCTTGCATGCAGTCACAAGTGCCAGGAGATGCCGTCATGCAAGCTGTGGATTTCAACTCGGACATGGGTGAGGGCTTTGGCCCGTGGACTATTGGCGACGGCGTCGATAACGAACTGATGGGCTACATCAGCAGCGCCAATATCGCCACCGGCTTCCATGCCGGCGACCCTGGCACCATGCGCCGCACCGTCGAACGCGCCAAGGCGCTGGGTGTCGCGGTGGGTGCGCATCCCGGCTTCCGTGACCTGGTCGGCTTCGGCCGTCGGCACATCAATGCGCCGGCGCAGGAACTGGTCGACGACATGCTCTACC
Source organism: Pseudomonas sp. NY11955 (assembly GCF_048068035.1). Taxonomy (NCBI): domain Bacteria; kingdom Pseudomonadati; phylum Pseudomonadota; class Gammaproteobacteria; order Pseudomonadales; family Pseudomonadaceae; genus Pseudomonas; species Pseudomonas sp. NY11955. Next base: position 36,880 of record NZ_JBLUPS010000024.1, read on the forward strand.
AACTGGGCGCACTGCGCGAAATCGCCCGCGCCCAGGGCGTGCGCCTTCAGCACATAAAACCGCATGGGGCGCTGTACATGCACCTGGCGCGCGACGAAGAGGCTGCACGCTTGCTGGTGGAGAACCTGCGGGTGATCGAGCCTGAGCTGCTGCTCTACTGCATGCCGGGGTCGGTGATCTGTCGCATTGCCCAGGAACTGGGGCAGCCGGTCATTCGCGAATTCTATGCTGACCGTGAGTACGACCTGAGCGGGTCGATCGTGTTCACCCGCAATGTGCGTGGCTACCAGCCCACTGCGGTGGCTGAGCGGGTGCTGCGCGCTTGCCGGCAAGGCGTGGTGCGTACGGTCGAGGGCCAGGATCTGGCCATCGCCTTCGATTCCATCTGCCTGCACAGTGACACCCCGGGCGCGCTCGACCTGGTCGAGGCCACGCGCAAGGCACTGGATACGGCCGGCATCGTGGTGCGAGCACCACGCTGAGCCCGTGCATTTTGTTTTTGCCTGCCTTTCTATAAAGATTCCAAGAAAAGGAACAGTCATGGCCGAATCGCTTGCTACAACCCCGATCCGCTACAGCTTCGGCGCCGACGAGCACCTGTTTGCCGAAGTCAGCGACAGCATGTCGCTGGAAGCTTTTTTCAAAGGCATGGCCGTCACCCGTGCGGTGGAGCGGCTGGCCTTGGATGGCGTGCTGGATGTGTGCCTGGCCAATGCGTCGTTCCAAATCCGCTTCGACCCGGACCGTATCGCCCCCGAAGCATTGCTTGAAGCCGTGCGCGGCGCCGAAGCGCAAGCGGTGGCCGAGCGTTCCTTGCAGACGCGGATCATCGAGATCCCGGTGCTGTACAACGACCCCTGGACCCATGAAACCCTGATGCGTTTTCGCGACCGCCACCAGGACCCGGGCAGTACCGACCTGGAGTACGCCGCACGCATCAATGGCCTGGCCGATGTCGAGGCCTTCATCGCCGCCCACAGTGGCGCACCGTGGTTCGTGTCGATGGTCGGCTTCGTCGCCGGCCTGCCGTTCATGTTCCAGATGGTCGAGCGCGAGCGGCAGCTGCAGGTGCCCAAGTACCTGCGCCCACGTACCGACACGCCCAAGCTCACCTTGGGCCATGGCGGCTGCTTCGGCTGCATCTACTCGGTGCGCGGGGCAGGGGGTTACCAGATGTTCGGCGTCACTCCGGCACCCATCTACGACCCGCAGCAAACCTTGAGCTACCTGAAGGCGCATATGGTGTTCTTCCGCCCGGGCGATATCGTGCAGTTCAAGCCCATTGACCGCAGAGCCTATGACCAAGCTGTGGCGGATGTGGAGGAGGGCCGCTTCGACCTGCGCATTCGCCCGGTGGCGTTTTCCCTGGACGCCTTCCTTGCCGACCCGGTCGGCTACCCTAAATCGCTGCAGGAGGCGCTGGCATGATCAAGGTACTCAAGCCTGGCTTGGCGACTTCCGTGCAGGACCTGGGCCGAGAGGGCTACTACCATCTGGGCATCCCACCGTCTGGCGCACTCGACCAGTATGCCTTGAGCGCGGCCAACCACCTGGTGGGCAACCCGGCCGGCGCTGCAGGGCTGGAATGTGCGCTGGTGGGGCCGGAGCTGGAGTTCCAGCAGGACGCACTGGTAGCTGTGTGTGGTGCCCAGATGCCAGCGTTGCTCGACGGCCGCGAGCAGCGTCCGGATACGGCGTTTGCCGTGCGTGCCGGGCAAGTGTTGCGTTTCGGCTTCCCCACGGCAGGCGCCCGGGCTTACCTGGCAGTGGCTGGAGGCATCGATGTGCCCGAGGTGCTCGGTAGCCGTTCCACCTATGCGCTGGGAGCGCTGGGCGGCTTTCATGGGCGCAAATTGATGGCGGGCGACCTGCTACCGGTCGGCGTGCCCAGCGGCAAGACCCGCGTCGGTGCGAGCCTGCCCATGGCCTTGCGCCAGGCTCTGGGCGGCGAGGTGGTGTTGCGGGTGGTGCCTGGGCTGTACTTCCACCGCCTGACCGACGCTGCGGCACAGAGCTTCTTCACCGAGGCCTGGACAGTCGGTTCCGAGGCTGACCGTATTGGCTATCGCTACAAAGGCGGCAGCGCCTTGAGCTTCCAGCCGCGGGAGCAGCCGTTCGGTGCGGGGTCGGACCCATCGAACATCGTCGACAGCTGCTACCCGATCGGCTCGATCCAGGTGCCGGCAGGATTGGAACCGATCATCCTGCACCGCGATGCCGTATCGGGTGGTGGCTACGCCATGATTGGCACGGTGATCAGTGCCGACCTGGATCTGATCGGGCAGATGCAGCCTAACCAGCAGGCGCGGTTCCTGGCGGTGAGCCTGGAGCAGGCACTGGAGGCACGGCGTTCGTACAAGAAGAAGCTGGCGTGCCTGGCCAGGCTCTTCGCCTGACCTTCTTGTGAGCGCGGCCTTGCGTCGCGATTGAGCTTCAGCCTCGTGGCATCGATTGCCGGGGCCACTTGCGGCCCGATCGCGACCCAAGGCCGCTGCATCTTCTTTCTCCCCGAAAGGTTCAGTTGAAAATTCCTACAACACCTTAGGACGCTCCCGACTCCCAGTAGAATGCGTTCCCCGATAGCGTTCATGTCTTCAGTTTGCTGGAAGACAAGGACCTCTTCATGCCTGGCCCATCCGATTTACCGCCGGTAGAACCCGCGGGCGCTGCCGATGCCCATGGCGTATCAGAACGCAGCGTCTACGCGATGCTCGAAGTGCCGGAAGGTACTGATTCACCCTATCCAGTTGACCAGGGGTCGCCAGGGGGAGACCCGGATTGCGAGGGCTACCCCGCCGACCCGGACTTCCAACTGCGCGGTGGCTACAAAAACCTGATGCTCGACGCAGCAAACCCGCTGTTCGGCCTGGTGATTCGCCTGCGTACGCTGGATGACCTGCCCAACATCGCCTACGTACACAAGACCGTACAAAACCAGATCAGCAACATTCGCGAGGAGATCCGCCAGCACGGTTACTCCACTGCGCATCTGGAAGTCTACTCGTACGCCCTGTGCCTGCACCTGGACGAAGCCGTGATGAGCCGCCCGTGGGGCAGCAACTCGTGCTGGAGCCATGAGCCGCTGCTCAGCATCTTCCATGGCGAAACCCAGGGCGGCGAGAAGATCTTCGTGCTGCTCGAACGGGTCATGCAGGCACCCAAGGAATTCCAGGACGTGCTGGAGTTTCTCTACTACTGCTTTTGCCTCGGTCTTAGGGGCAAGCACGCCCTCGACCCCAAATGCGACGAGATCATCAAGGCCCTCATCAGTCGCATGCACACGGTCATTCGCGAACTGCGTGGCCCCACGCCGGAAGAGGTGTGCGACCCCTACAGCAACGTCGTCCATTGCCCCCACCGCAAGCGGCGCTGGGAATGGCCCTGGTGGAGCCCGCTGGTGATCTCGGCCATCGCCATGGTCTGCGCCTACAGCTATTACAACTACCGCCTCGGCCTGATCACCGCCGAAGTCGTGGAGTCGCTCAACGCCATCATGCAGCAGTAGCGGGGACGCCACATGCCTAGTCAATCCGATTTGCGCTTCACCTTCCAGCCGCTGGTTGGTGGGAGTGAGTTCGAAGTGGTGTCGTTCGAGCTGGACGAAGCCATCAGCACGCCGTTCCAGTTGAAACTGGAACTGATCAGTTTCGAAGATGCTGTCGACTTCGGTCAGTTGCTCGACAAGCCAGTGTTGTTCACGATCTGGCGCGGTGAGCACCCGTTGCGCCATGTGCACGGCTTGGTCAGCACCTTCAGCCAGGGAGAGACAAGCCGGCGTCGCACTTGGTATCGCGCCCTGGTCGAGCCTGTGCTGGCCCGCGCCGGGCTGCGTTCGAACTGGCGCATTTTCCAGCAGAAAACAGTGCCGCAGATTCTCGAAATCATGCTCAAGCGCCAGGGCATGAATGCTTACCTGCTCAAGTGTATCGATCAGCACCAGGTGCGTGAGTTCTGCGTGCAGGCCGGTGAAACCGACCTCGATTTCATTGCCCGCCTGGCCGCTGAAGAGGGCCTCGTCTACCGTTTCGAGCACACGCCGAAAGACCACAAGCTGATCATTACCGACCGGCTGCTGGCGTTGGGGCAGATCAGCCAGGGCACCGTCAAGGCTGAACACGAGGATGACGGTTTCTTCGAACAGGATGACATCGGCCCCAACCAGGTGCTTTACCACGCCAACAGCGGCGGTGACCAGGCCAAACCCTGCCTGCGCCACCTGCGTTACAGCGAGCAGGTGCGGACCGCCCGCCAGGTCCAGCGGGACTACACCTTCACCCACCCGGCCTATCGTCTGGAGCTGCGCGCCGAAGGCAACGACCTGGGGCACCAGTCCACCGCCTACGAACGCTTCGACTACCCCGGCCGCTACAAACGCGAGGCGGTCGGCGCCCCCTTCACCGCCACTCGGATCACTGCTCTGCGCCATGATGCCCGCATGGCCGAGGTGGAGGGCGACGATGTGCGCCTGCAACCGGGGCTGAGCTTTACCCTGATCGAGCACCCGCGCGAAGACCTGAACCTGCATTGGCGGGTCACCCGCGTGCACCACGAGGGTAGCCAGTTCACCAGCCTGCAGGAAGAAGCTGCAAATGCGCAGCAAGGCACCCGCTACAAGCAGGAAGCCGTGCTGGTACCCGGCAGAGCCGAATGGCGCCCGGCTCCACTGCCCAAGCCGCGCATCGACGGCCCGCACATGGCGACGGTGGTTGGGCCGAAGGGCGAGGAAATCTACTGCGACCCATGGGGCCGGGTGAAGGTCAGCTTCCCTTGGGACCGGGAGAGCGAAAACAACGAGTTCAGCTCCTGCTGGGTGCGCGTGTCGCAGGGCTGGGCCGGCGGCAGTTGGGGCTCGATGGCCATTCCGCGCATCGGCCACGACGTGATCATCCAATACGTCAATGGCGACCCGGACCAGCCGATGATCACCGGGCGTACCTACTGCGGCAACCAATTGCCCCCTTATGACCTGCCCGAACACAAAACGCGCATGACCATCAAGAGCCAGACCCACAAGGGTGATGGCTTCAACGAGCTGCGCTTCGAGGATGAATTGGGCAAGGAAGAGGTATTCGTTCATGCCCAGCGAGATCAGAACAATGTGGTCGGCAACGATGAGACCACGCGCGTCGGGCGCAATCGGATCGAGCGGGTCGGTAATGATGAGCAACTGAGCATTGGTAACAACTACCGCCAGGAGACGGCGCGTGACCACCGTCTGGTCATCGGTCAAAACAGCCTTGTGGACATCAAGCAAAACTTGATCGAGACGGTGGGCAACGATCACCGCGAATCAACCGGTGCCAATCATCACGTCCTCATAGGCAAGGACAGCGAGCTTGTTGTCAAAGGCGCCCAAAAGGTCAATGTCGGGCAAGGCATTGAACAACGCACAACGGTCTACCAGCTGTGGGCCAGTGAGCGCATCGAGCTCCGAACTCCAGGTGGCAGCCTGGTGCTGGATGAGCAGGGCATCACCCTCAATGGGCTGACGCTCGACCTGCAGGGGCAAACCAAGGCGGTTGCGAAAGGCGATGGAAATACCCAGTCGCTAGCACTTGCGCCAGACGCCAGCACCACCTGTGAGGCCAGGTCGTGATGAATAGCGCGAACCTGGCCAGCAGCATCGAACGGCACCATGCGGCGCATTTGCATTGCCATGTATTGATAGATCCTCTCGCGATCACGGATAAGAGCGACCATGCCTTGCTTGCTCAACTGCGCGAAACGTTGGGCGAGTCTGCATTGACTCGAGTGCACAGGGTCGATCTGGCTAACGCGCCGCACCTGCACCCGGTTCTGGCCTGCCTGGCCTCACCCGGAACGGTACCCAGTCGTCAGTTACTGGAGCTGACTGCTCGTGCCGCCCACAGGGGGCTGTACCAGCACCGGCGCTACCTGAGTGGCTGGCTGTTCAGCGAGGCAACGCCAGCCACTGTGGCTGCCCATGTCACGGCCATGTGTCGCATACCCAATGCCGAGCGGGAAATCAACTTCTACCCGGTCTACGAACCTGTTCGCCTGGAATTGCTCGCGGCGACGTTCAAGCAGGTCGAGCATGGCCCGTGGTGGCCGGTCAACAGCTGGTTGTTCTTGGGTAGCGGTGGCAGGTTGGCCCACCTGAAAGGGCAGAGCGGACAGCGGCATCCTTTGCCAAAGGCTGCCCAGCGTATTCAGGAAGATGTGGTGTTGATCGAGCGCGTACTGGCTATCTGGAGAGTGCTGCGCGCGGGATCACACGACGCGACCCAGTGCCAGATACCGCCGTTTGCCGCCGTACGCGTATCCAACCACATTGATGACGCTCGCGGGCTGGGCTTGAGCGCAGAGGAGGACATCATGGTGTTTGCCCTCCATCACCTGTGCATTCACCCCAGGCTACATACCGTTGCCGCAGTGCGCAGCATGGTTGACGCGGCCGTCAGCGACCACCGACCACTTGCCCCCATGCTCGCTCACTACTCCGAGGCGCAGTGGTGCAGCCTGATCGATGTCCTGCCGAAAACCGAGAGACGTTTATGACCCTTAGCCAACGTATCGCCATTGCGATCGCCGAAGCCGGGCTGCCGCACGATCAGTGCATGTCCTGCGAACGGCAAGGCCTGCCGATCCTGCCACTGCGCCGCGCCCTGGTGCCGGATGCGCGCCCAGGTTGCGTCACCACCGTGGCGGGTAGCCTGCATGTCTCGACGAAAATGGGCCTGCGCACCTTGCGCATGGGCTACCTGTACGTGCTGCTGGATCAACAGGTCTGGCATGCCTACGAGGTCAGCGAGCAGGGCCACCTGCGCCGTTTCAACCCCTACGAACCCTCAGACGGCCCACCCGCGTCACTGCCCGAAAAGTGCGCGAATGAAAACCACGACATTCCCTCATCTTTCCTGAACATCGATACCGACCGCTATGGCAGCGCCTGGCTGGCCTTCTCCAGCGACCCTTGGCCGGTGCGGGTGTTGAATGCCTACAAGCGGGGCACGGCGCCTGCGCAGCGTTTTGAAGGGCTGGATTTGATCCAGGCGCGCAACAACCCTGAATTGCTGGGCATCGCCATGACGCCCGACAACCTGCGCATCGACAAGGAGGTGTTCGAGTACGCCCAGCATGGGTGTTCGCCGTTCGACAGTGCGCATGGCTTCCACAGCCGCTGGCTGCGCCGGTTCGCCCTGAAGGGGTATCTGGTCAATGCGATGAACCGGCACAAGCTTGAGAACGGCGTGCTGGCGGTGGTGCTCGACGACACCGTTGGCTTGATTCAGGAGTACAACCACCAGCGGTTGAACTGGGTGGTGAAGCGCCAGGTCTGGCGCGAAGAGCCCATGCGGGCGTATCAACTGCAGACTTCGCAGATTCTGCAGATCATCCGCGCCACGCACCGGGAGTGGGCGGCGCAAAAAGTACCGTCGCTAGAGCCGATGACTGGCGATGGGCCACCGGTTTTTGTCGACCCGGCAGTGGAACGTCAGCGCCTGGTCGAACGTGCACAGTCGGAAAGTGACGAGAGGCTTGAAGAGCGCTACCACGAGCCGCAACGGGCGGCGTTCCAGGCAGAGTACGACCAGCAGGAAGCCGAGTTCCAGCGCTACATCGACAAGGACGCCCGTGCGTATGCCGCACTGTTCGACACGCCCATGTTCAAGGTGGCCGAGCAGTACGATTACGACGGTGATCATCGTGAGTCTGGCGTGGCGTATGCCAAGACCATGGCGTTGTGCCTGGGCGGCGGTGTTACTGAAGCTGTGGTGCCCGGTACGGTGCCTGCGGCCGGCACCAGCGAAACGCTCTGGCTGAAATGGCTGCAGGATCCCGACAGTCCTCCCTATCGCGCGTTGTTGATGCGCGACCGCGCATTGCTGGCTGGGCTGCTGCCCAGTTTTACCGCTGCTGAAGCCATCAACTGGAACGACAGCGACAAGCTCTACGGCATCCTGAGCAAGATCATCGCCAGCGACGACGCAGGCCTGCGCATGCGCAACACCCTCAAACAGGCCATCGCCGAAACGCAGAGCGCGCTCAACACGGCCAGCCAGCGCCTGGCGCCCAATTTGCGACCTGGCATTCACAACGCGGTGCGGCACCTGAACAGCGCGACGCAGTTCCTCTACAACGGCGTGCACCTGATCGAACTGGAAGTGAAGATCAAGCTGGGCGAGTACTACGCCTTGCAGAGTGCCCACTTGCGCGAGTTGCAGCACAAGGCCAATGCCTCCATCGCCGAGGCACGGGACCGGATGCATCGCAACATCGATGAATTCGAACTTGGCTCGATGAAGGCGTTCCGTAAGGTGCGGCCGATCATCCAGCATGGGTTGATGAGCCTGGCAGTGCTCGACCCACGGTTCACCAACACCATGATCAGCGTGACGGTGTGGGTTGAAGGCACGGCTGAAGAGGTGCGTGGCCGGTTGCTTGAAGAGGCCAATATGAAGGTGACTCAGGCCAGCAGCGCGGCACAGATAGCCTTGGTGGATATTTCGGTGGCGGCGGGGACGCTGGAGGCGAATGCGCGCAAGGTGTTGCAGGGGATGAGGATCACTTCGCAGCAGGCGGCGAAGCTGGTGCGGGCCGGTTTTGGTGGCTTGCGAGGGGTGGCGGGGAGTTGGGAAGTACTGCTCGCGATTGGAGGGCTGTACTTGCAAAGTGACAGCCTGGCCAGGAATCAGGAAAAAGCGGAAGCGGAGGTTGGGCCGAAGGCTCATGAGGCGAAGTTGGCGTTGCAAGGCTCAGCACTGGGGGTGTTTGGGGGGCAAATCGAGTTGGTTGGACTTGTACTGAGATCAACTGCTGGCCACATTGGGGTGAGTCCGGCCAAAGGTGTTGTAGCCACTGGAGAGGCACTAATAAGGCTGGGTGCGGTAGTAAGTTCTGTTGCTGGTTTTATTGAAGCAGCTCAGGCTATTTCTGCGGCTAAACGCGCTTCGGCAGCAGGCGACAGTGTGGCGGCGACATTCTATGGTTATGCAGTAGCTTCTTTTGGTATCGGAGCCATTTCATTTGCGGGGGCGGCACTAAACGCATCTCTGCTTGGCCCGTTAGGCGTGGCTGTGATATTGGTGCTGGGAGCATATGCGTTAAGCAAATATGCTGAGAAAAATGAATCTAAGCCACTGGAGCGGTGGGCAAGACGGTGCTGCTTCGGGAAAGCAGATGAAAACCCCTCTGTTAATTGGAATGTTCCAGAGTACGCAGACATTGCGTTTGCAGAGCTCAATGCTGCCACGTTGGGTTTGCAGGCTAATTTACACTTTGAGTCAAATATCATAACTGACCCTGCCGCTCCTAAAGTAGGAGGATTGGTTGGGTTGGTAATAGAGCATAAGCTCAAATTTCAGATTGTCTTGCCAAGGTATAGAGATGCGGTCTCGGCTTATAACTGGAAATTGATAGTGCATCGCCACGGAGATGGAGACGCTCCAGAGTTCACCGGCGGGGAACCCATTGCCGGCGAAGCGCATCATGCTTCAACTGTAAATGCCGTCTCGAAATCGGCTAATTATTCTGGGTTTTCTCCGCCGCACCTGCCTGATTATAAAAATGGTTTCAGTTTTGATAAAAAGCAGCATGCTGATGTGGTAGCTGGTCGTGAGATTTTTAACTTTGAGATTTCTGGAGTTGTGGAGCTTATGCCCACGATAGGGGGGCACTCCATAGTGGCAGCGACACTGCTAGTAATGTACTGGCCAGATCGTAATGTAGATAGTGCGTATATCGAAGTATGTGTTCGGGGGCATAATGATACAGCGTGAATCAAGAGTTTTATGGAGGCGAGGGTTAGGCTGGAGTCACGATCTGCCTCATGTGGATGAAGTATCAGATCCTCATTTCACTCTAAAAGACATAAGTCCGCCGCCGAACCATGTTGGTGATGTGTATCTAGAATTTCCCAGGGCTACTCTGATATTGCGTGGTGTTTTGGCCTTGCTTGGCATTCCTGCCTTACTATTTTTGTTTGGATTGACACTGTGGTTGTACTGGAATGTCTTTAGCTACGGTTGGACACGTGAATGGATGATGTACGTTATGCTAGTTATTGGGCCTATTGTCTGGTTCGGCTCTATTTTTTCATTTGTCAAGTTGGACTTGATGCTTCCAAGGGACGAACCTATTCGCTTCAATCGCCTGCGGCGAAAGATCTATCTCTATCAATATCGATTCAACTACTTCTACCTGTTTAGCCGTAAACACTGGGGTGTAAAACCTGTCGCCTACAACTGGGACGACGTAACCGCCGAGGTCTACCGAGTCTATGCTCCCGGCCACGGTGGTCTGATCGAGAACGTCATGCTTTCTGTCCGCAACCCGGAAACCAATGAAGTCATCGATCGCGTATTGTTCACTTCCAGCCTTTACCGAGGCGAGGCCTACTGGGCCATCGCCCGATTGTTCATGCAACAAGGCCCCGAAGCCCTGCCAAAGTTCGTCCACCCGCCCCGTGACTGGAATGACGACGATGGCCTGAGCCACATGCACTGCCTGGCGCCGAAGGTTAAATGGCCAGACGATATTGACCGTGAATCCCGTACTGCACCGTCCGAAGGAGAAGCCCAGTGAGCCCGGTTGTACTAGTAGGCCATAGGCATGAATGCCCGCTGCATGGCGTTAATCAGGTAGAAAGCGGCAGCACGGCGTATACGTTCAATGGCCGCGCGGTTGCCAGGGTAGGTGACCAGACTACATGTGACGCAGTGATCGAAAGTGGGGCTGAGCATTACCTGATCGAAGGCGCTGCTGGAAGAGTGGATCTTATACCTATGTTCGGGAGCCATTCCATACTTGCAGCAACACTGTTACTGATGTATTGGCCAGATCGAAATATAGATAGTGCGTATGTCGAGGTGTGTAGTCGGGGTCTAAATGATTGAGCATGAGACAAAAGCGTTGTGGAAGCGTGCGATAGGCTGGAGCTATGATCTGCCTGATGTCAGTTCGCAGGCGGTCCCGCGTTTTGGTTTTGAAGATATAAAGCCATCGCCTAACTATTTGGATGAGGTGTATCTAGAGATTCCTCGCTCAACTGTCAGTTTGCGTGGCATTGCAGTTCTCCTTGGGGTTCCAGGTTTGGCGTTATCTTTTTTGGTGCTTGTCCCTTTGTATTGGAATATGCTCAGTATCAATTGGTCTCGTGACTGGTATATAGCTCTTACTGTGGTTTTTACGCCTCTGGTCGGTGTGTGGACTGTCGCGTCACTTGTAAAAATTGACTTGAAACTCCCAAGGGACGAACCCATTCGCTTCAATCGCATGCGAAGAAAGATTTATCTATATCAATACAGATTCCATTACATCTACCTGTTCAGCCGCAAGCACTGGGGCGTCAAACCTGTAGCCTATAACTGGGACGACGTAACCGCTGAGGTCTACCGTGTTTACGCTCCCGGCCACGGGGGGCTGATCGAGAATGTCATGCTGTCGGTCCGCAACCCCGAAACCGACGAAGTCATTGACCGAGTCTTCTTCACTCATACCCTGCATCAGGGCGAGGCCTACTGGGCCATCGCCCGGTTGTTCATGCAACAAGGCCCCGAAGCCCTGCCAAAATTCGTCCACCCGCCCCGTGACTGGAACGACGATGATGGCTTAAGCCACATGCACTGCCTGGCGCCGAAGGTTGAATGGCCAGCGGACATTGACCGTGAATCCCGTACTGCACCGTCTGAAGGAGAAGCCCTATGAACCCTGTTGTACTTGTAGGCCACTTACATGAATGCCCGCTACATGGCATTAACCAGGTAGAAAGCGGCAGTGCCGCGTATACCTTCAACGGCAGGGCGGTTGCCAGGGTGGGAGACCGGACCACCTGTGGCGCGGTGATCGAAAGTGGGGCTGAACACTTTGTGATCCAAGGCGCGGCGGTAGCGAGAAAGGGCGACCGGACGGATCACGGTGGTGTGCTGATGGAGGGCGATGCTGGGTGGTTGCTGGATTGATGAGTGGGCAGCGCAGTGGTTTGTGCAGGACTGGTTGTGAAGCTGAAACCTTGGGGCCGCTTTGCGGCCCATCGCGGCACAAGGCCGCTCCTACACTGAACGTGCTGGCTTGCTGATTTGCTTGCCGGATTGTGCGGCCACCTCCATGGCCTGGGCGTCCCGCTGTTTGCCTTGGCGGGCCAAGCCTTCCAGTTGCGGTATAAGCATGCCTTCGGGCAAATGCCGCCAGAAACGACCTGGCATGTGCAGGCGCAAGGCGCCCGGGTTGAGGCGGGCAGGGTTGAAGGTGTGGCGGTAGTAGGTGCGCCAGAGCTCAGCCCCCGGGTCTTCGGCGTTGCGGGCCCACTGGCGCCAGGCCTCGGGGCACTGTCGCTGGTAGTCGAATATCTGGCCGTCGAAGCGAATGCCATCCTGCGGTGTAGCAATCAACCAACGCAAGTGCCCCAGGCGGTCGGCGAAATGCGGGCTGGCACTTTGCAGAATGTCATGCGCCGGCTCGTGATAGGCCACCAGGTCCAGCTGCAAATGCTCGACCAGTTCATCGGGCAGCGGCACGAAGCGCACGAAGGCATGCAGATGATGTGCTTCGCGGGTCACCTGCTTGATACGCCGTTGCAGCTCACTGCCCAGCCGGTCACCTGCCAGCATTGCCGTGCGGTCGCCATGGGCGACCCGCCAAAGCACTTCATACAGCAGATTCCAGCGTTGCTCGCCACGGTAGCGGGAAGCCTGTTCCAGTTGGCTCAGCAAGGCTGCCGGGACTTTGGCGCGAAAAGGGCCAGGGCCTTCCGGGGGCGCAGTCGGGATGGCCAGCAGGTCAGCCATCGGGCCTTGTGACCAAGTGACTTCGGACGGGTCTATGCCATGCCCCAACAACACCCGGGCCTGATCGCGCCAAGTGGCGAACAGGTCGTCGCAGTCGAGCGCGATCACCCCCATAACCCCATCTGCACCGGTGCTTGCGGCTCACGCAAACGCGCACGCAGCAGGCCACTGCGCAGTTCGGCCTGGGCCGGGCGATAGTCGCTGGTGACGATGAACGGCCGTGCCTTGTCCAGCACGCAGCGCAGCTGGATCAGGTCGTCATAGCGGATACGCCGTTCCCGCCGCAAGGCAACCAGGCGCTGCACACTGCGCAGGCCGATGCCAGGGATACGCGCCAGGAGTGCGGGCTCGGCGCGGTTCACGTCCAGCGGGAAGACTTCGCGGTTGGCCAGCGCCCACGCCAGCTTGGGGTCGATGTCCAACGCCAGGTTCCGGCTCTGGCCCAGCAACTCACCGGCCTTGTAGCCATAGCCACGCAACAGGAAGTCGGCCTGGTACAGGCGGTGTTCGCGCAGCAGAGGTGGGGCAGCCAGGGGCACGCTGCCTGGGCTGTCGGGGATCGGGCTGAAGGCTGAGTAGTACACGCGCTTGAGGCCGTAGCCCTGGTACAGCGACTCGGCATTGCGCAGCAAGGTGCTGTCGTCGGTGCTGTCGGCGCCGACGATGACCTGGGTGCTTTGCCCGGCCGGGGTAAAGCGTGGCGCCTTGGGTTCGTTGGCCACGGCTTGCTGGCCCTGGTGAATCACGCCCATGGCCTGGCGAATAGTGTGCGCCTGTTTTTCGGGCGCCAGGCGTTTGAGGCTGGCGTCGGTAGGCAACTCGATATTGACGCTGAGGCGGTCGGCCAGGCGCCCGGCCTCTTCGATCAGCAGCGGGTCGGCCTCGGGGATGGTCTTGAGGTGGATGTAGCCGCGGAAGTTGTGCTCTTCGCGCAACAGCCGGGCCACGCGGATCAGCTGCTCCATGGTGTAGTCCGCCGAGCGGATGATGCCAGAGCTGAGGAACAGCCCACTGATGCAATTGCGCCGGTAGAAATCCAGGGTAAGACGCACCACTTCCTCGGGGCTGAAGCGCGCACGTGGCACGTTGCTGGAGCGGCGGTTGACGCAGTACTGGCAGTCGTACAGGCAGAAGTTGGTGAGCAGCACCTTGAGCAGCGATACACAACGGCCGTCGGGGGTGTAGCTGTGACAGATACCCATGCCGTTGGTGGCGCCCAGGCCATCGGCGCCGCGCGAGTTGCGCTTGGGCGCGCCGCTGCTGGCGCAGGACGCGTCATATTTGGCGGCGTCAGCCAAGATGCCGAGTTTGGCGATGAGTTGCATGGCGCTGTCTCGCTACACTGAATATCCATACAGTATTTTGAGAATGGATGGATTGCAAGTGATAGTGCGCCAGCCATACCCGACCAAATCTGTCAGCTAAGCTTGTGGCTGAACTTATGGATAGGCACGAGGCACGGGAGAGGTTATGAAGATCACCATCAAGCCGAAACTGGCGCTGGCTGGGCTGGCCTTGGCAATCGGCATGCTCAACGCCCAGGCTGCGGAAACCAGAAAAGTCGATGTACTGCTGGTGGGCGGCGGCATCATGAGCTCCACCCTGGCCATATGGCTCAACGAGCTGGAGCCTGGCTGGTCGATGGAAATGGTCGAGCGCCTGGACAAAGTAGCCGAAGAAAGCTCCAACGGCTGGAACAATGCCGGTACCGGCCACTCGGCCCTGGCTGAACTGAACTACACGCCGGAAAAAGACGGCAAGATCGACATCAGCAAAGCGGTGGAGATCAACGAGTCGTTCCAGATCACCCGGCAGTTCCTCGCCTGGCAGGTGAAACAGGGTGTACTGAAAAAACCGCACTCGTTCATCAACACCACCCCGCACATGAGCTTTGTCTGGGGCGATGACAATATCCGTTTTCTGAAAAAGCGCTACGAGGCGCTGCAGGCCAGCCCCTTGTTCAAACCCATGCAGTACTCCGAGGACCATGAGCAGATCAGCAAGTGGGTTCCGCTGATGATGGAGGGCCGCGACCCTAACCAAAAACTGGCCGTGACCTGGACGCCGATCGGCACCGACGTCAACTTTGGCGAGATCACCCGGCAATACGTGGGCTACCTGCAGTCCCGGCCGAACTTCGACCTCAAGCTGTCGAGCGAGGTGCAGGAAATCACCCGTAACGGCGACGGTTCCTGGCACGTCGAGTACAAGAACCTCAAGGATGGCAGCAAGACGGCCACCGATGCCAAGTTCCTGTTCATCGGCGCTGGCGGCGCGGCATTGCCACTGCTGCAGAAGTCGGGTATCGACGAGGCCAAGGACTATGCCGGCTTCCCGGTCGGCGGTTCGTTCCTGGTCACCGACAACCCGGCCATCGCCCAGCGCCACATGGCCAAGGCCTACGGCATTGCCGCCACCGGTGCGCCGCCCATGTCGGTGCCACACCTGGACACCCGGGTACTCGATGGCAAGCGCATGATCCTGTTCGGGCCGTTCGCCACGTTCTCGACCAAGTTCCTCAAGCAAGGGTCGTTGCTGGACCTGCTTGCCAGTACCAGTGTGCACAATGCCTGGCCGATGGTGCGGGTAGGGGTACGTGAGTTCGACCTGGTGCAGTACCTGATCGGCCAAGTGCTGCAATCCGACAATGACCGCTTCGAAGCACTGCGCACCTACTTCCCCGAGGCGAAGAAGGAAGACTGGCGGCTGTGGCAGGCGGGCCAGCGCGTGCAAATCATCAAGAAGGACGAAGCGCTCGGCGGTGTGCTCAAGCTCGGTACCGAAGTGGTGACGTCCAAGGACGGCAGCATCGCCGGCTTGCTCGGGGCGTCGCCCGGCGCTTCGACCGCACCGCCCATCATGCTCGATGTGCTGAACAAGGTGTTCAAGGACAAGGTGGCCTCCCCCGAGTGGCAGGCGAAGATCAAACAGATCATTCCGTCCTATGGCATCCGCCTTAATGACCACCCGGACCAAGTGCAGAAGGAATGGGCGTACACCAACGAAGTGCTGCAGCTCAGCCCTCCAGCGCCTTGATCCAGGCAAAGCGGTAGGTGTGGGTGGGGGCGACGGCTTGGCACTGGCCGTTGTCGGCATCGGCACCTACCACATACCACTCGGCCCGTGACGTCACGCCCAGCTTGCGGGCCTTGTCGGCGCTGAAGCAGCGGCCCAGCTCGATGGTGGGCACCAGGGCAAAGGCGCTAGGGTGCTGGCGCAGCCAATAGGCTGCCGCTTCTGCTTTGGATTGGCCGGTAAAGCCGAAGTGCACGATGGGTTGCCGGGCAAACAGCCAATGCCCCTCGCGCCAATTGACCAGCACCAGTTCGGCACCACCTGTGGCCTGCGCGGCGTCGCTCATTAGCGATTCATGCGGGTTGCGGCCTTCCTTGATGGGCTCGACGAAGCCACGCACGAACCACAAGGCGAACCATACCAATGCCACAGCGGTGAAAGCCTTGCGCCAGCCTGGCCGGTGTTGCCACCAGTGCTTGAGCAGCCAGGGCACCAGGGGTGCGATGGCCAGCACCAGGCCAGGCAGCGCCGGGAAGATATACAGCTTGCGCTTGCCGCTGCTGAGGCTGAAGAACAGCAGCACCAATGCCACCCAGCCAAGCAGCAGCAAGAAGCGGCCATCGCGTTTTTGCAATTGCCGGCGCCAAGCTGGCACCAGCCAGGGCAGGGCCAATATCAAGGGCAGCCAGTACTTGGGGATGACCTTCACGAAGAAGTACCAGAATGGCTCGCGATGGTCCCAGGCATTGGCGTAGCGGCTGGCGGTCTGGCGCAGCAGGATTTCCTTCAGGTAGGCCAGCTCTGGCGCGCCACCGCCATGGGCGATCGACACCAGCAATGGCAGCAACCACACCGCGCAACCGGCCAGTAACCACAGCAGTCCCAGGCTCCAGCGCCACCCCTGGCCGGGCATGGCCACAACGCCGTGCCAGCGTTGGCGTACCGCCCAGGCGTAAGGCAGCAGCATCAGCGCCGGGACAAACCCTACGCCTTTGCTGATGATGCCCAGGCCCATGGCCGCGCAGGCCAGGTAGAACCAGCCCCAGGCGGGCCCCAGCAGCAGGTGGCGCAGCATGCCGTAGAAGCCTAGCGCTACCCACAGGCACAGGAAGCTGTCGATCTGCCCGGTGCGTAGAATGCTGTAGCTCTGGTAAGTGGCCAGGAACAACAAGGCCGCGATCATGCCGATGCGCCGGTTCCACAAGCGCCGCCCGAGGTCATGCAGCACCCAGGTGATGGTCGCCGCCGACAGCAGCCCGGGCAAGTACAGGGCAACCTTGGGTGAGCCGGTCAGGTAGCTGAACAGCGCCACGGTCCACATGAACAACGGTGGCTTGTCGCCATAGATCTCCGCTGCCCGGTGCGGGATGAACCAGTTGCCGCTTTGCAGCATTTCCAGGGCCACGCCGAGGAAGCGTTCTTCATCGACATTCATCGGCTGGCGCCAGCCGATACCCGCGCCCAGCAGCACCACGGCAAGGGCGATCAGGGCCAGGCGTTCGGCGCCGAGCGTCTTGAACTTTGGCACAGGCCTATTCCTTCTGTTCCTGGTGGCGGGCAATCAGTTGCAGGTTTCGCAGGTAGACCAGAAAGCCGAAGCTCTGGCCGATGATGAACACCGGGTCCTGGCGGTAGATGGCGTACGTCAGCAGTAGCGCGCTGCCGAACATGCTCAGGTACCAGAAGCCCACCGGGATCACGCTGCGGCGCTTGAATTCGCTATACAGCCACTGCAGCACGAAGCGCCCGGTGAAAACGGCCTGGCCGGCGAAACCGACGATCAGCCACAGGGTTTCGCGGGTCATCCTTCGAGCTCCTGCGGGCGGCTGTCCAGACGGGTACGGCGGATCAGCCACCACACCCCGAACAGGTCGAGGATGCCGACCAGGGCGCGGTCCAGGTTGCCGTATTTGGAGACCCCGGCGTGGCGTGGTCGGTGGTTGACCGGGTGCACCAGCATGCGGCCGTTGTGGCGCAGGATCAGTGCCGGAATGTAGCGGTGCATGTGGTCGAAGTAGGGCAGGCGCAGGAAGGCTGCACGCTCGATCAGCTTCAGCCCGCAGCCGGTGTCGGGCGTGGCGTCTTTGAGCAGGCGGCTGCGCAGGCCATTGGCAAAGCGCGAGGCCCAGCGCTTGCTGGCGCTGTCGCGCCGGTTTACCCGGTGCCCGGCCACCAGCTTGACGCCGCCGGCCAGGTGCTGGTTGGCACGCACCAGGGCCAGCATGCCGGGGATGTCTGCCGGGTCGTTCTGGCCGTCGCCATCCAGGGTCGCCAGCCAGTGGCCGCGGGCCGCCTGGGCGGCATGCCACAGCGAGGTGCTCTGGCCCAGCGAGCGGTCGTGCCGCAGGATGCGCAACTGTGTGTAGCCCTGGCTTTTCAGGTGCTGCAGTACGCTCAAGGTACGGTCGCTGCTGCCGTCGTCGACCACCAGCACTTCATAGTGTTCGGCCGTGAGCGCAGCGCGTATCTCCATCAGCAGTGACGGCAGATTGTCGACTTCGTTCTTGGCGGGGATCAGTACCGAGAGGTCAAGGGGATCTGTCATGAGGCTACCTGTGATCTTGTTGTGATTGCGTGGATCAAACCCGGTAAAAATCCCGGTACCAGCCCACGAAGGCATTGACGCCATGTTCCAGCGACGTGCCAGGGGAGAAGTCGATCCAGCGAGCCAGTGAGCCGACGTCGGCCCAGGTTTCCAGTACGTCTCCCGCTTGCAGCGGCAGGTAGTCGCGCCGGGCCTTGATGCCCAAGGCGTGCTCCAGGCACTCGACAAAATGCAGCAGCCTTACCGGCTGGCCGCGGCCGATGTTGAACAGCTGGCAGGGCGGTTGTCCCTCGGCCGGCCGCGGCGGCTTCAGGCGCAAGCGCACGATGCTCTCGACGATGTCGTCGATGTAGGTGAAGTCCCGGCCCATCAGCCCGTTGTTGTAAACCTCGATCGGTCGGCCTTCGAGCATGGCGCGGGTGAACTTGAACAGCGCCATGTCGGGGCGGCCCCAGGGCCCGTAGACGGTAAAAAAGCGCAGACCGGTGGCAGGTATCCGATACAGGTGCGCGTAGCTGTGCGCCATCAGTTCATTGGCCCGCTTGCTGGCGGCGTACAGCGAGACCGGTTGTTCGA
The DNA here is from genome assembly GCF_048068035.1 of Pseudomonas sp. NY11955. Classification (NCBI taxonomy): domain Bacteria; kingdom Pseudomonadati; phylum Pseudomonadota; class Gammaproteobacteria; order Pseudomonadales; family Pseudomonadaceae; genus Pseudomonas; species Pseudomonas sp. NY11955. The sequence goes on from NZ_JBLUPS010000024.1 coordinate 55,762, forward strand.
CTGGGTCGTCGACGCTAAACGGCAGCTTGGCATTGGCACCGTACACAGCGCTGCTGGAGGCATAGATCAGGTGGCGGGGTGGCTGTCGGCGGCAGGCCTCGAGGATATTGAGGAAGCCAACCAGGTTGGCCTGCCCGTAGGCGTCAGGGTTATCCAGTGAATAGCGCACGCCGGCCTGGGCCGCCAGGTGGATCACTTCACTGAACGCCTGCCTGGTGAACAGTTGTTGCAGATCGGCCGGGTTGGCGATGTCGAGGGTATGGAAGTGGAAATTGGCAAAACCCAACAACTGCTGCAGGCGTGCCCGCTTCAGCTCGACACTGTAGTAGGCGTTGAGGTTGTCGATGCCGACCACTTCGATGCCCGCCTCGCAAAGGCGCCGCGCCAGGTGGAAACCGATGAAACCGGCCACGCCAGTGATCAGTACGGGCATGCTGGCTGCGCCTGGCCACGGCCGATGCCGTAGTAAATGAGGCCAGCGGCCGCCATATGCTCGGGCTCGAACAGGTTGCGCCCGTCGAACACCACCCGGTCGGCCAGCTGCTGCGGTACCTTGTCCAGGTTGAGCACGCGGTAGTCCTGCCATTCGGTGACGATCACCAAGGCATCGGCGCCCTGCAACGCATCGTCCTTACAGGGCACCAGTTGCAGGTCGGCACGCGGGCCGTAATGGCGCTGGATTTCTTCCATGGCCTGCGGGTCATGGGCCTGCACCCGTGCGCCAGCGGCCCACAATGCTTCCAGCAAGACCCGGCTGGAGGCTTCGCGGATGTCATTGGTATTGGGTTTGAACGACAACCCCCACAGGGCGAATACCTTGCCCCGCAGGCCACCGGGGTAGTGGCGTTGGATCTTGCTGAACAGCCGGCCTTTTTGTTGCTCGTTGACCGACTCCACCGCGCGCAGCAACTGTGCCTCGAAGCCTTCGGCGGCGGCACTGTGGCGCAGGGCTTGCAGGTCTTTGGGGAAGCACGAACCGCCAAAGCCGCAGCCGGCATAGATGAAGTCGTAGCCGATGCGTGGATCGGAGCCGATGCCACGGCGCACCATTTCGATGTCGGCCCCCAGGTGTTCGGCGAGGTTGGCGATTTCATTGATGAAGGAAATCTTGGTCGCCAACATGCAGTTGGCCGCGTACTTGGTCAGCTCGGCGCTGCGCGCATCCATGACCATGAGCTTTTCTCGGTTGCGGCTGAACGGCAGGTACAGCTCGCGCAGCAGCTCCACTTCGGCTGCTTGCGCGCCGCCGATGATGATGCGCTCCGGGCGCATGCAGTCGTCCACTGCAGAACCTTCCTTGAGGAACTCGGGGTTGCTGATCACTTGGAAGCGGCTGGTATCGGCCACGGCCTGGGCGATGCGCGCCTGGATGCGGTGGACCGTACCCACCGGCACAGTGGACTTGTTGACGATCACCTTGGGCCCGTCAGCATGTTCGAGGATGCTGTCGACCACGGCAAAAACGTGCTTCAGATCGGCGCTACCGTCGGCCTGTGGCGGGGTGCCGACCGCAATGAACTGCAACCTGGCATAGTTGGCAGCTTCTGCAGCGTCAGTGGTGAAGCGCAGGCGACCGCAGGCCAGGTTCTTTTCCAGCAGCGGCGCAAGGCCGGGCTCGAAGATCGGGCAATGGCCTGCACTGAGGCTGGCAACTCGCTCGGCGTCGACATCCATGCACAATACCGAATGGCCCACCTGTGCCAGGCACACTGCCTGGGTGAGGCCGACATAGCCGGTACCGAAAACCGTGACCTTCATTCGACAGCTCCTTGATAAGAAAGCTGAAAAAAAATGTCACATCGTTGTTTAGAAATTGTTACCTGACGAAGGATTTCAGGGGCAAGCTGGCGGCGATTTCGTTTCGTCCGGGCAGACGATCTAAACTTAGAGTCGGTTCGCGGTAACGTGTTTTTCAGCGAACTGAAACCCTTGAACCGACCACCGCCTCCCCGGAGCGGACGTCCCTCGCTGGCGATGGCCTTCTTGCAGAGGAGGGCAGGTCATGGACGAGGCAAGGCTTCACGATTTCATGGGTAAGCTGGTTGGCGACATGGGCGCAGCGGCGACCCTGGCCAATGTCATCCTTGGCGATGAGCTGGGCCTGTACCGGGCCATGGCCGATAGCCAGGCGGTTACCCCTGAGCAGTTGGCGCAAAAGACTGGCTGCCACCCGCGGCTGGTGCGCGAATGGTTGAATGCCCAGGCGGCATCGGGCTATGTGGTGCATGAAAAGGGCCGTTTCGTGCTGCCTGAGGAACAGGCCATGGCCCTGGCCCTGGAGGATTCGCCGGCCTACATGGCCGGGGGTGCGGCGGTGGTGGCGGCGCTGTTCCATGACAAAGACAAACTGGTAGCCGCCATGCGCGGCGATGGCGGGCTGGCCTGGGGTGACCACCACCCGTGCATGTTCAGTGGTACCGAGCGGTTTTTCCGGCCTGGGTATCGCACATTCCTGGTGGCAGAGTGGCTACCGGCACTTGAAGGTGTGGTGGCCAAGCTGGAGGCAGGCGCCAAGGTGGCGGACGTGGGCTGCGGCCATGGTGCCTCGACGCTGGTCATGGCGCAGGCATTTGCGGCGTCGACCTTCGTGGGGTACGACTATCATGGGCCTTCGATCGTCACCGCCAATGAGCGCGCCCGTGAGGCAGGGTTGACGGAGCGGGTGAGCTTCCAGCAGGCCAGCGCCAAGGACTACCCTGGGCATGACCACGACCTGGTGTGTTTCTTCGATTGCCTGCACGATATGGGCGACCCGGTGGGGGCGGCCAGGCACGCCTACCGGGCTTTGAAAGCGGATGGCACGGTGATGCTGGTGGAGCCTTATGCCGAGGATTCCCTGGACGGTAACCTGACACCCGTTGGGCGTTTGTTCTATGCGGCATCGACGTTTATCTGCACACCGAATTCGTTGTCGCAGGAGGTGGGGCTGGGCTTGGGGGCACAGGCAGGCGAGGCGCGGTTGCGGGCGGTGTTCGAGGAGGCGGGGTTCAGCCGGTTCCGGCGGGCGACGCAGACGCCGTTCAACCTTATTCTGGAGGCCCGGAAGTAGAGGGCAGCCTTTACCGGCCTCTTCGCGGGCACGCCCGCTCCCACAGGTAAAGTGCTGGATTGAGGCCTATGGTGGTCTAGTGGGGCTGCCCGCGAAAAAGCAGAAGGGGCGCCCTGTTGGCGCCCCTTCTGTGTTACTGCTTAGGCTTCAGCGTCCCAAGGACGATCACCTTTTTCATCCTTCACGCGGGTCGGCAGGCCCATCACGTCCAACGCCTTGAGGAACGGCTCGGCGGGCAGCTCCTCGACGTTGACCATGCGCTTGGCATCCCACTCGCCGCGGGCAACCAGCAGGGCGGCTGCCACTGGCGGTACACCGGCGGTGTAGGAAATACCCTGGCTGTCGGTCTCGGCGTAGGCTTCTTCGTGGTCAGCCACGTTGTAGATGAACACTTCGCGCGGCTGGCCATCCTTGGTGCCTTTGACCAGGTCACCGATGCAGGTCTTGCCGGTGTAGCCCGGGGCCAGCGAGGCTGGATCCGGCAGTACGGCCTTGACCACTTTCAGCGGTACCACTTCCAGGCCTTCGGCGGTTTTCACCGGCTGCTCGCTGAGCAGGCCCAGGTTCTTCAGCACCGTGAACACATTGATGTAGTGCTCGCCGAAACTCATCCAGAAACGCACGTTCGGCACGTTGAGGTTCTTCGAAATCGAGTGAACTTCATCGTGGCCGGTCAGGTACAGGTTTTGCGAGCCTACCACTGGCAGGTCGTCGGTACGCTTGACCTCGAACATGGTGTTGCTGGTCCACTGGCTGTTCTGCCAGCTCCACACTTGCCCGGTGAACTCGCGGAAGTTGATTTCCGGGTCGAAGTTGGTGGCAAAGTACTTGCCATGCGAACCGGCATTGACGTCGAGAATGTCGATCGAATCAATGCTGTCGAAATACTGCTGCTGCGCAAGTTTTGCGTAGCTGTTCACCACACCCGGGTCGAAACCGACGCCGAGAATGGCGGTGATGTTCTTTTGTTGGCACTCTTCGAGGTGTTTCCACTCGTAGTTGCCGTACCACGGCGGGGTCTCGCAGATCTTGCCCGGCTCTTCGTGGATGGCGGTGTCCAGGTAGGCGACACCGGTATCGATGCAGGCACGCAGCACCGACATGTTGAGGAAGGCGGAACCAACGTTGATCACGATCTGCGATTCGGTCTCGCGGATCAGCGCCTTGGTCGCCTCGACATCGAGGGCGTTGAGCGAGAAGGCCTGGATGTCGGCGGGTACCTTGAGGCTACCCTTGGCCTTGACGCTGTCGATGATGGCCTGGCATTTGGAGATGTTCCGTGACGCGATAGCGATACGACCCAGTTCGTCGTTATGCTGTGCGCACTTGTGGGCCACCACCTTGGCGACACCTCCTGCACCAATGATAAGAACGTTCTTCTTCAATTTACCCTTTGCTCCTTACTTGGTAGGCCGGTCTTACGACAGGCTGGAAACGTAGTCTTCGAAACCGAACTCGCGGACCACTTCGACGCTGCCGTCGAGTTGCTTGACCACGATGGACGGCATTTTCAGACCGTTGAACCAGTTTTTCTTGACCATGGTGTAACCCGCCGTGTCGATGAACGACAGGCGATCGCCAATGGCCAACGGACGATCGAATTGATACTCGCCGAAGATGTCACCGGCCAGGCACGACTTGCCGCAGACCATGTAGGTGTGCTCGCCGTCGTTGGGGGCCATCTTGGCGTTGAGGCGGTAGATCAGCAGGTCGAGCAGGTGCGCTTCGATCGAGCTGTCGACCACGGCCAGGTGCTTGCCGTTGTACAGGGTGTCGAGCACGGTCACTTCCAGCGAGGCGCTGTTGGTGATGGCGGCTTCGCCGGGCTCCAGGTACACCTGCACGCCGTAGGTTTGCGAGAAGGCCTTGAGGCGCGCGCAGAAGGCGTCTACCGCGTAGTCTTCACCGGTGAAGTGAATGCCGCCACCGAGGCTGACCCACTCGACCTTGTGCAGCAGGTGGCCGAAACGCTCTTCGATGTGCGTGAGCATTTTGTCGAACAGGCCGAAGTCACCGTTCTCGCAGTTGTTGTGGAACATGAAGCCGGAGATCTGTTCGATCACCTGCTCGATCTTGGCCGGGTCCCATTCGCCCAGGCGGCTGAATGGGCGGGCCGGGTCGGCCAGCAGGTAGTCGGAACTGCTGACTTGCGGGTTGACGCGCAGACCGCGCACTTTACCTTCGGACTGTTCGGCGAAGCGCTGCAGCTGGCCAATCGAGTTGAAGATGATCTTGTCGCAATTCTCGAGCATTTCCTCGACCTCGTCGTCGGCCCAGGCCACGCTGTAGGCGTGGGTTTCGCCGGCGAACTTCTGGCGGCCGAGCTTGAGCTCGAAGAGCGAGGACGAGGTGGTGCCGTCCATGTACTGCTGCATCAGGTCGAACACCGACCAGGTGGCGAAGCACTTGAGGGCGAGCAGCGCCTTGGCACCGGAGTGTTCACGCACGTAGGCGATCTTCTCCATGTTGCTGAGCAGCTTGGTTTTATCGATGAGGTAATACGGCGTCTTGATCATTTAAAGGCCCCCGGCCAGGCCGGCCAAAAAAAGGACACGCATTGTGCCTTCACTTGCCGCAGACCGAAAGGGTGGGATACGCATTTCGTCAGGGTTGACGCCATTGCGAAGGCATTTTTCGGTTGCGGCGGGCCTAGTAGATCAGGTGCATGTGACTATCGTAATCACCACCGACAGGTGGCAGCCTCAATCTGCCTGCTGCAACCATGCCTGAATCTGTTCCAGTGTGGCGGTGGCCCCGCCACAGACCACCACCAGCACATTCTGATAGTTGCCCAGTGCTTTGGCATCATAGGCCACTGCCAACGCTGCCCCACACGCCGGTTCTACGAGTAGGCGATGGTCCAGCAGGAACCGCTCACAGGCCTCCAGCGCCGCGCGATCGCTGACCAGCCGGCTGTGCACCGGATGCTGCTGCACGCACACCAGCGCCTGATCGGCCACACGCTTGGCCCCCAACGATGTCGCCACCGAGGCGATGCGCTCAAGCTCCACCGAATGCCCTGCCTGCATGGCCGCATGCAGGGACGCCGCGCCTTCGGTTTCCACTGCCAGCACCGGCACATCGCCCCAGCCATTGCGCTGCAAGCCCTCGACCACACCACTGAGCAAGCCGCCACCGCCGACCGACAATACCACTGCATCCGGCTTCAGGCCGGCCTCGGCCACTTCATCCACCAGGCTGGCATGCCCGGCCCACAGCAGCGGATCGTCGAACGGGTGGATGAAGGCATCGTCCGGGCCTACCAGTGTTTGTGCCAGGGCGTTGGCCTCTTGCCAGGAACTGCCGTGCACCACCACCTTGGCGTTTTCCAGGTGCAGCAGTTGCTTGGCCCGTTCGGTGGTGGTTTCCGGTACAACCACAGTGACCGGGACCCCCAGCTTGCGCCCCGCGTAGGCGACTGCCAGGCCGGCATTGCCGCCGGAGGAGGAGACGAAGTGCCGGGCGCCGCGAGCTTGGTGTACCTCGCAAGCGTGGCCTACACCGCGCAGCTTGAACGAACCGCAAGGCTGCAGTGCATCGAGCTTGAGCCAGACGTTACGGCCGGCAGCCAACGACAGCGGGCGCGACTCGATCAGAGGGGTGTGGATATGCAAGGTCATTGGCTGGCTCCGCGCAGTTGTTCAAGGTAGTTGTAAATGGTGTAGCGGGTTACGCCGAGGGCACTGGCGGCCTTTTCCACGCCGCCTTTGACGATGAACAGGCCACGCTCCTGCATGACCTGTACGGCCTCGACCTTGGCCTGTTTGTTCATCCGCCCCTGGCCGCTGCGTTGCAAGGAAGCCTGGATGATCTCGCTCATCAGCAGTTCCATGTCGGCGGGCTCGCTGACGGCAGGCGTGGCTCCCAGCGGTTGGAACTGCTGGAGAAAGCTCATGGCGGCGTCCAGGCCGGTGACGTCGGTGTTGACGCAGAGGCTGGCGAAGGGGTGGCCGTTGCTGTCACGGAAGATGGCCGTGGCACTGCGCAGCGTGCGGCCCTTGAGCGTGGTGGGGTAATCGGGTAGTACCACCGGCTCGCAGCCACGCTGGTCGGCCGAGGCCTGCATCAGTGCCTTGAAGCCTTGGTCCTGCTCCGGTGCGGCGAGGATCGGGCTGCCGACGCTACGGCCGGAGAGGTGGCCGTTGACGATCGCCACCACGGAATGCTCCGGGTGGTCCAGGTCGTGCAGCAGGATTTCCATGTTGCGTGCGGCAACGCTGCCCAAGGCTTGTATGGCGGCCTTGAGCACGGTGATGGTGAGGTGGCGTTCTTCGGCGGGGGAAAAGGGCATGGCAAATCGCATAATTCAACTTTTTGTGTATTTTTACACATAGCGTTGAATTATGCGATTTGCTTTTTCAGGCCCATTCGCGGGTACACCCTCCCACAGGATCGCCACAAGCCTTGAGACCGACGCCGTGCCTGTGGGAGCGGGTTTACCCGCGAATGGGCCGCAAAGCGGCCGCTGTAAACTCAGCTCAGAGCCGGAGTGCGCGGTGGGACCATGCGGCGCGAGCCGGTCGCCTCGAAGGCCGCGGCAAAGCTCAACAGCGCATTGTCGCTATAGGCACGCCCGGCGAAGGTCAGCCCCACCGGCATGCCGATATCGGCCATCACGCCCATCGGCACGGTCACGGTCGGCACGCCCAAGTGACGGATCGCCAGGTTGCCGTTGGCCACCCAGATCCCGTTGCTCCAGGCGATGTCCGCCGAGGCCGGATTGACGTCGGCATCAGCCGGGCCAACGTCCGCTACGGTCGGGAACAGCACGGCGTCCAGGCCCAGCTGGTCCATCCAGTCTTCCAGGTCCAGTTTGCGGGTCTGTTCCAGGCCGCGCAGGCCGTCTGGCAGGGTTTCGATCTGGTCCCAGGTCTTTAGGCCACGCTTGGCCATGTTGACGTACTCGTCCATGCCGGCGGCCAGGTCGTCCTCGCGGTTGGGCAGGGTGCCTGGGTCGTGGGGGAAAATCTTGGGCCCGTCGACATCGGCCAGGCGGTTGAGCTTGGGGTCGTCGTTGGCGCGCAGGAAATCGTCAAAACCCCAACCCGACAGTTCCCACAGTTCGTCATGCAGGAATTCCTTGCTGACGATACCGCGGTTGTAAACGGTCGGAGCGCCGGGGCGGTCGCCTTCGCAGTTGGACACCAGCGGGAAGTCCACTTCCAGCACTTGCGCACCGGCCGCTTCCAGGGCTTGGCGCGCTTGCTGCCACAGGTCGATCACCGTGGCGCGGGTGTTGATGCGTTGGCCAGTCGGGCCGCCGATGCCCGGTTTCTCGGAGGTGCCGGCTTCGGTGTCGGCATTGATGTACATGCGCGGCACGCCAAAGCGCTTGCCCTTGAGTGCGCTGGCATTCACTGCCAGGTCCAGGTACGACGCAGGACGTACCGCCGAGGCCGCCGGGATCGGCACCCAAGGCTGCAAACGCCACAGGTCGCCGCGCTTGTCAGCATCGTCGGCAACCACCACGTCGAGGATTTCCAGCAGGTCGGCCATGGTGCGGGCGTAAGGCACCACCACGTCCATGGTCGGCGTCAGCGGCCAGTTGCCACGCACCGAGATCACCCCGCGCGATGGGGTGTAGGCGCACAGGCCGTTGTTGGACGCCGGGCCACGGCCGCTGGACCAGGTTTCTTCGGCCAGGCCAAAGGCACTGAAGCTGGCGGCGGTTGCAGTGCCGGCACCGTTGGACGAGCCCGAGGCGAACGGTGCGGTCAGGTAGTCAGCGTTGTATGGGCTTTCAGCGCGGCCATACACGCCACGCTGCATGCCACCGTTAGCCATGGGCGGCATGTTGGTCTTGCCCAGGCAGACGGCACCGGCGGCACGCAGGCGCTCGATGGTGAAGGCGTCGCGCTGGGCGACCAGGTCCTTGAAGGCAGGGCTGCCGGAAGCGGCAGTCAGGCCCTTGACCAGGTAGCTGTCTTTGGCGGTGTAGGGAATGCCGTCCAGCGGGCTCAGCACCTGGCCCTTGGCCCGGCGGGCGTCGGAGGCTTCGGCTTCTTTCAGCGCCTCCGGGTTGCGTACCACTACGGCGTTCAGGGCAGTGGCCGTGTCGGCACCATCGTAGGCATCGATGCGTGCCAGATAGGCCTTGACCAGCTCGACCGCCGTCGTGCGGCCCGACTCAAGCGCATCGCGCAGCTCGGCAATGGAAACCTCGGTTACCTCGATCATGCGTTCACCAAAAAAATGTGCAGGTGGGGGCTAATGCGAGGAGTGTACAAGAAGGGCTTGGTGGGCGCAGGTTTGCGCAGGGGCAAATGGTTTTATGCAGGCGGGCATTGTCGGGGTCGCGCAGCGACCCCGGCCTACCCTTAATCGAGGTCTGTGGCTGAATGCCGCTCCGGCACCTGGCTGTCTTCATCGCCCCAGGTACGGTTGACCCGGGTACCGCGCTGCACCGCCGGGCGCAAGGCAATTTCCTCGGCCCAGCGCTGCACGTGGGGGTACTCATCCACCGCCAGGAACTCCGCCGCACCATACAGATTGCCGCGCACCAACTGGCCATACCACGGCCACACGGCAATGTCGGCAATGCTGTACGCCTCGCCGCCCAGGTAGCGGCTTTCAGCCAGGCGGCGGTCAAGCACATCCAATTGACGCTTGGCCTCCATGGTGAACCGGTTGATGGCGTACTCGAACTTTTCCGGCGCATACACATAGAAGTGGCCAAAGCCACCGCCCAGGTAAGGTGCGGCACCCATCTGCCAGAACAGCCAGTTCAGGCTTTCTGTGCGCGCAGCGGGCGATTTTGGCAGCAGGGCGCCGAACTTGTCCGCCAGGTACAGCAGGATAGCGCCCGACTCGAACACCCGTACCGGCGGCTCGACGCCGCGGTCGAGCAGGGCAGGGATCTTCGAGTTGGGGTTGACCTGGACAAAGCCACTGGAAAACTGGTCACCCTCGCCGATGCGGATAAGCCAGGCGTCGTATTCGGCACCGGTGTGGCCCAAGGCGAGCAGTTCTTCTAGGGCAATGGTGACCTTGACTCCATTGGGCGTGGCCAGGGAATACAGCTGCAACGGGTGCTTGCCTGTCGGTAGGTCCTTGTCGTGAGTCGGGCCGGCAACTGGACGGTTGATGCTGGCGAACTGGCCGCCGGGCGCTGCGTCGTTGCGCCAGACCTTGGGTGGCACATAGGCGGGCTTGCTCATGCATGGATCTCCTTCAATGGCGCGAATCGGTCACGTAGGACGTGGACCTGCATCTATGCCACGGGTTCGACGCAATGCGCAATTGCATAGCGCGCAAGCGCAGCATGCATGACGGCGTTTTCATCCAGTTTTCATCCGGGGTAGGCCTGGCCGGTTTTATGCTGGGCTATCTCTTCGCCCTGCAAGGAACCGCCGGCCGATGACCATTCCTCGTTGCTTGTTGGCGCTGGCACTGTTCGGCGGGCTGCTGGCCCGCGCCGACGCCGCGCCGTGGGTCGCCGGCCTGCACCCTATGACCCTGGCCGACCCGATCGACAGCCGCCCGATGCAAGCCCTGGCATTTTACCCGGCGATTGGCGCAACCCGTAGCCGCCGTATAGATGGGTATCCCGTCGAGGTGGCCGAGGAGGCGCCAGTTGCCATGGGGCGGTTCCCTTTACTGGTGCTTTCGCACGGCAATACCGGTAGCCCATTGGCCTTGCATTATCTGGCTACGTCGTTGGCCCGCCAAGGGTTCGTGGTGGTGGCGGTGGTACACCCGGGGGATAACGCCCGCGACCACAGTCGCCTGGGCACCTTGAGCAATCTTTATGGGCGGCCGCTACAGGTCAGTGCCGCGATCACCGCCGCACGCGATGATGCAGTGGTCGGGCCTTACCTGAATGACGGCAAGGTGGGCGTGATCGGCTATTCGGCTGGCGGTGAAACTGCGTTGATCCTGTCTGGTGCGCGCCCTGATCTGGACCGCTTGCGCCAATATTGCCTGGAGCGACCGAACGACGCTGACGCCTGCAAGACCCACGGCATACTGATCGCCGACCGCAGCGAACTCGCGCCTGAGGCTGACCCGCGAGTGGGTGCAGTAATGTTGATGGCGCCGCTGAGCCTTTTGTTCGGCCGTCATGCACTGGCCGGAGTGCAGATACCGGCGCTGATCTACAGCGGCGACAGCGACCAGTTGGTGGCGGTGGACCGTAATGCCGAAGCCTTGGCCCGCAAGCTGCCCGTCACCCCCGACTACCGCCTGTTGGCCGGTGCGGGGCATTTCGTGTTCATGGCCCATTGCGATGCCGAGCAGTTCGCGCGTATGCCGGCGCTGTGCAAGGACGCCGACGGCGTCGACAGGCGGCACATCCATCACTCGTTGCAACGTGAAACAGCGGCGTTCTTCAGCCAGGCCCTGGGCGCGCCAGAGCCCGCCGAACGTTCAGCCGAGACGGGCGCGCCGCGCCAGCAACAGCGTTAGGCCGACCCCGGCGAGGGCGAGCAAGGCCGCCACACAGAAGATCGAGGCGTAGCCCAGGTGCACGGCTACGGCCCCCATCACTGGCCCGGCGATGGCCAGTGCCATGTCGAAGAACACTGCATAGGCGCCCAATCCTGCGCCTCGGCTGCTGCTGGGAACTTGCTTGATCGCCTCCACGCCCAGTGCCGGGTACACCAGCGACAGCCCGAAACCGGTCAGCCCGGCACCCACCAGCGCCCAGGGCGGTGAGGGCGCCAGCCACAGCAGGCACAGGCCAAGCACTTCGGTGGCCATGCAGGCGACGGCCACGTTGAAGCCACCAAAGCGGTTGACCGCGTTGACGAAGAGCAGCCGCGAAATGATGAAGCACACACCAAACGCACTCAGGCACCAGGCCGCGCCCGCCCAGCCGCGTTCCAGGTAATACAGGGTGACGAAGGTGGTCAGGGTGCCGTAACCGATCGAGGCCAGGGTCAGGCCCAGGCCACAGGGCGCAACCCGGCCGAATGCCGACCAGAAAGGCAGGCGCTCGCCGCGTACCACGACCACGTCAGGGCGCTTGCGCAGTACCAGCAGCGCAGCGGCCGCCAGTACCAGCAACGCCGGCCCCAGCACGCTGAAGTTCAGCCCATCCACGGCCAGTACGCCCAGTGGCGCACCAATGGCGATGGCTCCGTACGAGGCGATACCGTTCCACGAAATCACCCTGGCAGTGTGCTCGGGGCCGACCTGGCTGATACCCCAGCTCAAGGTGGCCACGCCGATCAGCCCTTGGGCAACGCCTAGCAGCAATCGCCCGCCGAGTAACAGGGCCAGGCTCAGCACCGGTACGGTGAGCGTCCAGGCTGACAACAGCGTTAGTACCCCGCAGCCAGCAATCCCCAACAGGCCAAAGCGGATGGCTTGTTTACCCCCCAAGGTGTCCGCCACCTTGCCGGCGAACGGGCGGCTAAGCAGCGTGGCCAAGTATTGCAGACCAATCGTTACCCCGGCGATGACTGCGCCGAAGCCGAGTTGGTCGTGCACATAGCTGGGCAGTACCGCAATCGGCAGGCCGATGCAGAGGAAGGCAATGAAGGTATAGAAAACGATCGACAGGATCTGCAGGGTAATGTGCAGCGTATCGCTGGCTGGGGCGGGTTGTTGCGCGGTCATGGGCTCTTTCGCGGGCGGGCGGTTAGGCGTGGTCCCATCATGGCCGTTGCGCGAAATAAATGAAAGCAGGCTAACGAATTATTCGTCGGCGCAGTGGCAGCCTGAGGTCTGTAGGAGCAGCCTTGCGCTGCGAAGAGGCCAGCAGAAATCCGTTGGATTTACCGGCCTCTTCGCAGCACAAGGCTGCTCCTACGGGCGAAGAGGTCGGGCCAGCAGCAGATGGCCCGACCTTACCCTAGGATCAGACCAGCACGCCTTGGCTGCGCAGGTAATCGTCGTAGGTACCGCTGAAGTCCACCACGCCATCGGCCGACAGCTCGATGATGCGCGTGGCCAGCGACGACACGAACTCGCGGTCGTGGCTGACGAACAGCAGGGTGCCTGGGTAGTTTTCCAGCGCCAGGTTCAGCGCTTCGATCGACTCCATGTCCAGGTGGTTGGTCGGCTCGTCCATCACCAGCACGTTCGGCTTCTGCAGGATCAGCTTGCCGAACAGCATGCGACCTTGCTCACCACCGGAAATCACTTTCACCGACTTGAGGATCTCGTCGTTGGAGAACAGCATGCGCCCCAAGGTGCCGCGGATTACCTGCTCGCCGGAGGTCCACTGGCCCATCCAGTCGAACAGGGTCATGTCGTCTTCGAAGTCGTGGGCGTGGTCCTGGGCGTAGTAGCCCACTTCGGCGCTATCAGTCCACTTCACCGAACCCGCATCCGGGGTCATCTCGCCGACCAGGGTGCGCAGCAGGGTGGTCTTGCCAATACCGTTGGGGCCGATGATTGCAACGCGCTCGCCTGCTTCGACGGTGATGTCGAAGTTCTTGAACAGCACCTTGTCGTCGAAGGCCTTGGCCATTTTCTCGACGACCACTGCCTGGCGGTGCAGTTTTTTCGTCTGCTCGAAGCGAATGAACGGGCTGACGCGGCTGGAGGGCTTGACCTCTGCCAGCTGGATCTTGTCGATCTGCTTGGCCCGCGAAGTGGCCTGCTTGGCTTTCGAGGCGTTGGCCGAGAAGCGGCTGACAAAGGTCTGCAGCTCGGCGATCTGGGCTTTCTTCTTGGCGTTGTCCGACAGCAGTTGCTCACGCGACTGGGTGGCCGCGGTCATGTACTCGTCATAGTTGCCCGGGAACAGGCGCAGTTCGCCGTAATCCAGGTCAGCCATGTGGGTGCAGACACTGTTGAGGAAGTGCCGGTCGTGGGAAATGATGATCATGGTGCTGTTACGCGCCGTGAGGATCGTTTCCAGCCAGCGAATGGTGTTGATGTCCAGGTGGTTGGTCGGTTCGTCGAGCAGCAGTACGTCCGGGTCCGAGAACAGCGCCTGGGCGAGCAGTACACGCAGCTTCCAGCCCGGTGCCACTTCGCTCATCGGGCCGAAGTGCTGTTCCAGCGGAATACCCAGGCCCAGCAGCAGTTCACCGGCACGGGATTCGGCGGTGTAGCCATCCATTTCGGCGAATTCGGTTTCCAGCTCGGCGACGGCCATGCCGTCTTCCTCGGTCATTTCCGGCAGCGAGTAGATACGGTCGCGCTCGGCCTTGACCTTCCACAGCTGGCCGTGGCCCATGATCACCGTGTCGATCACGGTGAATTCCTCGTAGGCGAACTGGTCCTGGCGCAGTTTACCCAGGCGGGTGTTCGGCTCGAGCATGACCTGGCCAGCGGACGGCTCCAGATCGCCGCCGAGGATTTTCATGAAGGTCGACTTGCCGCAACCGTTGGCGCCGATCAGGCCGTAGCGGTTGCCGTTGTTGAATTTGACGGAAACGTTTTCGAACAGCGGCTTGGAGCCGAACTGCATGGTGATGTTAGCGGTGGAGATCAAGGAGCTTACCTATCAATAACTTACGTGGCTTCTTCGCAGCTACGGACCAATTTCGGACCAATCTGGAGTTTTTCCAGCTCCTGCCAGTCGTTGGACGAGTTAATCCAGCGCGCATAAGTCGATAAGAGCATCTGCACGCTATGCCCGAGCTGTTGGGCGATAAATGCGGGGTTGAGACCAGACATTAAGCATATTGTCGCATAGGTGTGACGGCAGTTGTATGGGGGGCGGTACCTGATCCCCAAACCTTTTAGGATCGGTCGCCATTGATGGTGCAGGTCCGAGGTCTGTTTTACGTGCTCTCCATTCTTCCCAGGCGGGAAGACGAACGGCGACTCGGTGAATTGACCTTTGCCCTGCCTGCGGCGCTCTACGTGTCGCTTGGCGAACTCCAGGGCATGAAGCGCTCTGTCGTTAAGCAGCACGAACCTATCCCTCCCGGTCTTCGTCCTTTCCTCAACCACCCCCAGTGCGATCGTTCGCCGCACGTGAACGGTCTTTTGGGTCGCGTCGACCGTATCCCAGCGAAGCGCCAGCCCTTCGGAAAGCCGCAAGCCGGTGAAGAACATGAATTCAAAGAACGCAGCGTAGATCTGGCTTGGCCAATGCTTGTGCTTGTAGAGCTCGGCGATGATGGCGTTGGCTTCGTCAAGGGTGAACGGATCGACCTCCTTCCTAGCGCGCGCCGGCAGCTGGATGGCCTCCGCTGGATTCCGAGTGATCAGCCCATCCATCACCACAGCGCGGAGAATGGTCGACAGCTTCACTATTGCGTTGCGCTTCACCGATGGAGACGTCCAGTTGATTGAGGCGATAATCCGCCTGAGCAGGGTGGAGGTGATCAGGTCAATGTGTACCAGGGCGAGGTGTGGCACCCAGTACAGATTCAGCGTGCCCTTGTAGTTCAGTTTTGTGCCGGCGGCGATCTCCCGACTGTCCAGCCATAGTTGGGCGTACTCGCCGAATGCTGGAACACCGCCCACGACAGCGGCGGAACTTGGAAACAGCTCCGTGTATTTGTCGTGGTCGAGCAGGTCGAGCTTGATCAGGCTGTTTACTTGATCGCGAAGCTGGGATGCAGTTTTGATGCCTTTCTGTGTCGCGGGGTAGGGAAGGGTTTCACTTCGACGGGTGCCTTCCCACATGAAGCGCAGCCGCAGTGACTCGTGGTGGAAGTCGATTCCTGCGGGAAAATCCACTGGCTTTCCAACCATTTGTCATACCTCTTTTTGCTGTAGATGGTCCGGCCACCAAGCTTTATCCAGACGCCCGCGGGAATCTTCCCATCCAGGTGTTGGTGTTCCAGGGAGCGCTTGTTTGTCTGCTCGGCGTCGCTCATACCGCCCCCATGACCCTGCGCACTCCTGCTCTACCAAATCACCTGCTTTGAGCTTCAGCGTTCCGCAGTTGCTACCTATGTCCTCGTCTGCGAACACAACTGTGATGTCTTCGGCAGGGGGCAGGGCGGACAGAGCCTTGAAGACCGGTACGGGCGCGTTCCAAGCCGTATCGAAAGACAGCGAGCAGCCTTCAACATCTATCTTCTAGCTGTAGGCGTTCCACTTGGTGCCCCAGGCATGGCGGGAGAAGTCCATGCAGTGCATGTATTCGGTCTTGCGGTGATTGCGAAGCATCTGGACGAACTGCTCGAAGTTTACGTCGCTGAGCTTCGTCACCGAGGATGTTTCCCTACTGTGCCGCTGCAGGCCGGCGAGCAGCGGGTTGTTGCTCAGGGGTAGATTGATTGCTGCCTCTGCAGCGGTCTCAGCCGCACCGCAGATACCGTCCCAGGGGAACGCGCCCTCGAACTTAATGAGCTTGCCGAAGTCGATTCGGCCGTCTCCGTTTGATTTAATCGGGGTTCAATATGAGGAGCGATATGGCCAAGAAAACTAGGAAGCCGTGGGGCTATGCAGCAGTCACCCTGATACCAACGGGTATCGGGTTCGCTTTCAGTGGGCTGATGACAGATCAGCCTGCATTCATCTACAGCGGTCTTGGTTTGGCCATACCGGGGGCGTTGCTTGCCGCGACGTATTTCCGGGCTGTACGCCGGCGAGCTTAAGTTGTAGAGAAGGGCTAGGAGTAAAGATTGACCTCGCTCGTTTGTCGTTGCACAGTTACAGCTGGTGAGGAGTACAAATGTTCTTTTGATGTCGCAAGGCCATTATTGGTATCGTAAGCGTCACCTAGAAATGCGATCATTCGGATCTCAATCCGAATGATCGAATGTGAGTGAGTTGCAGGACATGGATAAAAAGGATGTTGAGTTAGCGATTGGGCGCCTCCTAAAAGGAGAGCGTCCTTTCGGTTTTAGGCGCCCACGCTGGTATCTCATCACTGAGTATGGCGACCGATTGCCATTGAAGTACGTTTATGCAATGGCAAGTGGTCTAAATAGCCTTGATACTCACACAGATATAGCTAAGAAAGCCCTTGGGGAGTTGGGCTACACTTTTGTTGAGGACAGTGGTGGGTCTGCAGTCTCAGTAAGTTATTGGTGGGTCAATCACAAGCAAACTTATCAGGCCGAATTGGAAGGCGGTTACATATGGTCGCCTACAAAAAATTCAAATGGTGCTCGGAACCAGACTTACATCAACCTGACGCTGGTTAGAGCGGGTGACCTGGTATTTTCCTACGCCGGAGGGCAGATTCGAGCTATTGGTGTCGCGACCGCAGCCTATAGCAGCCAGGCGAAGCCCGAGGCTTTTGGCCAAGCAGGTCAGAACTGGTCGGATACCGGATGGCTGGTTCCTGTGGAATGGACTGAACTGGATCAAGCACTGTCGCCAAAAGATCACCTCACGGCCATTGCGAAGCTGTTGCCGGTTAAAAACTCGCCGCTCCAGGCAAGTGGGAATGGCAACCAAAGATGCTACCTCGCTAGCATCTCACCTGAGCTTGGCTCGTTTGTTCTCAGCCTGTCCAAGGCGACTGGGAGTGCCATCATAGAGCGGGTTAAGGAGCTTGAAGATCAGGTCAGAGCTGATGAAGTAGAGCGCGAAATCGAGTTAGACGAAGAATTGACTGCTACTGAGCGCGAGCAGTTGGTGCGCTCTCGTATAGGCCAAGGGGCATTTCGTCTAAAGGTATTGGATCATGAAAATTCTTGCCGTCTTACAGGTGTTTCCGATAGGCGCTTCCTAATCGCTAGCCACATCAAGCCCTGGAAAGATTGTTCGAATGCTGAGCGATTGGACGGGAGCAATGGTTTGATGTTGGCGCCTCACGTGGACAAGCTCTTTGATCGCGGTTGGATAAGTTTTCAGGACGATGGGGAATTGCTGGTTGCCGATACCGCTGAGGAAGTTGTATCGGCATGGGGGCTGGCGTCAGGCATGAATGTCGAGGGTTTCACACTGGAACAGCGACGCTATCTGAGCCACCACCGTTCATTGGTTTATAGGGGCAAGCTGTAGAAGCATGTACTGCTGGTTGCGTATCCTATCAATGGAGTCGACCTCCAGTATGCGGTGCTGCTGGGCCATGTTGTGGTCCTTGCGTGCAGGTGCCGCCCTCGCCGGGGTGCGTACTCAGTCAACTAGGGAATGTTAGTGCTGCGAGGGAAGTATGAGTAGATCGGATTTGATCATGTTGGTAGTAATTGGGCTGGGTCTTTTTGCTACAGGCCTGGTTTGGCGCCCCATGGTTGGGGATGGTGATAGTATAAAATATGCTCTAGAGTGTACTAGCTATATTGCAACGGCTGTGGCTGCAATCGTTGCAATAACTGCCCTTAGCGCATGGAGGGATCAGTTTAGGTATACTGAGCGCTTCAAGTGCTTAACTGAGCTAAAGGAGGCTGCAGCTGATTTAAGTGCTTTCAGTGAGTATCTTCATGATTATTACACTGCTTGCTTCAATAGCATCCCGAATGGTGGGACGCTCGTGTGGAAGCATTCAGATGATGGAAGCTTAGCTAAATGGTACAAAGCACTCGATAGATACAAGCGAGTGTGGACAACTGCAAGGGTTTTCTTGACTGAAGTTGAAATGGATTATTTTTCAGGCAAGCCTGAAGACTTTGATGATCTATATGCCAGAGCTTCGGTTTGCTTGCCCGCTTCTTTTGTTAATCACAAGGGGTCGCAAAAGCTAACGAAGCTTATGGAGTGCTATCAGGAGGTGCATCAAGAAAGCTGGGATCTTTACAAGTCTACCCTTAAGCAAGCTGAAGAATTGCTAAAAAAAAGTCGTTAGGCTTTGTTCAACGAGTTTGCCCTATGGCGAAGGCGCCGCCGTTCAGCTCTTCGAGGAGTTCGGTAGTATTGGTTGGGGTGGACATTGCTCGACTACTTGGGGCAAATACCGCTTGGCGGCAAAGTAATTTGGTGCTGGCGCCGCCCTCGCCGGGGAGGCGTTATCGTTGGATAAGGAAGGCGCTGGCGGGAAGCGCCGTGTAGTAATTTGTGGCGGTGTGCTTCGTTGCTTACCAAGCAAGGAGAGTGGTAATGAGATTGCGGGAAAGTCGTGCAGCTTTGAAGGAGTGGTTCATACCGAAGCGCAGGCGCTGGGTTGGCGGTGCGATGGTTGCATTCTGGGTTATCGGGCTGATCATCAACCCGACTATTCACTGGAGCTGGGGCAACATCGGTGGACTAGGTCTGTTCTGGTTTATCAGCGCTTGGCCGCCGGAGCTTTACGAGAAGCGTTAAGGCGTTGGCGGGCAGCGTCGGAGGGGCAGGCAGATAAGCGATTCTTGTGAGCCCGCAACGTTGAAGCCATCTCGGTGTTGCTGGATCGGTTTTCTGTGGGCATTGTGAGTTCGTCGGACAATACCCTCAAGTTCACGCCTGCTGCGCCGATGCAGTAAACACTTCCAACACGTGGTGTTCCCCTCAAATACGGACAGGATGGACTATGTACACAACACAGCAGGAGCAGCTCTCCCACGAACGCGACGCGATCGAAGAGGCCATTCGCAACGCCATCAAAGGTGCTGGCAAGGTCAACATCTTGGTCGCGGGAAAAACAGGTGTGGGTAAAAGTACGTTGATCAATACCGTGTTTCGTGGCGATTTAGCAGAAACGGGCTCTGGCCGCCCGGTGACGCAGAATACCCAAGAGATCACCAAGCCAGGGCATCCCCTGACCATTCTTGACACCAAAGGGCTAGAACTGAAGGACTTTGCCGAAATCAACGAAACGCTCGAAAAGGAACTGCGTGATCGGGCGGCCGACTTCGATGGTGAACGCCATATCCATGCTGCATGGGTATGCATTCATGAAGACGGCCGCCGTGTTGAGGAGGCCGAAATAAACCTGTGTAAACTCTTGGGCAGTTACAAGGTGCCAGTGATCGTTGTAATCACCAAGGCCCGCAATGACCAAAACTTCAGTAAGGAAGTCCGGGATGTCATCAAACAGGCCTGCGAAGTTGTGCGTGTCCGAGCCGTTACCGAGGAAATCGAGGTCGACGAAGAACGTATCTTTTTGCCAGTCAAAGGTATTGACGATCTGATCGCTGCGACCGCGAAGTACATCCCCGAAGCACAACAACGAGCCTACGCTAATGCCCTTTCCTCTAAGAACCAGGAGGGCCTGAAACAGAAAAAAAAGCAGGCTGAGCGTGAAGTGAACATGGCAGCAGGCTTGGCCGGCACCGCCGCCGCCGTACCTATCCCGTTTTCCGATGCCTTCGCGCTGGTACCCATCCAAGTCGGCATGCTGACCAAAATTGGAATTACCTATGGAATGGAAGTCAGCACAGCTGCTATCACAACGATGGTGGGCTCGATCATCGGTAGTTCGGCTGCTACGTTGATTGGTCGCGCGTTTGTCACCAATGCCTTGAAATTGATACCGGGTGTGGGGTCGGCGGCAGGTGGTGCGTTAGCAGCGACTACTGCGGTTGCCCTTACCAAAGCTCTCGGAGCCGCATACATTGCGGTACTGCATGACTTCTGCGAGCAGAAGCCTGGTGCCGAGCTAGACATTGAACTGATCACCAGCGAACTTAAGCGGCGAATGAAGTTTTCTTGAGCCTTTTCTGCGCACCATTAAAGAAACCGCGGTAATGCGCGGTTTCAGATAGCGAGAAAATGTTCTCGCTCGTATTGGTAGTCGTTCTTCTCCCACTCGCGTATCTGCGCCTGCCTTCGATGTAAATCTGCGTGCCCTTGCGTGTGTACTTGCCGGCGGTCTCCGCAATCTGCCAGGACAGCGCCACCCGGTGCCACTCAGTGCGCTCAACCTTCTCGCCCGATCACTTGTCCGTCCACTGCTCTCTGGCGGCCAAACTGAGGTTAGTCACCGCGTTGCCGTTCGGCAGGTAGCGCACTTCCGGGTCCCGGCCGCAGGTGCTGACCAGCATGACCTTATTTACCCCGCGGCTCATGACGAGAACGCTCCGGCCATGATGATCAGCACCAGTCGGGGCAATCGCGCCTTCGGCGTCGGTCGCTTCGGTCGTTGAGGAGCATACTGCCCGAATCAGTGCTGACGAGGCGGACGCCACTGCTATCAGCGGAGTGAGCAGCAGCCTTACTACCACCAACCAGAATGTCACCGCAGCGCAGCAGGCCGCCCAGGCCAGATGCCGAGGGCGTGAACAGCGCCCAAGCAGTCGCCATCAGCCAAACGGACGCGACAGTGAAGCAGCACGGCACTGAGCTAACTGCTCAGGCGAGCCGACTGGATGGGTTGTATGTCCAGGTGAACCCGGAGATGGAGGGTGACAGCACCGGCATGGCCGGCGCTGCGGGTGGCCTGGTCGGTGTGTGGACTGAGCAGCCGGCCCGGATCGAGGATGGCATTGCCATGGGCCGGCAGGTCGAAACAGTCCAGGCGCAGATGGGGCAGACCAATGCGTCGGTACAGCAGGTCAGCGAGGTCATTGCGGGTGTTGATGGCAAGGTGTCAGCCATGACCACGATCAAGGCAGAAACCATCTCAGGTGGCCGACGGGTCATGGCGGGCCTGGCTCTGGGAAGCGATGGCAGTACCAGTGAAATTCTGGCTTACGCCCAGCATTTTGCGATTGTCGACGAGTCATCTGGCCAGTTGGTCCTTCCGATTGTGGTTTCGAACGGTCAGGTGTTGATCAATCAGGAGGTGATAAACAAGGCGTTCATCCAGGACATCGTGGCCGGATTGACCATCCGCTCTCAGGCTCTCGATTCGCAGGGGCGGCCGCTATTGGAACTGAACTTCGTAACGGGGGCCGTGACTATCCGCGGGCAGGATGCCGAACTGAGTAAGGTTCGTCGATCAAGCCGCAACGGACCTCCGTGGCGCGGGTTAGCTGCCGCAGAAGCGTTAGCGCTCCTTGGCGTACTTCCGGAGTCATGCCACTGATCATTTCTTTCTCTTCAGCAATCAAATCGGTGCGGATCCGCTCGTACAGACTGATGCCGGCTTCGGTGACCTGGACGCGCACGGCGCGGCGATCTTCAGGATCGTCAATGCGTGTGACGTAGCCCTTGCGCTCCAGCGTATCGACCACGCGGCTGGCTGTGCTCTTGTCCAAAAACATCTCTTCGGCCAATGCCTGCAGACGCAGTGGACCTTGCTTTACTAGCGTTTCAACGGCGTAGTACTGAGTGACGGAAACGTCGTAGCAGCAGATACGGTCACGATCCCTGAACTGGTGAACCCGCACTAGCTGGTTTAAGGCCTCATACAGAGCTTCGGCGTCCTGACTCAGGTCGTCGTTACATTCGCGCGGCATATCATTTCCAATTGGTTGTTACTTACAACGATAGGTGGGATGAGCATGATCGTCAACTCGCCAGTCACCGGATTGACGGGTAGGGGATCGGTCGACTACCTTGGTTGTCACTACCAACTAAATAGGCAAGCTGCTGTGACACGATACGAAACGCACCTGCCAGTCAGTGAGAACCGTTATCGGTTGGTGCTCACTTTGGGCGTAACTCAAATCTTGGCTTGGGGGTCTACGTTTTACCTACCTGCTGTCCTAGCCGGCCCAATCACCCGAGATACGGGATGGTCGCTATCGTCTGTCGTAGGTGGATTATCCTGGGGCATGTTGGTAGCCGGTCTATGCGCGCCACTTGCTGGCCGAATGATTGATCGGCGTGGCGGACGTTATGTACTTGCCTTCAGCTCGTTTATGCTAGGCGCTGGGCTTCTAGTGATGTCTGTGGCGAGCAATTTGTGGCACTACTACCTGGCTTGGTCGCTATTGGGCGTGGCCATGGCCTCCGGCTTGTACGATGCGGCATTTGCTACGCTGGGCACGCTCTTAGGTGAGCGCGCACGGGGAGCAATTACTGGGCTGACCCTGATTGGCGGTTTTGCCAGCACTGCCGGGTGGCCTGCGATCGCTGCCCTGGAGTCGTGGATCGGCTGGCGGGAAACCTGTTTGATACTTGTCGCGGTGCATGTGCTGGTTGGTCTACCGATTCACTGGCTGGCTGTGCCCAAACCGACAGATCACGGAAAGCAATCAACTCCTGGAGCTTCGACCCCTCTTACACTTGATGAAGGTAGTCGCCGACTATTTTGGCTCGTTGCAGGGCTGATGACGGTGATTGCCTTCGTCATGGCCACTCTTTCCGTGCACCTGCTCACCGCGCTCAAGCAACTGGGGCTACCGGTAGTAACGGTATTGGCGGTTGGTATGGTAATTGGACCGGCCCAAGTGGTGGCCAGGGTACTGGAGTTCTCCATCGCTCGTCATCTTCATCCGAGCTGGTCTGCCCGTATCGGTGTGCTGGTGAGTTTGATTGGCATCTGTCTGTTTATTCCCGGCGTGCCTTGGTTGGCATTTGCCGCAGCAGCGCTTTACGGTGCCGGCATGGGCATTCTCACTATCGCGAGAGGTACATTGCCATTGGTGCTGTTTGGGGCGGAGGGGTACGGCACA
Organism: Pseudomonas sp. NY11955; assembly: GCF_048068035.1. Classification (NCBI taxonomy): domain Bacteria; kingdom Pseudomonadati; phylum Pseudomonadota; class Gammaproteobacteria; order Pseudomonadales; family Pseudomonadaceae; genus Pseudomonas; species Pseudomonas sp. NY11955. The sequence continues at coordinate 79,030 of NZ_JBLUPS010000024.1, forward strand.
AGAATGGGAGCACTGGCGCGGCCCATGCTCCTGGCACAGGCCGCAGGCCCATTAGCTGCGGCCCTAGTGTTGGGCGCACAGGGCGCCTCCGTGATGCTCTTGCTAACGGCGATGTTGATCGCTGTGGCGTTGTATTGCAGCTTTCGTCTGCCTATTCGATCGTCGAGTTGATACACCTCTAGGAGTGCGTCACGGACCGCCGAAGCTGGGGTCATTCAGCAGGAGTTCGTTCTAGTAGGGTGCTAGCGCATGGTTCTTGCGGCAGTTTTGCTACCGGTCCTGTGCCCCCTGAAAAGTCGCCGATGATTCAGAGCTAGCCGGGGTCATTCAAGAGTGGCCCAGCACGGCTAATTACGCTTCTTTATATACGCGGCCACCTCCATCCATGCGTCGGCAGCTACGGCTGAAGCCTCGCGACCTTTGTCGGTCAGCGTGTAAACCTTTCGGCCTCGACCGGCGACTGTCTCGCTTTGGACTGTAACGTAACCCCCTTGCTCAAACTCGCGGAGTACGGGGTAAATCGTGCCTTCTGTAGGGGCGCAGCACCCGTGAGTAGCCCCTTCGACTTCACGAGCGATTTCGTAGCCGTGCATGGGGCGCTCGTGCAACACGCTCAGAATGAAGAACTTGGAAAGGCTCATTTTGATGATGCCGTTCCAATACATTCGATCGGTGTAATCAATCACAGGTTTGGATGCCTTAGTGGGTTCTGTTGTTGACTTGGTCATGGTTGAAATTCAATCCAATGGCTTTCAGTGAGCCAGAAAATCCACTGCTCAGGTAAGACATTTCGTCGGCAGCGGATAAAAATACCTGTCAATACATTGATGGGTAATGTATGTTTCTGCACTATGCATTGAGCATCAATGCATAGGCCGATTGGGCCTCTTGCAATTCAGTGAGGCATCATTTCATGAGTAACTCGACGACTGACATTTCGACCCTGCAAGCCCCTAATTTGAAGGAAGAGGCGTTTGATTCTTCGATTGCTGACAAGCTTGAAGCTCGTCAGCCGATGAATCACCCACCTCGGATTCTAATGCTTTACGGATCCTTGCGAGAGCGCTCCTACAGCCGCTTAGTGACTGAGGAGGCTGCTCGGATACTGCGCAAGCTTGGGGCTGAAGTACGTATCTTTGATCCGGCAGGCCTGCCGCAGCCTGACACGGCTTCTCCTGATCACTCGAAGGTCAAAGAGCTGCGAGAGTTGTCCTTGTGGTCTGAGGGACAGGTTTGGTGCAGCCCTGAGCGTCACGGCAACATGACCGGGATCTTTAAAACCCAGATCGACTGGTTGCCTCTTTCCGAAGGGGCTGTACGTCCTTCTCAGGGTAGAACATTGGCCGTGATGCAGGTCAGCGGTGGGGCTCAATCCTTTAACACGGTAAATGCTCTACGGGTTCTGGGACGATGGATGCGTATGGTCACGATTCCGAATCAGTCGTCCGTGCCTCGCGCCCATCAAGAATTCGATGATGCAGGGCGTATGAAGCCGTCGCCTTACTATGACCGCATCGTCGATGTCATGGAGGAGCTGTTCAAATTTACGTTGCTGGTACGTGAACGTTCCGATTATCTGGTGGACAGATATTCTGAACGTGTGGAGCAAGCAGAAGAGCACCAGGCAGCGATTGCTAAAAACCTCGCTGACGCGATGTCAGGAGAGCGCAAATGAAAATTGCCTGGTTGTCTGATCTTCACTTAGTCGTGCCCGGAGGTGACCCCCCTCGGGGGGTTGATCCTGCCTTTAGAGCAAAGCTGTGCCTCGATGATGTACGTGCACGCCATGCGGATGCGGACCGCTTGATCATTACCGGTGACCTCATTCAGCTTCGCCATACAGGTGCATATGGGCTTTTGAAGGAGCTACTGGAGGAAATGCCGATGCCAGCCAGGCTTTTGGTGGGCAATCATGACGATAGGGCCGCGTTCCTCGAAGCCTTTCCAGATATGCCCAACGAGTTTGGATATGTGCAAAGTAGTGAGATGGTCGACGGTCACCAGCTGATTTATCTGGATACAGTCGCAGAGGGTGGCAAGCATCATGGGCAGCTGGACAATGTACGATTGCAGTGGCTTGATCGAGCACTGGGCCAGTGTGACTGCCCGGCCTTACTTTTTATGCATCATCCCCCGACTATGGTAGGCATTCCTGCGCTGGATAAAATGCGGCTGAACGAAGGCGATGCGGGGCTACTGGAAATCCTGCATCGCCACTCACATCGGTTGATTCACCTGTTCTGTGGCCATGTGCACCGTAGCATCTCAGGTACGTGGGGTGGCTTTCCCTATGCGGTGATGACGACACCACATGTTGGGTTTGAATTGGACATGCAACAGCACAAACTCCTACCAGTGGATGAGGCACCGGGCTATGGTGTGATCCAGCGTCTTGATAGCAGCATCATTGTTCATACACAGGTCATCAATGCGGCTGGCTCATAATCGTTCGGTCGGTGAGTGGCGGGTTGGTGGGAGGACGCGCGCTATCTCAGCAGGGGGAGCGGAACCCGGCGTATCCGCACCCGTAGAAGCGACCAGACCAAAGCAGCACACCCCCAAAAGACTGTATGGTGATGTTAGCGGTGGAGATCAAGGAGCTTACCTATCAATAACTTACGTGGCTTCTTCGCAGCTACGGACCAATTTCGGACCAATCTGGAGTTTTTCCAGCTCCTGCCAGTCGTTGGACGAGTTAATCCAGCGCGCATAAGTCGATAAGAGCATCTGCACGCTATGCCCGAGCTGTTGGGCGATATATGCGGGGTTGAGACCAGACATTAAGCATATTGTCGCATAGGTGTGGCGGCAGTTATACGGGGGCGATAGCGGACCTTGGTTAGTCTGCTGAGCGTGTAGGAGCAGCCTTGTGCTGCGAAGAGGCCCGTATGGCTGACAGTCATGTGTCGGCTATACGGGCCTCTTCGCAGCACAAGGCTGCTCCTACAAGGGCGCGGCGCCAGCCATGAAATGGCGCCGTGCCGGTCAGGCGTTACACCGCCAGCGCGCGCTCACGCAGTTCGCTGTTGAGGATGCGGTCGTTCTCGCTGTAATCGACCGGGCAGTCGATCACGTGCACGCCCGGGGTCTTGATGCAGTGCTCCAGCAGCGGCAGCAGGCCTTCGGCGCTT
>NZ_JBLUPS010000025.1:0-41016 GCF_048068035.1 Pseudomonas sp. NY11955
CCCCAATGGCTGGGCCGGCCTTCTCGCGGGCTTCAGCCGCAAAAAACCCGGCACAAGCCACCCCAAATCTGAATTTGCAGGAGTCGTCATGGACGCTCGCTTGATTGCTTTCCTGGACCGTGCCGAATCGGTACTGGCGCGCCTCGAACCCCTGTTGCCGGCACAACGCCCGAACATCGACTGGGGCACCACCCTGGCCGCCCGCTGGCAGCGCGATGGCCGCAGCGGCTACCTGCTGCCGCTGGAAGTCAGCCTGGACATTCGCCTGACCGACCTGATCGGTGTCGACAAGCAACGTGACCAGCTGGGCCGCAACACCCACCAGTTCATCAACGGTCTGCCAGCCAACCACGCGCTGCTGTGGGGCTCGCGCGGCACCGGCAAATCGTCGCTGGTACGTGCCCTGCTGGCCGAGCACGCCAACGCCGGCCTGCGCCTGATCGAAATCGAGCGCGATCACCTGGCAGACTTGCCACGGGTGGTCGAGCAACTGCAAAAGCTGCCGCAACGTTTCGTCCTGTTCTGCGACGACCTGTCGTTCGAAGCCGGGGAGGGCGATTACCGCGTGCTAAAGAGCGTGCTCGACGGCTCGCTGGAGCAGGCTCCGGACAACGTGCTGTTGTACGCCACCTCCAACCGCCGCCACCTGGTGCCGGAGAAGGAGAGCGACAACGAGAACTGGAAACGCGTGGACGGCGAGTTGCACCCTAGCGAGGCGGTGGAAGACAAGATTGCCTTGTCTGATCGCTTTGGCCTGTGGCTGTCGTTCTACCCGTTCACCCAGGACCACTTCCTGAATGTTGTCGAGCATTGGATCGGCCAGCTGGCACGCCCTGCGGGGCTGGCCTGGCAGCGTGACGAGCAGCTCGACATCCTCGCCGTGCGCTGGGCCACCGGCCGCGGTAACCGTAATGGCCGCTGTGCCTATCAGTTCGCCCGCTATTGGGTTGGGCTGCAATTGCTGGAGCAAAAGTAAATGATCGACCTCAATGCCAGTGGCGCCGGCCTCGACGGCTACAACCTGCTGGCGGCGCAAGTGCAGGCGCTGTTTGCCGACGAGCGTGACTTCATCGCCAATGCCGCGCAGTTTTCGGCGTTTCTGTATAACCAGGTGGACGACCTGAACTGGGCGGGGTTTTACCTGAACCGCAACGAAGAACTGGTGCTGGGGCCGTTCCAGGGGCAGGTGGCGTGCGTGCGCATTCCTTTCGGCAAAGGCGTGTGCGGGGCGGCGGCGGCCACGCGGCAGACCCAGCGGGTGGAGGACGTGCATGCGTTCCCAGGGCACATTGCCTGCGACAGCGCGTCCAACAGCGAGCTGGTGATCCCGTTGCTGAAGGAAGGCAGGTTGATTGGCGTGCTGGACCTGGACAGCCCGAAGGTTGGGCGTTTCAGTGAGGCGGACCAGGTGGGATTGGAGCGGTTGGCGGCGATCTTTCTTGAGCTGACTGACTGCTGATTGTTGTGCTGCGAAGAGGCCGCTACAGGTTAAACCATCAGTCGTACATCACCTTCTTCTTCCAGGTCTCTTCTTCATCGGTCTTGAGCCCATCGGTCAATTCGTTGTGCTCGTCCTCGGCCGGGGTCATGCGGTCCAGCACCTGGGCGTTGGCGCGGGCCAGCAGTTTCTCAAGGTACGTCAGTTGCTCTTCATACACCTTCGGCTCCGGTTGCTTGCGCAGGTATTGCACGCCGCGCTCGAACGCTAGCCGCGCCTGGCCGGGCTGGCCTTTCTGCAGGGCCTGTTGGCCAAGGTTGTTGAAGAATTCGATATGCAGCAAAACCAGGATATGGCGAATTTCCTTGATCCAGTGCTTGGCCTCGGGCGTGGCCAGGAAGCCTTCCTGGGCCGCACGGGTCACCTGGTTGTGCATGGCCTCCAATAGGAAGCGCACGTCTTTGGCCTTGACCTCGGTGTGGATCGGGTTCGGTGGGTTGTTGGCCGGGATCTTGTCGCCCAGGGCAATCAGCGCTTCCAGTTCGGCGATGCGCGCCTTGAGTTCGGCATTGTGCTTGTCCACTGCCAGCAGGCGCTGGTTGAGGTTCAGTTCCAGGCGGGTCAGCAGCAACTTGAGGGCTGGAGTCATGAACTGGCCGGGGAAGGTCTCGGTGATTTCGCCACAGCGGCGCAGACGGTCGGCCAGCTCGATCTTAGTCCGGGCGCGTTCGAGCTTGCCGTTCTCGACCACATTGTTGAGGTAGCCGATCACGATCAGCAACGCGATGCCCGCCACGATGAGCAGGGTGATCAGAAGTGGTGTCACCGTTAATGCCTCATGAATAGGTTTGCACTATTGAGTGTAGGAGCGAGCTTGCTCGCGAGAGGCCCAAGCAGCCATTCTCTTTTTCTATCGGCAAACTGTGCCATGACTGGATGCTGGCACATTAATGCTGACTTGACGCCAGAAAATCAACGGCAAACCCCACCGGGCTGCCTGAAACAGCGTTGGCTATACCCGGAAGTCATTGATTTAAATAAATTTCTACAAAGGGGTTGACGCCTTCCCGAACCATCCATAGAATGCGCGCCACTTGCAGCGTAAAGCACACAGCGAAACGCGGCAGGGAGTGAAAGCAAGCAGTAATGCTTGTAGCGTGTCCCCTTCGTCTAGTGGCCTAGGACACCGCCCTTTCACGGCGGTAACAGGGGTTCGAGTCCCCTAGGGGACGCCAAATGCGGGAATAGCTCAGTTGGTAGAGCACGACCTTGCCAAGGTCGGGGTCGCGAGTTCGAGTCTCGTTTCCCGCTCCAGTTTCTCCGGCAACGCTTAACGGCGGGGCAGGAAAAGAAAATCCAGGCTGAATCGTGAGGTTCAAACCTGGTGCACTGAAAAGTGTTGTGTGTCCCCTTCGTCTAGTGGCCTAGGACACCGCCCTTTCACGGCGGTAACAGGGGTTCGAGTCCCCTAGGGGACGCCATTTGCGGGAATAGCTCAGTTGGTAGAGCACGACCTTGCCAAGGTCGGGGTCGCGAGTTCGAGTCTCGTTTCCCGCTCCAGTTTAAATACTGTGGCGTCTATGCGGTGCAGTGGTAGTGAAGGTCTTCATGGCGCTTCACGCCGTAGTGGTAAAGCTTCAAATGCGGGAATAGCTCAGTTGGTAGAGCACGACCTTGCCAAGGTCGGGGTCGCGAGTTCGAGTCTCGTTTCCCGCTCCAAACATGTAAAGCAAAAAGGGACCTTCGGGTCCCTTTTTGCGTTTTCGTCGTTCCAAAAACCGCCAGCCTGGCAGCGCATTGCCAGGCTGGTTGGGTATCAGCGATAAGTGATGGTGAAGTTGAGCGCCCCATTGGCTTCGCCAGGGGTGACGATGGGGGCGATCTGGTAATAGCGGGCGTGAAAATCCAGGGCGATGTCGCCGGGGCTCAGCGGTTTCACAGCAACGTCTTTTTCAAGCTGGAACGGGGTGATGCCGTCTGCTTGCAGTACCTGGATGCCAATGCCGGAAGCCCCCGAGCCGCTGGACAGGCTGAACACGCCTTCGTCGGCGTTGATCGTGCTCGACCCATTGGCTCCGTCGAGCCGGACGTAGGCCTGGGTGCCGCCAGGCGCGTCGCTTTCACAGTCGTTGAGCCTGATCTGGAAGGGGATTGCTTTGGTGACGTCACCGGGAGCGCCAAAGTCCTTCACCTCGTGTGTGCCCAGTTCGACCGGGGCTGGGTTGACCGCATCGGCCTTCAGCGTGCACTGCGCGGTGGTCACCGTGCCATGCAGGTGATAGCGCATCACGGTACCGACGTGGCTGTAGGTGCCACTGAACAGTTGCACGCCGTTGAACGACTGGGGGCCGGGAGCTATCGGGCCGGTCTTGATCAAGGTGATGAACGCACGCAGGTTGCTCATCTGGATGCCGGTAGGCCCGGGGTCGTGGTCAGCGTAGCCTTGCCATGGGACAGATGTCCATTTGGTATAGGTCCACGCATTGGGAGGCACGGCACCTGCGCCGGTATAGGGCATGTCCAGGCGCACATGAATGCCGATACCGTCCACGCCAGTCTGGATCACTCGACCGGTGAGGTCTTCGCCGTTGACCGGCGGCAGCGAACCGGTGAACAGTGGCTGGGTATTGTTCACGCTGGCTACAAGGCGTGGTCCCTGGGCCAGGAAGTTGGTACAAATCACCATCGAACCATCTTCGTTAGGCAGGTTGTAGCGCACATTGGCCTGGCCGATCACGGATCCGATTGGCGCATCCCGGCCTATCCAAGTGCTGCCGAGATTGAGGTTATGCACCAGTTCGCCGGTAACGGGGAACGCCCACTCGCAGAGCGATGATGCAGATGCTTCCCCGCTGGTCAGCAGTGCCAGGCATAGGGGGGGCAACGAGGCGCAAGTGGATAGTTTCATGAGTTCAGGTCCAGGGGGCTGTTTGTCGTGGGTGACGGGCATTGCAGGGTGTCCAGGTGGTAGCCTTGTTCCTGGCGCATGCTGCTAGGGGTGATGGCCAGGTGGCAGGTCTGTTTGCCCCACTGCGCGCGCAATTGCTGTGGTTTGTCGTCGGTGGCCACCAGCGCTTGGCCGGCCTGGCCGACAACTGCCAGCACCTCGCCCTGCTCATCACTGACTTGGGCGCCGAAGGGGAGCGGTTTGCCGTTGGCCTGTAGCAAGGTCAGGATCAGGCGGCTGACGTTGCGGGCGGAAAAGGTTGCTTTGACGACTGCGCCGCGACGGGGCACTACCTGGGTGCTGCCGTTGTCGATCTGTACCTGAGGGTCCAGGTTGGCGGTTTCCAGGTACAACGGGTTGTTGCGATAGGGGCGCAGGTGTGGTGCGATCAGAAAGCCTGCGCTGTCGGTGCTGCCGCCGGGGGTGTTTTGCAGCCCGAGGCCAGGCGTACCGGGGACCTCGACCAAGGCATTGGTTTCACCTAGCTGGCTGGCCAGGGTCAGGCCACCTGCGTGCAGCAACATGGCGCCACTGGCGTTGGCTGAGAATGACTGATAGTTGCTGCCTTGGGTGTAGCCGGCACCGAAGTTGGCCCTGGCGCTCTGGTAACCGACCGAGAGTGCGCCGGATGTCTCTTGCTGGATACTGCGGGTGGTCGAGGCGGTGTACCTGAAGCGGTTGTCCAGCGCGCCGCCGCTGAGGGTGGCGCGTTGGCTCTGGCGGCCGTTACTGGACTGGGTGGCGAACGTGGCACTGGCGCCATTGAACCAGTCCAGGGGCAAGGTCATGCTCAGGCCGATCAGGCGGTCCTGATGACTGTCGTTGTCCAGCGATTGCGAGGCGAACAGGTTGAAATTGATGTTGCGGTACTGGGTGTTGTACTGCAGTTGGTATTGCCTGCGCTGCAGGTTGCTGCGCCAGTAGTCGTCCTGGGACAGCGTCAGGCTCAGCGAGCCGTGATTGCCCAGGCTCTGGTACACCGAGGCTTCGAGGCGGCTGCGGCGGTTGCCGAGGTAACCGCTGTAGGCATGGCGTTCGCGTACGGCCTCGTCAAAGTCGCGGTAGCCTTCACTTGAGTAGCGGTAGCCGGCGAACCGCAGGTTGGTGCCGGTGGTGAAGGCCTTGCCGTAGCGGGCGGAATAGCTCTGGCCTTGCACTTGGCCCAGCCGCTCGCCGAGGTCGGCGCTGGCCTGGGTGATATCCAGCGACACCGCGCCCAGATTCCCCAGGTCGCGGGCCATGCCGAGCAGTGCGGCGCGGTAGTAATCGCCGCCCTGCACGCCGCCATACAAAGTGCTCCAGCTGCCGCCGCGGGCCAGCGTCGCCTGCCACAGCAGTGGGTTGTCGAGGTGTTCGGCACCATTGTAGCGGCCCAAGGTGGCGCTGTAGCGCCACACGCCTGGGCGCAGCAGGTTGGCGAGGCTGGAATACGGCTGGATGAAGCTCCGTACCTGGCCGTCGGCTTCGGTCAGCACCACTTCCAGTTCACCGCTGCCGCCACCTATGCCGAGGTCGTCGATCTCATAGGGCCCAGGGGCGACGAAGGTGGTGTAGATCAGGTAACCGTTGAGCAGCACCTCCACTTTTGCCCGGGTCTGGGCAACGCCGCGGATGACTGGGGCGTAACTTTGCATCACGTCAGGCAGCATGCCCATGTCGGAGGCCACCTGCATGCCCTTGAATGGCAGGCTGCGGAAGACTTCGCCGTGGCTGAAGGTTTCACCGAGGGTGAAGTTGCCGCGGTTGTCGGGCAGGTCGCGTTGCAGGTAAGTGTTGCTGCGGGTCCAGTTGCGTTCGCCTTGGCCGTCGTCGCGCAGCGCCTGGCTGCTGCGCAGGCGCCAGGCGCCGAGGTTGACGCCGCTGTTGAGCAGCAGGTCATGGCTGCTCTGGCTGCCATTACGGTGGTTGAGGGCCTGGGTGGCGACCTGGTAGTTGAGAAAGGCGGCGTTGATACCGGCGTCCCAGTGCTCGGCCGGTACCGCGCCGGCAATGTCGCGGCGCAGGGCGAACTGCGGGATCGACACGGCCAGTTGCAGCTTGCCGGGGTCCAGTTCGGCGCGGGCGTCAGGCAGCAGGCGGGCCAGGTCCTGGCAGGGCATGCTGTCATCCAGCGGCTGCTCAAGGACCTCCTCGCGCAGGCCGAATTCGCGCAGCAGGTCGGCCGACAGGCACGCTTGCAGGCCTTGCTGGTCGAGGCTGGGCAAGAAGTCCAGTTCGCGCTCGCCGAGGTGGGCCAGGTTCAGCGTGATGCCGACGCGGTAACGGCCGGGCGCCAGGGACTCATTGGCGGCGAGTGACTGTAGCGCCAGCTGTGCGGCATCGGCCGACTCGCCAGGGGCCTGGCGCATGAAACTGGCGTTGAAGGTCGGTGCTGGCGGGCTGGCCAGCACCGGCCGGAAGGCACACAGCAGCAGGCTGGTGCCACCCAGCGCCAGCAGCGGCGCTAGGCGCAGGCGGGATGGCGTGCGTGAGCGTTGGGGGAGGGGGGGCATGGACGATTACCTATCGGGGGCGACGGGCCTGGCCTTTGCACAGGCTGGCCGTGGCAGCGGGAACGAAGGGCTGCACGATAGGAATTAACGGTGATGCAGGATGTAGGTGATTTCTTTATGAGCGGGGAAATTGTTGCAAATGTGGCGGAGTAAAAAATCAGGGCCCCGAAGGGCCCTGAACATTAGCAGCACTTGAAATTATCTATGAAGACCCTTTGCCGTTAACTTTACGGATAAAGTTGATTAAGTTCATTTTGAGTCAAGCCTCTCATGCCGTTGGTATTACTTCGTCCAAGGGAGTCATTAGCATTTTTCCTGTCTTTTGGGATTAGGAACAACTTCCTTAAACCTGTTCGTCCTGCAGCAGCAAGGTTACCCAGAGCACCAACACCGCCGGTAACGTTAGTTGAAGGTGGAGGGTTAACAGGACGGGCGGGCGCTTTCCTTCTAACGGCCACAGGGCTGGCTTCGGGGGTATTCCCATAATCGGGAGTCACAGTCCTTGGGGTTGATGAGGCTCGTGAACGCACGCTACCCCCGGCAGGTAAAGCAGGTGGACTGTTTGAAGGAAGGACTGGGTCAGCGACAGCAACGTGGGGCGCTGCGTTTACAACTGGCTCTGCCAGCGGTCCTCTCAAAATCGTATCAGCCCCAGCCTTGCTGAAAAACTTTTGTTTAGCCCAGCCATGAACTCTCTGGCCTACCGAAGCCAGGGACATGATAGCGCCACCAGCGGCCGATATTATCGCGCCATATTGGGCAATCTCTGGGTTATCGGCCAGTGTACCGTACACCGCCATACTTAGCCCACCAACCGCAGCAACACTACCGGCAATGGCTAACGCAATGCCGATGCCGGCAGGCGGGAAGGCAAATACGAAGGCCAGGCCGACAATAGCGCCTATCGCGGAATAGATCACGTTCTGCCACTTCTCCAGGAAGGTTGGCTTGGGCTGCTTGATTGGATCAATGACCGGCGGCAGCGGATCGTTGTTGCTCTCGGCGTAATGCCCGGTGGGGTCGCGCCAGTTGACCGGGTTGCCCAATACGTACAGGTATGGGTTGATCCCGGATTGCTCCGGGTCGAGCGAGTCCGGGCTGTGGAAGCACATCAGGCCGGGGTTGTAGGCGCGGTAGCCGCGGCCCAGCAGGTACCAGCCAAAGGCGGCTTCACGCACCTCGCCATTGAACGCCAGCAGGCTGGCCAGATTTTTCTCTTCCTCGTTCTCCTTGTCCAGCGTGCGCTCACCGTAGGCACTGTAGCGCGTGTTGTGCAGGCCACTGCCGGCATATTCGCCGACCACGCTGCCCGCTGCATCGGTCAGTAGCAGACGGTTGTCGTCAGGCTGCGCGTTCACCTGCATGGCCAGTGCGGTTTCACCGTCATACAGGTATTGGGTGAGCACGCCACTGTCGTGGGTGGCGCTGAGGCGATAGCCCTGGTAGCGGCGCTGTACCTCGGCGGCGTTGCCGTGCTTGACCCCAAGCAAATGGTCATGGCCGTCGTAGCGGTACTTGGCCAGTACCTCTGTATCGTCGCTGGCGCGAACCTCGATGAGGCGGCTGCGGTCATCGTAGTGCAGCAGCCGGCCCCATTCATCGTTGCGCATGTTGCCGTCGGCGTCGTAGTTGAAGGCCTGGTCGGCCGGGTAGTCCGGCTGCAGGCTGTGGGTCACGCGTTCGAGCTGGAAGCTGCCATCGGTTTTGTAGGTAAAACGGGCGCTGTCCACTTCGCCGTCTGCGAAGGTGGTATTGCAGCGGGTCAGTTGATCCCTTGCATCGAAGCGCATGATCTGGCCGGTCATGGCGCGCCCAGCGGTGTTGCGGGGCAGTTGCGAGCCGCTGTAGTCGACGCTTTCCAGGCGGTCCAGGTTGTCGTAGGCGAAGGTTTCCCCGAGTAGCAGCTCGCCGTTCTGATGGCGCGTACGGGCATGCAGCTGATCATCGTCACGCCAGGTCTGCTCCAGTACCTGTGCCGTTCCGTCGTCCAGGGTCAAGGTACGTTGCACCTCGCGACCGAAGCAGTCGTATTGCTGCTCGCAAGTGACCTTGCGCTGGCTGTGCTGGTCCACGGTTTCGGTTTTTTTCAGCCGGCCATCGTCGTCGTATTCGAAGCTGGCCTCCAGTTTGCCGCGCAGGGTTTTTACCAGGCGGCCCTGCGGGTCATAGTGGTGAACGGTGCGCTCTTCGTCACCGCTGCGGTCCAAGATACGGCCTTGCGGCGAGCAGCGGTAGTTGATGGTATGGTCGTCGTTGATGCGGCTGTTCTTCGCGTTACCTTTCCAGCTTTCCCGCAGCAGGTAGCCCTGGTCGGTGTAGCTGTAGGTACGTACGCCCTCGGAGTTGGTGGCCGAGGTAATAGAGGCGTCCGGGCGCTCGAACTCGAAGCTCGGGTTGTCGAGGGTTTCCGTTTTTTGCCCATTCTCGTCGGTGAGAGTGGTGATGATCTGGGTGGGCTGGGTCGTGACTTCAGGTTGGTAGCTATAGGTATGGGTGCGTTTGCTACTGCGGTGATGCTGGTGCACCAGTGTGCGCCCTTCCTGGTAGTCATAGCGTTCGATCCGCGGCCCGACGGCCAGGGTTTTCATGCGGCCGAGGCCATCGAAGGTACGTGTGCAGATAGGCGTGGTATCGCCTTCGAGCTCTAGCCGCGTGGTGAGGGTGTCGCTGGTAAAATCGGCGAATTTGCGCAGCAATGCGCTTTGGTCGGGGCGTTCGTTGCGCATCATGCGGCCCCAGACATCGTAGCTGAACTTCCAAGTATGGCTCATCGGCGCTTTGAGCGCCGTTGGCGTGCTCAGCGGGTCGCGCTGGGTGCGTGTCTCCTGCACGCTACGGCCAAGGCCGTCGTACAGGTAATCGCGCCTGCCCACCTCTTGCCCGTCCAGGTCGATGCGCTGTTCATAAACGGGTTTGCCAAAGCGGTTCAGTTCTGTTTTTTGCCGTTGGCGCTTCACCGGCGTCCCTTCATTGGCGCGCTCCTGCCAGGTTTCGACGATGTCGCCGTCTTTGCCGAACGGTGTGCGTTGCTGGCGCTGAATGACGCCATCGGGGCCGACGGTCTTGCTCAGGTTGCCCCAGTCGTCGTACTCGAAGCGGGTGGTCAGTTCGAGGTGTACGTCGTCAGCGAGTTCGTCATGGATCGTTTCAGCGCACTGGCGCCCCAGGCTGTCGTATTGCTTGCTCGCCACCGGGAAGGTCTTGTACACGGGGGTACGCGGATTATTGGCCGTATCGATGTCGCGTGTCTCGCCTACGCCGCGGTTGAGGCCATCGAGCAACAGGGTACTCACAACGTTCTGCACGTCGGTTGTCACTTGTGTTGGCTGGGAGCCGTTCACACTCAGGTGATAAGCGTAGGTGCGCGACACCTCGAAGAGGGTTTTGGGTGCCACGGTTTCGCGGACCCGGCGGCGCAAGGCATCGTAGTAGATGTGCGTATACACACCGTTGCTGTCCTGCTGGCGCATCACTTGGCCGGTGTAGCGTGATACGGCACTGTAAAGGACGCGTTTGATGAGGTCGTGGCCCTTCGAGGTGTGACGGGTCTGGAGCAGGCTCTGCTTGCCGTCATCGCCGTTGATCAGGCTATAGAACGATTTGCTGGTGGTGGTCCTGTCCTTCAACGGGTCGTCGCCGTTTTTCAAGGTCTGGCTCACGGTGTCCGGGCGCATGTGCAGCAGCGGGTCGTCCGGCCTTTCGAGGTAAGTGAGTTTGGAGTGCTGCAACAAGGTAGTGGCTGCGTTTTCGTCGGCACTGGCCAGTTGCAAGGTGCGCTGATCCTTGATCACCGTTTCGCCGAAGGTCTTGCGTGCGCCATTGAGGGGGGCGATTTCCTTGTAGCGATAATGGCTGCGCAGGATTGCCGCTTGACCTTCTGCTTGGGTAGAAGGGTAGGTGGTCTTGCACTTGACTCGGCGCTTGAAGTGCTGCAGGTCGGCTGGGCAGGCTACCTGTTCTTTGCCATCGATGATTTCTTTTTCGCCTTCGATGGGGTAGTAGGAGTATGCCGTGCGGATACCGTTGTGCTCGATCTCTTCGAGCAGGTTGCAATGTTCGTCGAAGGTGGTCGTTTTGGTTTCTTCACGGGGCCAGGTGGCACCGTCCTCGACCTTCCAGCGTTGGGTCACCTTGTGCGGCAGCTGGAAGTAAGCCGGTTGGTGGGCGAATTCCAGCCCCTCTTGCTCGTGGTATTCGGTGTAGGTTTCCTGCACGCAACCGTTCTGCGCTTCGGTTTCGTGGGTTATCAGGTGGAAGCGGTTATAGCGACTGGTAACGGTACGTAGCACCCTGCCATCGCCAGGTGACGTGTCATCGGCTGCCTTGAGCCAATGGCTGGCAGTTGAGCCATACTCGAAATCGCCGCCGGTGAACTGGTACAGATTGTCCAGACCATCGTCACGCCACGTGATGCCACTGGCACCTCGGCCGAGATAGTTGTTGTCGGTGTATTCGTAGGTGGTGACCATTACCGGCTGATCGAAGCGTGGGTCGACGGCATGGCGCTTGACCCTTGGCAGGGGCGGGCGGGCGTCGTTCGGGAACCGATGTCCGTTGTTTCCGACCCAGTATTCGACTGTTTCCACTGCACCAAAAGGGGTGGTGATCTGTTGCAGCAGCGCCAGGTTCTGTCCCAGGCCCACGTCATACTCGATGTGCTGGTAATCAAATTTCCAGCCGGCGCCTTCCTCGGCCGGTAGCAGCACTTGTTGGGGAAGCCTTAGCGCTGGTGTGCCTCGCTGCTCGAGTTTGACCTCGTAACGGGCCGAGGTCAGGGTGTTGCTGTCGACGTCTGGGTACAGGTCGAATACTACGCTGCCGCTGTCGTAGGTAATCTTCAGCAGTGTCTCGTTGTTTCCATCAACGATGCTTGTCAGGCAGGGTATCTGGTTGAAGTCGTCATCATAGTTCAGGGTGATCCCATGCCCCGACGCCGCTTCGATGCGGACTGGCAGGGCAACACGCCGGTTGCTGGGGCCTTTCAGTTGTAGAAACTCCACCAGGCCATTCTTGTATTCCACACGCCAATTTTCTGTATCTTCCTGATGCAGGTGGAAGCTCTCCAGCTTGCGCTCTTTGATCGCCAGCCCAGTACCGTCGCCCATGTCGCTACCGGTAACTTTCAGCGTCTCGCCGGTCTGCAGGCTGAGCAGGTTGCTGGCAGGCACATACTGGCTGAGGTTAAGGCTCCAGCCGTGGCCGAAACCTGCATCCAGATGGTTCATTGGGTTGAAGCCAAGGCGCAGTGGCAACGCCGGGCCCATCTGATCGTTACCGACCAATTCTGGCAGCACGATAGCCAAGGTGTACTGCCCGGTTCGCGGGTCTACGCTATTTTGCACGAAACTGCTGAAGTTGTAGGCGTTGGATTGGGCTGTTGAGGTCGTGGACATATCGGTGTCCTCCTTTATTGTGCAGCAGGGCGAAGATTGGCGCAGAGGTAGCGGGTTGGGCCCTCCTCATCGTTCTTGTGCGCGCGACCGATCATGACTTGGTTAGCTGGGCATGTTTCGGAAGTTTCGCTGTTTTCCTTGTGCTCTGGTGACCACTGGGTGGGCTCGACCAGAACGATTCGGTTGTGTGTAGGATCGACGAGGGAAGCGCATTGATATTTGGTATCCCCATTTTCATCGCCCTTGTGATGGCGGCCAGTCATGACGGTGTTGATCGGGCAGGTAAAATAGATATAGCGCTTGTTATTCGCGGATGGGATTACGCTTGCCGCTTCTGGGTCCAGGCCCGACTCCCGAAAACTTACAGACCATTTTCGGTCGCGGATTTCATAGTTTTTAGCCAGGCGGCAGCCATAAGAGGTGTCCTCGTTTTCTTTGCCCTGGTGGTATCGATGAAAAATTATCGATGACCCCGAACAGACGCGTTCACTGTCATTGCTCTCTGACTCTCCAGGTATCCCTGTGGTGTCTTCCAGCGTTAGAAAGTTAAGGGGTTCGGGTGTGTCAATGTTGCCAGATGCAATGAACTTTACACATGTCGTCGCATCGCGCATTAACTCGCCGGATACCTCTTTTTTGTCGACGAGTTTCAGGCCGCGGAAGATGGTTTGGTTTTTTAAATAGGTTTGAAGTTCTTCAAATGAATAAATTTTCGAAGAGCCCGTATCGGTGGCGGTAGTTTTGAGTTTAATCCAGTACTCATTGTCTTCAGCGACTTTAGTATTACAGTCAGGTCGCGAAGAGAAGATAATTTCCATGGCTGAAGGCAGCCGGTCAAATAGAACGCTTCGTGCGGTGGTGGGATAACAACCGTAGCTGGGGCTGTTCGTCGCATAATTGTACGTTTGCCCCGAGCCCTCGGCTGGCGGAGTGAAGCTACAAGGCTCGTTGTTTTTGCTCAGTAGTTTGACGGCACCGAGCGGCTCACTGGCGAATGCCGGCATGTTCAGTGTGGCACTGAACATGGCAAGCGTTAGGGGTAGCAGGATATTGCGTTTTGATAATTCCATCGTTATGCCCTGTCGCGGAATTTGTTAGTGGTTTGTTTCAATTTTGGCGGATCGCGCTATTAGCCTAAAAGGTTGTGTGGCTGCAGGCACCTAGCAAAAATAACAGGGGAGCACCTGTTAAAATTGTCAGGTGCGTCTCCGCCAATAGTGTGATAGGCCAACGTATACCTAGTAATTTTGGCAGTTGTGCGCCTGCCGATTGGGCTTATAACGTATGGCAAGTCCATCTAAGTAAGGCGATTTTCATGCGAAGCCTCCCGGTAACAAAGCGCGCAGGTTTTCTGTCTGCACCGACCATTAAGATCCGTAATGCGTATGACGAAATCGATCTGGAGGAATTAGGCAATCAGCCATTAGAGACGTACATCCATTACGATGGCATTGCCGAAGGCGACCAGCTCAGGGTTCATTGGCGAGGGGCCACGGAAACGGGAGAAGCCCTGGAAGCGGTGGGTATCGGCGTTGAAGTTGAGCAACCGGAGTTTGACCCGGTCACAAAACGCCTGCGCGTACTTATTGGCAATGAATATGTCAGGCAGGGCGATCAAGGCTATGCCTTTTATTACTATGAACGCGTGAGCGGTACGCCCGTCGAGTCACTGCGCACGTTCAGCTTCGTCGGCGTACGACCGCATCGCATGGAACATATGCCCGTGACGCAAGCCGTTGAATCCCATGCCCTGCATATCGACCCCGATAAGTTGGGCAGCAGCGGTGCCACCTTCGTAGCGCCGCCCTATGCGGCGATGCGTGAGGGGGACACCGCAACATTGGTTTTTCGCGGTTACGAAGCCAACGGTAATCTTGATCAGGAGAAACGCTATCCGCTGACCGTTCAGAAGGACCGTGTCGGCCTTAGCCTGAATTGGAAGGTGGGCAAAGGTGAGTTCAACTTCATCAAGAAGGGGCGTGCGGAAGTCTATTACCAGATTGAATTTGTCGGTGGCGCAGGAGTTCTTGAGGGGCCAGTCCAAACCTATCGGATTGACTCGATTCCCGTAGACCCGGTGCTTCTGCCTGCCCTTGAGATCGTGGGCTACACCGGTGGCCCGCTTGATCCTGAAAATTTCCCTGACGGCCTGATGGTAAATGTACCTGCTTACCCAAGGTTGCATACCGCTGACTGGACATTGCTGCATGTCAACGATGAGCCGGGTGCTGCTGCGCTGCGTGCCGACCTGAGCACGCTGGCCAGTGGAGTACAGGGTGTTCACCTGGATGCGCAGGTGCTCAAGGGCACTACGCGGTTGACGCTGGGTTATCAGGTTGCGCGGGAAGGGCTGGGCCTTGCCGGCCAGATGCTGGATATCGAAGTGCTGCAGCCGCGCAGGTTACTGCCTGTTGTTGTGCAGGATGGGCAGACAGAAAGCCCTGCCCCGAACATGTGGCTGGACGCTAACTTGGCGACAACCGGTGCCACTGTCGAGGTGTCCGACCCTGGCCTGCGTCCGGGCGAGCGGCTGCAGCTGGCCTGGCAAGGGCGTTCGAAGGCCGGGCAATACGAACAGACACTGGTGGAAGGAAGTACCCCACCGTATCTCTTCACTGTTCCGAAAACTGCCGTCGCCGCCAACATGGAGGCGACTGAAAGTGCAATGGATAAGCGTTTCCCGGTGTTATTCCGCCTGCTGCGCGACAACTTGCCCCCGCTGGAATCGCCGCCAGTGCAACTGCGGATTAAACCGTTGGCGCAAGCACGCTATCCGATCATCAAGTGCGACCAAGCATTGGGCACCACCTTGTCGCTGGCTGCGGTGCCACAGGCAGGTGCCACATTGAGGCTGTCAGCCTGGGTGTTCATGGCACAGGGGCAGCGGGTCAACGTTTTGTACCGAGGCGTGAAAGGAAGTGGCAGTGCCCTCGTGGAGTTGTTACGCAGTGCACTCACCGAACAACAGGAAGTGGACCGTGGCGAAGTAGTGGTCACGCTGGATAAGCACATTTTGAGTGAGCAGAAGCTGGGTGAGCTTTTTTCGGTGGAGGTCAGAGTCAACTTTGAGAATGAAGTTGAACAACAGGATACTTGGTTTAATTTCCCTGCTTTGGATTTGACGCTGATTGCGTGAATGTCAAAAAATCGATTGAGGACTGATTATGAAAAATAATACTAAACGTTTTGTGGCGGGTGAGCGCTTGCCAGTCAATGAGTATCTGGCACTGATGGAACGGGAGGTCGAGGGGCTTGGGTGGGATGCGATTCTTGTTTATGACAGGCTTAAGACAAACGTGATTCTGCTGCAGGAGTATATTCAGCGTTTCAGTGCAGATTCCTGGTTTCCACCTGCTAATTTTGATGTATCTACCACAGCCGGCGTGATTGAACGTGTCATCGACTACCGTTTTGACAAGCCACGTCTGTCCTTTGCAAACGCCAATCTCGAAAGTTCGAGGCTCGACTTGATTATGAAAGTCGTCGGCGGTAAGCAGCTGACGATCGAAAATCCGAATAATAAAAAGCTCAGGCAGTTGACCCGTATCAAGATGGCAGATAGTTTGAATGGCCCAGTCCTTCGTGCCCGTGTGAGCTTGGAGGAAGTCAACATCGGGGTTAGCGAAGGGAGGGTTGGCATAGATTTGAGTGCAGGGACGGCATACGAACTTTCGTTTTCTGATACCTCCGAAGAGGGCGCGCTTGCTGGGGCAAGCGTGAAGGAGGTATTTGAAAGCTGGTTGGGCGAAAAGAAAATTTTTGAGCTCAGTCAAATGCCACGTACGGACAATTTGATGAAGCCTGAGTTTATATCGATACGGACACAGGCTTCCGCGGACAGCAACGTGTTGGGTGCCGACAGCGAGGGCGATGGAGCTGTATTGGTTTTTGTTGCGATGGAAGGCAGTGATTCACAGCCAAAGTTTCCGAGCAATGGCTTCAGTTACTTCATTCCGGGTAGCCAGGACGAATTCTCGGCTGTCATGCTTTTTTCGAAGTTAAAGATGTTTAATAGGGTGGTGCCCGTACTCATAGAAAATATGAAGGATGAGGGGATTAGTTTTGCTGCAACATATCTGGGTGGGGTGATCACGGCTACAGAGGGTGGTAGGTTGCAGAACCCTGGGAACGTGGACGTTCCCGGATACACGTTGGAAACGACTCCGATTGGTGCGGTTTATTCGGATCAACGTATCAGAAACGGTCATTTTGGAGAGCTGACGTTACGGCTAATTGATGGAGCTATTCAACTGCGATGGAAGGGGGATGGGGCGAGTAGTGCGTCGTTTCGTAATCCAGAAGGCGTGGTAGTGGATCGGGGTGAGTTCGTATTCGATTACGAGTATAGCTGTGCATATGACTTGCTGCCTGATGCTAATGGGGTAATTGCATTTAAAGCTAAAGACAAGCGTTACAGTTCCACGCTACAGCCGCGAGGTTGGAACGATATGGCAAGGGCGCAATCGGCGCTGGATAAGTCAGGTTATAAAGCTCTTCTCGACAATGAGCGCATGCCGGAGTTGTCGAAAGGGTTTGGTGATCTGGATATGCAAATTGACCTCTTCCTCCTGCACGGTCTGCTGTTCCAAGGAAACCAGCGATTCAGCTCCGAAAGCGTCCATGTTCCCGGCCCATTAGTCATCCTCGGACAATTGAGCCCAGAACTGACAACCTTCCAGATCGACCCGGTAGAGACCATCGTGGGCGCAGGTCGCAAATTTACATTCAAGACCACCGGTGCAAACGTATCGGTCACCTGGTCGGTCGACAACCTTCCGGATGGTAGCGGCGACGCAGGCCAAATCGACTCCGAGACAGGGGAATATACAGCCCCCGAGCGGGCAAACCTGCCCGACAACCACAAGCGAGTAATCGTCACCGCGACAGCAAAAACGGGTGGTGCAGTGAGCCGGGCATTGGTCGGCATCGTCAGCCGGGATATCGGCCTGGATCCGATCGTCTTGATGCCCAAGCTGGGTGCCGTATCATACAAGGTTCGCGCCACGTCGCTGGACGCCAGCGAAACGTTCACCTTCCGCATGTCGAACGGCGCGTTGGGCCAATTGATCGACGACCCGGACTCCGACCCAGACTTCACCTATTCGAAACTGTATGTATCCCCTGCCATCCGAGCGGACTTCGCTCCGGGGCCGCAACCCATTCCGGCGCACTGGCTGGCATACCGCAAGACCCCAGCATGGACCCTTGAGGAAGAGCTATCCCAGTACTTGCATGTCGAGCAGGTACTCGCAGAAGGTTCCAAAGGAAGCAAGCAGGAAGTCGAAGTGCTGCTGCCCCTGCTGAACATTACCAATTGGTTCGAGTTCAAGCCGTCAGGCCAAGGCATCCAACTGGAGCACTGGACCACCAACAAAGTGCTGGGTGATCACATCGTACCCAAAGACAAGACGTTCTGGTTCAAGGTCAAGGGCTCGGGAACGCTGGTTGACGGCGTGTACACGCCCGATCCTTCGTCCGATGAAACCTACGCTGTCATCGTGGCAATCGAGGCCAACGACGATCTCTATAAATGGGTGCCCGCGATTCTGCCGATCCCGTTCGTTGGCGTGGAAACTTACCTTGACATGGTAAAGGAGGACTTGAAATGAACCTCTATTCGAAAGATGCCCTGCTGGAACGCCTGAGCAAAGGTGGTGTGATGCATGACTGGGGCGCGATCGTGGCGATCGACGGCGCACAAATCAATAGCATGCTCGAGCAGCAGTTCCTGGCCGCATTCGATGACCAGCGTTTCATCCTGCCCGTCGAAGATAGCTTTGCCCTGGATGAAAGCCAGACCGAATTCCTCACCCTCTCCAATGTGGTGCTCGGGCCGCCGCGCCTTTCTTTCGAAGGCGCTTCCATGGCCAATGCCAATGCCAAGGTAACGCTGCCCATCCTCACCGGCAGTGTCGTCTCCAGCCTGCACTACACCGGCCGCCCGCCGCGTCTGAACTACAGCATGAACCTACATGAGCACATGGGTTATCAGCTGAGCATGACCGTCACGTTGCAAGTTCAAATGACCGACGTCAGCAGCCAGGGCCGCTTGACGCTCAATCTGGCGGAGAGCGGGGTGGCAAGCTGTAACCTTGGGTTGACCGGCCCGGCAGCTTTGCTCATAGGTGGGCGCATCAAAAGTAAAATCCTGGAACAATCCTCGTACCGGCGGAATACGGTAGCCGCTACGCTGGACTTCAGTGACTTCGGGCCTTTGTGCCCTGTGGGCTTTACCCTGCGTACCCAGGCACATCCCGAAGGCCAGTCGAAGGATTCGCCACATGCTGGAGAGGGGGCGGTGGTGCTGTTTTGCAGGCTCAAGGTCGGCGCCCAGGATGGCACCTTGCCGGCCAACCCGGCTACGTTCCCCTACCTGATTCCAGATGATACCCGCGTAGATGGCGTGCGGAAGTTCAATACCACGGTGGTATTGAACCAGGACCTCAAAGGCTTGTTCACCAAGTACCAGCCAGGCATGCTGGGTCAATTGCGCATGCCCAACGCCCAGGAAGTGGGCGTTCTGGAGGAGTACGACCCTCTGGACCGGGTGCTGTTCGGCAGCATCGATCCAACCGCGGGGACCTTCAATGTCGAGCCACTGCGCTCGCAGATGCAGGCTGGCCAGCAGCGCCAGTTTGAATTGAATGGGGGCACGACTGCCTTCGACGCCGCCGAACAGTCGTGGGGGGCCGAATTGATGCAGTTCTCCACGGGTTCCAAGGATATTACCCAAAGCGGGAGCTATACCTCGCAGCCCAAAAACTTCCGCCAGGCGCAGCAGGTGGTGGTGGTTTCCAACCGCTTCCAGACACCACAGGGCGAGCAAGTGCGCAACGCCCTGATCGTCGAGTCGGTCAAGGCCCTGGAGCTATCACCGCGGGTTGCCACCTGGTCGGAGGGCGAGCGGGCTATCACGCTTTCGAGTTCCGACAGTTCGGCAACCATTGACATTGCGCAGGGTGAACCCGAGCTCGGTAAGCTGACGCGGCTGGGAGGGGGGGTGGTGATGTTCGAGCCGTACACCCCTGAAGCGCCTATCCCGGAAGTACTGATGCAGCACATCGTCGCGAGTACCAGCAGTGATAAGAGTGCCGAAGCCGTGGTAGTCATCTTTGCCTACCCAGCCACACTTACGCTCGAGCCCAATTATGTATCCGAAATCGATGCCGCAGTACCCATCCAGTTCGCGCTGGCCAAACAGCGCGTTACTTTGAAAGATGGTCAGTCCCTCAGTCTGCCTGACCCGGCTACGACTACCCGGTGGGCAGTTTTCGGTGACGGCAGCATTGACCAGAATGGGCTGTACACCCCGCCGGCCACGAGTTCATCAGTTGCAGCTGTGGTCATGGCGGAAGTCAACGGAGAGCCCACCGGTTATGCCGTGATCGAACTGGCCGAGAAATCGACGACTCCGCCGGTCTGGCGCAGCTTGAAGCGTTTCGAGTTGCAGGTGCGTGGCACCCACGAATGCCTTGCCAACGGCATGCAACAGGTGGAAGTGCTGGTCTCCATCGAGACCGAGAAAGTGGGCGACCTGGCGATTCCGTTGAGCCCGACCGAGATGGCGACGCTGAAGTTCTATTACGACGAAAGCAAACTGCAACTGCCGTTCGTGGAGGCGGGTGACGATGGGGTCGAGCCTGGGCCAGATGTTGCGGAGTGGTATGTCAACCTGGCTCGCAACCCGTTCAAGCCCCGGGGAACCCCGACCGTGCTCAGTGAGGTGAAAGAGGATGATGCGACCAAGCACAAGCGGTTCTACTTCCAGAGCACCACGCCCGGAAACCCGAAAATCTTTGCCAAGTTCACCAAGGACGGCGGCGGTGAATTTGACTCGCGCGACAAGCAGGGCACACTCATGTTGCAGAGCCTCACTGTCCCGCACTTTCCCGTGTCGGAATACAGCATCACGCCTGAGCGGATGTTCCACAATCCGCCTCCTCCAATCGGTAGTGAAGACCTATTCAGCTTCAGCGACGAAACGATCGATTACTGGACCTTGTCGTGTACCCACCTGGGGGTTCCGGTGCTGTTCCTCATCTGCAAGCTGAGTGCGGCATCTGCTGTTCGCTGGGAAAGCGAGCAAGTCAAGGAAACCTACTTCAGCTACCTGTCATATGCCTTCAATCCCCCGGGCGAACCTGTACCGACGCAACTGACGATCGACGGCTGCCTGTTGGCGATGGCTGAGGAACTGAAGTACGAAGGGCTGAAAGCCGACTTTATCGATAATCGGGTACCTGGCAAAGGCGAGCTGATGATCTGCCTGCATCGCGTACCCGACATGCCGTACTGGCACGACAAGATGGCCAAGGGCAGCGTCCAGAAAATGTACCGTGCCGTGTTGGATCGAGGCCTCGAAGCCCAGCTGTACGATCAAGAGGGCAACCTTCATAGGTTGCGGGTCAACTTCCCGGGGCGGACCGTGCTGGATAGCCGCAATGCACTGGTACTCAACATAGGCGCCAAGCAAGAGGGTAATCAACCATGAGCAATAAAAACTGGTTGCATTCCAATGCCTTCAATTTCATGAGTTTCGTGCAGAACAGTGTCGATCCCCGTACCGGTCAGTACACCTTGGGTATCGCCTTTCCGGAGTTGGTGGGCAACCAGCTCATGGGCCCATCGCTGCCACTGCGCCTGGGGTTCAACCCGACGAGCAGTCAAGATGCGGGCTTTGGTCATGGCTGGAGTTTGAACCTTACGCAATTCACGCCCGCCAGCGGCATGCTCGAAATGCACACCGGGGAGCGTTACAAGATCACCGGATCTGACCTCGGCGACGGCACAGGGCTAGGCATCGACGAGCGCACGCTGGAAAGCTTCCACATGCATGAAGACACGCCGGGTGCCCGTTGGCGGGTGGTGCACAAATCCGGTCTGGTGGAATTTCTGGAGCTGCAGGGCAGCGGTGACAATACCGTTGCACTACCGGTACGCGTCGAAGGCCCGCTGGGGCACTGGATCACCTTGGCGTACAACGATAGTTACAATGGTACACCCTGCCTGACCAGCATCGAAGATGGCGGCGGGATCAAGCTGCTTGCCTTGTCTTACAGCAGTGGAGAGGTGCTGCTTGACCTGCATCCAGAGGCAGGTGACCAGGGCAGGCCGTCGGCACGTTATACGCTGGGCCTGAGTGTCGAAGGCACACCGGCACTGCGCTTGCTCGTATCGGTGCAACTGCCCTTTGACCAGAATGATCCGAACGCGAACAAGGGCAGTTGGCGCCTGCAATACCAACACATCGCTTACGAGCGCGACCGCAACCTTGCGGTGTTGAGCAAGGTGGACAACCCAGTAGGCGGCAGCGAGACCATCGAATACGAGTACGGTGACAGGATTGGTCATCGCTTCCCGGGGGATGTGCATCCAGCGTTGCCAAGGGTGAAGCGTCATCTCGCCGAGCCTGGTGCTGGGCAGCCCGCCATGTTGACCACCTACGCGTACTCGGACAACAACTTCCTGGGGCGAGGGGCTGCTGGCGTCAGTTGGGTCGACAATGGCCTTGACAACCTCTACAAGTTCACGGGTTCGGACTTCGAGTATCACACGCAGGTTACTCACTACCTGCACGCCGACAAGCCGGAAAACGCACCCGAGCAGGTTGTGAAAACCGTTGTTCAGTACTACAACCGCTTTCACCTCATGACCCGCCAAGTCAACGCGCAGAACGAGCACGTGCACGAAGTGGTCACGAAGTATCACGAGACGCCCGGCTTGCCCTTCAGCCAGCAGGCGAAGTTCTTCCAGATGCCCGACACTGTGACGCGGCGCTGGAAGAAAGGCAGCGAAACTTGGCCACGGGAAGAAACGGACAAGACACTCTACGACGATTACGGCAACCTGCTCGAAGAAGCGCTGGCCAACGGTGTGTGCACCCGGTACGCGTTTTACCCCAAGGAGGGCGAGGGTGCCGACTGCCCGCCGGATCCGCAGGAATTTGTGCGCAGCCTGCGCGACACGACGGTGATACCCGGCCCTGGCGAGCAGGGGCAACCGGTGGCGCCAATCCTCTGCACTCGCCTCACTTATGGGCGCCTGCCAGCCAAGGTGGGCGCCCTTGACAGGGCGGGTGCGCTAGTGGTGAAGAATGAGACCTTGCTGAAACTTGCCAGTGGCAGCGACCCGATCGGCCAGCCCTATAGTGCGACGGACTACCTGTACTACGGTACCCATCGTGCCGCTATGCAATACGGCCGTGTCCGATCTCAGGTCACCACACTCGACAACAAACCGACCAAGATTTCCTACCTCTATGAGATGTCGAACGCGATCGGTGCCAATGTGTTGCAAACGGTGCAGACCCATACTGGTTTTGACCACAAGACGGAGCAGGAATACGGTAGCCCGCATCATGCCGAAAAGGTGATAACCCTGCGTCAGGATGTGTTGAATAATCTGCCGCTGCTCAACCGTGACGACAATGAGGTAGAGATTGAGTACCGCTACGATCCGCCACGTCGGGTGATCGAGGAGATTGTTTCGCCCAACGACCCCGAGTTCAAGGCTTCGCGCCGTTATACTTACAGCCTGGTTACCCTGGCCGGCCAGCAAGCTGATCAGACCAGCGAGGATGTCAAAGGCGTGGTCACCCGGACCTGGATAGATGGCCTGAACCGCGCCGTGGCGCAGGAACGTCAGGATGCGGACAACCCCGATGGTTTGCGTGCCAAGGCATTCCGTGCCAGTTACAAGATGACCCATGACGGCTTCGGCAACCTTGTCGAGGAAACCGAATACGACTGGCTCGACTATGAACCCCAAAAGGTCGATGCCCAGGCTGCGCAACGGGCTGGCAAGCCGGTGGAAGCGACGGCGGCGGAAACCGCTTACGCCACGCGTTACCTGTACGATGATTGGGGCCAGCAGTATTGCCAGATCGGCCCGGACAACGTCAGGCATTTCGAGCAGATCGACCCGCAGGGCAGTGCGCAGTGGCAGAACGGCCCAGTGCAAATCAACTGGAGCGAAACGGAGGATGGCGAACTGCGTGACGCCAGTACGGGTGACCTGCTGGAGCCTGGCGGAGTAGGCCGAACCGGCAAGACTGTCAGCTGGCTCAACCTGTTCGAAAAGCCCGTAAAAGTGGAGCGTTTCACTCTCGATGGGCCGAGCCAGCCCGGCACATCCTACAGTGTGCAGGAAAACCACTACGATGGGCTGGGGCGCTTGACGCAAGAGATAGACCCTCGCAAGGCCAGCAAACACTTTGCCTACGACCTGTTTGACCGGCTGGTGGACGAAACCCTTGCAGACGGGAGCAGGGTGCACCGCGACTATGCCTCGCACAGCGGTGAAGACTTGCCGGTGCTTATCAAGGTAGGCGACAAGGTGCTTGGTGAACAAGTGTTCGATGGCCTGGGCCGCATGGTTGTGTCGATTACCGGTGGGCGCAAGCGGCAGATGTTCTACCTGCCGGGTCAGCGCCAACCGAACAGGGTGATTACGCCAGCCGGTGAGATCATTCACTACGCGTACAACCTTCAATTGAACGAGCAGCCTGTCACTCGCAAGGTCGTCAACACGAAGTCCCAGGTTGCTGCGCAGAATTTCGAGGCCACTTATGTATACGACGCCAAGAATGCGCGCCTCAGCACCGCCGAGGAGGCAGGGGATCGGATTAGGCGCACTTACTTCAGCACCGGAGCGATCAAGTCGGAAGTGCGTAACGATCACGTCATGCATTACCAGGCCAGCCTGCGTGAACGTGCACTGACGTACACCGATGTGCTCGGCCAGGTTCAGCACTATTCCTACAACGCTGCGGGCCAGCTGGAGCTGACGACGTTAGGGGAGTTAACGGCCCGTTTCACCTATGACACCCTTGGCCGACAGCTCAAGATTGATACGCGTGAAGGGGAGCAGTTCCTGACAACGGAGCTGCGCTACGACGCGTTTGATCGGGAAGTGTTGCGCACGTTCACGATGAATACCGCAGGGCAGAGCCTGGCGCAGGAATATGATGTACGGGATGCGTTGACTTCGCGAACGTTGCAGGAGGGTGAGCGTGTACTGCGTAAGGAGGCATATGCCTACGATGATCGCGGTCGGCTGGAAGAATATACCAGCGACGGTGAACTTTCACCCGTTGATCCATTTGGCAAGGTAATCCATGAACAGTATTTTCGTTTCGACGATATAGATAATATCACCCGGGTTTTTACGGTATTCCCCGGTGGCAGCAACATGGCGACATACGGATTCGAAAATGCCCTTGATCCGGCGCAGTTAACCAGTATTGACAATGATCACCCTGATTACTCGAGTGGTAATGTGACGCTTAAGTATGACGGCAACGGATGCTTGATCACGGATGAGGCAGGGCGTGAGTTGAATTATGATGGTTTGAACCGTTTGGTGGCAGTGACCGTACCTGCAAGCGGTGATGTGCCCGAGCAAACGAGCCGCTACGGCTATGACCCTGTGGACCGTTTGGCCAGTCAAGAAACTTCAAACGGGTGATGCAAAAATGAATGAGAAAGCCCGTGCTTGCACGGGCTTTTTTATGCCTGTCAAGACTGAGTTTTTTCGAATACCTGATAAAAATGCCAGTTGTGATGCATCGTGATTGAGTACAGGCTTCAATCAGGACCGAGGCTCCGGGATGCTGATGCCAATCAGGTGCTTGAGCCGCTGATCTGTACCTGTGCCGATTAACGGGAGATCTTGCAATGAATGATTTAGCTGGCAAACGACCTGCAGTGAAAAAGGGTCAGCCGAAACTGCGCCCGATTCGTATTCATCATGCTCAGCCACAAGCGATGGTCGCTCCGAGCGTAGACGCAACATTGATTGCAGACCCTGCCGATAATACGGTCAAGGTCGAATACCTGGAAGATGATAGCAAGGTATTCCAGATTACCATTCCTGCCTGGAATCCAATGGCGCCGCCTGGCTACTATGACTCGCTGACAGTTATACATGTGCCAACCGACAGGCCGGTTCTGGAGCAGCAGTTCGATCGCGATGATGCTGGTATGTTTCCGCTCCCGGTCATATTTGATCGCGCGCAGCTGGAGGGGTGGGTAGATGGCGATAACAGTTTTGAGTACAGGTTATTGAAATACAATAATGCTAGTGATACGTCAGATAGGCTGACACTCAGATTTGACCGAGAGCCTCCTTACGATAAAGCCACGCCTGTCGCATTTCCGTCCATTGCCGATATTACTGAGGCGAATATAGCTACAGCAAAATTATCATTACCCGATTATCCAGACTGGGCCGGCGGCGACAAGGTGTTCTGGTTCTGGCTCGACGAAGTACCGGCTGAAGGTGAAGTTGTTGACCCTGATGGCTTCGCCGACGTGGGTACATTGCCACAGGATATCGCCGTGCCTGTCGACACCATCCGAGCGCTGGGGGACGGCGGTGTATACGCGTTCTACGTACTGATGGACAAGGCGGGTAATATCAGCCGGCTTTCGGCCCCACGGGCGGTGGGGGTGGCCATAGGCCCATTGCCTGGCAATTTGCAAGACCCTCTAGTGGCCGCAGCTGATGATGGCGTGATCGACCAGCAGGATGTGTTTGACGGCGTCGTCGTGCAAGTGCGGGCCTTCGATAACGCCAAGTCGACCGACCAGGTGCGGGTGATTTGGGGCAACGATGAGTCCGAGTGGCGTGAGGTGGGCAGCATCAACGCATTTCCGATGGACTTTCGGATGGCACCGAAAGTTGTTTGGGACAGCTACGGTGCCAGCAGCACGGGTGAGGTTCCCGTGACGGTGGCTTACGAAGTGCGCAGGGGTACCGTGCCGCAAGGGGGGCGGGACATCGAGGTCATGGTCAATCTCGAGCGAATTGGCCCGATCAACCCTATTGATCCTGATCCGGACTGGCCGGATCCGGTAAACCCGCGGCTGCCGCTTCCTACTGTTTACGGCAAGGTGTCCGGCGCGGAGAACGAATTGCTTCCTGCTGATGAGTTTGAAGATGCGCGCTTGATTCTGGATATTCATATGTCGTTGAAGGAGTTGGACGAACTCAGTTTCTACTGGGGCGACACCCATCTCGACACATTGGACTATCCATTGGAAAGCGGTGATATCGGTGCACAACTGGAGCTCCAGGTGCCATGGGCGGCCATCGCAGCGAGTGGCAACGGTATCGTTCCGGTCCACTACAAGGTCACGCGACCGGGCAACCCGAACGTTGTATGGTCCGATAGCACCGAGGTGGATGTGACTGCCATCGACATCCATCCGGAAAAACCAGAGTTCTTGGGCGGCAATACCCAACCCCCTGTAGGCTGGCTGACCTGCGATGCGCTTTGGGATCCAAGTGACCCGTCTGTCCCTGCAATCCGTGTTCAGGTGCCGGATCTGGCGCAATACGGGCTCAAAGTGGGTGACAAGGTGACGATGAAATGGACTGCCGTTCAAGGGCTTGATGGCGATGTACCGGTAGCTGGCGTGGATTTAGAAGAAGAAATTGTACTCTCAACAACCAACATCAATGGTTTCGTTTGGCGTGTTCAGCCTTATGCAGATCATATTCTGCCGATTTATCACGCCGCACCTCCCGATCGCGATGGGCGAGGAAGGGTGCACTATGAGTTTGAGTTCGGAGGTCGCACCTATGTATCGGACCTCGAAGAGCGTGTTGTTTCAATGCACGACGCTAACGGCTCTTGCCCAGTGGGCCCCTGAGGGTTTGAGGAAAGGCCGTCCATTCGGCATTTGTCGGCTTTTCCTACATATCTTGAAGGTATTTCTTTGTAGTTTTGTGAGCCTTCGACCCATACGTCGTTTTCGCATTTCTTACAGGCAAGCCTTTCTTATGACGTCCATTCATATTTTCGGTCTTAATGTTGTAACACGCAGTCTCAGAGCACCCTTGTTGCTGCTCTGGACGGCGCCGGTTTGGGCGCAAACCATTGTCGATGGTGAATTGAACATTGATGCTTCGACCGCGTCTGACAGTTACCTGGTCAATTCGGGGGGGCAACTGAATGCCACGGGCGCCACCACCCAGGGCATCAGGGCAAACGCAGGCAGTGGTTTGAACTTACAAGGCACTACGGTTGAGGGGGGGGCGTCGGAAGGCGTAGCGCTGGTTGCGGCGAACGGGATTATCAGCGGCAATAGTTCCATACGCGCCGATCTGTTCGGTTTACGCCTTGTTCGCCAAGGCGGTGTGGGCTCGACGGTGACGGTCAGTGACAGCCATGTCGAAGGGGGGCGTGGGGGCGCGTCGCTGAGTGCCGGCTCTACACTGGTGCTGGAAAACAGCTCGCTGGTCAGCAATGGCAACTCGGGGGCGGTGCAAATGTTCGGTGACGCCAGCCTGACTGCCAGCGGCAGCACCATCAGTGGGGCACGCACCGGTCTGGAGATTCTGGCCGACCCAGATTTTGCCGATGCGGCCGAGGTAAGCCTGGTCGGATCTCATGTCGAAGGCCTGGACGGTTCGGCAATCGTCGTGGGCGATGCCTTCCTGGGGCCAGCGAGCGCCAATATCCTGGTCGGCGCGGGGTCGACCCTCAAGGGCAGTAACGGTACCCTGCTGGAGGTGCTGGGCGATTCCACGGCGAACCTGAGTGTCGACAACGCCCAACTGGTAGGTGACATTCGTGCTGAAGCAGGCTCGACCGCGAACGTGAGCCTGGATAACCATGCCAGCCTGACCGGTCGCCTGGAAAATGTGGCCAGCCTGACGCTCGCCAACCAAGGCCGCTGGACCATGGTCGAGGACAGTCAGGTCGGCCAACTGCAGATGAACGGCGGTGAGGTGCGCTTTGGCGAAGCCAACCAGTACCAACGTTTGACCCTGGGAGAGTTGTCGGGGAGCGGCACCTTCATCATGGATGCCGATTTCGCCACCGGGCAGACCGATTTTCTTGAAGTAGCCGGGAATGCCAGCGGCAACCATAGCTTGCTGGTTGGTAGCAGTGGTGCCGAGCCGACCGCGCCGAATTCGTTGCACCTGGTTCACGTCGAGAGTGGCGATGCTTCGTTTTCGTTGCTCAACGGGCCGGTCGACTTGGGCGCGTTTTCCTATGCCTTGGCGCAGCGCGGCAACGATTGGTTCCTAGACGGCTCCAGCAAAGTCATCAGCCCTAGCACCGCTTCGGTGCTGGCGCTGTTCAACACTGCTCCGACGGTCTGGTACGGTGAGCTGACCAGCTTGCGTGGGCGCATGGGCGAATTGCGCCTGGACGAGCGCAAGGCTGGGGCCTGGGCCAGAGCCTACGGCAATCAGTACAACGTTAGCGACCAAGCAGGTTACAAGCAGACGCAACAAGGGTTTTCTCTAGGGGCCGATACGCCGTTGCCTTGGGGCGATGGGCAGTGGTTGGCTGGGGTCATGGCCGGGCACAGTTCGTCCGACCTCAACCTGACCCGTGGCGGTTCTGCCGAAGTCAAAAGCTACTACCTCGGCCTGTATGCCACGTGGCTCGATGCAAGCAGTGGCTACTACTTCGATAGCGTGGTCAAACTCAACCGCTTCGACAACGATTCGAAGGTAACGTTGAGTGATGGCGAGCGTGCCAAGGGCAGCTATGACAACCTGGGCGTTGGTGGGTCTGTGGAGTTTGGCCGCCATATCGCCTTGGGTGATGGTTACTTCGTCGAGCCTTATACCCAGTGGTCGGCAGTGAACATCGCGGGCAAGGATTACCACCTGGACAACGGTCTGAAGGCACAGGGTGACGATACCCGGTCGCTGCTGGGCAAGGCCGGTGCCACGCTGGGACGCACCTTCGACCTGGGGGAGGGGCGTTTTGCCCAGCCCTATGTGCGCGCCGCGTATGCACATGAGTTCGTGAGCAATAACCAGGTAAAGGTCAATGACCACCGTTTCGACAATGACCTGGCCGGTTCGCGAGGTGAACTGGGGGTCGGGATTGCGGTGGCGTTGGACGAGCGCCTGCAGATGCATGCTGATTTCGATTACAGCAACGGTGAGCAAATCGAGCAGCCGTGGGGTGCAAATATCGGTGTGAGTTATCGCTGGTAATGTTGGCCAAGGGCGAGCGAAAGCTCGCCCTTGCCGTTTTCGGTCTTGGAGGAAGGCATCATGCCAATGGATTCAATACGCAATTACGATGTCCTAGACCCTCCGTCGGCACCGGCGGCGCTGGACGACATCACAGATGGCGCGCCGGGATTATTACCAGTTGCAGATCTCAGCAGGCCCTTGCGTATCGAGGTACCGCAGTGGCCGATTTCCAGTCCTAGCCCGGATAGGCCGGAAACACTCTCCCTGTACTGGGATGGCGAATTCGTTGATGAAAAGACCTGGTATGCGGCCATCGATCCCAATGAGCTGTTTATCGATGTGCCGGTCGACTCATTGCTTAAAGAGGGCGAATTCAAGGTTACTTACCGCGTTCTGGGCTATAACGGCGTGGAAACCGGCTCCAAGCCCTTGACCTTGACCATCGATCGCACCGCTCCGGTTCTGGGCGGTGACAGAGGGCGCCTGGAGTTTCCAGAGCTGGGCTCGCTGCCGTTGACTGACGAATTTCTCAAGAAGCATGGTGAAGTGTTGCGCGGGCAGGTGCCGGACTACCAAGTGTTCATGCCCGGCGATACGATCGTGTACTACTGGGATGATCAGCCACTGGACAACACCCAGGTAGGTGAACTCACTTTGACCAGTGCGAATGCTGGCACGCCCGTGATCATCGAATATGACGGCCAGATGATCCGGGCGCGCGGTGATGGCGTCCGCTATGGGCAGTATCTGGTGCGTGACCGTGCAGGAAACGAAAGCCAGGTGGCGGTCCCCAAGGCCGTTATCGTCGATGCCAAGCCGGTGCCACGGGTACTTCCTTGGCCAGAGGTGCCGCTGGCGACTGGCAATCAGGAGCTGGTGACCCTGATGCTGATCGACATTCATGAGCCTCTGGAAATACGTATACCTGAACCGGCAGTCATCTATCCGGGCGAGCCGTTCACGGTGGAGTGGGCGCTTGGGATGTTCGGCGAGCAGTTGTTGCCGGGTGTGGAGGGTGTGCGCAGCTATCGAGTTGCCGAGCGTAATGTGGTTGCCCTGAGTGGCAAGACAGTCCCGCTGCGTTACGCAGTAGACGGGAGCGACGGCCAATGGTGGTCGGATGTCAGGCGGGTCGCGATAGCACCGCTTCCGCGCTCCAGCATGCCTATTCCACAGCTATCGGGTACGACAGGTACGACATTCAGTTTGAAGCAGCAGACGCGGGATCCGGCAATTACCCTGGCGCCCTGGAAGCTGATCAGTGTGGATCAGTGGGTCCGCATCGAGATTCGCGGGGTGTCCAGCGAAGGCGCCAGTAATCTGCCAGTCATGCACAATCATGCGGTCACCGAGAGTGAATTGGAGTCAGGGATCGGTGCAACAGGTGATTTAACGGTGCCGCTTACGTTCCTGGGTAGTTTGTTGCTGGGGCAGAACTTCACGGTCGAGGTGAAGGTCAGTTTCGACGCCGGCCGTACCTGGCCGGCGTTGCCGAATTTCGAGCCGCTGGAGATCACTTTGCTGGCTTGAGTGCCAGAGGCTGCTGCATGACGGCGGTAGAGGCGCCATAGTCGTTGATGGTATTGAAGGTCACCTGTAGCCCCTGCACCTTGCGGACTTGCGTCAGGCGGTAGAACTGTTGGGCGAACGGAAGTGCCATGGCCATGGCGCTGGGCTTTTCCGACTCCCCGGCACCACTGACTTCCAGTTGGTCGAAAGTGAAGTGAAAGGGCGTCGGGTTGTCGACCACCAGATACAGGCTGTCATCTCGTTTCTGCAGGAACCAGCTCAGATGCTTGATGTTATCCTTCGGCAAGCCCTTGAGTTGGCTGGGCCGATAGAACAGCTTGATGCGTGTGCGCATGGCAATGTTCAGGTGGTTCTGGCCGGATGTTTCCTCCTGCGGGATTTCCTGGACATTGAAGAAGAACAGCGACTCACGGTCTTGCGGCAGGTCGTTGGGCAGCCGGTTGATCTGCACAAGCTGCTCTTTGCCAGGGGGCAGGCGGAACAGCACGGGGGTGGGGGCCAAAGGTACGGCCGTGAGTGTATCGTCTGCCTGGGTGTTGACCCACGTCTGCACGGCAAAAAGCCTGTTGGTCGGGTTGGCAACCACTACCGATGAACTGTGAGCGTCGCTGGCGTGAATTACCCGAGTGGCGTTGATGGTCAGCGCGGCTTCGGCAACTGGCAGTGAAAGGGCCAGGCACAAAGGGAGCAGGGCGCGTCGAAGGCGTTGGTATCCGAAGTTAGGCATGATCTGCACAGGGCGTTGTGAAGTAGGGGCCGCGCCGTATTCGGCGCGGCCTGGGGCTTATTTCAGGTCGAACACGAAAGGAACCGTGGCGTTAACTGGCCCGGGGCTGACAGTGGCTGCGGTCGAGCGCAGGTTGGCAGAAAACAGCATCGTGCTTTCGCCAGTGTCGTTCAGGTCATATTCCTTGGATTCGGCCCCCCAAGGGATGAGGGTGCCGGTGTTGTCCTTGATTGCCAGCGCTACGCCAGCGGCGCTGCCAGTGTGCAGTGCATGCAGGGTATCGCCTGCGCCTGCTGGGCCGTCTTTGCCAGAGAAGGACACGACACCTTTCTTGCCTGTTGTGTCGCAATTGGTTCCGGCCGTGATGCTCAGGCCAAAGGCCAGAGGGGCCGAATCTTTGCCAGCGGCACCCGAGAGCTGAGACGCATCTGCCTCGGGCAGCACGATTGGGTTCAGGACCGCACCGTTGTAAGGGTCGACAATCTCGATGGAGCAGGTGTTGCCGTTGACTTTGCCGGTGAAGAGGATGGTGCCGGTGTCCGGCAAGGCATGGGCGGTACTGGCGGCCGCGGCCAGGCCGAGGGCGATCAAGGTTTTTTTCATTGGTAATACCCGATGGTCAGTTGAAGAGCGCGATCATCGTTACGGATGACGGGCTCATTTTCTGCCCTGGACAGCGCTGCTCAGCTGTCACAGAGACGCGTGCAGATTAGGCTCGGCGGCACTGAGCGTCTGTAAGGCGAATCCATTTCAATACGGGAGATTACGATTGGTTGCTGCGTAAATCGCGCCCGAAAATCAGGCGCGACCGTCGAGGGGGTCAGTGGTTGGCAGAGTCGCCTGGCAACGAGAGAAGTTGCTTCTCCTGATGCCAGTCGAAAGGCTCGTCGTTTTGATCCGCCTCGTAGCGGCGCTCTTCGAGGCGCTGGTACAGGTCGAGCTCCTCGTCAGGCATGTAATGCAGGCAGTCTCCACCGAAGAACCACAGCAGGTCGCGGGGCACCAGGTGGGCGATTTGCGGGTAGCGCTGAATCACCTGACAGATCAGGTCCTGGCCCAGATATTGGCTTTCCAGTGGATTCTGCGGCAGCAGGGTCCGCAGCTCGTCAAAGCGTTCGAGGAACAGGGCGTGGCTTTCCTCTGGGACCTGCTCAGCTTCCCCCAGCGCCACCAGAATGGTACGCAGGTGGTTGAGCAGTTGCAGGTGATATTCCAAGTGTGGGTTGGCCATGGGGCGGTCCTCGGGGTGGTCGAAACGGGGGCGGAGTATACGCGGGTTACAGAAGGGGCCGCAAAACGGCCCCTTGCTCAGCGTACCTTGCCTGGTTCAGGCAGTAACTGCGCCTTGTCGAAGGCATCCACATCGATCACTACGCGGCGGGCGTGCTCTGCTTCGTGCAATCGTTGCCTGTCACCAGGCTGCAGCGCACCGCTTTCCACTGCCGCATCGATTATCGACTGCCCGGGTGCAGGCTGAATCCTGCCCTCCTTGATAGCCTGGTGTAGCGCCTTGTACAGCGGGGCAGTCTCATCCAGCAAGTCGGCGGCCCGCTGCAGTGCCGCCACTGGGTCGCCATCGGCCTGCGGGCGGAAGCAGCCTGCAAGCAGTTCCTCCAGGGCCGGATCGCCCTTGCTGCGGCCAATCAGCGCCGCCACTTCGGCATCCAACTCATCGCTCGGCCCGGTATGACGGCGGCCGAAGGGGAACACCAGCACCCGTAGCGCGCA
Organism: Pseudomonas sp. NY11955; assembly: GCF_048068035.1. Taxonomy (NCBI): domain Bacteria; kingdom Pseudomonadati; phylum Pseudomonadota; class Gammaproteobacteria; order Pseudomonadales; family Pseudomonadaceae; genus Pseudomonas; species Pseudomonas sp. NY11955. The sequence goes on from NZ_JBLUPS010000025.1 coordinate 33,203, forward strand.
GCCGACAAAACGGTTGGGGAAGTTGTCGAGCAGGCGGTCCAGGGCTTTTTCCGCCTGGCCCAGGCTCTCTTCCAGGGCCCAGCGCAGCAAGGGCTGCATGTGCTCCGGCGAGCCCAGGTCGTGATAGCGCTTGAGCGCGGCGCTGGACAGGTAGAGGTAGCTCAGCACGTCACCCAAACGGGCACTCAGGCGTTCGCGACGCTTGAGGGCGCCACCCAGCAGCATCATCGACAGGTCGGCCAGCAGGGCGAAGGCGGCGGCCTGGCGGTTGAGGGCGCGGAAGTAACCTTGGCTCAAAGCATCCCCTGGCACTGGCTCGAAACGCCCAAGCCCCAGGTTGAACACCAACGTGCTGGCCGCGTTGCCGGCGGCGAACATGATGTGTTTCATCAGCAGGTCGTCGAATGCCTTGAGTGCCTGATCACGGTCCTCTCGGCCGGCCAGGGCCATTTCCTTGAGCACGAACGGATGGCAGCGGATGGCACCCTGGCCGAAGATCATCAGGTTGCGCGAAAGGATGTTGGCGCCTTCGACCGTGATGAAGATCGGTGCCCCTTGCCAGTTGCGGCCCAGGTAGTTGTTCGGGCCCATGATGATGGCCTTGCCGCCGTGCACATCCATGGCGTGTTGGATGCATTCGCGGCCGCGCTCGGTCAGGTGGTACTTGAGGATTGCCGACAGCACCGAAGGTTTTTCGCCCAGGTCGACGGCCTTGGCGGTCAGCAGGCGCGCGCTGTCCATCAGCCAGGCGTTGCCGCCGATGCGCGCCAGCGATTCCTGGATACCTTCGAAGGCGGCCAGCGGCACGTTGAACTGCTCGCGGATGTTGGCGTACTGGCCGGTGACCAGGCTGGTGTACTTGGCAGCGCCGGTGCCGACCGCCGGCAGGGAGATCGAACGGCCCACCGACAGGCAGTTCATCAGCATCATCCAGCCCTTGCCGAGCATGGCCTGGCCGCCGATCAGGAAGTCCAGTGGCACGAATACGTCCTTGCCGCTGTTGGGGCCGTTCATGAAGGCGGCGCCCAGCGGTAGGTGGCGCCTGCCGATGTCAACGCCGGGCGTGTCGGTGGGGATCAGTACCAGACTAATGCCCAGTTCTTCCTTTTCACCCAGCAGGTGATCCGGGTCGTAGGCCTTGAACGCCAGGCCAAGCAGGGTGGCGACAGGGCCGAGGGTGATGTAGCGCTTTTCCCAGTTCAGGCGCAGGCCGATGACTTCTTCACCGTTCCATTGGCCCTTGCAGACCACCCCAGTGTCGGGCATGGCGCCGGCGTCGGAGCCGGCCAGCGGGCCGGTGAGGGCGAAACAGGGGATTTCCTCGCCACGCGCCAGCCGTGGCAGGTAGTGGTTGCGTTGCTCGTCGGTGCCGTAATGCAGCAGCAGTTCGGCCGGGCCGAGGGAATTGGGCACCATCACAGTGGACGCGAGGTCGCCACTGCGGGTGGCCAGCTTCATCGCCACCTGGGAGTGAGCGTAAGCCGAGAAACCTTTGCCGCCGTATTCCTTGGGGATGATCAGGGCGAAGAAACCGTTCTGTTTGATGTGCGCCCAGGCTGCAGGTGGTAGGTCGAGGTCCTGGCCGATCTGCCAGTCGCTGACCATGGCGCATAGCGCTTCAGTGGGGCCGTCGATGAAGGCCTGTTCTTCTTCGGTCAGTTTCGGTGCCGGGTAGGCCAGCAAGGTACGCCAGTCGGGGCGGCCGCTGAACAGTTCGCCATCCCACCACACCGTGCCGGCATCGATCGCTTCGCGCTCGGTTTGCGACATGGGCGGCAGAGTACGCTGGAACCAGCTGAATACCGGCCCGGTGAACACTTTGCGGCGCCAGTTTGGGAGCGCAACCAGGGCGATCTTCAAGGCCAGTACCACCCAGATCAAGGCCAGCAACCAACCGGGGGCGCTGCTGAAAATGCCCATCAGCAGCACATAGGCCGCCATGATGCCCAGTATCTGCAGGGGCGCCAGGCGCCGATGCGTGAGGTACGCCGCGCCGATGACCAGCACTACCAACCACAACAGCAACATAATCGGTCCTCCTTGGAACCAAGGGCTTGAGCCGTCCCAGACAGCTTAGACGCAACGCTGTGAACGGCCTGTTCAGAACAGTGACAGGGCTTGGCGGCGGGAGTTTCAGTGGATTGTCCACCTGCACCGGCCTCTTCGCGGGCAAGCCCGCTCCCACAGGATCACCACAATCTTCAAGCCACCGGTATTCCTGTGGGAGCGGGCTTGCCCGCGAAGAGGCCGGTACAGGCGGTGAAGGTCTGGAGTAGACTGCATCACCTGTGCATTCATAAGGACGTTGCCATGCTGAAGATCTGGGGCCGCAAGAATTCGAGCAATGTGCGCAAGGCGCTGTGGATCGCCCACGAGCTGGGCCTGGACTTCGAGTCCATCGACGCCGGTGGCGCCTTCGGTGTGGTCAACGAGCCGCACTACCGCGCGCGCAATCCGAACGGCCTGGTGCCGATGCTCGAAGACGGCGACCTGACCCTGTGGGAGTCCAACACCATCGTCCGCTACCTGTGCGCCGAGTACGGCGCCGAGCAGGGCTGGTACCTCGAAGACCCACGGCAGCGTGCCCTGGCCGACAAGTGGATGGACTGGACCACCTCGTCCTTCGCCGCACCGTTCCGCCCGCTGTTCTGGGGCCTTTTGCGCACGCCGGAAGACCAGCGCGACTGGGTGGCGATCAACGCCGCGCACAAACAGTGCGCGCAGTTGCTGGCCATCGCCGACGAAACCTTGGCCAAGCAGCCTTACCTGTCCGGTGACCAGATCGGCATGGGCGACATCCCACTGGGTAGCTTTATCTACGCCTGGTTCGAAATGCCCATCGAGCGCCCGGCCATGTACCATCTGCAAGCCTGGTATGAGCGCCTGAAACAGCGCCCGGCCTACCAGGCCGCAGTGATGACCGCGCTCACCTGACCCTGCTTCGATAGTCATTATCAATAGATGTGACTGTACTTGTGCGGCCTGGCCTTGCACCATGGCCGCACTCACTGCGCCAGTGACTTTACCTGGCGTGTCCTGCACCTTTTTCTTCGGTAAGTGACCCGCTATGAGTTCCGCCCTGTCCATCCGACAGCTGACCAAGACCTACGGCAATGGCTTTCAGGCCCTCAAAGGCATCGACCTCGATGTTGCCGAAGGCGATTTTTTCGCCTTGCTCGGCCCCAACGGCGCTGGCAAGTCCACCACCATCGGCATTCTCTCCACCCTGGTGAACAAGACCAGTGGCACGGTGAATGTGTTTGGCCACGACCTGGACCGCGAGCCCTCGGCGCTCAAGCGTTGCCTGGGCGTGGTGCCGCAAGAGTTCAACTTCAACCAGTTCGAGAAAACCTTCGACATCGTCGTGACCCAGGCCGGCTACTACGGTATCCCGCCCAAGCTGGCCAAGGAACGCGCCGAGCAGTACCTGACCCAGTTGGGCCTGTGGGACAAGCGTGATGTGCAGTCGCGTTCGTTGTCCGGTGGCATGAAACGCCGCCTGATGATTGCCCGCGCGCTGATCCACGAGCCGCGCCTGCTGATCCTCGATGAGCCCACCGCTGGTGTGGACATCGAGCTGCGTCGCTCGATGTGGAGCTTTCTCACCGAGCTGAACCAGAAAGGCATCACGATCATTCTGACCACGCACTATCTAGAAGAAGCTGAGCAGCTGTGCCGTAACATCGGCATCATCGACCACGGCACCATCGTCGAGAACACCAGCATGCGCCAGTTGCTGGGCAAGCTGCATGTGGAAACCTTCGTGCTCGATCTGAAGCAGGACCTGGCCAGCGCACCTGTGCTGCAAGGCTACCCGAGCCGGTTGCTGACCCCGCATACCCTGGAAGTGCAGGTGGACAAGGACATCGGTATCACCGCGCTGTTCGGCCAACTGGCGCTGCAGAACATCGAGGTGCAGAGCCTGCGCAACAAGACCAACCGACTCGAGGAGCTGTTCGTGTCCCTGGTGGAAAAAAACTTGTCGAAGGTGGCCGTATGAGTGTGGAACTGCGCACCAACTGGGTCGCCTTGAACACCATCGTCTACCGCGAGGTGCGGCGCTTCCTGCGTATCTGGCCGCAAACGTTGCTGCCGCCAGCGATCACCATGGTGCTGTACTTCGTCATCTTCGGTAACCTGATCGGCCGGCAGATCGGCGATATGGGTGGCTTCACCTACATGCAGTACATCGTGCCAGGGCTGATCATGATGTCGGTGATCACCAACTCCTACGGTAACGTGGTGTCGAGCTTCTTCGGCAGCAAGTTTCAGCGCTCGATCGAAGAGCTGATGGTGTCGCCGGTATCGCCGCACACCATTCTCGTCGGCTATGTACTGGGTGGCGTGCTGCGCGGACTGGCGGTTGGGGTGATCGTGACCATTTTGTCGATGTTCTTCACCGACCTGCAGGTGCATCATCTGGGCGTGACAGTGATCGTGGTGCTGCTCACTGCCACCATCTTCTCGCTGCTGGGCTTCGTCAACGCGGTGTTCGCACGCAATTTCGACGATATCTCGATCATCCCGACCTTTGTGCTGACGCCGCTGACCTACCTCGGTGGGGTGTTCTACTCGATCAACCTGCTGCCGCCATTCTGGCAGACCGTGTCGTTGGCCAACCCGGTGCTGCACATGGTCAACTCGTTCCGCTACGGCATCCTAGGGGTGTCGGATATCAGCATTGGCACGGCGATCACCTTCATGCTGGTGGCCACCGCGGTGCTCTACCTGCTGTGCGTGCGCCTGCTGGTCAGCGGCCGCGGCATGCGGGCATGAGCCCTGTTTCGCACACCTGAGCTTGCGCCGGCGCCACTGCCGGCCAATCCACCAGCGCCAGTACAACAGAGTGGTGAAGTAGGCGACGATGCCCAACACCACCCCGCACACCACCGAACCCAGCAGAAACGGCTGCCATACCGTGGCCAGCTGGTCGGTGATCCACTCGAAGGTCAGTTCATCGGGCAGGCTGCGTGGCGGCAGCTGCATCAGCCAGGCGCCGGTCATATAGGTGACGAAGAACACCGGCGGCATGGTCAGCGGGTTGGTCAGCCACACCAGGCTGATGGCGATCGGCAGGTTGCCGCGCACCGGAATGGCCAGCGCGGCGGCCAGTAGCATCTGCGCGGGCATCGGGATCAGCGCCGCGAACAGGCCAACACCCATGGCCCGTGCCACCGAATGGCGATTCAGGTGCCAGAGGTTCGGGTCGTGCAGCAACTTGCCGAAAAAGCGTAAGGACTTGTGTTCCCGAATGCTGGTCGGGTCCGGCATGTAGCGTTTGAAAAGTCGGCGCGGCATGTAGGCTCCCGGAGCGTTGATCCGGGCAGTATGCCCTTAATCCTGCTCAGCCTCGTTTAGAGTTTGTGACAATTGTTGAGCAAGCTCTGCCGGCAATTGGGCTATGCCTCAGAAGGTGATTCGCCTTCTGGAGCTCTACCTCATGCGCACAGGGATGTTTGCGCTCGCGCTCGGGCTGTTGTGCCTGGGCTTTCTCCCCGTATTGCCATCGGTCGGATGGTTGATAACGCTGGCTGCCTGCGCTGTCGCCAGCCTGTTTACCCGGGGTTGGCCGTTGGGTTGTTTTCTCTTGGGCTTTTGTTGGGCTTGCTGGTCTGCGCAGCAAGCCCTTGATGATCGCCTGGCTGCTGGCCTGGATGGCCGTACCTTGTGGCTGGAGGGGCGAGTGGTTGGCTTGCCTGGCCGAACGGCACAAGGTGTGCGTTTCGAATTGGAAGCGGCACGCTCGCGGCGGGCCGAACTGCCGCAGCGCCTGCAATTGAGCTGGTTCGATGGGCCGCCGCTGCGGGCAGGCGAGCAATGGCGGCTGGCCGTGACCTTGCAGCGCCCGGCCGGGCTGCTCAATCCGCATGGGCCGGACCGCGAGGCGTATTTGCTGGCGCGGCGGATAGGTGCCACGGGTACGGTCAAGGCTGGGCAGATGCTGGCACCGGTCACCGGTGGTTGGCGCGATGCGCTGCGTCAGCGCCTGCTGGCGGTCGAGGCCAATGGCCGAGAGCAAGCGTTGGTGGCGCTGGTGCTTGGCGATGGAGCGGGCTTGGCACGCGAAGACTGGCAGGCATTGCAAGCCACCGGCACGGTGCACCTGCTGGTTATTTCCGGCCAGCACATCGGCCTGGTCGCCGGTTTGCTGTATGGCCTGGTCGCCGGGTTGGCACGTTGGGGGCTATGGCCGGCCCGGTTGCCGTGGTTACCCTGGGCCTGCGGTTTGGCCATGGCGGCAGCGCTGGCCTACGGCTGGCTTGCCGGTGCAGGCGTGCCGGTTCAACGCGCCTGCCTGATGTTGGCCGTGGTGCTGTTGTGGCGCCTGCGCTTTCGCCACCTTGGTGCAATGCTGCCGTTGTTGCTGGCGCTGGTCATGGTGCTGTTGGTCGAGCCGCTGGCGGCGCTGTTGCCGGGGTTCTGGCTATCGTTTGCCGCCGTGGCCACGCTCATTTATTGCTTCAGTGCCCGATTGGGCGGTTGGCGGCCCTGGCAGGCTTGGACGCGGGCGCAATGGGTCGTTGCTATCGGTTTGCTACCGGTACTGCTGGTTACAGGCTTGCCGGTTAGTCTGAGTGCGCCGTTGGTCAACCTTGTGGCGGTGCCGTGGATAAGCCTGGCGGTGTTGCCGTTGGCGCTGCTGGGTGCATTGTTGCTGCCGCTGGGCGGAGTAGGGGAGGCGCTGTTGTGGCTGGCGGGTGGCTTGCTGGATGGGCTGTTCCGGCTGCTGGCGCTGGTGGCGCAGCAGCGCCCGGCATGGGTGTCGCCGGCTTTGCCCTGGTGGGCGTGGTTGTTGGTGTGTTTGGGTGCTCTGTTGGTTTTACTGCCCCGTGGTGTGCCGCTGCGCGGGTTGGGAGGGGTGATGCTGCTGGCCTTGTGGGTGCCCAGGGAGCCAGTGCCATTCGGGCAGGTCGAGGTCTGGCAATTGGACGTTGGCCAGGGGCTGGCGGTGCTGCTGCGTACCCGGCATCACAACTTGCTGTATGACGCCGGGCCGGCCATGGGCGAAAGTGACCTGGGGGCGCGAGTGGTGCTGCCGACGTTGCACAAGCTGGGCGTGGCCAGCCTTGATCTGATGGTCATCAGCCATGCGCATGCCGACCATGCCGGCGGGGCAGGGGCCATTCAGCGTGGTTTGCCGGTCGGGCGGATAGTCGGAGGGGAAGCACTGGAGGGCGTTGAGCTGGAGCCTTGCGTCAGTGGTGAACTGTGGGAATGGGACGGCGTGCGCTTTTCGCTGTGGCGTTGGGCTGATGGGCAGAGCAGCAACGATCGGTCTTGCGTGCTGCTGGTCGAGGCCCAGGGTGAGCGACTGTTGTTGGCCGGTGATATGGAGGCCGGCGCCGAACGGGCCTGGCTGGCGGCTAACGAGGCTCGGCGTGTCGACTGGTTGCAAGCACCGCACCATGGCAGCCGCAGTTCGTCCACTGAAGTGTTTGTTCGTGCAATCGCACCGCGTGGGGTATTGGTTTCGCGTGGGCGCAACAACAGTTTCGGGCACCCGCATGCGCAGGTCGTGGAGCGGTATCGGCGGCATGGGGTGGTGATGCATGACACGGCGGTGGAGGGGGCGTTGCGGTTGGTGTTGGGGCGGCATGGGGAGGTGGAAGGGGTGAGGGGACAGCGACGGTTTTGGCGGGTTCGGGGGAATTGAGGTGTGGGCTTGCAGGTGTTTGCCGTTACAGGTGTGGCGCCTATGAGACCGAGCGCCGCCCGCGCGGCGCATCGCGAGCGAAGCTCGCTCCTACATTTGTTTCGGGCCAATTATTCCTGTGGCAAGGGCGCGCGGCCCTTTGGCGCATGGCTCGATATCG
>NZ_JBLUPS010000026.1:0-36109 GCF_048068035.1 Pseudomonas sp. NY11955
AAGGCGGTCGCGCGCAAATGGCACAGGCAACACTGGCCCGAAACAAACGTAGGAGCGAGCAAAGCTCGCGATGCGCCGCGCGGGCGGCGCTCGATCTCATAGGCGCCACAAAAACAAAGGCAGGCACCTTTCACAGCCAATGCCATCCCAAGGCAAGCCCATAGCCACCCCGACACCCACAACAGCAACACCCCCCAAAAACAAAGCGGGGAGGCCTTCCGGCCTCCCCGCTTCTGCTTCATCCCTTACAAGCTAGGGAATGCAAACTGCGACGCTTCATGGCTGGCCCGCTGTGGCCAACGCTGGGTGATCGCCTTGCGGCGAGTATAGAAGCGCACACCATCCGGGCCATAGGCATGCAAGTCACCGAACAGCGAACGCTTCCAGCCACCAAAGCTGTGATAGGCCACCGGCACCGGCAGCGGCACGTTCACACCCACCATGCCCACTTCGATCTCGTCGCAGAACAGGCGCGCCGCCTCACCGTCACGGGTGAAGATGCAGGTACCGTTGCCATACTCGTGGTCATTGATCAGCTGCATGGCCTGCTCCAGGCTGCTCACACGCACCACGCACAGCACCGGGCCGAAGATCTCTTCTTTATAGATGCGCATTTCCGGAGTCACTTTGTCGAACAAGGTGCCACCCACGAAGTAGCCATCCTCATTACCGGATACACGCAAGCCACGGCCATCCACCACCAGCTTGGCGCCAGCAGCAACACCGTCATCGATGTAACCTACTACCTTGTCACGGGCAGCAGCAGTCACCAGCGGGCCCATGTCCAGACCGCACGAAGTGCCGGCACCAATCTTCAGTGCCTTGATCTGCGGCTCCAGCTTGGCAATCAGGGCATCGGCCACCTGGTCGCCCACGCACACCGCAACCGAAATGGCCATGCAGCGCTCGCCGCACGAACCGTATGCTGCACCCATTAACGCACTGACGGCGTTGTCGAGGTCGGCATCCGGCATCAGCACTGCATGGTTCTTCGCGCCACCCAGGGCCTGCACGCGCTTGCCGCGTTTGGTGCCTTCGGCATAGATGTACTCGGCAATCGGAGTCGAGCCCACGAAGCTCAGTGCTTTTACTTCCGGCGCTTCGATCAGCGCATCCACCGCTTCCTTGTCACCGTGCACCACGTTGAGGATGCCTTTCGGCAGGCCAGCTTCCAACAGCAGCTGGGCGATGAACAAGGTCGAGCTTGGGTCACGCTCGGAAGGCTTGAGGATGAATGCATTACCGCAAGCGATGGCCAGCGGGTACATCCACAGCGGCACCATTGCCGGGAAGTTGAACGGGGTGATACCGGCAACCACACCCAGCGGCTGGAAGTCGGACCACGCGTCGATGTTTGGGCCGACGTTGCGGCTGTACTCGCCCTTCAGCACCTCTGGGGCCGCGCAGGCGAACTCGACGTTCTCGATACCACGCTTCAGCTCGCCAGCTGCGTCTTCCAGGGTTTTGCCGTGCTCTTCGCTGATCATCTGCGAAATCTTGGCTTCGTTCTGCTCCAGCAGTTGCTTGAAGCGGAACATCACCTGGGCGCGCTTGGCCGGAGGGGTGTTGCGCCAGGCCGGGAAGGCCGCCTTGGCCGAGTCGATCGCTTCCTGCACGGTTGCGCGGCTGGCCAGCTCGACCTTGCGAACGGCCTGGCCAGTGGACGGGTTGAAGACATCGGCGGTGCGCTCACCCTTGGTAACCAGCTCGCCGTGGATCAGGTGCTGAACAATGCTCATGCAAAACTCCAGATAAAGAAGGTAGAGACAGGCGCGCGATACATGCACGCACCTGCCGTCAAAATCAGAAAGATCAGTCGATCAGGTTCAGGGTTTCACCGACGGCATCGAACAGGCGGTCCAGTTCCTGCGGCGTGGTGTTGAAGGTTGGGCCGAACTGCAGGGTGTCGCCACCGAAGCGCACATAGAAGCCAGCCTTCCACAGTTTCATGGCCGCTTCGTACGGGCGGACGATGGCATCACCGTCGCGGGCGGCGATCTGGATGGCGCCAGCCAGGCCGTAGTTACGGATATCGACGATGTTCTTGGTGCCCTTCACGCCGTGCAGCAACTTCTCGAAATGCGGCGCCAGTTCGGCGGCGGACTGCACCAGGTTTTCCTTCTGCAGCAGGTCCAACGCGGCGATACCCGCGGCGCAGGCTACCGGGTGCGCCGAGTAGGTATAGCCGTGCGGGAATTCCACGGCATATTCCGGAGTCGGCTGGTTCATGAAGGTCTGGTAGATCTCGCTGCTGGCGATAACCGCACCCATCGGGATGGCGCCGTTGGTCACCTGTTTGGCGATGCACATCAGGTCTGGGGTAACACCGAAGGCTTCCGAGCCGGTCATCGCCCCCATGCGGCCGAAGCCCGTGATCACTTCGTCGAAGATCAGCAGGATGTTGTGCTGGGTGCAGATTTCACGCAGGCGCTTCAGGTAGCCCTTCGGCGGCGGCAGCACACCGGCCGAACCTGCCAGCGGCTCGACGATAACCGCTGCAATGTTGGAGGCATCGTGCAGCTCGATCAGCTTGAGCATTTCATCAGCCAGGGCGATACCGCCCTCTTCCGGCATGCCTTTGGAGAAGGCGTTCACCGGCAATACGGTGTGAGGCAGGTGGTCCACGTCCAGCAATTGGCCGAACATCTTGCGGTTACCGTTTACGCCACCCAGGCTGGTACCGGCGATGTTCACCCCGTGATAGCCACGGGCGCGGCCGATGATCTTGGTCTTGGTCGCCTGGCCTTTCAGGCGCCAGTAGGCACGTACCATCTTCAGTGCGGTGTCGGCGCACTCGGAACCGGAGTTGGTATAGAAGACGTGATTGAGATTGCCCGGAACCAGCTCGGCAATCTTCTCCGCCAGCTGGAACGACAGCGGATGACCGAACTGGAACGCAGGGGAGTAGTCCAGGGTACCCAACTGGCGGGTCACCGCGTCGGTGATTTCCTTGCGGGTGTGCCCGGCGCCGCAGGTCCACAGGCCGGACAGGGCATCGAAGATCTTGCGCCCTTGGTCATCGACCAGGTAGTTGCCTTCGGCCGCCACGATCAGACGTGGATCACGCTGGAAGTTGCGGTTGGCGGTGTAGGGCATCCAGTGGGCATCCAGCTTGAGCTGGCTGGCGATACCGGCGGTAGCGGTTTCGGGCATGTTCATCGGCGGTTCCTCGAAAGACGATTAGGCAACGATGGATGTTGTTGCAGCTAAATTGGCACGGCGATAAAGTCTGAAAAAGCCTACATTTCTAATCTTCAGACAGGTACTGACTAAACTAATGAGCCGACGCCCCGATCCACTCGCCCAAGTCAGCGATTTCGACATCCGCCTGCTGAAAATCTACCGCAGCGTCGTCGAATGCGGTGGCTTCTCGGCCGCCGAAAACGTCCTGGGCATTGGCCGCTCGGCCATCAGCCAGCAGATGAACGACCTCGAACAACGCCTTGGCCTGCGCCTGTGCCAGCGCGGTCGTGCCGGTTTCTCGCTGACCGAGGAAGGCCGTGAGGTCTACCATTCGGCACTGCAACTGCTCAGCGCCCTGGAAAGCTTCCGCACCGAGGTCAACGGCCTGCACCAGCATTTGCGAGGTGAGCTGAACATTGGCCTGACCGACAACCTGGTGACCCTGCCGCACATGCGCATCACCCATGCCCTGGCCGAACTCAAGGACCGCGGCCCCGATGTGCGCATCCAGATCCGCATGATCGCGCCCAGCCAGGTCGAACACGGCGTGCTCGACGGCAGCTTGCACGTGGGCGTAGTGCCGCAGACCAGCCCACTGTCGGGCCTGGAGTACCAACCGTTGTACAGCGAACGCTCGCTGCTGTACTGCGCGGTCGGCCACCCGCTGTTCTATGCCGATGACCAGCAAATCGACGATGACCGCCTCAATAGCCAGGAAGCCATCACCCCTACCTTCCGCCTGCCGGCCGAAATCCAGGCGCATTACCAGGCGCTGAACTGCACGGCCAGCGCTTCGGACCGCGAGGGCATGGCGTTTCTGATCCTGACCGGTCGCTACATCGGCTACCTGCCCGACCACTACGCAACATTCTGGGTGCAGCAAGGCCGCTTGCGTGCGCTCAAGCCCCGGCAGCGCTTTTATGACCTGAGCCTGAGCTGGGTAACGCGCAAAGGCCGGCGCCCCAACCTGGTACTGGAAAGCTTCCTCGAAAGCCTGGCAGCGACACGTTAATGCCAGTCTCTGCCGCAAACGCTTGTCACTTCGGCGCAGGCAGGTAATCTTGTCCGACAGCCGCAGCCACTGCCCCGTACGGAATCGTCCATGACCCTAGAAGTCCCTGCGCATCGCCTCTCCGCCTCGGGCAAGCCCGCGGGCCGCATCCGCCAGAAGAACGAACAGGCCATTATCCAGGCCGCCGAAGACGAATTCGCTCGCCATGGGTTCAAAGGCACCAGCATGAACACCATCGCACTCAAAGCGGGGTTGCCCAAGGCCAACCTGCATTACTACTTCACCAACAAGCTGGGCCTGTACATTGCCGTGCTCAGCAACATCATCGAGTTGTGGGACAGCACCTTCAATGCGCTGAGCGTCGAGGACGACCCCGGTGAAGCCCTGAGCCAGTACATCCGCACCAAGATGGAGTTCTCCCGCCGCAACCCGCAAGCTTCACGGATTTTCGCCATGGAAGTGATCAGCGGTGGCACCTGCCTGACCGAATACTTCAGTGCCGATTACCGCGAATGGTTCCGTGGCCGGGCTGCAGTGTTCCAGGCCTGGATCGAAGCCGGCAAAATGGACCCGGTCGACCCTGTGCACCTGATTTTCCTGCTGTGGGGCAGCACCCAGCACTACGCCGACTTCGCCACCCAGATCTGCCAGGTTACCGGCCGCAGCCGTCTGACCAAGCAGGACATGGAAGACGCAAGCAACAACCTTATCCACATCATTCTGAAGGGCTGCGGCATCAAGCCGGCTGCCTGACCACTCTTATGCCATCTACCCTGCTCGACCTCTGCGAATACCGCGAGGAAATCCGCAAAAGCCGCTTCATCACCCTCGCCGGACCGATCAGCAGTGCCGCCGACGCAATGAGTTTCATCGAGCGCCACAGCGACCTCGCCGCCACCCACAACTGCTGGGCATGGAAGCTCGGGGCGCAGTACCGCAGCAGCGATGACGGCGAGCCTGGCGGCACCGCAGGGCGGCCGATCCTGGCGGCCATCGAGGCCCAGGAGTGCGACCAGGTGGTGGTGCTGGTGATCCGCTGGTACGGCGGCATCCAACTGGGAACCGGCGGCTTGGCCAGGGCCTATGGCGGCGGCGCCAACAAGTGCCTGCAACAAGCACCCAAGCGCCTGCTGGTACAGCGCAGTGAGTTCACCTGCAGCTGCAGTTTCAGCGAACTGGCACTGGTGAAGCTGCGCCTGGCCGAAGTCGACGGCCTGGTTCTGGATGAACAATTCACCGCCAATGGCGTGGACCTGTTGATTGCCCTTGGCGACACCCACCTCGCACCCTTGCAGCAACAACTGGCCGACCTGAGCCGCGGGCGCATTTTGCTCGAAGCACGCTGAACATTGCCCACAACAACTGTGGGCGTGCCTGTGGATAAGCTTGGGGCACTCGCCTGCAGCCTGCTGTTTTCAAGGCGCGCAGCGCTTTGATCATATTTTGATCACTATTTGATGACAGCCGCAAATTGCTGAAACCACAGGAGTTATCCCCAACACGATGCATGGCGGGCCTGCATGCAGCGACCACGGCTTGCGCACAATAACTGTGGACCAGCTTGTGGATAACCCGTGCGCCAACAGGCGAAGCGCCCGGCCATACAGGGCCCCGGCGCAGTTGCTCGTTTTTTGTACAGCCATAGGCGAGGCAGCGACTGCCGCCGTGCATTATCCTCAATACCTTTCTTCGCCACCGACCACGGAGCGCGCTCACATGGCTATCGCAAAAACCGCACTTATCATCGGCGCCTCGCGCGGGCTTGGCCTGGGCCTGGTACAACGTCTGCACGAAGACGGCTGGGCCATCACCGCCACCGTCCGTAACCCCCAGCAGCCCGGCGCCCTGGCCCAAGTGCCCGGCGTACGCATCGAGCAGTTGGAAATGAACGACACCGCTCAGCTGGACGGCCTTAAGCAACGCCTGCAAGGTCAGGTGTTCGACCTGGTATTCATCAATGCCGGCGTCATGGGTCCGCTGCCACAAGACCTGGAGACGGTACAGAACAAGGACATCGGCGACCTGTTCATGACCAACGCCGTGGCGCCGATCCGCGTGGCTCGCCGCCTGGTAGGCCAGGTACGCGAAGGCAAAGGCGTTCTGGCGTTCATGAGTTCTATCCTGGGCAGCGTGACCATTCCCGACGGCGGTGAAATCTGCCTGTACAAAGCCAGCAAGGCGGCACTGAACTCGATGATCAACAGCTTTGTCGTCGAGCAGCAACGCCCGGACCTGTGCGTATTGGCCATGCACCCAGGGTGGGTGAAAACCGACATGGGCGGCGAGAACGCCGAAATCGATGTGCTCACCAGCACCCGTGGCATGCTCGAACAGATCAAGGCCCAAAGCGGTAACGGCGGCCTGCGCTTCATCAACTACAAAGGCGAACCCCTGGTCTGGTGATTCACCCGGTCGCAGCCCGGCTGGGCGCATTGCCCGGCCGGCCCCTGTAGAATGGCGGCAACCGTACCTGATTGAGATGAACCACTATGTATGACTGGTTGAACGCCCTGCCCAAGGCCGAACTGCACCTGCACCTGGAAGGCTCGCTGGAGCCCGAGTTGCTGTTCGCCCTGGCCGAGCGCAACAAGATCGCCCTGCCCTGGGCCGATGTGGAGACCTTGCGCGGTGCCTATGCCTTCAACAACCTGCAAGAGTTCCTCGACCTGTATTACCAGGGTGCCGATGTGCTGCGTACCGAGCAGGACTTCTACGACCTGACCTGGGCCTACCTGCAACGCTGCAAGGCCCAGAACGTGATTCACACCGAACCGTTCTTCGACCCACAGACCCACACCGACCGCGGCATCCCCTTCGAAGTGGTGCTCAATGGCATCAACCAGGCGCTCAAAGATGGCCGTGAGCAACTGGGCATCAGCAGCGGCCTGATCCTCAGCTTCCTGCGCCACCTCAGCGAAGATGAAGCGCAGAAAACCCTCGACCAGGCCCTGCCGTTTCGCGATGCGTTCATCGCCGTTGGCCTGGACAGCTCGGAAATGGGCCACCCGCCGAGCAAATTCCAACGCGTGTTCGAGCGCGCCCGCAGCGAAGGTTTCGTCGCCGTTGCCCATGCCGGCGAAGAAGGCCCACCCGAGTACATCTGGGAAGCCCTCGACCTGCTGCAAATCAAGCGTATCGACCATGGCGTGCGTGCCATCGAGGACGAGCGCCTGATGCAGCGCATCATCGATGAACAGATCCCGCTCACGGTGTGCCCGCTGTCCAACACCAAGCTCTGCGTGTTCGACCATATGAGCCAGCACAACATCCTCGACATGCTCGAACGCGGTGTGAAAGTCACGGTCAACTCGGACGACCCTGCCTACTTCGGCGGCTACGTCACGGAAAACTTCCACGCCCTGTACACCCACCTGGGCATGACCGAAGACCAGGCCCGTCGTCTGGCGCAGAACAGCTTGGACGCTCGCCTGGTCTGAGTAGCATGACGACGTTGCACTCACCCAACGTGCAACGTCGCCACACGGGCTATACGATTGATCCGCTGAATTCCCTGCGCCGAAATATGCAAGGCCCGCGCGTCCTCGGCCTCGCGCAGCCACCCAGATTGCAGGAATAACCTGAACAAGGCCTGGCCCAGTACCCCCCCAGGTGTGGGCCTTGGTCATTCCACTCGGTGCAGCGGCAGATCACGCAACCTCGTTGCTGATTGGGTGCCAGGGCATCGATATACACCCCAACCAAGGCCAACTGCGCCCGCCCTTCATCACTGACCATCAACTCTCGGCCGTTGCCTTCTAGCCAGCCGGTCACCACCAGACGGTGATACAACTCGCTGGCCAATTCCCCACCCAGGTGATCGCCACAACGGCGCGCCCGGCGCATCGACATGGGCAACGCTGATACTGGCGCCTTGGCACGCTCTCCCCTGGCGCTTTCCAGTTGAACACTGGCCAAGGCCTCTACCGCCGCTCCGACTTGCGGGGTGGCCAGGCGAAAGTAGCGCTTGCGGCCCCTGGCTTCATGCCTGAGCAAACCGGCCGACGACAGCAACGAAAGGTGCGCGCAAGCCGACGACGAAGTCAGGCCGGTCATGATCGCGAGCTCATTGGCCAACCGCGGTGTGCCGTCGATCAATGCCCACAACATGGCACTGCGCTTGGGGTCGGCCATCAGGCTGGCGATCTGGCTGATACTGCTGGCTGCGTTCATGTCCCTGTAACTCCCTGCAAGTTCACTGTGTGGATGCGATGGCCAACCCTGGCAGGGAAGCACCTCTCGCTGGCACGGGCCTGGTTCGCCAGTATAAGCCGCAGAAAACGTCGTTCAGACGAGCAGATGCCGATGTCGCTACGGCGAAAATCCACTGGGTATGCCTACCCATGGCAACCAGCGAAGTGGCTCAGGAAAGCTACCCGAAACCTATTCAAACAAGGCCCCGATACGCCCACACGGACGCGCTGCAACATCTTGATGTAAACAGACTTGCAGCAATTTCAGATGCGGCCCACAGCAAACTTCCGCAAGTAGCGCGAAACAAAGCGAAGGTTCTGCAAGCTTGCAGGCATTGCGCCCAAAGTGGGAACGCCGTCAGGAAAATGCACCCGATTACCGTCAGTCAGAACACCGAAGCGGTACCATGGCAGGCTGATGGGCCAGCGCTACACTTGAGCGGCTCCCCTTACTGGAGGTATGCCGCGATGAAAATTGTCGTTAGTGCGTCGAGCCGAAACCCGGCCTGCCCCTGGCAAGTCCAGCTCGATCAGCATGTGGTCAGTTTCCGCAGCGAGGCCGAGGCACGTGCCTTCGTCGCCACGCTGGAAACCCGTCTGCAGGCACCTCACCCGCTCATGCGGGAGCCTTGGCCCGCAAACGCTGGGTCAGCAGCGCGACACTGACCACCAGTGCCCCGCACAGGCTGATCACCATTGCCATTGGCACCGCACTGCCATCGTGCAGCAGCCCGACCAGCGCCGCCGCGCCGGCAGCAATGCTGAACTGCACGCAACCCATCAGTGCAGAGGCGCTGCCGGCCCGCGCGCCCTGCCCGCTCATGGCGCAGGCCGACGCATTGGGGATGATGCAACCAAGGCTGGCGATGCAGATGAACAATGGCACCAGCAGCGGCCACAACTGCGCAGGTCGCAATGCCGCCACGCCCAGCAGCACCAGCCCCGCAACCAGGTATAGCCACACCGCGCGGGCCAGCAGGAACGCCGGCCCGCGTTTGGCCAGCAAGCGGGCGTTCACCTGCGCCACCAGAATAAAGCCCGCGGCATTGGTACCGAACAGCCAGCCGTAATGCTCGGCGGGCACGTCATACAGCTTGATGAACACGAAGGGCGAACCGGCGATATAGGCAAACATGCCGGCAATAGCGATACCGCCAGTCAGGGCATGGCCGAGGAAAGCCCGATCAGCGAGCAGCCGCAGGTACTGGCGCACAGCACCCGACAGCGGCTGGCGCGGTATGTGCTGGGGCAGGCTTTCAGGCAGGCCCAGGCTGACCGCCAACAGGCAGCCTGCACTGAACAGACTCAGGGCGAGGAAAATCGATTGCCAGCCCGCCAGGTTCACCAGCACGCCGCCGAGCATCGGTGCCAGTATCGGTGCCAGGCCCATGACCAGCATCAGTTGCGAGAACACCTTGGCTGAAGCTACCGGGTCGCACTTGTCGCTGACGATGGCCCGCGAAAGCACCATGCCAGCACAACCACCCAGCGCCTGGACAAAACGCGCCAGCACCAAGGTGTCGAGGTTGGGGGCGTAGGCACAGGCCAAGGATGCCAGGGTGAACAGGGTCACGCCGAACATCAGCGGTTTGCGACGGCCAAAGCGGTCGGCAACTGGCCCATAGGCCAACTGCCCGATGGACAGGCCGAGGAAGTAGGCGGCCAAGGTGGCCTGGACGTGTTTTTCATCGGTGGCGAACGCTTGCGCCATGGCCGGGAAGGCGGGCAGGTAGAAGTCGATCGCCAAGGGCCCGAACGCACTGAGTGCGCCCAGGATGAGCACCATTCGCAGGTTCATCAGGAATCCATAGCAGGCTAAGCAAGTGAGTGATTCTACCTGCTGTGGACCCCATCAATGTGAAAACATTTGCAACAAACCTGCTGGTTCCCGCAGGTTGATGTTCAGGCCACTTCGGCCTGATACCCCTCATCGCGAATGGCGGTAAGTATCTGCTCCGGCGCCAATTCACTCTGTACCCGCACCTGTTTGGCTGCCAGGTCGATTTCGACCTTGGCCGCCGCATCCTGCTCCTGTACCGCGCGGGTCACGGCTTTCACGCAATGGCCACAGGTCATGCCTTGTACTTTGAACACTTGCATGGGGGTTACCTCCTTAAGAGTTTCCACGAGTTTCAAGCTTGCCATCAGGGCAAGGTCAAGCCCTGCCTGCAACATCCGGAGTGGAAATCCGCGCCCGCGTCGGCCAAGCTGCGCCTTTGACGATCAGGCAAGCAGGAGATTCTTCATGTTCAGGGCAGCATTGGGCGTCGTCGGGCTATTGGGCGCGCTGGCTGTGGTGCCACCGGCCAGCGCCGAGGGCAACTCGGCCTACAGCGTACTGATCATTTCCCGGGAGCGCCTGGAAGTGGCCACCAGCTGCGAAATCGGCGTATACCTCAACGACCAGCTTTCCGGGCGCGTATTCCAGGAACAGTCAACGTCGTTCAACCTGCCGCCAGGCCCTGTGGATGTGCGCCTGCGCCTGCTCCCTGGGCAAATGCCAGGTTGCGCCGCCGGTATCGAGGACCAGCGCAGCACACGTTTGAACCTGCAGGCGGGCCAGATCAACAAATACCGCATCGCCATGGGGCAATATGGGCTGGAGTTGAAACGAGCCGACCTGGGCTATTGACCTTGCCCGCATGGCAAGGTTGATGCTGGAGGCCTGTCCAAGGAGGAGAGCCATGCCCGCATCCACCACTTACGACCTGCCGATTTCCGGCATGACCTGCGCCAGCTGTGCTGGCCGGGTCGAGCGCGCCCTGCGCAAGGTCACCGGCGCTGAACAGGTCAGCGTAAACCTCACCACTGAAAAAGCTCGGGTTCTGGCCCCGGCCGACAGCCTGCCGGCCTTGGTCGACGCCGTGCGCGAAGCCGGTTACGGGGTGCCCACCCGCACCCTCGAACTGCAGATCGGCGGCATGACCTGCGCCAGCTGTGTCGGCCGTGTAGAGCGCGCCCTCGGCAAGGTCCCCGGGGTCGAGCAGGTCAGCGTCAACCTGGCCAGCGAACGCGCGCACCTCGAAGTGCTCGCGGCCCTCGATGACAACCTGCTGATCGACGCCGTGCACAAGGCCGGCTACAGCGCCAGCCTGCCGCAATCGGCAAAGGACGAGCAAAGCGCTGCCCAGCGCCGCCTGCGCAACGAGCGCCTGGCAGTCGGTGCAGCCTTGCTGCTGGCCCTGCCGCTGGTATTGCCAATGCTGGTACAGCCGTTCGGCCTGCACTGGATGCTGCCTGCCTGGGCGCAGTTCCTGCTGGCCACGCCGGTGCAGTTCATTCTCGGCGCCCGCTTCTACGTAGCTGCCTGGAAGGCCGTGCGCGCCGGTGCCGGCAACATGGACCTGCTGGTGGCCCTGGGCACCAGCGCCGGCTATGGCCTGAGCCTGTATCAATGGGCGCAGGCCCCCGCCGGCATGGCTCCGCACCTGTACTTCGAAGCCTCGGCCGTGGTGATTGCCCTGGTATTGCTGGGCAAGTACCTGGAAAGCCGCGCCAAGCGCCAGACCGCCAGTGCCATCCGCGCCCTCGAGGCCCTGCGCCCGGAACGCGCCGTGCGCGTGGTCGATGGTCAGGAGGAAGACGTGGCTATCGCCCAACTGCGCCTGGGCGACCTGGTACTGGTCAAGCCCGGCGAGCGCTTCCCGGTCGATGGTGTGGTCGAGGACGGCAGCAGCCATGCCGATGAGGCCCTGATCAGCGGCGAGAGCCTGCCGGTGCCCAAGCAACCCGGCGACAGCGTCACCGGTGGTGCCATCAATGGCGAAGGCCGGCTGCTGGTGCGTACCCAGGCACTGGGCACCGAGACCGTGCTGGCGCGTATCATCCGCCTGGTGGAAGACGCCCAGGCCGCCAAGGCGCCGATCCAGAAGCTGGTCGACCGGGTCAGCCAGGTGTTCGTCCCCGCCGTGCTGGTGCTGGCCCTGATCACCCTGGTCGGCTGGTGGCTGGCTGGGGCACCGCTGGAAACCGCGCTGATCAACGCCGTCGCCGTGCTGGTCATCGCCTGCCCCTGCGCCCTTGGCCTGGCCACGCCGGCAGCGATCATGGCCGGCACCGGGGTTGCCGCCCGCCACGGCATCCTGATCAAAGATGCCGAAGCCCTGGAACGGGCCCATGCGGTCAACCGCGTGGTGTTCGACAAAACCGGCACCCTTACCTCCGGCAGCCCGCGGGTGGTTCACAGCCAGGCGCAGGATGCCAGCAGTGCCGACCTGCACCGCCTGGCCGGCGCCCTGCAGCGCGGCAGTGAACACCCACTGGCCAAGGCGGTGCTGGAAGCCTGTGCCGACCTGGGGCTGGACGTGCCCACCGTGGCCGACAGCCAATCGCTGACCGGGCGCGGCATTGCCGGGCGCGTTGAAGGCCGTGAGCTGGCGCTGGGTAACCGCCGCCTGCTTGACGAAAGCGGCCTGCAGCCCGGTGAGCTGGCGAGCAGGGCACAGGCCTGGGAAGCCGAAGGGCGCACCCTGTCGTGGCTGATCGAACGCGGCCCGCAACCGCGCGTGCTGGGCCTGTTCGCCTTTGGTGACAGCCTCAAGCCTGGCGCCGCGCAAGCCATCGACACCCTGCATGCCCAGCACATCAGCAGCCACCTGCTGACCGGTGACAACCGTGGCAGCGCCAAGGTGGTGGCCGAAGCCCTGGGTATCGACGATGTGCATGCCGAAGTGCTGCCGGCCGACAAGGCCGCGACAGTGGCCGCGCTCAAGCAGGATGGCGTGGTCGCGATGGTCGGCGATGGCATCAACGATGCGCCGGCGCTGGCCGCTGCCGACATCGGCATCGCCATGGGTGGCGGTACCGACGTGGCCATGCAGGCCGCCGGCATCACCCTGATGCGTGGCGACCCGCGCCTGGTGCCCGCCGCGCTGGAGATCAGCCGCAAGACCTACGCGAAGATCCGCCAGAACCTGTTCTGGGCCTTCATCTATAACCTGATCGGCATCCCGCTGGCCGCGCTGGGTTACCTCAACCCGGTACTGGCCGGTGCCGCCATGGCCCTGTCCAGCGTCAGCGTGGTCAGCAACGCACTGTGGCTCAAGGCGTGGAAACCCACCAGCAGCACCCAGGAGGCGCCATGAACATCGGCCAGGCCGCCCGCCGCAGCGGGCTCAGCACCAAGATGATCCGTTACTACGAGTCCATCGGCCTGCTCAAACCGGCCACGCGCAGCGACAGCGGCTACCGCTTGTATCAGGCGCAAGACTTGCACAGCCTGGCCTTCATCAAGCGCTCCCGCGACCTGGGTTTTTCCCTTGAGGAAGTCGGCAAGCTGCTGACCCTGTGGCAGGACCGCCAGCGTGCCAGCGCCGATGTGAAGGCGCTGGCGATGCAACACATCGATCAACTTAACCGGCGCATCGAGGAGCTGGTGAGCCTGCGCGACACCCTTGGTGAGCTGGTTTCGCACTGCCAGGGGGATGACCGCCCGGATTGCCCGATCCTCAAGGACCTGGCCAATGGCGCTGCCGGCAACTGCTGTCACTGAATGGTCATGAGCGTTTGGTATGCCAAAAGCGTCCAAACGCGACCGAATAGTCACCAAACCCGACTTTATCCAATAAATACGGGGGTTTTGCCTTCATTTAACCGGGATGCTGCCGATGCACTGGCTACCTGCCTCGTGTGTCGACAATAAAAAATTCCGGGAGCGTCGATGAGCATCAAACAGAAACTGACCTGGGCATTCGCGGTCATCGCCGGCTTGCCCATCGTCCTTGTGGCCACCCTGGTGGTCATCAACCTGCGCGGCGAAGCCCGCGACGGATTCCTCGACGGTAGCAGCCGGGAAATCCGCCAGGTCAGCAACGCGATGAACATCTTCTTCCAGGGCATCAACCAGAACGTCGAGTACATGGCTTCCCAGCCAATGGTCGCCGCCACGGGCAGCGAGCTGAACAAGTACATGAGCGCTGCCCCGTCCTACGAGCTGGGCGAACAGGCCAGCAAGCTCCTCGCGTTCATGACCAGCCTGGCCAACTCGCATCCTGCCTATGCCTACCTGTCCTACGGGGTGAACGATGGCGGCTACACCGGCTGGCCGGCCGGGCAGAAATTCGTCAACTACGACCCCCGCACTCGCCCCTGGTACCAACTGGCCATGGCCAACCCAGGCAAGACCGTACGGACCGGCGCCTACTACTGGGCCGCCGACGACGCGGTGCTGGTCAGCACCGTGCGCGCCGTGGCCAACCAGTTGGGCAACCCCGGCGGCGTGGTCAACATCGATGTTTCGCTGAAGGGCCTGACCGAGATCGTCAAGCAGATCAAGCTGGGCGAAAGCGGCTACCTGATGCTGGTGGAAAGCAACGGCAACGTGATGGTCGACCCACGCGACGCCGGCCATAACTTCAAGCAACTGGCGAGCGTTGGCGACGGCTATGCCGAGCTGGCCAAGGCCGGCAAGGGCTTGGTCGAGGTCGAGCTCAATGGCGTGCGCTACATGGCCAACGTCTACCCCGACGAGCAACTGGGCTGGACCTTCATCGGCCTGATCGAACAAAGCGAAGTGATGCAGACCACCACCCGCCTGACCTGGCTGATCGGCATCATCGCCGTGGTGCTGGCCGTGCTCTTCGCCGTGGTCGGTGCGGCCTTCGCCAAACTGATCGTGCGCCCGATCAACAGCGTCACCAATGGCCTGGAAGACATTGCCCAGGGTGAGGGCGACCTGACCCGCAACCTGGAAATCCGCGGCCGCGACGAAACCGCGCAACTGGCCAGCTGGTTCAACCAGTTCCTCGGTGCCATCCGCAGCCTGATCCAGCACATCGGTGCTGCCGCCGGCAAGATTCTCAGCACCTCCAGCAGCTCGACCCGCGTCTCCAGCGACATGGCCGAGGCAGCCGGCCGCCAGCGCGAAGCCGTGGACATGGTTTCCACCGCCTTCCACGAAATGGTCGCCACCGCCAACGAGGTGGCGCGCTCTTGCAGCCAGGCCGCGCAGTCGGCTGACAGCGGCCAGCAGCAGGCCCGCGAAGGCCAGCAGCAGATCGATGCGGCGGTTCACAGCGTCGACCGCCTGAGCCAAGAGATCGAACAGTCGGCGCAGTCGATCCAGCAACTGGAGCGTGACAGCAACGCCATCCAGTCGATCCTCGGCACCATCCGCTCGATTGCCGAGCAGACCAACCTGCTGGCCCTGAACGCCGCCATCGAAGCAGCCCGTGCCGGCGAGCAGGGCCGCGGCTTTGCCGTGGTGGCCGACGAAGTGCGGGCGTTGGCCAAGCGCACTGCCGACTCCACTGCCGAGATCGATGGCTTGCTGGGTAACCTGGCCAGCCGCACCGCCGAAGTGGCCGAGCAGATGCATGCCAGCCTGGAAGTTTCGCAGCAGTCGGTAAGCCGTATCGGCCTGGCCCGCGACAGCTTCGGGCAGATCCGCGAGTCGGTGGACGTGATCCGCGACATGAACACGCAGATCGCCACGGCGGCCGAAGAACAGCATCAGGTGGCCGAGGACATCAACCGCCACATCAGCCAGATTCACGGCGATGCTCAACTGGTGGCCGAACTCGCCCTGGCTGCGCGCCAGGACTCCGAGAGCCTGGCCGGGCTGTCCAATGAGCTGGATGCGCTGGTGCGCAGGTTCCGTACCTGAGTTTTCCACTACCGGCCTCTTCGCGGGCAAGCCCGCTCCCACAGGTGAGCACTGCCTGTACCTGTGGGAGCGGGCTTGCCCGCGAAGAGGCCAGCACAGGCAACACTAGAGCTTGAGCTCCCCCGGCGTCGCCCCAAACAACTGCTTGAACGCCGCAATGTAAGCCGAAGTGGAGTCATACCCACACCCCAACGCCGCCTCGGTCACATTCTCCCCCGCCTCCAGCAGCGCCAGCGACGACAACAACCGCATTCGCTGCCGCCAGTTGCGAAAACTCAGCCCGGTCTCCCGCTGGAACAACCGCATCAGCGTCTTCTCCGAACACCCCAGTTCCCGCGCCCACTGTTGCAAGGTCTGCGGCTGGTCTGGCGCGGCAATCAAGCCATTGCACAACGCCAGCAACCCAGGGTGGCGGGGCAGTGGCAGAGAAAACCCAACTTCCGGCAATGTGCGCAACTGGTCGAGCAGTACCGCCACCAGACGCGCCTCGGCGCTGTCTTCTTCCGGGTAGTTCGCCGGGAACAGGCAAAATTGCTTGATCAGCTCGCGCGCCAGCGGCGTCACTTCCAGCACCCGGCATTGTTCCGGCGCCCATGGGCAAGCATCGCGGCGCACATACAGGCTGCGCATCTCGGCTTGCATCGAGGTGACCACTTCGTGTTCGGCATCGGCAGGGATCCACACCCCCCACTGCGGCGGAGCGAAGTAACTGCCGTCGCGCGTGTAGACGCCGAGTACGCCGCTGATGGCGTAGGAAAACTGTACCCAGTCGTGCTGGTGGCGGGTGGTCCAGGAACCGGCGCCGAGGCTCTCGGCACGGGCGTAGAGCGGCCTGGGCAAGTGGTCCAGCGCCGGGATAGCGCGGGGATGTCCGATGATCGGCATGGCGGTTTCTTGTAGTTCTGACCGGACAAGCCTAACAGCTAGCGGGTGATCAAGGCAGTCGCCGTCGCTGTAGGAGCAGCCTTGTGCTGCGAAAGGGCCGGTACGGGCACAAGATACCCTGTGGCAGTTACGGCCTCTTCGCAGCACAAGGCTGCTCCTACATGTACGCAGGCACCCTGGACAATGAAGCTGGCTTCACCGCTCGACGATAACGGTCACCCCTTGCCCCCCTGCCGCACAGATCGAAATCAACCCACGCCCCTTGCCCGCCGTCGCCAGCAGCTTGGCCAGGTTGGCCAATATCCGCCCTCCGGTCGCCGCAAACGGGTGCCCGGCCGCCAGCGAACTGCCTTTGACATTGAGCTTGCTGCGGTCGATGGCGCCAAGCGGCGCTTCCAGCCCCAACCGCTCGCGGCAAAAATCGGCATCCTCCCAGGCCTTCAGCGTGCACAGCACCTGAGCAGCGAAGGCTTCGTGGATTTCGTAGTAGTCGAAGTCCTGCAGCGTCAGGCCATTGCGCGCCAGCAAGCGCGGCACGGCATACACAGGCGCCATCAACAACCCTTCGCGACCCGTGACGAAATCCACCGCTGCGGTTTCCCCATCGACCAGATAAGCAAGCACCTGCAGCCCCTGCTGCTGCGCCCACTCCTCGCTACCCAGAAGTACCAGCGAAGCACCATCGGTGAGCGGCGTGGAGTTGCCCGCCGTCAACGTGCCCTGCCCGCTGCGGTCAAAGGCTGGCTTGAGCTTGGCCAACTGCTCAAGGGTAAGATCCGGGCGCAGGTTGTTGTCTCGCGTCAGCGAAAGAAACGGCGTCAACAGGTCATCCTGCCACCCCTCGGCATAAGCCGCGGCCAGCTTCTGGTGGCTGAGCAGCGCCAACGCGTCCTGCTCGGCGCGGCCAACATGCCAGGCTTGGGCCATGCGCTCGCAATGCTCGCCCATCGACAACCCCGTGCGCGGTTCGCCATTGCGCGGTAACTCGGGTTTCAGGTGATGAGGCCGCAGCTTGAGGAAGGGCTCGAGCCGCTCGCCCAGGCTTTTGCCACGGTTGGCCTGCAGCAAAATATGGCGCAAGCCCTCGTTGACAGCGATCGGCGCATCGGAGGTGGTGTCCACACCGCCGGCAATGCCGCAGTCGATCTGCCCCAGGGCAATTTTGTTGGCCACCAGCAGCGCCGCCTCCAGCCCGGTGCCGCAGGCTTGCTGGATGTCGTAGGCCGGCGTCTGCGGCGACAGGCGCGACCCCAGTACACACTCGCGGGTCAGGTTCATGTCGCGCGAGTGCTTGAGCACCGCGCCGGCCACCACCTCGCCCAGGCGCAGCCCATGCAGCCGATAGCGCTCGACCAAGCCTTCGAGCGCAACGGTGAGCATCGCCTGGTTGCTGGCCATGGCGTAGGCGCCATTGGAGCGGGCGAAGGGGATTCGGTTGCCGCCCAGGATCGCGACCCGGCGAGATGAACGCATGCGCTTGTTCCTCCTGAAACAATTTGATCCGTACAGCCTAGGTGTTTTTACCGCATTCGAACGACCCTGCCACAAAGTTGGTCCACACTTTCAAGCTTGCCTTTCGGGAGACCACTCATGAGCGATCGCTACCTCGGTTTTGCCAACTCCAATCTCGGCCGCCGCCTCGTGGATGCCCTTGGCCTGCCACGCCCGGCACCGCTGGAGCGCTGGCAGGCTGGCCGCCTGCGCCCGGTGGAAGGTGCCCTGGTACTGGGTGGCGGGCCACTGGCAAACCAGGTCGAAGCCATCGCCCCGCGCCTGACCGACGAGGTCTACAACTTCAATGCCGACCACCTGCAGGCGCCAGCCTGGGTGGCCGGCCTGGGGCCGAAAATCAAGGCCGTGGTGTTCGATGCCAGTCACTTGTCCGACAGCGATGCACTGAAGCAGTTGCGCGAATTTTTCCAGCCACTGCTGCGCAGCCTGGCCCCATGCGCCCATGTACTGGTACTGGGCCGTGCACCGGAAAGCCTCGACAACCTGTTGGCCAGCGTTGCCCAGCGTGCCCTTGAAGGTTTCAGCCGCTCGCTGGCCAAGGAACTGCGCAATGGTGCGACTGCCCAGCTGCTGTATGTCGCCCCCGCGGCCGAAGACCAGCTCGAAGGCGCCCTGCGCTTCTTCCTCTCGCCCAAGAGTGCCTTCATCTCCGGCCAGGTACTGCGCCTGCAGGCGTGCGCCAGCCACGTCGAGGACTGGACCCGCCCACTGGGTGGCCGCCGGGCCCTGGTCACCGGCGCCGCACGCGGCATAGGCGCGGCCATTGCCGAAACCCTGGCCCGCGATGGCGCCGACGTGCTGCTGCTCGATGTACCGCAGGCCAGCCAGGAACTCGACGCCCTCGCTGCACGCCTGGGCGGCAAGGCATTGCCACTGGATATCTGCGCCAGCGACGCCGCCACGCAACTGCTCGCGGCCCTGCCTGACGGCCTCGACATCGTCGTGCACAACGCCGGCATCACCCGTGACAAGACCCTGGCCAACATGACCCCGGAATACTGGGACGCGGTAATGGCCGTCAACCTCAAGGCCCCGCAGGTGCTGACCCAGGCGCTGCATGACAGTGGCGCGCTGGGGGAAAACGCGCGCATCACCCTGCTGGCCTCGGTCAGCGGCATCGCCGGCAACCGTGGGCAGGCCAACTATGCCGCGAGCAAGGCTGGGCTGATCGGCCTGGCCCAGGCCTGGGCGCCCCGGCTCGCCGAGCACGGTGGCAGCATCAATGCCGTTGCTCCCGGCTTTATCGAAACCCACATGACCGCGGCCATGCCCATGGCCCTGCGCGAAGCTGGGCGACGCCTTAGCTCGCTGGGCCAGGGTGGGCGCCCGCAGGACGTCGCCGAGGCCATCGCCTGGCTCAGCCAACCGGGCTCCGGGGCGGTCAGCGGCCAGGTGCTACGGGTATGCGGCCAGGCACTGATGGGGGCATGAACATGAGCCGACAATGGCACGACCTGCACAGCCCGGCGGCCCGCGCCAGCCTGTACCTGCGTGCAGCCAGCAAGCGCACGATCAGTGGCGAGCAGTTGCCGGACGATGGCCTGCGCTGCTTCATCCGGGTTGAGCCGAGCAATCTGGGCGCCTATCGCAAGCTTTGTCACTTTCCCGACGATGGCCGGCTGCCGGCGACTTATCCACATGTCATGGCGTTTACCCTGCAGTTGCAATTGATGACTGCCGATGAGTTCCCCTTCCCGCTGCTGGGCCTGGTGCACCTGCACAACCGCATCGAAGTGCTGCGCCCACTTGGCGGTATCGAAGGGCTGCGCGTTGCGGTGTATGCGCACAACCTGCAACCACATGCCAAAGGTGGCACCTTCGACCTGGTCACCGAGGCTGAAGACGGCATCGGCCTGCTATGGCGTGAGACCAGTCGCATGTTGGTGCGTGGGTTGAAGCTGGAAGGCGAGGCAATTGAGCCTGCCGACGCGGAGCCTGCTTCGTTGCCCGAAGCGACCCGCTGGTACGCCGACAGTGATATCGGCCGGCGTTATGCCAAGGTTGGCGGGGATTACAACCCTATCCACCTCAGCGCTGCCAGTGCGCGGTTGTTCGGCTTTTCCACAGCCATTGCCCATGGCATGTGGACCAAGGCCATGGCCCTGGCCGCGTTGCGCGGGCACCTGCCGTACAGTGGCTATGCCTTCGAGGTGGACTTCCGCAAGCCGGTGAGGTTGCCTTCGGAGGTGGTGCTCAGTGCCAGTGAGGCGGGCCCATCGGGTCAGCTACGGCTGGATGGCCATGGAGGGCAGCTGCATATGGTCGGGCGCTGGGGTCGCCTGTAGGGGTGTTCCTGTCCAGGCGGTATGCGCTTGCTTTGCGTTGGTCCTGCGCAGAAGCTATGCAGCATTAGGAGACCCCCGATGAACCTGCAAGAAATCACCCAACGGCTGCACCAGATCCGCGACAACAACGACTGGCGCGGCTTCCACAGCCCGAAGAACCTGGCCATGGCCGCCAGCGTCGAAATGGCCGAGCTGGTGGAAATTTTTCAATGGCTGAGCGAAGACGAGTCGCGCCAGCTGCCTG
Organism: Pseudomonas sp. NY11955; assembly: GCF_048068035.1. NCBI lineage: Bacteria > Pseudomonadati > Pseudomonadota > Gammaproteobacteria > Pseudomonadales > Pseudomonadaceae > Pseudomonas > Pseudomonas sp. NY11955. The sequence goes on from NZ_JBLUPS010000026.1 coordinate 20,915, forward strand.
CCGACAAACTGGCACACGCCGGCCAGGAAATCGGTGATGTAGTGCTCTACCTGTTGCTGCTGTGCAGCGAACTGGGCCTGGACATGGACCAGGTGGTGCGGGCCAAGCTGGCCGACAGCGAGAGGCGCTTCGCCCGATGAATGACCGTCATTTCGATGAACTGGCCACCCGCTTCGCCGAGAAGATCTACGGCGGCGCCAAGGGTGCGATCCGCCTGGCCGTGTTGCAGGCCGACCTGGCCGAGGCGCTGCCCGACCGCCCGCTACGCATCCTCGACATCGGCGCCGGGTTGGGCCACATGGCCTTGTGGCTGGCCGAGCGCGGCCACCAACTGACCCTGGCCGAACCCGCAGCCCCCATGCTCGACGGCGCGCGTGCACGGTTTGCCGAAGCCGGCCAACCGGCCACGTTCATTCAGGCGCCCTGGCAAGACCTGCTCGGCCAACTGACCGAACCCTACGACCTGGTGCTGTGCCACGCCGTGCTCGAATGGCTGGCCGAACCCGAGAGCATCCTGCCTGTGCTGCACCAGCTCACCGCCCCCAACGGATGGTTGTCGCTGGCCTTCTACAACCGCGATGCACTGGTCTACCGCAACCTGCTCAAGGGCCATTTCCGCAAGTTGCGCAGCAACCGTCTGGAAGGTGAAAAGCAGAGCCTGACCCCACAGAAACCGCTTGATCCACGCGAACTCAAGGCGCAACTTGAACCTATGTGGCAGGTTGAAAGCGAAAGCGGCGTGCGGGTGTTCCACGACTACATGCCCAAGGAATTCCAGGGCAAGGCCGAGCTGCTCGACCTGCTGGAAATGGAACTGGCCTACCGTCGCCACCCCAGCTTCGCCGGGCTTGGCCGTTACCTGCACTGGGTCTGCCGCCCCCGCTAACCCGCCCCGCCGGGAGGAATACATGCCGTACCGTCTGTTGTGCCTGGCCCTGCTGCCAATTGCCCTGGCTGGCTGCCAGGGCAGCAACCCCTACGTGGCCAGCAGCCGACCGTTACCACCGGCCCCTGCCCAGGCGGCCACCACCTTCGACGCCAGCGCCTACCCGGCGCCCGCCCGTGATTATGGGCGCTACCGCAGCTGGAGCTGGCGCAACGGCCAGTTGCCCAGTGGCTCGGCCAACGCAGACCCGGCGCAGTTGGCCGATGCCGTCAGCGGCGCACTCGACCAACATGGCCTGCGCCCCGCCCGTGGGGCCTCCGGCGACTTGCTGGTCAGCGCCGACATGCGCCTGGAAAAACGCTTGCGCCAGGTGCGTGACTACGACACCTACGACCCCTACTACGGGCCGTACCCCTATGGTGGTGTCGGCTATGGTGGCTACCGCCATGGTTATGGGGGCTATGCCAGCGTGCCCATCGTGCGTACCTACGAGGTTGAAGTCATGGTAGTGCGCATCGACCTGTACGACGCCCGCAGCGGGCAACCGGTATGGAGCGCCAGCGCCGAAAGCGGCAGCGACAAGGACTCGCCGCGCGAACGCGAAAGTGCCTTGCGCGATTCTGTGCACAAGGCGCTCAGCGGCTATCCTCCCAGTTAATAGCTAACGGAGAACCATCATGTTGCGCCGTCTCGTTCTACTGTCATTCGCGTTATTGCTCGCCGCCTGCTCCAGCAATAACGTCCAGCAGGATTTCGATGCCAGCCGCGATTTTGCCGCCTACCGCAGCTGGGCTTGGCAGGAGCCGGGCCTGCAATACCGCCCGGACGATCCTCGGATCAAGAGCGACCTCACCGAGCAGCGCATTCGCCAGGCTGTCGCCGACCAGCTCGACCAGCGCGGCCTGCGCCCGGCACAAAGCGGTGCACGGCCTGACCTGGGCGTGCGCACCTACCTGATCGTCGAGCAGCGGCAACAACAGATCACCACCAACTACGGCGGTGGCTGGGGGGGTTACTGGGGCGGCTACTGGGGTGGCCCGATGTACAATGAAACCCGCAGTGTCGACTACAAGGTCGCCACCATTCAGGTCGACATGTTCGATGGGCGTGACGGCAAGTTGGTGTGGCGCGGCAGTGCCGAGCAGATCATGAACAACTACCCACCAAGCCCTGAAGAACGCAACAGCGCCATTCACGACACCGTGGCCAAGGTGTTGGCCAATTACCCACCGGGTAGCAAGAAGTAACGTTGAAACGCGGCGTTTGCAGCACCATGGCTCCACTGGACCTGTGGGAGCGGGCGTGCCCGCGAAGCAGGCGCCGCGGTGAATGGCACGGGCTGCGCCCGTGTTCGCGGGCATGCCCGCTCCCACAGGTTGCAAGCAAGGGTGCCAGCTACGACAAAATCCATTCCAGCCACGTCTTTTTGCCGTTCCCGCCCACTCCCCCGCAGGTTCCCGTCTATCTTCACTTAAGGAAACCTGACTGACCGGGTAGAAGTGTTCAACATTTGGGAAAGGCGACCTGCCAATGCAAAGCATTGTTCTCCTGCTGTGGCTTGCCTTGTGCTCCGAACAGGATGTGCGTCAACGCCAGATCTCCAACCTGCTGACCCTGGGCGTGGCTACCTGCGCCCTGGTCTGGTTGTTCGCCACCGGCCACAGCTGGATCGGCGCCGATGCCAGCGAGGCCGGTTGGGCGCTGGCCATCGTCATGCTGCTGACCCTGCCAGGCTACATGCTTGGCCGTTTCGGCGCCGACGACGTCAAGCTGATGGGCGCCCTGGCCCTGGCCACCAGCCCGCAATATGTGCTCGGCACCTTCATCGGCGCTGGCGTCAGTGTGCTGGTGTGGCTGCTTACGCGTCGGCGCCTATGGACGCTGCTCAATCCCAAGGTAAAGAAGCGTTTGCAGGCCCTGACCGAAGAAATGGGCGACAAACAGGCATTCGTCCCCTATGTGTTAGCAGGTTTTCTTCTGACGGCCGTATGGATCCAATGAGCCTTCCAGTGGTCCGATGACTTGTACACGACTTGTACATATTCGCTGAGTGCGACTACTTTTAAGCTGCCAGAGCGTCTGGCACGGGAGCAGGGCCGTATACGAACAGGGAGTTGATCGTGTCCAGACCAGTGAGTGAAGTGAAGGTGTTGGTGGTTGATGACCAACCCGTGATTGTCGAACAACTGTGTGAATTCCTCGAAACCCAGGGCTATGCATGCGTACCGGCCCACTCGACTGACGAAGCCATCGAGCGCTATATGGCAGACCCGACTATCGGGCTGATCATCTGTGACCTGCACATGCCGGAGCGCGATGGCATCGAGCTGGTACAGGCCTTGAAGGAAATCGACGGCAGCCAACGCATGTTCGAAGCCATCATGTTGACCGGGCGTGCCGAGAAACAGGACGTGATCCGCGCGCTACGCGAAGGCTTTGCCGACTACTATCAAAAGCCCATGGACCTCGATGAACTGCTGGCAGGCGTGCGCCGGCAGGAAGAGGCCTTGCTGGAGCGCCAGCGCAACTTACGTGACCTGGGTGGGTTGAACCAGCGCCTGCAGGAGCTGGCCGAGTCGGTGGACGAGCTGTATCAAGACCTGGAAAAAGCCCGTGGCCAAGGCACCCACCGGCGTGCCAGCGATGTGGAGGAAAGCGAAAGCGAGCTGCCAGCGGCGTTCGAGAAGCTGTCGCCACGCCAACTGGAAGTGGCGCGGCTGGTAAGCAAGGGCAAGACCAACTACCAGATCGCCTGTGAACTGGGCATTACCGAGAATACCGTGAAACTTTACGTGTCACAGGTGTTGCGCCTGACGCACATGCACAACCGCACCCAGCTGGCACTGGCACTGACGCCTAGCTCTTCGCCGGTGCATCAGCGGTTTACCACACATTGAGTAGTTTTTTCGAGATTCCTGGCAGCTCTACAGCCCATCGCAACCACTGTGGGAGCGGGCGTGCCCGCGAACACCGGCGCAGCCGGTGCCATATTCCGCGTTGAATGCTTCGCGGGCACGCCCGCTCCCACAGCGCCCGCTCACAATTGAACACCAACTGTCACAGTCAGCCGAGGCCCACGGTCAAGGCTATCCAATGCCACATCCGCCAACGGCTTGGCCACTTCCAGCGCCACATTGAACAAGCGCCCATCCCCCAATCGCACACCAAGCGCCACCGAAGCCAGATGAGCATCCTCCACCGGCCTGCGGTTATGCCAGGCCTGCGCGGTATCCACCACCGCATAAGGCTGAACCAGCGCCAGCCAGCTACCCCGCATGCTGTAGTTCAGCTCGTAAGCCACACCCCAGCCCTTGTCCCCGTCCGCCTGATCACGCGGGTAGCCTCGCCCGAAACTCTGCCCGCCAACCCCCGCACGTTCACTGTCGGGCAACCGGTCATCACTCCAGTACAGCGCCCCAGACACCACGCCCTGCCAGTTATCCAACAACCTGTCGCTCTGCAAGCCAGAAAGCCGCAACCGCAGAAAATCCATATCGTAGTCGGCATCGCTACGCGCCCCCAGGTAATCCAAGCCCTGATAGACCCCTGCACTGACAATCCGCAAACGCCCATGCTCCACCTTGCGCCAGTCACCCTCGAACGACAGCGCGCGCACGTAAGTGTCGTAGTCCCGAGACGATGGCTGCTCGGCCATCCGGTCTTCATCATGCTCACTGACTGCATACAAGTGGCCCTGCACCGCCAGCCACTCATCCGGCCTGACGATCACTGGCTGACGCAGCCCTATCGCATAGCGCTCGCTGTCGCGCTTGCGGGTGATGTCGCGGCCATCGTCAAGGCGTATGCGCGTGCCGGGTTCGCTGCGGTAGCGCGATGCCGACAGCAGCAGCTGGCTGCCGGCGGCATCCAGGTACTGGCTATAGTCCAGGCGCTGGTAATGGACCTGGTCGTCCCCAGGGGGCAGCAGCCAGCTGGCCGTGAGTTGTTCGGCATGACGGGTCTGGGCATTGCTGGTTGCCATCAACAACGCCTGCGCAGTGTCACGGTTGGAATCGACCATCGTCATGGCGGCACCGAACGGTTTGCGCTGCGCATGCAAGGTCAACCGGGCGGCGCCAGTCGAGGCCTGCGCCGTGGCCAGCTCGGCATCCACCACCACTCCAGGCAAGCGCGCAGCCAGGCCCAGATAGCGCTCCAGCGTTTCCCGCGTCAGCGGCCGCTCGGCTTCGAGGCGCGCCAGCAACTGCTGCACATACGCGCTGGCTGGGCCGATGTCACCGTCCACGCGGGAATCACCGATGTAACCTTCGACCAGCACTACGCTGACCCTGCCATCGGCCACATCCTGAGGTGGCAGATAGGCATACGACAGCAAGTAGCCCTCCTGCCGGTAACGCTGGGTCAGGCGCTCGGTGTATCGCTGCAATTCACCCAGCGTGGTTTCGTGCCCGACCAGCGGTTGGTAGTGCTCGCGCAGGTCACTCAGGGGAAACACCGTGCCGCCCTCGAAGCGCACTTTTTGCAGCACCAGCGGTGTTTCCGCCGAGGCCCAGTCGGGCTTGTCGATAGGCGCTGCGACCAACCGTATGTGGGGGCTAAGGGGGCGATAGGCCGCTACCGGCAAATTAGCGCTGGGCAGCCGCCGCTCGTACTCATGGCTATCGAGAAACCCCGGCAACGGCTCGGCGTGGGCCGCAAGCGCCCAGGGCAGCAGTATCAGGGGCACGGCCAGAGGACGCATAGGGCGCTCCATGTTCCCATGGGTTGCGGGGCACCAGCCGGTCACACCCGTCACTTGCAAGCGTAGGTGCTGGCCCCGCTGCCGTCGAACGCCTACTCGCTGACCTGGAACGCCACGCGCGCCGTCTCGCCACTTTCGTCCAGCGCACTGAGCTCGGCCTGCCCGACCTGCGGCAAGCGCAGCAGCAGGCTGTCCTGCCCCTGGGTTTCACCCAGCGGCTGGCCATTGAGGAACCACCAGCGCCGTCCGCCGCCCCCCAAAGCCGATACATGCAATTGCAAGGGCTCACGGCTGGTAGCCGGGCGGCGCAGATTATCGCCGGGGCGCACGCCGACGATCGACAGCGGTGGCGCGCTGGCCGGAAGCTGAGGCGGGCAGGCCGGGTCGATGGCCGGCAGGCGCGCCGCGCGCCGCTCGATGCGCGGTAGCCAAGGCTCCAACGGGGCCGGCCACAGGGCGATGTCACGGGCCTTGGCGCCCGGGCAACTGCCATCCACCCGCAGCCCCTGGTCGTTGACCCATACGCTTTCGTTCAAACCCAGGCCCAGCGGCTGGTCGGCAGCCTGCAAGGTGGGCGGCGTGGTGCCGTCCAGGGTCCAGGCAAAGCGCTGACGACGGCAGTTGGGGTCCTGTTTGCTCATCGGTTGGCCCAACGGCCAACAGATCGCCGCCACGCCGACATTCGCCGGTACCCGCTCCACGGGCACGCTGATACCGCGCTGGCTGTCGCGATTGCTCAGCAGGTCGTGCACCTGCAACATCAGCGGCGCCGCCGAGGCCAGGCCGAACTGCCCGGGCACCGGTGTTCCGTCGGGGCGGCCGATCCATACGCCGATCAGGTAGCGTGGCCCCACGCCAATCGACCAGGCATCGCGAAAGCCATAGCTGGTGCCGGTCTTCCAAGCCAGTTGCGGGCGCTGCACCAGCTCGGCATGCGGGTCGCGGTCGGGCCGCGCCTGGCCACTGAGAATGCGCCGGATGATCCACGCCGCCCCTGGCGACAGCAGGCGGTGCTCCACCAGTGGGTCCTGTGGCTGCAAGCGTACTCGCGCACTGTTGCCCCCCCGTGCCAGTGCCGCGTAACCGCCTACCAGATCTTCCAGCCGGCTGCCGGCGCCGCCGAGGATCAACGACAGGTTGGGCTCGGCAAGCGGCGGCAACATCAGCGGCATGCCCGCCATGCGCAGTTGCGCGGCAAATCGCTTGGGGCCGTAGGCCTCCAGCAATTGCACGGCCGGCAGGTTGAGCGACAGGGCTAGCGCCGAGCTGGCCGACACCGGCCCGCTGAAGCCCATGGAGAAGTTGCCAGGGCGATAATCGCCATAGCGTCGTGGCACATCCTGCAGCAGCGATTCGGAATGGATCAGGCCATCGTCCAGCGCCATGCCGTAAAGAAACGGCTTGAGGGTGGAACCGGGCGAACGCAGCGAGCGCACCATATCGACATGGCCAAAGCGGCGTTCGTCGGCCAAGTCTATCGAGCCCAGGTAGGCGCGCACTGCCATGGTCTGCGCTTCGACCACCAGGATAGCGGCCGAGGTGCGCTCCGGCAGCCGCGCGCGCCAACCAAGCAGCAGGTCTTCGAGGCGCCGCTGAAGCGCAGCATCGAGCGTGGTGCGAATCAACGTTGGGCTGTCGGCGCTGTTCAGGCGCCGGGCCAGCAAGGGTGCCAGGGCCGGCTCCTGGCGTGGCGCCAGCACCAGTGGCTCCTCGGCCGCCTCGCGAATTTGCTGCACAGGCCACACCTGGTATTCGGCCAGGCGCTGCAACACCTTGTCCCGGGCGCGCTGGGCACGTTCGGGGTGGCGGTCCGGGCGCAGCCGGCTGGGTGCCTGGGGCAGCACCGCCAGCAGCGCCGCTTCGGCGGGTGTCAGGTGCAGCGGCGATTTGCCCAGGTAAGCCCAGCTGGCAGCGGCCACACCCTGCAAGGTGCCGCCGAAGGGCGCACGGTTCAGGTAGATCTGCAGGATTTCGCGCTTGGACAAGTGCCATTCCAGCTGCGCCGTACGCCACAGCTGGCGCAGTTTGCCAACCAGTGTGCGGTCGTGCGGGTCGAGCAGTCGCGCGACCTGCATCGACAACGTGCTGCCGCCCGACACCACGCGCCCGCCGCGCAGGTTCAGCCAGGCAGCGCGGGCCAAGGCCAGCGGGTTGACCCCAGGGTGGCTGTAGAACCAGCGGTCCTCATACGTCAGCAAGGCCTGCAGGTACAGCGGCGAAACCTGTTCGGGGCTGACCGGGTAGCGCCACACGCCATCAGCGTCGGCAAAGCGCCACAACGGCGTGCCGTCCTCGGCCAGCACTACCCGCGCCAGGTCGTCGCCCGGCATGGGCAGCGGCCAGATACGGTCAGCCAGCCACAACAGGCCGCACAGCACCAGCACGCCGACCAGCGTGGCACGCAACAACCTACCCGCTCGGCGGCGTGGCCGCGCTAAGCTTGGCATCGGGAACCGACCTGGCCAGGTAATGGCCAAAGGCTTTGGGACGGCAACCTCGCCGATTCGTTCATCAGGAAGCAACTATGCATGTAGAAGGTTTTTTCGAGTGGCTGGGCCAGGCACTGGGGTCGCTGATCCGCTTCATCGTCGACGCATTGAGCGGGCTGTTCAACCTGTTGGCCAATGCCGGTGGCAATTTCATTGACGGCCTGGCGCGCACCTTGGGCATGGACACCTCGCTGCTCAGCATCCTGGCCCTGATCATCGGTCTGATGCTGCTGTACTCGGCAATCCGCGCGTTCATGCGCGCCTCGATCATCCTCGGGATCATCTGGCTGGTGCTGGGGTTGTGGGTAATGAGCTGGGTAATCCACTAAAAGCCGCAGCGGCTTGACCTTGTAGGAGCAGCCTTGTGCTGCGAAGAGGCCGGTACAGGCAGCACTGATTCCAATGTGCTTACTGACCTCTTCGCAGCACAAGGCTGCTCCTACAAGATTGGCGTGATGCCTTAGCGGGCTTTTACAGTCATTTCACCTTGCCCATCGCCCACGGCCTGCAGGTTCGGCCGGTACATCGACTCGACCTGCGGCGGCGGCACGCGGTAGGTGCCTGGGGTCACCGCACGTGCCAGGTACAGCAGGTGGGTGGTGCCGTAGCCGTCGAGCTTGAGCGCGGCAACATAACGGTCATCACGGTATTCCTGATGCACCACGCTGGCGTTCTGCATCGACTCGCGCCATTCCTTCACCGCACTGCTGGCGTTGTCCAGGCTGGCGGCGCTTTGCGCCAGGTTCTGGTTTTCCAGCTCCAGGCCGGCGGGCAGCAAGTCCACTACCAGCGCATCCGGCACACGGTCTTCAGCCTTGAGCGCCAGGTGCACCAGCACCAGGTCGCCACTGCGCAGGTTGTGCAGGTCCAGCGGCTGGCCATTCATGCCCAGGTACTCTCGGCGAATCTGCAAGCCGTTGCCACCAGCAGCAGGCGCCTGGCGTGGGTAGCCCGACAAGGTCAGCTGCTGGTACAGCGTCTCGCTACCTTCGTTCTGCACGCTCAGCGGCGATGCCAGTAGCGGGCCTTCCAGCTTCATACCGGCCTCGGCATTGTTGAACTCACGCACTTCGCCCGCGCTGTCCAGGCGTGCCTGCCACTTGCCTTCCGGCTTGCCCAGCAGGCCACGGCCGGCGAGGAACAGTGCGTTGCGCTCCTGGGTCGACAGCCAACGGTTGGCCGCCAGCTCATCCGACAAGGCGAACAGGCGCTGATCGACCTGGCTGCTGGCCAGGTTGCTTTCCTGCAGCAGCGCCAGGATCAGCGCCTGGTCACGCAGGGCGCTGCCATAATCGGCCAGCCAGCCTTTGCCACGGCTGATGCCCAGGCCCGCCTGCAGGGCTTGCTCGGCACGTGGTTTGTCGCCCATTTTGTCCAGCGCCACCGCCAGTTGTACCAACGGCAGGCCAGAGCGCGCATCGGCTCGGCGCTCGAATAGACCCCGCAGGGCACCCAACGGCGCCTGCTGGCTGCGCGACAGCACCAACGCTGCATAGGCCTGAACGGCAAAGCGGGTGTGGTCGGCGTTTTCGCTGTAGTCGACTTCGATCAGGTTGCGTTCCTGCAGGTAGCGCAGCAACCGCTCGCTGGCCTTCTTAAGCGCTTCGGCCGGCACGCCGTAACCTTGGTCGCGGGCGCGCAACAGGAAGTCAGTGACGTAGGCGGTCAGCCAGTACTCTTCTTCGCTGTCCGAACTCCACAGGCCAAAACTGCCGTTGTAGCGCTGCATGCCCAGCAGGTGCTCGATACCCATTTCGATCTTGCGCTTGCGCACCTCTGCCGGCTCACCCTTGATGCCCAGGCGCTTCAGGCTCTCGGCATCGGCGTACAGCGAGGGGTACAGGCCGCTGGTGGTCTGTTCAAGGCAGCCGTAGGGGTAGGCTTCCAACGCACGAATCTGCTCGGCCAGGTTCAGCGGCGGCCGGCTCGACAAGGCCAGGCTGGCTTCCAGACCGGCGGGTTCGAAGGCTGCCAGGTCTGCTTCGGGCAGGGTCCAGGGTTGGTCCTTCAAGGCCACACGGTAGTGCTTGAGCATCGCCGGGTAAGCCGGGCGCACGCCCAGCGTCCACTCACGCTCGAACGCCGTGGTCGGCTCGTTCGGTAACTGCAGGCCGGTGACACGCACATGCACCTTGCCCTGCCCCAGCCCACCTTGGGCCTGCACCGGAATCATCAGCGTCGAGCGTTGGCCTTCGGCCAAGTCCACGTTCTGCACGGCGTTGGCCGCCAGGCTCAGTTGCCCTTCGGTGCTGATTTCAACATTCAGCTGCTGGGCACGGCCCGACAGATTGGCCAGATCCAGCGCCAGGCTGGTACGGTCGCCACCCGCCAGGAAGCGCGGTGCCGACAGCTCGGCAATCAACGGCGCAGCGACCACCGTCTTGCCTTCGGCCATGCCAAAGTGCTCCTCGGTCCAGGCTTGGGCCATCAGCCGCAGCTCGCCGTTGAAGTCGGGGATATCGACCGTGGCCTGGCCCTCACCCTTGTCGTCCAGCGTCACCGGCAGGCTCTGCTGGGCGACGATGGTGACCGTGGTGTTGGGGCGCTTGCCGCCCTTGGCCATTGCCGCGTCGCCACCAAATGCCAGGCTGGCCAGACGGCCTTGGCCGGCTTCGATCAACTGGCCGTAGATGTCCAATTGGTCGGCACCGTAGGCCTTGCGCCCGAACAGGCTGGCGAACGGGTCGGGGGTTTTGAAGTCGGTGATGTTGAGGATGCCGACGTCCACCGCCGACAGCAGCACATGCACCTGCTTGGGCACGCTGCCGTCGGCATTGGCGGCTTTCACCTTCACCGTCAGCGGCTGTTTCGGGCGCATTTTTTCCGGTGCCTGTAGGCTCAACGCAAGCTTGCGCTCGGCACGGTCCAGCGGCAGGTGCAACACACCCACTGCGCGCTTGGGCGTGGCGTTGGCCTTGCGCTCTCCGGGGCGAATCACCAGCGCGCTGATGTACAGGTCGTGGCGGGCCCAGGCCTTGTCCAGTTGCACGTCAAAGGTCTTGCCCTCGGCGGGCACCTCGATCTCCTGCCACCACAGCGGGCCATCGCTGGACTCGATCATCAGGTAGCCGCTGCCCGCGGCAGGCGGGGTAACCGTAACCTTGGCCGTAGCACCATCGGCGTAGGACGGCTTGTCCAGGGCCAGCTTGACCTGGTCCGGGCGTACAGCGCCGCCTTCGGCGTTGTCCTGGGCGCGATAGCCGGCCCAGAAGCGCTCGCTGGACACCAGGCCGGTCTGCGGGTCTTCGACCTCGACACGGTACGGGCCCCATTCAACCTGGAAGCTCAGTTTGGCCGTGGAGCCGGCCTTGACGCTCACGGTCTCTTCACGCTGGGTGAGGAACTTCTCGTTGTAGGCGTAGCTCCAGCCATCGCTCTGCGAGTAGTTCCAGTAATAGTCGCGACGCTCGCGAATCAGCCGTACCTTGAGGTCGTTTGCCGCCAGTTTGTTGCCGTCGCGGTCGGCCACCAGGAATTCGAATTCCACCGGCCCGTCACTGTCGGTTTCCTCGCCATCGAACAGGCCACGCAGGCCCGGCAGGCGCTCGCCCGGCCAAATCGGTTGCTCCAGGCGCCGGGTGATCGGCCGGCCGCCGGATTCCTGCAGGCTGGCCTGTACGGTCAGTTGCAGCGGCGAGCGGGCTTCGGCCCAGCGGCTTTCGATATCGACCACCGCCTTGCCGGCCTGGTCGAGGGTGACTTCGTCCAGCTCCAGGTCCTGGTTCAGCTCGGTTTCGGTAACCGAACCGAACTGATAGCCAGGCAATGCCGGGACTGCCTCACGCAGCGGACGCACATAGGCCTGGCCACTCAGCCGGTTGCCAGCAGCCGGGGCACCATAGAGGTAACGGCCAGTGACCTGGATGCGCGCATCCTCATCCGGCGCCAGCGGCTTGCTGCTGCCCTTCAGCTCCAGCGCCAGGCGCTCGGGCAGGAAGTCTTCGACGAGGAATTCATAAACCTGCTTGCGCCCACCGCCCAGGTCGAGCAACAGCTGCCAACGGCCGGTCGGGGCCTCGGTGGCAAGCTGCAACTGGTACTGGTACAGGCCATTGGCATCGGCTTCCCAGACGAACTTGCGGCTGACCTGTTCATCCGGGCGGCGCACCTCCACGCTCACCGGCTGGGCCTTGACCGGCTTGCCGTCCTGGTCTCGCAGCAGGCCATTGAGCAGCACCGTTTCACCCGGGCGATACAGGTCGCGCGGGCCGAAAATAAAGAACTGCAACGGGTTGGCTTGCGGCCCGGTGATGTCGAATTCGGCCAGGTCCAGCGCCGCGCTGTTCAGGCGCAGCAGCGTGGTGTGCACACCCTCGGTGGCAATCAGGGTGTCGGCCTTGGGCGTGATGGGCAGTTGCGCGTGGCCCTTGCCATCGGTGGTGGCCTGGGCCAGCAGCTTGCCCTTCTCGTCGTGGATTTCCAGGTTGACGCCATTGAGCGCCTTGCCGCCTTCCAGGGCTTGGGCGAACACGTCGATGCGGTCGCGGTAACGGTGCGCCGAGACGCCAATGTCGCTGAGGGTGAACAGGGTTGCCGGCTGCGAATAGTCGTAGGTACCCGAGGCGCGCATCACGGCCAGGTACACCCCAGGCGCCTGCAGCGGCTTGATGCCGGCGATCGGCAGCAGCACGGTCTCACGGGTATTGCGCGCCGGGTTGAGGTCGAAGCGGCCGCTGTAGACCAGCTCGGCCATGTCCAAGGTTTCCTTGGACTGGTAGTAGTACAGGCTGCTGTTGCGTCCCCAGTTGGCCAGGAAGGCCGAGAGCATTTCTGGCTTCACCCGGAAGAACTCGACGTCGACCTTGTCGACGTTGAGGGCAATCACCGGCAGGCCTTCGGCCAGGCGCGTAGGCAGCAGCGAACCGCGGCTGGCAAAGCCGATGGTCGGTTGCATGTCGCGGGTTTCCAGGCGGGTGATCGACTCGCTGTCCAGCTGCTTGCCATTGACCGCCAGCAGGCCCTTGTCGACGGTCAGCACCAGCTTGCGTTGCGGCTCCAGGTGGCGCAGGCGCAGCTCCATCTGGTTGTCGGAAAGTTCCCAGGCGCCGTCGAGCTTGCCTTTGACAGTGTCGACCAGGTGCACCTTGGTGGCGAAGTCCTGCTTGGCATCCAGCGGTGCCGAGAAGCTGATCGACAGGGTCGCAGCGCCGTCGAGCTGCACTTCGGATACGTCCAGCACCGTGAGCTCACGGCCTTCGTAGCGCTTGGCGAGCACGGCCGGGTCTTCGCGTTTGGGGGCGGGGGTTTCGGCGGGCGCGGTGGCCGCCGGTTTCTCGACCGGCGCCGGTTTGTCCGGCGTGGAGGAGTCACAGGCACTGAGCAACGCCAGCGCGCAGGCCAGCAACAATCCTTTGTTGAACATGGAGTAGGAACTCTTGGGCAGCGTGTACGTGAGGGCAGCAACTATAGCGCAACGTCCGATGCAGCACCCGGAGTTGCGCGCCCAGTGAGACCACGGTCGCGCGAAATGGTTGCCTGGTGGTTACACTGTGGCCTTCGTCAAAGGGGGCCGCTGCGCGCCCCTTCGCGGGCTTGCCCGCTCCCACAGGTTCAGCGCCGGCTGGGCGAGCAATGCTTTCCTGTGGGAGCGGGCAAGCCCGCGAAGGGACGTACAACGGACCCAGACTCCATGGTAAGCAAATGTCCCAACTCTCCGCCGACTGGCGCCACCGCCCCACCCACCACAAGGTCTGGGCGCTGGCCGCGCCGATGATCCTGTCCAACATCTCCGTGCCTCTGGTGGCCCTGGTCGACAGCACGGTCATCGGCCACCTGCCCCACGCCCACCAGCTGGGCGCCGTGGCCGTGGGCGCTACCTTGTTCACCTTCATGGTCGGCCTGATGGGCTTCCTGCGCATGGGCTCCACCGGCTTCGCCGCACAGGCCGCCGGCCGTGGCGACGGCGCAGCGTTGCGCCAGGTGCTGGTACAAGGGCTGCTGTTGGCGGTCGGTTTCGCCCTGATGATCGGCCTGCTGGCCCTGCCGTTCAGCCAGCTGGCACTGCATGCGATGCAACCCAGTGCGGCCCTGCAGCAATCCACCGAAGACTTCTTCCATACCCGCCTGCTTGGCCTGCCTGCGGCGCTGGCCAGCTACGCGCTGGTTGGCTGGTTCCTGGGCACCCAGAACGCCCGGGCGCCGCTGGCCATACTGCTGACCACCAACCTGCTGAACATCGCCTTGAACCTGTGGTTCGTACTAGGCCTGGACTGGGGCGTGCTGGGTTCAGCACGGGCGTCGGTCATTGCTGAATGGAGCGCCGCGCTGCTCGGCCTGGCCCTGACCCGCCCGGCACTGCGAGCCTACCCCGGGCGGATCGCGTGGGCAGCGCTCAAGCGCTGGCAAGCCTGGCGCCCGCTGCTGGCGGTGAACCGCGACATCTTCCTGCGCAGCCTGGCGCTGCAACTGGTGTTCCTGCTGATTACCGTGCAAGGCGCGCGCTTGGGTGAGGCCACGGTGGCGGCCAACGCCCTGCTGCTCAATGGCCTGCTGCTGACGGCCTATGCCCTCGACGGGCTGGCGCATGCGGTCGAGGCCCTGTGCGGGCATGCCATCGGCGCCCGTGACCGCGATACCCTGCGCCGCTCGCTGGTGGTGGCCTGTGGCTGGTCGCTGATTACCAGCCTGGGGTTTGCCGGGTTGTTCCTGTTGGGAGGGCATCTGTTCATCGACCTGCAGACCGACATCGACAGTGTGCGGGTCGCGGCATATCCGTACCTGCCGTACCTGGCGTTGCTGCCATTGATTTCGGTGTGGAGCTACTTGCTGGATGGGTTGTTCATCGGCGCGACGCGGGCGCGGGAGATGCGTAATGCGATGTTGCTGTCGGTAGTGATTGCACTGCCGGTGGCGGTGGGCATGAGCGGGTTCGGCAACCATGGGTTGTGGTTGGCTTTCCTCGGTTTCATGGGATTGCGGGCGGTGACGCTGGGGTGGGTGGGGTGGCGGTTGCAGCAGAAGGGTGAGTGGGTTCGGTGAGGCAAGTAGCCAGTCTTGAGTAATACAGCGCCTGTGAGATCGAGCGCCGCCCGCGCGGCGCTTCGCGGCACAAGGCCGCTCCCACATTTGTTGCAACGTGGCCATGCCTGTGGGAGAGGCGTTGTCAGCCTTGGTGCAAG
>NZ_JBLUPS010000027.1:0-29781 GCF_048068035.1 Pseudomonas sp. NY11955
CCGGCGGCGAGCAGCGCGTCGCGCTGCAAGTCCGTGCTCTGGCGGTCGGAGTCCGACGACACGCGCATGTAGCCAACCAACATAGGCGGATAACCATCAAAAACAGGTTTCGGGGTTTGGGGAGCAACGGAACAGAAAGTGCACTTAAGCCCTGCCATTTCCTCTCAGCGCCATAATCCAGGACCTTCATCTCCATCTCTCCTTGATTCCGTACTTAACTACGGAGATAGAGTCGGCTCGTGGGTAGAAAACCCGAGAGGAGGCTGTTATGAAATACCTAAGACTACTGCTGATAGTTGGTGCGACTCTGCTGTCATCCACCGTATGGGCCGAGAGCGGGAGCGACCGTTCAATCGAGCGAATCGCCGCTATGCGCGACAAGGCTGAGGCGGCCTTGGTGGCGGAAACCGCCAAGAAGATTGAGCAACTGGGGGCCACGGCGGCTGGCCGGGTCGAGGCGCAGCCCGGCTGTCCGCCTGCAAAGTAGAACATGAGCTGCTGATGCAGTACTAACCTGTGGCCTATGCAAGTGCTCCTTTGGCCATTCAGCGGCGCTCAATGAGCGCCGCTGTTTTGCCAAGCGCAAGCCGACCCCGGAGGTGCCTCACGCATCGGGAAATCCTCGGTTAACGCGCGGAGTCAGCGCAGTTCCTTTTCCCCCTGCAGCGAAACGATCAGCGGACAGGAAACCGTCCCGTGGCTCGCACAACAATCGTGAACCAGCCGCGCCAACACCGACTCGATCCGCCGCAGATCCGCGAGTTTCCCCCGCACATCCTCGAGCTTCTGCTCGGCGAGCACGCGCGCTTCGTCGCAGTGAGCGCCGTCATCCAATCGCAACAGCCCGGCCACCTCATCGAGGCTGAAGCCCAGTCGTTGCGCGGATTTGACGAATTTCACCCGGGCCACGTCCGCCTCGCCGTAGCGGCGAATGCTGCCGTAGGGCTTGTCCGGTTCGGGCAACAGCCCCTTGCGTTGATAGAACCGGATGGTTTCCACGTTGACCCCGGCCGCCTTGGCGAAGGCGCCGATGGTCAGGCTTTCCACAGTGTTTTCCATACTGCTTGACTCCGTACTTGACTACGGAAGTAACCTTAAACCATCGCTCACATGCTCGAAAGGAGAAATGCATGTCTGAACCATCAAACGGGCGCGCCCCTCTTGTCGCCGGGGGGCTTGCGGCGATTCTCGCCTCGACTTGCTGTCTTGGGCCGCTGGTTCTGATCGCACTGGGATTCAGCGGGGCCTGGATCGGCAACCTGACCGTGCTGGAACCTTACCGCCCGCTCTTCATCGGTGCGGCGTTAGTCGCGCTGTTCTTCGCCTGGCGACGCATTTTCCGCCCGGCTCAAGTCTGCAAACCGGGTGAGGTCTGCGCCGTGCCCCAGGTACGCACCACCTACAAGCTGCTGTTCGGGCTGGTAACGGCCTTGGTGCTGGTCGCGCTCGGCTTCCCCTACATCCTTCCCTTGTTCTACTGATCAGGAGTCCGCCATGAAAAAACTGCTTGCATCCTTCGCCCTCGCCACCCTAGTCGCCGCACCTGCCTGGGCGGCCACGCAGACCGTCACTCTGGCGGTGCCGGGCATGACCTGCGCCGCTTGCCCGATCACGGTGAAGAAGGCGCTGACCAAGGTCGAGGGCGTGACCAAGGCCGAGGTGAGCTATGAGAACCGCGAGGCCATCGTCACCTTCGATGATGCCAAGACCAATGTCCAGGCGCTGACTAAGGCGACCGAGGACGCCGGCTACCCGTCCAGCGTCAAGCAGTAGGCGGGCATTCCGATGGCAAACCCTTTCAATTTGTTCACGCGGATCGGTGACAAAGCCGGGTCCGTTGGCGTGCTGATTTCTGCCATAGGCTGTGCCTCGTGTTTCCCCGCCCTTGCCGGTCTGGGGGCCGCGATCGGTCTGGGCTTTCTGAGCCAGTGGGAAGGCCTGTTCATCACCACGCTGCTGCCGTTATTTGCCGGGCTGGCCCTGCTCGTCAATGCCCTCGGCGGGTTCAGTCACCGGCAGTGGCGACGCGCTGCGCCTGGCCTGATCGGCCCGGCCCTGGTGCTGATAGCGGTGTATTTGATGCTGGCTCACGGCTGGCGGAGCGGCTGGCTGCTCTATATCGGCCTGGCCCTCATGTTTGGGGTGTCCATCTGGGATCTCGTGTCGCCCGCCCACCGCCGTTGCTCCCCGACGTCCTGTCCGACTCCGCCAAAATGAAGGAATAACACTATGACCAAACTACAAATCGTCGGCATGACCTGCGCCTCCTGTGTCGAGCATGTGAAAGAGGCCTTGGAGAAGATCCCCGGCGTGCATCGGGCGGATGTTTCCTACGCCAGCGGGAAGGCCGAACTGAAGGTCGACGAGGGCGTAAGCCGTGAACAGATGCAGGCCGCCGTCGAGGCCCTGGGGTATCGAGCGGCGTTCGAAGACGCCACGGCACCTACCCGCTCAGGCCTGCTCGACAAGGCGCGGGGCTGGTTGAGCGGCAGCATTGGCGCCGGGAAAGATGGCGACAGGCTCCACGTGGCGGTCATCGGCAGCGGTGGCGCCGCCATGGCGGCCGCGCTCAAGGCGGTGGAAGGCGGTGCGCGCGTCACCCTGATCGAGCGCGGCATCATCGGCGGCACCTGCGTCAACGTTGGCTGCGTGCCCTCCAAGATCATGATTCGCGCCGCGCATGTGGCCCATCTGCGGCGCGAGAGCCCGTTCGACGCCGGACTGTCCACCACGAGCCTGACCGTCCTGCGCGAGCGGTTGCTCGCCCAGCAACAGGGTCGTGTCGACGAACTGCGCCACGCCAAGTACGAAGGCATTCTGGAGAGCACGCCGGCGATCACCCTGGTACGCGGCACCGCCCGTTTCCAGGACGGCCGCACGCTCAGCGTGGAACTGGCCGAGGGCGGCGAGCGCATCGTCGCCTTCGACCGCTGCCTGATCGCCACCGGCGCGAGCCCGGCCGTTCTACCGATTCCCGGACTCAAGGACACCCCGTACTGGACCTCGGACGAGGCGCTGGCGAGCGACACCATTCCTAAGCGGCTCGCCGTGATCGGCTCCTCGGTGGTGGCGGTGGAACTGGCGCAGGCCTTTGCCCGGCTGGGCAGCAAGGTCACGGTCCTGGCACGCAGCACGTTGTTCTTCCGCGAAGATCCGGCCATCGGTGAAGCGCTGACGGCAGCCTTCCGTATGGAGGGCATCGAAGTGCTGGAACACACGCAAGCCAGCCAGGTGTCCCACGTCGACGGCGAGTTCATCCTGAGCACCAATCATGGCGAGCTGCATGCCGACCGACTACTCGTCGCCACCGGCCGCACGCCCAACACCCAAGGCATGAATCTGCAAGGCGCCGGCGTGAAGCTGGACGAACGCGGTGCCATCCAGATCGACTCGGGCATGCGCACCAGTGCCCCGGATATCTATGCGGCCGGCGACTGTACCGACCAGCCGCAGTTCGTCTACGTGGCGGCGGCCGCAGGCACCCGTGCGGCGCTCAACATGACCGGCGGCGAGGCGAAGCTCAATCTCGACGCCATGCCGGCCGTGGTGTTCACCGATCCGCAGGTGGCCACCGTGGGCTACAGCGAAGCGGAGGCGCACCACGCCGGCATCGAGACCGACAGCCGCACCTTGACCCTGGATAACGTGCCACGCGCACTGGCCAACTTCGACACGCGGGGTTTCATCAAGCTGGTCATCGAGGAAGGTAGCGGACGGCTCATCGGCGTGCAGGCGGTGGCCCCGGAGGCGGGCGAACTGATCCAGACCGCCGCCATCGCCATCCGGGCGCGGATGACGGTGCAGGAACTGGCCGACCAGTTGTTCCCCTACCTGACGATGGTCGAGGGGCTGAAGCTCGCGGCGCAAACCTTCGCCAAGGACGTCAAGCAGCTGTCCTGCTGCGCCGGGTAATGAGCGCGCGAGGTTGAAGCATGAACGACACGGCAAGCGATCTCGGCAGTCGCGACAGCCTGCGCAAGACCTGGCAGGTAATCAGCTTATGGGGGCTGCCTGCCGTCGTGGCGACCATAGCGCTTGTTCTGGCGGATCGACGCCCTGCGTTGTTCCTGGCAGCGAGCGCCGCGCTACTCGTGATGGGCGGCGCCTGCCTGGTCAACGCCGCGCGCTGTCGCCGCCTTCACTGCTACATCACCGGGCCGTATTTCCTGATGCTCGCGCTGGGTGCGCTGCTGGCTTATGGGTTTGCCCCAAACGGCGAGTATCACTCCCGGCTGTGGTTGCTCCTGGCACTAGGGGTTACGCCATTGCTCATCTGGCTACCTGAACGCCTAGCCGGAAGGAAATATCTGAGCGCCCTAGTTTGCGGGGAAGACCGGGAGTGTCGGTGATGAATGCCTACACCATATCCAGACTGGCCGAGGACGCGGGCGTCAGCGTGCATGTGGTGCGCGACTATGTGCTGCGTGGCTTGCTGCACCCCGCGCGGCGCACGGAGAGCGGTTACGGCATTTTCGATGAGCGGTCCCTGGCGCGTCTGCGCTTCGTGCGCGCCGCCTTCGAGTCTGGTATCGGGCTCGACGAATTGGCACGGCTCTGCCGGGCGCTCGATGCGGACGATGGCGCCGACTTGATCGGCTGCGTCGAGTGCCTGCTCCGGCTAGTCACGGCACGGCAGGCGGCCTTAGCCGCAGTGGCAACCCAGCTGGCCGGGCTGACTCATTGCGCCGGCGAAGGTTCTGCCTATGCGTAACGCCGATCACGTTGAGTCAAGCAAGGTCTTCCGCTGGCGTGCTTACACCTGGGGCGTGCTCGCCGCGCTCACCTGCCCTTGCCATCTGCCGGTGCTGGCATTGCTGCTTTCGGGGACAGCGGCCGGCGCGTTCGTCAGCGAGCAGTGGAGCCTCGCGACGCTCGTGCTGGCGGTTTTCTTCATCCTCTTCCTGCGAGCGGCATTGCAGGCCTTTCGGAAGCGACCGTGACCCGCTCGGAGCACGGCGCGACCACCACTGCCGAGTTGGGCAGGGAGGCTGCAGGTCGATCGGCGCTCAGTCACGGGGGGAAAGCGTTGCTAGGTTTTCTTGGACGATGGAGGAACCCCCATCATGAACACAAACAACACCTCCACCATCAGCTGCTGCGAATGCTGCAAGGACATTCCCCTTGACGCCGCACTGACGCCGGAAGGTTCCGAGTATGTCGTGCACTTCTGTGGCCTGGAGTGCTATCAGCGTTTCATGTCGCGAGCAGATAAGAGGGCGGCATCCGAGCCTGATCACCCCTGCACACAAAAGGTCAGTACCCGTCAGGACGGCTAATTCGCGCTGCACCGGAAAAGTGGCTCTTGCTGGTCGCAGAAAGCGTGAGCCCGAGGACTCCGTCAGTCGCAATCCGTCTGAGCTGGAAGTGGCATCGAGTGCGGTGCCCGGCCGATTTCGAACCCAGGCCGTTACACCTACTGGTCGTCGTCCGGATTGCGCAGCGGCCGCAGTTCGCCGCGGGTAACCTCTTCCGGCACCGCGAAGGAGTAACGGCCCAGCATGTTGATGTGCTCGTGGATCAGTGGCGAGAGCCGCGCGACATCCTCCTCCAGCACCGGGTAGCCGTGCTGCCTGAGCCGTTCTACGGCCGCCGTCATGTAGAGGGTGTTCCACAGCACGATGATGTTCACCACCAGGCCGAGGGCGCCGAGCTGGTCCTCCTGGCCTTCGCGGTAGCGCTGGCGCAGCTCGCCGCGTTTGCCGTGGAACACGGCGCGGGCCAGGCTGTGGCGGCCTTCGCCCCGGTTCAGCTGGGTCAGGGTGGCGCGGCGCTTGGACTCGTCGTCGATGTAGGTCAGGGTGTGCAAGGTCTTCTCGATGCGACCGAACTCAGCCAGCGCCTGGGCCAGGCGGGTGGGACGATCCCCTGTTTGCAGGGTGCGCATGATGCCGGTGGCCGGCACTCGGCCGAGCTTGAGCGAGCCGGCCAGGCGTAGCAGGTCGTCCCAGTGCTCGGCGATCAGATCGAGCTTGACCGACTGCCGGGCCAGGCCGTTGAGTTTGCCGTAATCCGCCTCCGGGCGCGTGCGCCAGAAACGGGTACCGCCGACGTCGGCCAGGCGCGGGCTGAAGTGGTAGCCGAGCAGGCGGAACAGCCCAAACACCACATCGCTGTAGGCCCCGGTGTCGGTCATGATCTGCGTCGGCTGCAACTCGGTCTGCTGTTCCAGCACCACGGCCAGCAGCACCAGGCTGTCGCGCAGGGTGCCGGGCACGGTGATGGCGTTGAGGCCGGAGAACTGATCGGAAATCAAGTTGTACCAGGTGACGCCCCGGCCGGTGCCGAAATACTTCGGGTTGGGGCCAGCATGCACGGTGCGCACCGGTACCACGAAGCGCATGCCATCGGCGGAGGCGACCTCGCCGCCGCCCCAGACCTGGGCCAGCTCCAGTTGGCTCTGCGCCCCCACCAGAATGGCGTTTGCCACTGACAGCGTGTCGTCACGGATATAGTTCTGGCTGACCCAGGACAGCCGGTCGCGGCGTAGCGCCTGATTGTCGGTGCGGATCAGCGGCTCCAGGCCGGTGTTGCAGGCCCCACCCAGCAGCACCGCGCAGAGGCTGGTGACCAGGTTGTCGGCCCGCGCATTGCGCTCGGACACATGGGTGAAGGCCTCGGCGAAGCCGGTGCGAGCGGCGATTTCCAAGAGGATTTCCGGCAGATCGACACGCGGCATCAGATCAGCCACGGCTGCTCGCAGTTGCAGCAGCGAGTTCGGCTCCTCCAGCTTGTCCAGTGTGCCGAGCGAGAGCTCGGTCTTGCCCTCGGCGTTCTCGCTCAGCTGGATCGCGGGGTTGTCGGGTAGGCGGGCCGCGACCGCCTGCCAGGTCGCATCCAACTCGGCGCTCAGCGCATCCAAGGTGGTGCCGGCGTCAATGGTCAGGCCCAGCGAGCGGCAGATGATCGGCCGCGCCGCCAGCCATTCGGCACCGTCGAGCAGGCCGAGACGCGGGTCGGCATAGCGCCAACTGGGCGAGACGAACACGTCGCGCCGGCGCAGGGCCGTGCGCAGCGCATCGAGCGTGCAGAACACATAGGCGCCCATGTCGAGGGAGCCATCCTCGCGGGTAATGTGCTTCTGCCAAGCCTTGGCCACGATCTCCTGCGGCGCGTCATCCTCCGGTTTCCGGCGGGGCAGGTTCAGCTGCAACCAATCCAGGCCGGCGACCACGCCTTTGCCGGCCGGGCTGAAGCCGAAGCGGATGTGCTTGAGCAGGTCGGGCAGGAAACGGCGCACACTGCGGTAGCGCGCCTCCAGGGCGAGAAAATACACATCGTCAACCGGGCGGATCAGCGCATTGACATCTTCCAGGGCTTTCTCCAGCGAGGCCCTCGGCAGGTCGTTGAACAGCCGGGCGCGCACGTTGTCATCGCTGATTGAGCTGTCCAGCACGACCTTGCACGCGGCGGCGAGCGTCGCCGCCGAGCGATCCAGGTCTTTCAGGCTGCGCATGCGGGCTTTCTTGTCGGCCTTCTCCGCGTTGCTGAACAGGTCGCGTAACAGCGCTTCCAGGACCTCCAGGGCGTCGTCGTGCGCGGTGGCCTCCAGGCACAGGGCGAACGCCACCAGTGTCGCCATCCGCCGCGACGCCGGCAGCCGGTTGATCGCCGTGACCTTGGCGGTGTTGGCGAAGCGAGCCAGGGCCGCGATACGGCTGGGCGGGATGTGCGCCGCCGCTGGCAAGGCGATGCCGATGCCGCGCACGTCATCAAGCCGGCGCAGCGCCCGAATCAGTGCGGGGCCACTGACCATCACCGGGCCGGAGCGCAGTTGATCCAGCCGGGAACTGCGGTTGCCTTCGGCGACCAGCAGCAAGTCCTGTAGCTGCTGCCGTTGCGCCTCGCTCACACTGCGGCCAAGGGTTAGCCAGAGGCGTTCTTCGACCCGGCTGCGCAGTTGGGCGATGAACCGTTCCAGAACGGTGACGCCGGGCAGTAAAACCTTGTGCGTCAGCAACCAGGTCGTCGCCCGATTGAACAACTCGCCAGGACGATCTGTCCCTGTCCAACAGAGCGCATACAGCCAGCGGGCAAGTCGAAAGCCGACGCTGGAATCAGCAAACACCCGATAGCCGTAACGCTCCTGAATCTCGGCGGCATGACGTTGACGTTGGCGGGTTTCGGCATAGGCCAGGATACAAGTTGGATCGGTAATGCCTAACTGGCGACTGAGCGCTTGCAGCACCTCTTGGGGGACGGCTGAAAAGTCGTCGGGAAAAGTGCCCAGGTAGCGGATGCTGGTCAGTTGGGTGGCGTAGCCAAGGCGGTTGTGCTCGCCGCGCAGCGGTAGGAGGATTTTGTGGTCGTCGTCGCTCAGGTGGAAGTAGCGTTCCAGCTCCTCACGACTGGGGGCATCGACATAGCGGCCAAAACCGTCGCGTTGCTCCTGGGTCAGAAAACCGACCGGCATCGATCACAGCACCTCGGCGCAGAACACGGCGGGCGTGACAATCCGCGTGCGTTCGATGTGCCCGCGTTGCAGCAGGCCGGCGCGGCGATCACCGGTCACCAGGTAGTCCGCATCGCCTGCCAGGGCCATGGCCAGCAGAAACGAGTCATCCGGATCATCGGCTTCGACCTCGATGGTCAGACGCTCCAGTACCACAGCCCGTTGCAGGTTATTGATCATGGCTCCCACTTTGGCGGGCTGAAGGATGGCCTGGAGCTTGGGGTAGCGGCTGGCTCGGCGGATTTCATCGAGCTGCATCCGCGAGGTCACTACCTCGAAACGCGCCGCCCGCCAGGCACGGTAGATCGCATCGGGCGCGCCATGCGGCGAGATCAGTGCGCTGAACAGGATGTTGGTATCCAACACGACCCGCATCAGCGCTTACGTGCCCAGTCGAGCGCTTCGTCAACCGCTTCGGTCAGCTCTGCCTCGCTCAGATGGGCATTAGCGGCCTTGGCCTGTTCGGCCGTCAGTTCCAGGATGTGGGCCCGCACCGCCTCTTCAATGAAGCGCGACAGGTCGC
Source organism: Pseudomonas sp. NY11955 (assembly GCF_048068035.1). Lineage (NCBI taxonomy): Bacteria > Pseudomonadati > Pseudomonadota > Gammaproteobacteria > Pseudomonadales > Pseudomonadaceae > Pseudomonas > Pseudomonas sp. NY11955. Next base: position 8,973 of record NZ_JBLUPS010000027.1, read on the forward strand.
CTTTCCGGCCACCGCCCTGGCTGGCCAGAAACATCCGAAGCGACTGGTCGGTGTCGGCCGAGACGGCGACATTCCAGCGAATCGTATTCATGGCGTTCCCCGCTAGTAGGTGTTTGTGTGTTTATACGCCAATCACAAAGGGCTATGCAATGGTTCAAAAAAACCTTCGTTTTGCCGAACTTTAAGTGGACAGGAATCGGCTGGTTAACCTACCTGCGCTACGGTTCAAATAACTGGTACGCTTAATCAAAGTTCAACTATTACTAACGTAGTCGAGTAAACGGTACTTTTGATGAAGATCGGTTATGCGCGGGTGAGCACTCGGGATCAGAACGCCGACCTCCAGGTCGATGCCCTGAAACAGGCCGGGTGCGAACGCATCTATCAAGACATCGCCAGCGGCGCGAAAAGCGCCCGGCCGGAGTTGGACAAGTTGCTAGCCCATGTTCGAGCGGGCGACACCGTGGTGATCTGGAAGCTGGATCGCCTCGGGCGCTCCCTCAAACACCTGGTCGAGCTGGTCGGCGAGCTGGCAGAGCGCAAGGTCGGCTTGCAGAGCCTGAATGACCCAATCGACACCACCCACGCCCAAGGTCGCTTGGTGTTCAACCTGTTTGCCTCGCTGGCCGAGTTCGAGCGCGAGCTGATCCGCGAGCGGACTCAGGCGGGTTTGTCGGCCGCGCGGGCGCGGGGCCGGATCGGTGGCCGTCCCAAGGGCCTCCCAGCCAAGGCCGAGGCCACCTCCATGGCGGCCGAGACGCTGTACCGCGAGGGCCGCCTGAGCGTCAGCGCCATCGGCGAGAAGTTACACATCTCCAAGAGCACGCTGTACAGCTACCTGCGCCATCGTGGTGTTGAGATCGGCGCACACCAGAAGAGCGCCCAGCCGCGAGGTCAGCAACGCAATGTCGCGTCGCCGGCAGAGCCCGCCGCCGAGCAGGTGGCCACCGTCACGCTGCGCCTGGCGGTGGTGAACAACAGCAAGTTCGTTCGCGGCCGGAAACGGGCCAAGGAAAATATCGAGCGCTACTGCTTGGAGCCCTACAGTATGAAACGGCTGGAGTCGGGCAACTACGAACTGGCCATTCCGTATCGGAGCGACGATGAGCTGGACAAGACCGTGCATGACTTGCTGACCGAGATCAGCCAGGAAGCCGACATGCGCAACTGCTTTATCGAAGCCGATGCCTGGGAAGAAGGCTCTGAACGGCGCTGGTAGGGCTTAAGTGCACTTTCTGTTCCATTGCTCCCCAAACCCCAGTTACAGCTGCTATGATGAATGAGATCGAAAACTGAAATCCCCCACTAGAATTGTTGACTGGAGTCAAAATGAATAAAAAGCGGCCGGTTAATCTTGATATTCGAACCATTCAGCTTCCTCTCACGGCGCTTACATCGATTCTGCACCGGATTTCAGGAATTATGCTCTTTATTTTTCTGGGACTGATACTGTATATGCTGAGCAAATCGTTGGAGTCAGAAAAGGGTTTTAATGAAGTCAAGGAGATTTTTTCTTCACCTTTCGGCAAAGTTAGTTTCTGGTTGGTATACTCTTCATTTATTTATCATCTCGTAGCCGGAATTCGACACCTAGTTATGGATGTGGGTGTTGGTCATACTTTGAAAGGCAGCAATCGCGCCTCTACTATTGTTTTAGTAGTGTCGGGTGTTTTAATGGTTGCTGGCGCCGTATGGATTTGGTAGCTGTGGAGTCGTAATGCGTATTTACAAGGACTAAAAGCGTCCTTTAAAGCTAACTTACGAAAGTATTTATAATCGACGGTTCACGCTTAAACGGTTGAATCCTTTCGGGCTTCCGAATAGCTGTTAGCTGAAAGCTATCATGAGCTAAGTTTTCTGTGCATCATCAAATGTGTTAATGGGAGCGCCATAGTACTAGGTACAAATATGGCTCTAGGACAATGTTAGATGTTTTGGATTTTGAGGCGGATCGCTCTTATCGAAGATCGTCTAATTCGCTCTGAAGCGCAGGTTTTTTGAAACTATCACCTGGTTGGCACACTGTGCGAATCAACATCAGATATGAGAAAGCCAATCAGGTGAACACTACCCTCGAGGGCTCATCTGTCCAGTTAAAGCCTCGAGTCTTTCTGGGTGCGCAAAAGACAAGAAGGTTATATGGGAAAATTATGAGGCCTGGATACCATGCGTCATGGGCGTGCCGATGCTGTGAGTGACAGAGCGAGAAGCAAGTGAAAGTCCCTGAAGTAGGGGCGGGATGCGCCCGAGTGGCATTTTTTGTCTTAAGGTAGATCGCGTAGCTGTTCTTCAGAATAATCTTCAGAGCGTTGACGACAGCCATCGCTGTGCATTCCTCAAGAATAGAATGTGTCGGAAGGGTGGCGTCATTGGTGTTAGTCATCGCTTAGGATTTCTCAATCTGGCTTACACGGGCGCCTGTACCGATATCCCCGCGGATGGCGACGTATCGATGTTGAATTCCTCGCCAGACGAAGTGCAATGAGCTGCGGCTATAGGCTTGCGCAGCCTTAGATAGCCGGCCGTCGCAGGCGCGCCGGTTGGCCGGGATCTTCTTCTGCCCGTCAGGTGTCCGGTCGGAACTCCAGCACGAACGCTACGACCTTTTCGGCGGACATTTCGCACGGCTTCAACAATGTCCTATCTGATGTAACGCGGAAGAGGTTGAAGCTGACAATGTCAGTCCCGTCCAACTCCCTGGCGAACAGACTGTTGCGACGTCCGTCCCCAGATCGCCGGACGATCAAGCTGAAACGCCGGCCTTCATAAGTCCCTTCTCTGTATCCCTCCGCAAGCTTCGCGAAAGCGGCATCGAACTCGGAATGCTCCATGTCATCCATCCTTATTGATAGAACAGAGGCGCGGCGGGTGCGAGACCGCCAGTGCCGGGTCGCGCTAAGGTGCCGGGCAGATTCCTGCAGCCGACGAGGCCCGGGGTGGGCAGGATAATTGAGATGTCGGCGCCCGCATGGCTATCAGCGAAGTCGTCCGTCCAGTCTGCTAGGCAACGTCCACGCCTTTCCAGAAAGCGATGTAATCCCGGATACCCTCGGCATCCGGAGTGGGGGCGGGATAGGTCCAAGCGGCGTTCACGTTGAGCGCGTCACCCGCGCGAACATGAAAGAAGCGCGCGGCGCCTTTGATCGGACAGACAGATGTGTGCGGGCTCATCTCAAGCAGGCTCAGGTCGACTCCTGACGGTGGGAAGTAGTGATTTCCCTCGACGATGACTGTTTCGTCGCTTGTGGCGATAGTAGTGTCTTTCCAGATGGCTGAGACCAACGGACTCTCCTTTTGTATTCATCAACCGGCGAAGGCTCGCGGGCTGGCTGCCCCAAGCCGCACCTCCTCAGGTGGCAGGCGGGTTGCGTCCGAGAAGTTTGTCGAGCTCGCCTCTGACATCGAGCGCGAATAGCTCATCGGAGCCACCGATAAGGGTGCCATTGATGAAGATCTGCGGCACGGAGCTTCGCCCCGACGCTTCCGCCATGGCCTGCCGGTGAGCCGGATCCGCCTCAATATCGAGCTCCTTCCATCGCACGCCCTTTTCCTTGAGGAGCGCCTTCGCTCGGCGGCAGAACGGGCACCAATTCGTGGTGTACAGCAATACATCAGTTGTCATATTGCATCTCCGGCAGTTGCACGCGGATCGCTGTCATGGCGTTGATCTCCAATTCGCGGCGTTCAAAGATGGCGACTGCACCTTGGCCGACATCGGAGCAGATGCTGACGATTGGCCGCTATCCAGGCGACATGGCCCAAAGTGCTTTCACCGCCAGGCAGAGGCCGCACGCGCCTCCTGTAGCGCCGAGCCGATGCTCTAAGGTAACCGAGCCTCGATTGGGACGGAAGCGGTCCCGCTCGAATCGCCCATCATGCTGGTCGAGCATATCAGGACGACGGATAGTGCAGGAACTTTCAAATTGAGCTTGATGTCGAGCCAGGTATCGCGAGCGAAGGCGTTCTAGAGGCCGGGGGGTACGAAGACTGTGTTCGGCAAAACGGTTCACGTTGATCGCCAAAGCTTCCCAGGGCGCACGTCTACGATCGGCGCGACGTGAGATAGCTCGCGCCGCTAGCCCCCGTAGCGCTCCGTCTTGATGATGGAGGCGTCCAAGCCCGCCAGCAGCGCGCTATCGGTTGCGATGTTGACGAATCCGTTAGACCCGCAGACGAACACTTGCGTCGGCTTTCCCTGAAGCCTGGTTAGAATTTCTTGGACCATCATGCCGTCGATCCGTCGCGCAAAGTCCGATGCGCGAACCGGTTTCTCGCGCGTAATCGCGAGCGCCAGGACGAACGCCGGATCGCTGATTTCGATGCAATGAAGTTCTTCTGAGAAGAGAACGTCCTCGGCGGTTCGTGCGGACAGGAGCAACGCTGTCGGAACGGCTTGGGCCAATGCGCGGCGCTGCCGGATCATTGCCATCAACGGCACGAGGCCGGAGCCTCCCCCGATCAACAGAACCGGATCTATGGCAGGCTCAGGCCAAAGGAAATGGCCACCGAGCGGACCGCGAACTTCGATTTCGTCACCAATCGCCGCGATGTCGTGAAAAAACGGCGAAACTTCGGCATCCGGCATGCGCTCGATAGCTATCTCGACGATCGGGGTCGAAACTGCCGATGACGCGATCGAGTAGCTGCGCATTGCACTGTAGCCGTCGGGCGCGGTCAGCCGGATATCGACGTGCTGACCTGCGGTGTGCGCGAACGGCTTGCTCAACCGAAGGAAGAAGCTCTTGATACTCGGTGTTTGCTGGATGATGTCGTCGATCACGCATGATTGCCACGAACGGACTTGCGCTTCGTTTTCAGTCATGGGTGTATCGTTGTTCGCGCCACGGATCGCCGTAGATGTGATAGCCGTGCAGCTCCCAAAAGCCGGCCTCGTCACGCGTCGTGAATTGCAGCGCATTCACCCATTTGGCGGATTTCCAGAAGTAAAGGTGCGGCACTAGAAGACGCGCCGGCCCCCCATGATCGCGGGAAAGTGGCTTGCCCGCATAACTGAGGGCGACCATCGCTTTCCCGGAAAGCAGATCCGTCAGAGGGACGTTTGTCGAATAATTATCGTAGCAGTGCGCCAAGACGAAATCGGTAGGCCGATCAAGCTCTGCATCTGCAAGGATGTCTTCAATGAGTACACCCTCCCAAACGGTATCCAGTTTGGACCAAGAGGTGACGCAGTGAATATCCTTTGTCACCTGGGTCTTTGGTAGAGTGTTGAATTCGCCCCAATTCCACGTTTTGACGGGCTTCGGACCAATTTTGACTGTGAATTTCCAGTCGGAGGGCTCTACCCTCGGCGTAGGGCCGGCCGACAGAACAGGGAAATCCTCCACCAGATGCTGACCTGGCGGAATCCGATCGGACTGGTCGCCTGAACCGCGACCGGTGAAACCTCTGGTGACCATAGTGACCCCTCTTGCTCGATACGGCAGACCGAAGCCGGCCTTCATTTCAGTACTCTGCGTAAAGCATTTGCCCGCACATCCGCCGAATAAGCCAATCGACTAAAAATCAGATACAGATGCTCTATCATCGTAAAAAATCGCGTATCGAACATAGCGTCAGGCCAGCATGATTCCCAATACCCAATGGCTATAGGGTAGATAACCCCAAGGCTGCGTACGCTGATCTGCGGTATGCGGAGCGGAAGTTGCAGGTTCGCTCTCAAACGGATGGGCAGCGTGCAAAGCTCAAGGCTCACCAGCGCATGGTTGCCCAGTTCGCGCTCGCCGGCAGCTTGAGTATATTAAGGACGAAATGTCGATCTGATCTATTCTGGCTTCAGGAAATAGGGAAAATAAGGTCGGACGTTCGCGCACCGTCGCGACGCGCGATCATCCACTAAGCTTCTGTATCGGGGTTGGAGGATCAGATGAACGAGATCGAACGACAAGCGCCTGAGCTGCGGGTGCAAAAATGGATTGGCAAAGATGGGGAAAGTATCGCGCCGTTCAAACTGTCAGATATCGGGCCCGGCCCGAAAATCTTGTTTGCCTTCCAGCATTGGTGCCAAGGTTGCCATTTGCATGGGTTTCCGACGCTACAAAAGTTGCATGCAGCGTTGAGCTCAAAAGACGTGGGGTTCGCAGTGATCCAGACCGTCTTCGAAGGAACGCATGAGAATACCTTCGAGAAGTTGCGCGTGAACCAGCTCAAGTATGAGCTTCCTATCGTTTTCGGTCACGACGAGCAACCGACCGGCTCGCCGTTTCCAACCTTCATGGAAGACTACCGCACACGAGGAACTCCGTGGTTTACGGTTATCGACGCTGGCGGTAGCATTGTTTTCTCGGACTTCCATCTCGACGCGGAGCGACTAGTGAAGCAACTTGAGCAAGGTTAATCGTTGGAAGGTGGGCAATCATCCTGATTGCCACCCATCCCCTGATGCCCACTACAGGCGTTGCGCGCTGTAACTCTGTTGATCAGCGTGCGAAAACCCGGATCCGGATAGGAGGAGCGTCAACGATTGAATCAATCCGTTGGGAGAGGGCGGCTCCGCTCCGTCAGCTCGGCAATAGATAACCCATTCTCGCCGAGCAACTCTCTGATCCGATCGACGATATGAGCCCCTAGCGCCGCTGTCTTGGTCCCCCCCACAGATTCCCAAGATGCGAGTTCACACGCCGATACCTCGTGGTCAGCGCCGAAGTGCTTCTGTCGGTATGTCACCGCCGCCCTTCAATGATAAAGGCGCGGTAACGGGAACCGGCAAAGCGTTGAGCAGCGATGGTTTGGTAGGCGGGACTGTCATACCAGTCGCGAGCGGCCTGCATCGTCGGGAAACGCAAGATTACGGCCCCTTCGATGGGCGGCCCCTCCAAATGCTGGATCGCGCCATAAGCGGCGAGAAAGGTAACGTCGTGACCATCGAACGATGGTCCGACGCCTGCAGAATAGGTTGCGAGTGCATGTGGGTCGCTGGTTTCTTCCCGCGTAAAGACGACGAACGCTTCCATCATTAGGCCTCTCAAAGGTTGGATCTGTTGGCCATTACCACCGGTGATGGCCTCACAGTCGTCAGGCTGGCAACTGGAACCCGATTTTCATGAGTGCCTCGACGCACGCATCCTGATCCTGCTGATAGTTGCCTCCGGAGATGCCTATGCCGCCGATCAACTTCCCATCCTCCAGAATCGGATAACCGCCGCCGACAGCGACCATCCGAGGGCGATAGGCTAGCGGCGCCACTTTTGGATCGTTGGTCACATAGTCGTTCCAGACATGGGTCGGGAACCCAAACGAGGCGGAACTCCAGGCCTTGTCGATGGCAACATCGACGGTAAGGAACGGCGCATCGTCGGTGCGCTCGAACGCGCGCAGGTTACCGGTGGCGTCGACGACGGCGACGGCAGCCGGGATGCCGATGGCACGGGCCGCAGCGAGCGCCGCGTCGATGAGGGCGACTGCGGTTTCGCGGTTGATCGAGGCGGTGGCAATAGATTTGGTCATGGGATTCTCATCGCTGGGGCATAACCCGTTCGGCTTTTTGAGGTTGGACAAGATGTTTGGCGATCGCGGTCGTTAGAAGCCTTCGAGGACGATCTTGCCTTTAGCCGCGCCACTTTCGATCAGTGCATGCACCGTCTTCAGATTGGCGGCATTGATCGGCGACAGTCGCCGGGTCAGCGTCGTGCGGATTTTGCCGTCGTCAACCAGCGCTGCCATCGCATCCAGAATCTCGCCCTGCTCATTCATGTCGGGCGTGCCGTAGATCGACCGCGTGAACATCAGCTCGTGGTGGATCGACACCGCCTTGCGCTTGAAAACCATGATATCGAATGCCTTGGGATCGTCGATCAGTCCGAACCGTCCTTGTGGGGCGATCAGTTCGGCGATGTCGGCGACATGTTGCTCGGTATGTGTGGTCGAAAAGACGAAAGCGGGAGCACCGATGCCGAGTTCGGCGATCTGTGGCGCGAGCGGACGAGAATGGTCGATGACGTGGTGAGCTCCAAGCCCTCTTACCCACTCTTGGGTTTCCGGTCGAGAGGCTGTGGCGATGACGGTGAGGTCCGTGCGCTGTCGCGCGATCTGGACGGCGATCGACCCAACCCCGCCCGCGCCACCGATGATGAGGATCGCCTCCGCCGCACCGGGTACGGGCTTCGCCACGTCCAGGCGGTCGAACATCGCCTCCCAGGCCGTCAACGTCGTCAGCGGCAGCGCCGCCGCTTCCGCCCAGGAGAGCGACGCAGGTTTGTGACCGACAATCCGGGCGTCGACGAGATGGAACTCCGCATTGGTACCGGGCCGTGTGATCGATCCGGCATAATAGACCTCGTCGCCTAACTCGAACTGCGTGACGTCGGGGCCGACCTCGCGCACAATCCCGGCGGCATCCCATCCCAGCACCTTCCAATCGCCATCTGCCGGCGGCGTGCTGTTGCGGACCTTGTAGTCGACCGGGTTGACCGAGACGGCCTTCACCTCAACCAGGATATCGTATCCTGCAGCGACAGGCCGAGGCAGATTGATGTCGACCAGCGCGGCATCCGCGGCGATGGGTCCCGGAACCTTGTAACCAATGGCTTTCATAAATGTCTCCAGCTTGCTTGATCGGATGACGCGAATGCTCGTTAGTCAACTTCTTCTACATTGAGGTCCCGACTCTTGAACTGGGTCGCGGTAGCAGATTTCATCGAACACGTCGATCAACAGGCCCTTATGCTCGGTCGCCGGATCGGTGATCGCGTAGAGGGTGGAGGCGTTATCGCCATCATCACCGCTTCCGAGGCGAAACGCCGCGTCGACGCAGATGCCGCACGGACCGATGGTTGATCCTGGCTCGAGATCGACGAGATTGCTGTCCTTGACGCGCTATTCGCGGTCTTAGCCCTTGGCGATGAAGGACTGAACTGCTTGTAGAGCGTCGGTCAGCTGCTATGTCATGGACGCACCTTCATCTTGAGTTGGATTGGACAAGCTTCCGTATAAGGCCCGCTGTAACCGTCAGATGACGGCGAAGAAAACGATGGGCAGTATTCACAGCCACTTAGCCTTCTTGAAGCGCACAAATAGGAAAACGCACGATATCGCTATCACTCCGAGCACGACAAAGTATCCGTAGGCCGTGTCCAGCTCCGGCATGTGCTTAAAGTTCATGCCGTATATTCCAGCGATCGCCGTCGGGACTGCCAGTATTGCCGCCCAAGCCGCCAGCTGGCGGGTGATCACCCCCGTCCTTTGCGCTTCAAGAAGGCTGCTGGCCTCAAAGACCGTGGACAGGACAAGCAGGAGGCCGTCGACCATGGACTGCACGCGGTGGACATGGTCCGCGACGTCGTGGAAATATGGTGTCATTTCGGCGCTGATGCAGGGAAAGTGGCCGCGAACGAGCTTTCGCACCAGCTCGGCCATAGCCCCGAGCGTGCGCTGGAACCGCGTGAGTTCGGACCTTAGTTCGAAGATTCGCGCCACCTCTTCTGGCCCGAGGAAATCGTGCAGCGACCGTCGCTCCATCGCCAGGACGTCGTCCTCGATCATTTCGAAGATGGGCAGATACTGGTCGACCACGCGATGCAAGATCGCGTGCAGCACATAGTCGACACCCTTGCCGAACTGCGTCGGCGATGCCTCGAGTTGCTCCCGAAGTTTGCCCAGCGCTCCGGCATTGCCGTGCCGCACGGTGATAAGGTGATTGTGACCGGTGAAGATCGCCATCTTGCCGTAGCTGATCCGGTCGCCGACCAGCTCGGCGGTCTGCGCGACGACGTACAACTCATCGTTGTAGACCTCGAGCTTGGGCGGGCACAGCGGGTGCATCGCGTTGTCGATCGCCAACGGATGAAGATTATATGTCCTTTGGATCGCGAGTAGTTCCTCGGGGGTGGGTTCGCTAAGCGCGATCCAGCAGAAGCCCGAGCGACTCTCGCCCAACTTGACGTGCTCATCGAGCGCGATTTCGCGAACTCGCTTGCCTTCGTTGTAATAATAGGCGGCGATGATGCTCATGCTGGCCTCGCGGGAATGTGGAGGCCACGCTGGACGGCCGGTCGAGCCAGCCCGCGTCCAAGCCATGCGCGGACGTTCGAAAAGCTGCTGAGGCCAAGGATGTCACCCGCAGCGTAGAATTCCACCAGCGCATTCACCCAGCCGAGCGTCGCGATGTCCGCGATCGAATAGTCGTCGACGATCCAGTCGCGGCCTTCCAGCCGGCGATCCAGAATCCCCAGCAGACGCGTGGATTCGTCGATAAAGCGCTGTTGCGGCCGCTTGTCCTCATAGTCCTTGCCGCCAAATCGCAGGAAGAAGCCGAGCTGACCGAACATCGGCCCGATGGCCGACATCTGAAAGAACACCCACGCTAGGGTCTCGTAACGCTGGCCTGGTTCGGTGGAGATGAACTGACCCGTCTTGTCGGCCAGATAGAGGAGGATCGCACCGGATTCCCATAAGGCGATGGGTCTACCGTCAGGGCCAGCCGGATCGATGATCGCCGGTATGCGTCCGTTCGGGTTCAGCGACACGAACGCCGGATCCTTCGACTCGTTGTTCGAGATGTCGATCAGGTGGGGCTCGTACGCCAGGCCAGTCTCCTCAAGCATGATCGAGACCTTGACGCCATTGGGCGTAGGGGCTGCGTAGAGTTGCAGGCGATCGGGATGAGATGCCGGCCAGCGCTGCGTGATCGGAAAGGACGAGAGGTCTGGCATAAATCTGCGATCCTGGTGTTGCGATGGCGACTGACTGGAACGAGCCGTCACTCTGAAGTAGGGTTCGATGACCGCGTCGCTGAACGACGCGGTCACGAAGATTGCGGACCGGATCGGCGCAGTGGCAACGGCAGTGAAGCCTATTCCGCCGCGGTCCCGGCCGCTGGCTGTACGTCGTCAACCTTTTGGCGCTTCGGAAGCACCCAGCCGGGACGGACGAAGTGGCAGGTGTAGCCGCCCGGGCGCTTCTCCAGATAATCCTGGTGATCGGGCTCGGCCTCCCAGAACTCGCCGACCGGCTGGACCTCGGTCACCACTTTGCCATCCCACAGCCCCGAGGCATCCACATCGGCGATCGTATCCTCGGCGACGCGCTTCTGCTCCTCGTCGACATAATAGATGCCCGACCGGTAGGAGAGCCCACGATCATTGCCCTGGCGGTTCAGCGTCGTCGGATCGTGGATCTGGAAGAAGAATTCCAGGATGTTCCGGTAGCTCGTCACTGTCGGGTCGAAGACAATCTCGATCCCCTCGGCATGCGTGCCGTGATTACGATACGTGGCGTTCGGAATATCGCCGCCCGTGTAACCCACACGGGTCGAGATGATGCCGGGCCGCTTGCGGATCAGATCCTGCATGCCCCAGAAACATCCTCCTGCGAGAACAGCGCGCTGATGCATGTTAAGCCTCCTCTACTTGATCGAGATATTCACCGTATCCCTCGGACTCCATCTCGTCGCGCGGGATGAAGCGAAGGGACGCTGAGTTGATGCAGTACCGCAGACCGCCGCGGTCGGAAGGACCATCGGGGAACACATGGCCGAGATGACTGTCTGCGTGTACTGACCTGACCTCCGTCCGGACCATGCCGTGTGCGCTGTCCCGCACCTCGTTCACGTTTGCCGAAACGATCGGCTTGGTGAAGCTGGGCCAGCCAGTACCCGAATCGAACTTGTCCGTCGAAGCGAACAGTGGCTCTCCCGACACTATGTCGACGTAGATGCCAGGCTCCTTGTTGTCGTTGTACTCGCCCGTGAAGGGCCTTTCGGTGCCCGCCTCCTGGGTAATTCGGTGTTGCTCGGGAGTCAGGTGGTCGATTGCTGTCTGTGACTTTTCAAACTTCATTACAGTCTCCAATACTTATCTAGAGGGCCAGGCACGCTACCGCTAATTTTTTATGTCTCCTGATTTGCTCCTACAATGGTAGTGGGATGGCAAACGAGGTTTTACTAAGTGTTGGAAAATTAGAGATTTAAATTTCGCGTCTATTAGTTCTAGCGCAACTGAGTGGTTAAGCAAGTACGTAATCAGTAAATATTAAAAAAATAACACAAAAGCACGATTATATAATACAGTGTCAGTGTTTTATGATAATCAACAACGCCTGTCAAGGCAATCGCATGAAGCTCACCTGAGACCTAATAGTTCAGCCCGATAATCATCAGAGGTTGCAGCAATCAGCCTTCGTGCCTTGATGCCACCCTTGCGCTTGACCGGATCCAACCGGATCAAATTCAATGTAAGTTGCTTGAGAACGGCCATGTTGTGGGCAGCATGCCCGGTTCGGATCCGCATCTGATCGTCACCAAAAATGACATCCATGCACCAGTGGACGCGGTTCTCCACGCCCCAGTGCGCCCTGATGGCATGTGCGATGCGCTCTGCATCCGGAGCAAGACTGCTGATGTAGTAACGGCGCTCCAGGCTGGTCTGGTTGCCCACAGTCCGCTCGGACTCCAGCATCACGAAAGTGCGCAGTCCTGGCCAGCGTTCTGGCTGTGGCAGGCACTGGAGTTGGTCGAAAACATGGCTGCGACGAACCTCCAGCCGGCCATGGTCCTTCTCGACATGCTCGAAGTGCGCATGGGGTACCCGGGCAGGATCGCCGTCCAAAAAGGTGTCAGCGAAGTCATCGATCGCTTCGGCCAGCTTCGGCTGGTTTCCCTTGATGGCCAGCAGATAGTGCGCCCCGCGATCGAGAATGGCCTGTGCAATGTCCGGCTGGGTACCCATGGCATCGATCGTCACGGTGCAGCCCTCAAGCGCCAGTGTGGCCAGCAGCTCAGGAATGGCGGTCTTCTCGTTGGACTTCTGGGAGGTCGCCCTCTGCCCGAGAATCAGCCCTGAATCAGCCGCAAAAGCGCTGACCAGGTGCAACGGGGCCGTGTTTTTCTTGCCGGAGCGGCGACTGGTCTTGCCGTCTAGGGCAACCACTTGCGGAGAAAGGGCCGGTAGGATCGCCGCAACCCAACAGCGGAAGGCCTGCTCGAACTCCTCTGGATCGATCAGGCTGAATAGCCGTCCAAAGGTGTCGTGTGAGGGAATGCCGTGGGGTAGTTTCAGAATACGGCGGAACCAGTCCAGCCGCTGCTCAGCCCAGAGTTCGATTTCGATGAAGGTGTCAGCGCCGGCAAGCACGCCGCAGATAGCCACGACCAGTGTTTCGACCAGGTCGTGACGAATCTTGCCCTGCTGACGGGGATCATTGATGGCGACCAGAACATCGGAGATTGGTATGTGATGCGACATTGCAGGGCATCCTGAGTAGAGAGGCGCTCAGGATGCCCGCTGGGAAAGGACTCATTCAAATCGGCAGGCGTTCATGCGATTGCCCTGCAACGCCTGTTTAGATGCTGGTAGATGCGAATTTTTTGGCGTACAGTCAAAATTTTCTGATGGTTGCTTAGTGTGTTGGCGCTGATGGAAAATTGACCCACCCTGCCGATTGAAATTTGACCCAGGGCGGATTGCTGATTTTGTTACCAGCAACTGTGGATAAGTCTACCAGCGCAGCTGCTGTTGCCCCCACTCCTTCGCTAGCCCAGTTCAGTTGTTTAAGACCTGCCACACGCAGCCATGTAGCAGGCCGTCGTCGCCATGAAATCAGAACGGCTCATCGTCCTCCGGTTCCTGGCCGCCCTTACGCTTTCGCTCCCGTGATTTGATCTTGGCCTGGGCCGCCAAGCTACTGTGTTGCAGGCGATAGGACTCGTTACCGGTTTCGACGATGTGGCAGTGGTGGGTCAGCCGATCCAGCAGGGCGGTGGTCATCTTGGCGTCGCCGAACACGCTCGACCATTCGGCGAAGCTCAGGTTGGTGGTGATCACCACGCTGGTGTGTTCGTACAGCTTGGATAGCAGGTGAAACAGCAACGCACCGCCGGCCTGGCTGAAGGGCAGATAACCCAGTTCGTCGAGGATGACCAGATCCATGCGCAGCAGAGCTTGGGCGATCCGCCCGGCTTTGCCGTCGTGCTTTTCGCGCTCCAGCAGATTGACCAGATCGACCGTGGAGTAGAAGCGCACGCGCTTGCCGTGCCGGGTGATGCCGGACACGGCCAGCGCAGTGGCCAGGTGGGTTTTACCGGTGCCAGGCCCACCGATCAGCACCACGTTCTGCGCGGTGTCGGTAAAGGCCAGACTGGCCAGTTCGCTGATCAAACGAGCGTCTGCGCTGGAGGCGCTGAAGTCGAAGCCGGCCAGATCGCGGTGCATCGGCAGCTTGGCCATGTTCATCTGGTGGCTCACCGAGCGCATGGCGCGATCTGTGTGCTCTTGTTCCAGCAGGTGTTCGAGCAGCCACTTGGACGAGGCTGTGTTCGACTCACCCTGTGCAGTTAACTCCGCCAAGGCCGTGGCCATGCCGTGCAGGCGCAGCTCCTTGAGTTCCGCCATCAAATCACGCATGACCGACCTCCTCGGCCTGGCCACGCAGGCGGTCGTAGCGCGCCGTGTTAGCGACGGGGGCTTCCTTGAGCGACAAGTGGGTTTCGACGCTGGGTGGTGGTTCGGATGCTGTCAGCCGTGCCACGACATTGAGGATGTGTTCGGCGCTCAGGCTGCCGCTCTCCAGTACCAGCTCAACGGCTACCAGCACGGCATCGAGTCCGGCGACCGGTACGGCAGCCAGGACTTGCGCCATGATCCGGTCACCGCCGGCATGACGCCCCAGACCGTGCTTAAGCTGACGCAGCGGCGCCGGCAGATCAGCAAAGGGCGCGCCGTTGCGCAGCGCACCGGGCTTGCGTTCGATCAGCGGGAGGTAGTGCTGCCAGTCATAGCTGACCTGGTCGCGATCCAGCAAGCGGACATGGCTGGCGATCAGCGCGTCGTCAGCCACCACCTCGATTCGCGTCGGATACAAACGGCTGCTGACCCACTTACCCGCGTACTCACACGGCACCGAGTAGCGGTTGCGCCCGACGCTGACCAGGCAGGTGCTGGAGACCCGCGCAGGCCGCTCGACGTAACCGTCGAATGGCGCTGGCACAGGCATCAGTTCAGCGCGCTCCAACTCCAGCACTTCGGCCACACTCAGCCCGCTGTATTGAGGGTGCGTCAGCTCGTTCCAAAGCGCGCGGCAGCGCTGGCCCAGCCAGGCATTGAGTTCCTCGAAGGAGTGAAACTGGCAGTCCTGGGCGTCTAGCCAGATACGCCTGCGGCTGTCTTGCACGTTCTTTTCAACGATGCCCTTTTCCCAACCAGCGGCGACGTTGCAGAAGTCCGGATCGAACAGGTAATGCGCGCACATCACCGCAAAGCGTGCATTCACCGCCCGGCCTTTGCCCTTATTGACCTTGTCGACGGCCGTCTTCATGTTGTCGTAGATGCCCCGGCGCGGCACGCCGCCCAAGGCGCCGAACGAGCGTGTATGGGCGTCAAATAACATCTCATGGCCCTGGCTCGGATACGCCACAAGCCAGAACGCACGGCTGGCACACAGCTTCAGATGTGCCACCTGCATACGCCGGTAAATGCCGCCGACCAGCAAGCCTTCCTCGCTCCAGTCAAACTGAAACGCCTCGCCAAGAGCAAAGGTCAGCGGCACAAAGGCCTGCGACGCCTTGCCCTGTCCCCCTCGCCAGGCACGGATAAACGCGGTGAGCTGGCTGTAGCCACCGTCATAACCTTCGGCTTTGATTTGCGCCAACAGCGCCTTGGCACTGCGCCGCTGTTGCTTGGGGCGCAGCGAATCGGCTTTTAGCGCCTGCTCTAGCGTGGCGTGAAAAGGGCTGAGTTTGTTAAAGATCGCGCGGCGTTGGTACACCGGCTGCTTGGCCTCAGGTGCTCTGACCCACTTGCGAATCGTGTTGCGCGCCAGCCCGGTGCGCTTGGCTATCTCATGCAGCGACAGCTTGTCGCGGAAATACATCCGCCGAATTTTGCCCATCATTTCCATACTGATCACCCTGTGTTCTCCTGCTCAAAAATTGAGCAGAAGCAGTTGAACACCTGGGTCAGTTTTCAGTCGGCAGAACAGCCTCTACTGGGTCAGTTTTCGGTCAGCGGCAACACCCTGGCCCGCTACTCGTCCCCCGAGGGACACCTGATCTGCGACTACCGCTATGGCCTGAGGGAGGCCATTGCCGACGGGGTGTGCCGCGCGCCCCGCATCGTCCTTCTCGATAACCAGAAGGTGAAGCTAACTGAAGAACTGGAGACCGAGAGCACCGTCAGGCTGTTCCCCAGCATCGCCAAGCTGCTTGGTGAATCCCCCGTCACCTTCGAAGAGCTGTTGCGCCATGACGAGGTGATCGACCAACTGCTCGGCCTGGGATGCGCCAAGCTGGATGAGCTTCGCCAGATCAAGCCGGATGCAGCCGGCCTGGTGGTCGCCACCGATATTGAGCACGCCCAGCAGATTGTCCAGGCTCTGGAAGCCAGCGGGGAAGGTTGCCGCGTAGTGACCAACCGGACTCCGAATGCCCAACAGGTGATCAATGCGTTCAGGCACAGTGATTGCCGCTGGATCGTCGCTGTTGGGATGATCAGCGAGGGTACGGATATCCCCCGCCTGCAGGTGTGCTGCTACCTCAGCCGCATCCGTACTGAGCTGCACTACCGGCAAGTCCTGGGGCGCGTGCTGCGGCGGATGGGCGAGTCCGATGATCAGGCTTGGCTGTTCATGCTGGCGGAGCCAACATTGCGGCGCTTTGCGGAGCGCATTGCGGATGATCTGCCGGATGACCTGGCAGTGCTGAGCCGGGTGAAGATGCCCGCTGCCTCTTCTGGTTCGATGGCTGGTGGGATGGGGGCTACCTGCGATATCGATGGCTGCGGTGGAGGCGAGGCCGGGCAAAGTCTTGGTGCAGGTTTGGCGGGTGCCTACTCGCTGGGGGATTTTGCTGCTGAGCCGAGCTATCAGGTCAGTTTTTCTCAGCACTATCGGCAGTTGTTGTTGGCTTGCCTCTGATGGTCGGTAAGCAGTTAGCCCCAACTAGGGTGAGGCTGCCCGAAGTCTGACCGAGCCAACACAGGCCAGTCACCAGCCTTTCACCAATTCCGCGCCGAGCGGCCCAATGCGCTCTCGGGGCGTTCAGCTATTCGCGAAAGGCATCTCTTGGCCGATAGCTGGTCCGCTTTGTGCCACAAGCGGACGTTAAGTCGGTGAGTTATCTGTCTTGGCAAATCGGTTTGGGCCTAAGCCCTCGCTACACAGGAAATGGCGGCAACAACCTGGCCAGCAATAAAAAGCCGCCTTGCGGCGGCTCTATCCCTAAAGCAGTCATGCCCAAACTGGACGGTCAAAGGGAGGATTTCACTAAACAGGCTCTACTTATCGCTCCAGGGTTACCGGGGCCTGCGGGGCAATGTTCACCTTGAGTTCAAAGATGTCCGGCCGGGCATAATGGCCGACGACATCAAAGTCCAAGTTGGCTTGGCTAAGCAGATCCATATTGAGGTCTGCATAGATTTCTGTCTCGCAGTCGAACACCGGCCCTGCCAGTACTTCTCCGAGCGGACTTACAACCATGCTGCCCCCTCGCATCACGTAATCGTCCTCGTTGAACTCCAGGCCGAATGCATCGCGGTGCTGTTGTGGGTATTCACCAAGACGGATTGCCTGGCAGGCTGACAACACATAAACACGCCCTTCAAGAGCAATGTGCACCATGGAGCTGGCCCAGGACGGACGGTCATCTGCTGTCGGGGCGCAGTAGATCTGAACACCCTGGGCATACATGGCCTGGCGTAGTGCTGGCATGTAGTTCTCCCAGCAAATCACGCTCCCCAGGACGCCAAAATCAGTTTCTACAGGCTCGATTGTCGAGCCATCACCGAAGCCCCAAATTAGTCGTTCCTGGCCGGTGGGCATCAGCTTGCGGTGGTAACCGGCAATACCCCGGCCTGGGGCGATGGTGACCGCGGTGCAGTAAAGGGTGCGACCGAAGCGCTCGATTACACCAATCACAGTGGTAACCCCTGTGTGCTCGACACTTTCAGCAAGCAATGCCAGTTCCGGCCCATCCAGCGTCACAGCCCCATCGACATAGCGTTGGTACAGCTCACGCCCGCTGATGCTGCGATTACCCACTACGCTACCGAAAGCTATCCCCTTGGGATATCCGCCAATGAACGCTTCAGGGAATACGGCCAGCCTTGCACCTTGATCTGCTACGCGCCGCAGAATTGTGGAAGCCTTTTCAACGCTGGCTGCAGGATCATAAGGAACAGAGGCGGCCTGGATGACTGCAATTTTGGTCATGAAAAACTCCTGAGGGCAGTAAGAACCTAGAAACGTGTGATGTCGTTGTCGCGGGTTTCCGGCAAGGTCTTCCACAGCACGATGAGGCATGCCAGCGAGACGGCTGCTAGATAGGCGGCAGGGATGTTCGCGTCGCCAGCCTGGCTAATCAGGGCGGCGGCAATGAAGGGGCCTGGGCCTGCGAGTGTCGCCAGGGCCAGGTTGTGACCGAGCGCTGCTCCCGTGGAGCGGATGGACGCTGGAAAGACTTCAACCAGCAGCACCACATCCATCACCGCAGTTACAGCCACAAGTAGTCCCAGAACGATCAATCCTGCGAGGATTGCCACTGGGTTGCCGGTGTTGAGCAGCAGGAAGATTGGATAGGCCAGTACAGAGAGTGCGGCAGCAGCACTGAGCAGCAGCTTGCGTCGCCCGATGCTGTCGCTGAGCCGGCCGATCAGTGGATTGGCAATGACATAGACAACCAGCGCGATGCTGCACAGCCATAGTGCATTGCTTCGTGGTAGCCCAACGGTAGTGACCAGGTGGTTATTGGCGTAGGTGATGAAGTAGTAGAGCGAGACGCCGAACAGCGCTGAGAAGGCGAAAGTAGTGATGAAGGCGCGACGGTGTACAGACTTGCTCGGTGCTTCGAACTGTTGTGAATCGCGTTGACGTACCAGCTCTTCATACACGGGGGTATCACCCAGCTTCCGGCGGAT
The DNA here is from genome assembly GCF_048068035.1 of Pseudomonas sp. NY11955. Lineage (NCBI taxonomy): Bacteria > Pseudomonadati > Pseudomonadota > Gammaproteobacteria > Pseudomonadales > Pseudomonadaceae > Pseudomonas > Pseudomonas sp. NY11955. The sequence continues at coordinate 27,830 of NZ_JBLUPS010000027.1, forward strand.
GAAGATGGCGATACCGGTCATCACGATGGAGGCAACGAATGGGATCCGCCAGCCCCAGGACGCCAGTTGCTGGTCATCGAGTGTTGAGGTGAGGCTCGCGGCGGTGAACGTACCAAACAAGAAGGCCAAGCCAGCCGTTCCAGTGATAACGCTGGCTGCCGTCGCGCGGCGGTTGGACGGAGCACTCTCTACGATGTAGATACCTGCGCTAGACCATTCGCCCCCTACCATCATGCCTTGCACGAAACGCATGACGATCAGCAAGACAGGTGCAGCGATACCGATTGCCTCATAGGTGGGCAAAAGTCCGATGATCGTGGTGCACACACCCATACCGAAGACAGTGATGATAAGCACCGCGCGGCGACCGAGGCGGTCACCGATGGGCCCCAGAATCAATGCTCCAAATGGTCGCGATACGAAGCCTACGGCGAACACTGCCAGCGACGACAGCAGCGATACACCTGGGGCGCTAGAGGGGAAGAACAACATACCGATCACGGCAGCGAAGTAGCCGTAGATGGCGAAGTCGAACCACTCCATGAAGTTGCCGATACCCACCGCGATTGCACGCTTGCGAATGTCTGACTGCTCACCCTTGGTATGGATACTGCTTGGATTTACTTTTTTATTAATTGCGTCCACGGTGCTCCCCAGCTTTTCTTAGGTGTGTATGGGCAGCAGACTATGAATCCTCTCGGCCGCAGAGCAAACGATTAGAAAATATGAGCCGGATTAGTGTACGTAATATCTCGAGAATTGATCTGAACCTGCTGCTGACGTTCCACTGCCTGATGACCGAGCGCAGTGCCACCCGAGCCTCGGCCATGCTGCATGTGACCCAGGGGGCAGTTAGCTCGGCGTTGCGTCGTTTGCGTGAGCATTTCGGAGATGAGCTCTTTATCCGCACCGCTTCCGGAATGCAGCCAACCCGTAGGGCGATGGAGCTGGCGCCGAAGATCGCCGAGGCCCTTACGTCTATCTCAGGCGTGCTTGGGGCAGAGCCGGATTTCTCCGCACACGACTCGAGCTACATTTTCAACATCGGTCTGTCCGATGATATTGAGGCCTATCTCGCTCCGCGGATCGTTAACGCCGCAGCGGATCAGGGGCTGGGAGTGAGCTTTTCGTTCCATCAGAGCAACAGCTCACTGTGGAAACAGTCGCTACAAGATCCGGACATGGATCTAGTGATTTGCAGCGAGCCGAAAGACTTCAGCAGCGGGTATTCATCCAAGGTGCTGTTTTCCTCGTCATACTCCTGCTTGTACCTGCCTGGCGCAGACAACGCAGGCACACCTATCGGCCTGGAGGAGTACTTCGAGGCAAGCCATGTGCGAGTTTCCTATGACGGCCGCCGCGGCTTTATCGACGACATGTTCGAAGCGGCGGGCTATTCGAGGCGTGTTATAGCCTCATTCACCCACTTCAGTGGCGCGCTCACCACGTTGATCAGCAGCGGCGCGATAGCCACAATTCCCACGTTCGCCGCCGAGAGCTATTCGGCCATGACTCGGCTAAGTATTTGTCCGGCGCCGATTCCGGTTCCATCATTTCGATGCTTCATGGTTTGGGACATTGCCAAGAACAGTAAGCCTCAGCACGAATGGCTGCGGCTATTCATCGGGCAGCTGACACAGAAGCTTGCTTAGACTTGGTCGCAGGTAGCCAGGAGTTACGGGAAAAAGGGGGCGGATTTATTGGAATCATCGACCGCTTCTGACCGATTTGTGCCGGTCGTCAAGGACCGCTTCGGATCACTCTCAACCGGATCGCGGGCCAGCTGATTTGCTAAAAACCCGCGCCAAACTCAACGAAGGATTTCGCATGATCCGTTTTTTTTGGTTCTTCGCGGAGTCTGGGGGAAGAGCGAGTTGACAGTCAGGGAAGCAGGTAAATTGGCAGTCGCCAAACACACCCTTCACCTGTCCCTGCTGTCGCCGTGCATCCTA
>NZ_JBLUPS010000028.1:0-23437 GCF_048068035.1 Pseudomonas sp. NY11955
GATACTGGCCCGAAACAAATGTAGGAGCGAGCTTCGCTCGCGATGCGCCGCGCGGGCGGCGCTCGATCTCATGGGCGCTACACCTCTAACGGCGAACACCTGAAAGCTCCCCCGCCAATTCCCTGACCTCCGGCAGATGAGCCCCCGGCGGTCCTATGATAGAGTGGCGGCCTTTTTCCGAAGGGGCGTTTACTGTGTGGGAATTGGTCAAGTCCGGTGGTTGGATGATGCTGCCGATCATTCTGAGTTCCATCGCTGCCATGGCTATCGTCGTCGAGCGCCTGTGGACCCTGCGCGCCAGTCGCGTCACCCCGCCGCACCTGCTCGGCCAGGTGTGGATATGGATCAAGGACAAGCAACTGACCAGTGACAAGCTCAAGGCCCTGCGTGCCGATTCGCCGTTGGGCGAAATCCTCGCCGCGGGCCTGGCCAACTCGCGCCATGGTCGCGAAATCATGAAAGAGTGCATCGAGGAAGCCGCCTCACGCGTCATCCACGAGCTGGAACGCTACATCAGCACCCTCGGCACCATCGCTGCCATGGCCCCGTTGCTTGGGCTGCTGGGCACCGTGCTGGGCATGATCGACATCTTCAGCGCCTTCATGGGCTCGCAGATGACCGCCAATGCCGCGGTGCTGGCCGGTGGTATCTCCAAGGCCCTGGTCACCACGGCGGCCGGCCTGATGGTCGGTATTCCGGCGGTGTTCTTCCACCGCTTCCTGCTGCGCCGCATCGATGAGTTGGTGGTGGGCATGGAGCAAGAGGCGATCAAGCTGGTGGAAGTGATCCAGGGCGACCGTGAAGTGGAAGTGGCCGGAGGCAAGGCGTGAAGTTCCGGCGCAATCGCCAGCGGGAAAACGTCGACATCAACCTGGCGTCGCTGATCGACGTGGTGTTCGTCCTGCTGCTGTTCTTCGTGGTTACCACCACCTTCACCCGCGAAACCCAACTGCGCGTCGAGCTGCCCGAAGCTGCCAGCGCCGAGCAGGCGCCGGCCGATCAGGGCAAACTGGTGGAAATTACCATCAGCGCCGAAGGCGTGTATTCGGTGAACAACCACCTGTTGCCCAAGAGCGACCTGGCGACCCTGAGCGAAGCCATCGAGCGTGAGTCGGGCGGTGACAACAAGCTGCCGCTGGCCATCAGCGCCGACGGCAAGACTCCGCACCAGGCTGTGGTCACCGCGATGGATGCTGCCGGCAAGCTCGGTTTCAGCCATTTGCGCATGACCACCGTCGAGGCGGCCCAGGGCACGCCTTGATGGCTTTCGCCGACCGTTTGCTTGCCGCCTGGTACGCCGGGCACCCGGCGCTGGCGCTGCTGCGCCCGCTGGAGGCGTTGTACCGTCGCGTGGTCACGCGCAAGCGGGCACGTTTTCTCAGTGGCGAAAGCGCCAGCTACCGGGCGCCAGTGCCAGTGATCGTGGTGGGCAACATCACCGTGGGCGGCACCGGCAAGACGCCGATGATCCTCTGGCTGATCGAGCACTGCCGCCAGCAAGGGCTGAAAGTGGGCGTGGTCAGCCGTGGCTATGGCGCCAAGCCGCCGCAGTTGCCTTGGCGTGTGCAGGCCGACCAGCCTGCCGAGCAGGCGGGCGACGAGCCGCTGCTGATTGTGCAGCGTACCAGCGTGCCGTTGATGATCGACCCCGACCGCTCCCGAGCCGTCCAGGCACTGCTGGCCTGCGAACCCCTTGACCTGATCCTGTGCGACGACGGCATGCAGCACTACCGCCTGGCCCGTGACCTGGAGCTGGTGCTGATCGATGCCGCCCGTGGTCTGGGCAATGGCCGCTGCCTGCCGGCCGGCCCTTTGCGTGAGCCCGCCGACCGCCTGCAGGACGCCGATGCGGTACTGTTCAATGGTGCCAGTGCAGACCGCGCCGATGGCTTTGGCTTTTGCCTACGGCCGTCCGCGCTGGTCAACCTGCGCAGCGGCGAGCGCCGCGCGCTCGAGCATTTCCCCGCAGGCCAGCGCCTGCACGCGGTGGCCGGTATCGGTAACCCGCAACGTTTCTTCAATACCCTGCTGGGGCTAAACTGGCAGCCGGTGCCGCACCCCTTCGCCGACCATGCGCAGTTCAGCGCCCAGAGCCTGGCCTTCGACCCGCCGTTGCCGCTGGTCATGACCGAGAAGGATGCGGTGAAATGCCGGGCCTTCGCCGCTGACGACTGGTGGTACCTGGCCGTCGACGCGCAGCCTACGCCGGCGTTCAGCGCCTGGTTCGACAACCAGCTGCAACGCTTGCTGCGCAAGCCTTGAGCCTGTTTTCAATTTCTGGCCATCTGGCCTAAAGGAAGCCTTCAATGGACACCAAACTGCTCGATATCCTGGCCTGCCCGATCACCAAGGGCCCGCTCAAGCTCAGCGCCGACAAGACCGAGCTGATCAGCAAGGGCGCGGGCTTGGCCTACCCGATTCGCGACGGTATCCCGGTCATGCTGGAAAGCGAGGCGCGCACCCTGACCGACGACGAGCGTCTGGACAAATGAGCCTGAACTTCACCGTGGTGATCCCTGCCCGGCTGCGCTCTACGCGCTTGCCGGGCAAGCCATTGTTGCCGATCGCCGGCAAGCCGATGGTGCAGCATGTGTGGGAGCAGGCGCGCAAAAGCGGTGCCAGCCGGGTAGTCATCGCCACCGACGATACCAGCATTTTCCAAGCCTGCCAGGCCTTTGGCGCCGAAGTGCTGATGACCCGCGCCGACCATGAGTCCGGCACCGACCGCCTGGCCGAAGTGGCCGCGCATCTCGGCCTGGCGGCTGACGCTATCGTGGTCAACGTGCAAGGCGACGAGCCGCTGATTCCGCCGGTGATCATCGACCAGGTGGCCGCCAACCTGGCAGCCCACCCGGAGGCTGGCATCGCCACCCTGGCCGAGCCGATTCATGAGCCGGAGACCGTGTTCAATCCCAATGCGGTCAAGGTGGTGAGCGACAAGAACGGCCTGGCCCTGACCTTCAGCCGTGCGCCGCTGCCCTGGGCTCGCGATGCTTTTGCCAAGGACCGCAACGCGCTGCCGGAGGGCGTGCCGTATCGCCGCCATATCGGCATGTACGCCTACCGCGTCGGCTTCCTGCAGGACTTCGTCAGCTGGGGCCCGTGCTGGCTTGAGCAAACCGAAGCGCTGGAGCAGCTGCGCGCCCTGTGGCACGGCGTGCGCATTCACGTCGAGGACGCCATCGAGGCGCCTGCCGTGGGCGTGGATACCCCTGAAGACCTGGAGCGCGTAAGGCGCTTGCTGGAGGCCTGATGCGCGTCCTGTTCGTGTGCCTGGGCAACATCTGCCGCTCGCCCACCGCCGAAGGCGTGCTGCGCCATCAATTGCAGGCCGCCGGGCTGGCCGACAAGGTGCAGGTGGCTTCGGCAGGTACCGGCGACTGGCATGTCGGCAAGGCGCCAGACAGCCGTACCTGCAAGGCGGCGCTGGCGCGCGGTTACGACCTGTCGCAGCAGCGCGCCCAGCAGGTCAAGGCGGCGCACTTTGCCGAATATGATCTGGTTCTGGCCATGGACGAGAGCAACCTGCGTGATCTGCGCGCGCTACGCCCGTCCACTGCCATGGGCGAGCTCGACCTGTTCCTGCGCCGCTATGGTGCCGCGCTGGATGAAGTGCCAGACCCGTACTACGGCGGCGCCGACGGCTTCGAGCAGGTGCTCGACCTGGTGGAAGCGGCTTGCCAGGCGCTGGTGCTGGAAATCAAGGGGCGGCTATGACAGTGCAGTGGCAGGAGCAGGTATCGCTCAAGCCTTTCAACACCTTCGGCATCGATGTGAAGGCGCGCTACTTCAGCCAGGCGCAGGATGACCAACAGGTGCGCCAGGCGCTGAGCCAGGCGCGGCAACAAGGCCTGCCGGTGCTGGTGATTGGCGGCGGCAGCAACCTGCTGCTGACCGGTGATATCGATGCGCTGGTGCTGCACATGGCCAGCCGTGGGCGGCGCGTACTCAGCGACGATGGCGAGCATATCGTGGTCGAGGCCGAGGCCGGTGAGCCATGGCCCGCGTTCGTGCAGTGGGCACTGGCGCAGGGCTATTGCGGGCTGGAGAACCTCAGCCTGATCCCCGGCACCGTGGGCGCGGCACCCATGCAGAATGTGGGCGCATATGGGGTGGAGATCAAGGACGTATTCGCCGGCCTGACGGCCCTGGACCGCGAGACTGGCGAGCTGCGTGATTTCGCTCTGGCGGAGTGTGCATTCGGCTATCGCGACAGCCTGTTCAAGCGCAACCCCGGGCGCTGGTTGATCCTGCGTGTGCGCTTTGCCCTGACCCGCACCTTGCAGGCCCATCTGGACTACGGTCCGGTGCGCCAGCGCCTGGTGGAGCAGGGCGTGATCGAGCCGACCGCGCAGGCGATCAGTGATGCTATCTGCAGCATTCGCCGCGAAAAACTGCCAGATCCGGCTGAGCTCGGCAATGCCGGGAGTTTCTTCAAGAACCCGGTGGTTTCGGCTGAGTTGGTCGAGCGTATTCGTGCGCTGTATCCGGGCGTGGTGGCCTATCCCCAGGCTGACGGGCGGGTGAAGCTGGCGGCGGGCTGGTTGATCGAGCAGGCGGGCTGGAAGGGCCATCGCGACGGTGATGCGGGTGTGCATCGCTTGCAGTCGCTGGTGTTGGTCAATTATGGCCAGGCGAGCGGGGCGCAGATGCATGCGCTGGCGCGGCAGATCCAGGCGGATATCCTCGAGCGGTTCGGGGTTGAGCTGGAGATGGAGCCTAACCTGTACTGACAGCGGATTGTAGGAGCAGCCTTGTGCTGCGAAGAGGCCGGTACAGATCAACGTGTCGTGGGGTCTGTACCGGCCTCTTCGCAGCGCAAGGCTGCTCCTACAGGATGTGTGTATGGTTTGACTTGTGAAGTACCCGGCCAAGAAAAAGCCCCGCCAGTTTGCACTGGCGGGGCTTTTTCATTCAGCTTTGGCTATCAACCGTGATGAGGTTTTTGCTCATCGGCGGCTTCCAGGGCTGGCTCCTCGGAGGCGGCAGCAGCTTCCTGTGCGGCTTTGGCGGCTGCCTCGGCTTCACGCTTGCGGCGGCGCACTTCGCGCGGGTCGTTCGGAGCGCGGCCGTTGGCCAGCATGACGGTGGCAGGTTCTACCGCCGCCGGGGCTTCGACCGGTGCGGGCTCGACCGCTGCAGGTGCGGCTACCACTTCGGGCTGGGCTTCGATAACCGGAGCAGTCTGCTCGGCAACCGGAGCGATCTCGATCACGGCCGGGGCCTGTTCGATTTCACCGGCTTCGACAGCTGGGGCTTCTACCGGGGCTTCAGCGGCCGCGGCTTCGGCAACCACGGCCGGCTCAGCAACAGGTGCCTCGTCGACAACGGGCTGTGGAGCAACTTCGACCACTGGCTCGGCAGTTGCCTCGACCACCGCTACCGGCGCGCTGACTGGCTGCTCGACCACTGGGGCCACGGCCACGGCTTCAGCCTTGGCGATAGCTTCGGCCTGCTCGGCCTTTTCAGCCTGCTCAACTGGTTGGGCGGCTTCGCTGTTGTCGGTTTCTGCAACGGCAGCGACTTCGGCAGTGGCACGTTCGGCCTGCTGGTTGGCCTGGGCTTCGGCGTCGGTGCTGATATTGCTGGTGGCAACAGCGGCAGTCACGGCCAGGCCGGCAGCCAGTTCGGCACCCAGTGCGGTGGGCTGGTGCTGTTGTGGCTGTTCTTCGCTGCCTTCTTCGTCGCCGCCGTCGATCAGCTCGCCATTGGCGTTGCGCTGGCGCTCACGACGGTTGCTGCGACGACGCTGGCCACGGGAGCGGCGGCGCGGGCGCTCGCCATCGGTGCCTTCCTGCTCGTCTTGCAGCAGCTCTTCGTTCGGCAATTGCTCCTCGGCCAGCTCGGCAGCCTGTTCGGCAGCTTCTTCAGTCGCGCGTGGCTGACGCTCTTCGCGTGGTGGGCGCGGGGCGCGTTCTTCGCGTGGAGCACGTTCTTCACGAGGTGCGCGTTCTTCGCGTGGAGCACGTTCTTCACGTGGAGCGCGCTCTTCGCGAGGTGCGCGTTCTTCACGAGGGGCACGCTCTTCACGCGGTGCACGCTCTTCACGCGGTGCACGTTCTTCGCGTGGGGCACGCTCTTCACGCGGTGCGCGTTCTTCCCGGGCTACACGCTCTTCGCGTGGCTGACGCTCTTCGCGTTCGGCAGGTGGGGTGGCGTCCAGTGGTTCGCGCAGTTCGCGCACGCGCTCTTCGCCGCGGTTGCTACGGCGGTCTTCGCGTGGCTGGCGTGGAGCGCGTTCTTCACGCGGTGCACGCTCTTCGCGTGGGGCACGTTCCTCGCGCGGCGCACGCTCTTCGCGCGGTGCGCGTTCCTCGCGTGGCTGGCGCTCTTCGCGTGGAGCGCGCTCGGCACGCTCTTCACGCGGCTTGCGCTCTTCGTCGCGGCGGCCGTTGCGGTTGCGGCTTTGCTGGCGGCCGTTGCGGCGCTCTTCGTTGCGCGGGCTGCGCTCGGCGGCCGGTTTTTCGGCGGCGGTAACCACCGGTGCGGCGGCAGGCTCGTCCTTGCCGGCGAACAGGCTGACCAGCGACTTCACCAGGCCCTTGAACAGGCTTGGCTCTGGAGCGCTCGGGGCCGGAGTGGCCGGTGCGGCGGGCTGCGGCTCTTCAGTGGCGGCCGGTACCGGCGCGTTGGCGCGGGCCGGGGCCGTCTTCACGGCGGCCTCCTGGCGTACCAGGGTGCGGGTGGCGGTCGGCTGCGGCGCTTCTTCGGTTTCGGCGGCGGCGATCTCGTAGCTGGACTGGTTGTTCAGCACTTCCGGGTTGTCGTCGCGCAGGCGCTGGACTTCGAAGTGCGGGGTTTCCAGGTGGTCGTTCGGCAGGATGATGATGCGCGCACGGGTGCGCAGTTCGATCTTGGTGATCGAGTTGCGCTTCTCGTTGAGCAGGAAGGCGGCCACCGGGATCGGCACCTGGGCGCGAACTTCGGCGGTGCGGTCCTTCAGGGCTTCTTCTTCGATCAGGCGCAGAATGGCCAGCGACAGCGACTCGACATCACGGATGATGCCAGTGCCGGAGCAGCGTGGGCAGACGATGCCGCTGCTTTCGCCCAGCGAGGGGCGCAGGCGCTGACGGGACATTTCCAGCAGGCCGAAGCGCGAAATGCGGCCAACCTGCACGCGGGCGCGGTCGGCTTCCAGGCATTCGCGGACGCGTTCTTCCACGGCGCGCTGGTTTTTCGCCGGTGTCATGTCGATGAAGTCGATGACGATCAGGCCGCCAATGTCACGCAGACGCAGCTGGCGGGCGATTTCCTCGGCCGCTTCCAGGTTGGTCTGCAGAGCGGTTTCTTCAATGTCGCTGCCCTTGGTGGCGCGCGCCGAGTTGATGTCGATGGACACCAGGGCTTCGGTCGGGTCGATCACGATCGAGCCGCCGGACGGCAGGTCGACCACGCGCTGGAAGGCGGTCTCGATCTGGCTTTCGATCTGGAAGCGGTTGAACAGCGGCACGCTGTCTTCGTACAGCTTGACCTTGCTGGCGTACTGCGGCATCACCTGGCGGATGAAGGTCAGCGCTTCTTCCTGGGCATCGATGCTGTCGATCAGCACTTCGCCGATGTCCTGGCGCAGGTAGTCGCGGATGGCGCGGATGATGACGTTGCTTTCCTGGTAGATCAGGAATGGCGCGGCGCGGTCCAGGGACGCTTCCTTGATGGCGGTCCACAGCTGCAGCAGGTAGTCGAGGTCCCACTGCATTTCTTCGCTGCTGCGGCCCAGGCCGGCAGTGCGCACGATCAGGCCCATGTCGCCGGGCACGGTCAGGCCGTTCAGGGCTTCACGCAGTTCGTTGCGCTCTTCGCCTTCGATGCGGCGGGAGATGCCACCGGCACGTGGGTTGTTGGGCATCAGAACCAGGTAGCGGCCAGCCAGGCTGATGAAGGTGGTGAGGGCGGCACCTTTGTTGCCGCGCTCTTCCTTCTCGACCTGGACGATGACTTCCTGGCCTTCGCTGAGTACTTCCTTGATGTTGACCCGGCCTTCCGGGGTTTTCTTGAAGTATTCGCGGGAGATTTCTTTCAGCGGCAGGAAGCCGTGACGTTCGGAGCCGAAGTCGACGAAGGCGGCTTCGAGGCTGGGTTCGATGCGGGTGATCTTGCCTTTGTAGATGTTGGCCTTTTTCTGCTCGCGCGCGCCGGACTCGATGTCCAGGTCGTAGAGACGTTGGCCGTCCACCAGGGCTACACGCAACTCTTCGGGTTGAGTCGCGTTAATCAGCATTCTTTTCATGTTGTACCGTCGGTTTCCGGGCTGCCGGAAACGGCGTTCGGCACACACGACGTCTCATGGTCGGTGCCAAGGTGCGCAAAGGGTGGCCGGGCCACCCCCGTGTCGAGCGACGTTCGGCACCAGCCGGTTGCCCAGCCTGCCGTTGTCGCGACGACGCGTCCTGTTTGCTGCGGTGCCAACAAGGCCCCGGTGGCTTCGAATAGGTATCCGAATCAACCAAGCGGGCCTTGTGCACTCAGTCAGGAGGAGGAATCAACCGTCAGCCGTGGACGCCCTAAGGCATCTGTTCAGGACCTTATCCGCTCACCAGCCGTGAGTGGGCTGGTGGCCGGACGCGGTGCTACACGGTCCGAGGGCTGTGCATCTCCACCCTGCACGTATCCCTGATAATTCGGGTGCTGCCGCGCGCTGAATCCGCAACGGGTTGCATTTTTCGCCAGCGCTGGTTCTGCGCTGGCGCCATTCATGTCCAAGGCAGGTATTTCCGAAGCATTCGCCGGGCGTTGCGTGGAAGCGACTGGCGGGCAGAGGTGCAGCGAAAAGAATCGGGTAAGCAGGTGAAACACCGCACTTGTCGTTTTTTTTCGGTCTTCTCTACACAGCGCTGGTGGCGATTCCAGGCAATTCGGTAAACTGGCGAAAACCCCGTAGGACGGCCTCGCGTCCTGGAGAATTGCGAAGGTCAGGGACCGGCAAAGAGCCTGGTGCCGCTGGCCTGCCGCTTTTGGCGGCGTTCGCGACTATAGCAGCAATGATTAAGTGCTTCAATTCCATAAAAAATTGTTATGATCCCGCCATGACGACCAATACCCCTCCGACTTCCGGCGTTCAGCTGATCGAAGTCGCGCCGGAGCTTGCCGGCCAACGCATCGACAATTTCCTTATCACGGCCCTCAAGGGCGTGCCCAAGACGCTGGTCTACCGCATCCTGCGCAAGGGTGAGGTGAGGGTCAACAAGGGCCGCGTCAAGCCGGAGTACAAGATCCAGGCCGGCGACATCGTGCGGGTGCCGCCGGTCCGCCTACCGGAACGTGACGAGCCGGCGCCGGTGGCCCAGGGCCTGCTGCAGCGCCTGGAGGCCGCGATCGTTTACGAAGACAAGGCGCTGATCGTGATGAACAAGCCAGCCGGCATTGCCGTGCACGGCGGCAGCGGCCTGAGCTTTGGTGTGATCGAGGCGCTGCGCCAACTGCGCCCGGATGCCAAGGAACTGGAGCTGGTGCACCGCCTGGACCGCGACACCTCCGGTTTGCTGATGATCGCCAAGAAGCGCAGCATGCTGCGCCACCTGCATGCCGCCCTGCGCGGCGACGGTGTGGACAAGCGCTATATGGCGCTGGTGCGTGGTCATTGGCCCACTTCGAAAAAACAGGTCAACGCGCCGTTGCTCAAGAGCAACCTGCGCTCCGGCGAGCGCATGGTCGAGGTGAACGATGAGGGCAAGGAGGCGCTGACCCTGTTCCGCGTGCTGCGCCGCTTCGGCGACTTCGCGACCATTGTCGAGGCACGCCCGATCACCGGCCGTACCCATCAGATTCGTGTACATACCCTGCATGCCGGGCACATGATTGCCGGCGACAGCAAGTACGGCGACGAAGACTTCAGCCGCGAAATCCGCGAGCTGGGTGGCAAGCGCCTGTTCCTGCATGCCTACGCGCTGACCGTGCCGCTGCCGGACGGTGGTGAGCTGAAGCTTGAGGCGCCGGTAGACGAGGTGTGGGCCAAGACCGTGGAGCGTTTGAGTGCGCCGTGACTATGAGCTGCTGATCTTCGACTGGGACGGGACCCTGGCTGACTCCATCGGGCGCATTGTCGAGGCCATGAACGCTGCTGCCGAGCGCGCCGGTGAAGCGCAAAGCAGCGATGACGCAGTCAAGGGCATCATAGGGCTGGCTTTGGGCGAGGCGATCCACACCCTGTACCCGCACCTGGCACCTGCGCAGGTCGAGCGCTTTCGCCAGCATTACGCCGATATCTACATGGCGCTGGATCAGCAGCCGTCGCCGCTGTTCGAGGGTGTGGTCGAGTCGCTGGATGCCTTCCGCGCCGAGGGTTACCGCCTGGCGGTAGCCACCGGCAAGGCTCGTCGTGGGCTGGATCGGGTGCTCAAGGCCAATGGCTGGGAACAGTTCTTCGATATCACTCGCGCTGCAGATGAGACCCGTGGCAAGCCGCACCCGTTGATGCTCGAGGAAATCCTTGGGCATTGCGGTGTCGAACCGGGGCGTGCGCTGATGGTCGGAGATTCGGCATTCGACCTGCAAATGGCCAGCAATGCCGGCATGCATTCGGTGGCGGTGGGCTATGGTGCCATGCCGCTGCAGGCGCTGGCCGAGTTTGGCCCGCAGGTGTGCATCGATCACTTTTCCCAGTTGCGCGAGTGGCTGGGTGGTTCCGCAATTCCACTTCCAAGGTAGGTAAGCATGGCAGACGAATGGAAGGCCCCCGAGGCCGAGCCCGAGGAGCGTGAAGAGCGCAAAAGCTGGAAGCTGCTGGAAAAGACCTTGCTGGCCGGCGTGCAGGAGCAGCGCCGGGCGCGGCGCTGGGGAATCTTCTTCAAGCTGCTGACCTTCGTCTACCTGTTCGGCATCCTGGCGCTGTTCTCGCCGTTGATGGACATGGACAAGGCCGCCTCGCGCAGTGCCAGCCATACCGCGCTGGTCGAGGTGCGCGGGGTGATTGCCGACCAGGAGGCTGCCAGTGCCGACAACATCGTCAAGAGCCTGCGCGAAGCGTTCAAGGACAGCAAGACCAAGGCTGTAGTGATGCGCATCAACAGCCCGGGCGGCAGCCCGGTGCAGGCTGGGTACGTTTATGACGAAATTCGTCGGCTGCGTGCGGAGTACCCGGCCATCAAGCTGTATGCGGTGATCTCGGATCTGGGCGCTTCCGGTGCCTATTACATTGCCAGTGCGGCGGACGAAATCTATGCCGACAAGGCGAGCCTTGTGGGGTCGATTGGCGTGACGGCGGCGGGCTATGGCTTTGTCGGCACCATGGAAAAGCTGGGCGTTGAGCGACGCGCCTACACCTCAGGCGAGCACAAGGCATTCCTTGACCCATTCTCGCCGGAAAAGCCCGAAGAGACCCGCTTCTGGCAGGGTGTGCTGGACACCACGCACAACCAGTTCATTGCCATGGTCAAGCAGGGGCGCGGCGAGCGCCTGAAGGACAAGGAGCATCCGGAGCTGTTCAGTGGTTTGGTCTGGTCGGGTGAGCAGGCCAAGGCGCTGGGGTTGGTGGATGGGCTGGGCAGTGCCAGCTACGTGGCGCGTGAGGTCGTCGGTGAGAAAGAATTGGTGGATTTCACCGTTCAGGAATCGCCGTTCGACCGCTTCTCCAAGCGCGTGGGGGCCAGCGTGGCTGAGCACCTGGCGATGTGGATGGGGTTCCAGGGGCCGCAGTTGCGCTGAGTTGCTGGGTGTCTGTCTTGGGTGCTGCTTCGCCAGTGAGATCGAGCGCCGCCCGCGCGGCGCATCGCGAGCGAAGCTCGCTCCTACATTTGTTTCGGGCCAATTATTCCTGTGGCAAGGGCGCGCGACCCTTTGGCGCATGGCTCGATATCGCGTCGTACGAACAAGGCGGTCGCGCGCGCCAGCCACAGGCGATACTGGCCCGAAACAAATGTAGGAGCGAGCTTCGCTCGCGATGCGCCGCGCGGGCGGCGCTCGATCTCCCAGGCGGTAAAAATCGCAAGGCGGATTACGGCACCACCACACCTTCCCTGGTCAGCATATCTACCAGTCGAATCAATGGCAGCCCGATTAGGCTGGTCGCATCGCACCCGTGCGTGCTCTGAAACAGGCTTACCCCTAATCCTTCGGCCTTGAAGCTCCCTGCGCAATCCAGTGGCTGTTCCGCTGCAACATAGCGCTCCACTCGTTCGCGGGTCAGTTCGCGCATTGTGACGGTAAACGGCACGCAATCCACCTGGCAGTGCCCGGTGGTGCTGTTCAGTAACGCCAGCCCGGTCAGGAAGCTCACTTGTTGCCCGCTGCACTCCAGTAGCTGCTCACAGGCTCGCTCGAACGTATGCGGTTTGCCCAGCACCTGTTCACCTAATACTGCAACCTGGTCTGAGCCAATGATCAAGTGCCCAGGATGGCTACCTGCCAGTGTCTCGGCCTTTTGCCTGGCCAGTCGGCGCACCAGCTCAACGGCTGGCTCGTCATCCCGGCGCTGCTCGTCTATGTCGGGGCTTGCCCAGGTAAAGGGCAGGCGCAGGCGTGCAAGCAGTTCACGGCGATAGGCAGAGCTGGAAGCCAGTAACAAAGGAAGCATGGTAGACTCCGGGTTCGGTTGAACCAATTCTATCACGCACGATGCCGCCTAATTTCCTTTGACAGGGGCGGGGGGCATCCCTATTATGCTGCGCCTATGTTGAATGACCCGATTCCACCTCACGTTGACCCGCGCAAATTAGCCGATCGTGGCGTAACCCTTAACGGTTCGCTGCAACTCGCTGATTTGGAAAGACTCTGCGACCCGCTTTCCGACAATGTCGGTACGGTGCAGGCGAAGTTCGATTTTGAACGAGATGAACAGCACGTGGTGGTTATCCACAGCGAGCTGGACGTCGAGGTCAAGATGGTTTGCCAGCGTTGTCTTGAGCTGGTCACCCTGCCGATCCACAGCGAATGTACTTACGCCGTGGTGAAGGAGGGTGCGAATACCCAGTCGTTGCCGAAAGGCTATGACGTGCTGGAACTGGGCGAAGATCCTTTGGATCTGCAGGCGCTGGTCGAGGAGGAGCTTCTGCTTGCCTTGCCAATCGTGCCTGCTCATCATCCGGAAGAATGCCAGCAGCCGGCGGGCGCAGACGAGCCCGATTCGAGCAAGGACGAGGTATCGCGGTCCAACCCGTTCAGTGTTTTGGCGCAGTTAAAGCGTGACCCAAACGTTTAGGAGTTAATCAATTATGGCTGTTCAGCAGAACAAAAAATCCCGCTCTGCCCGTGACATGCGCCGTTCGCACGACGCCCTGTCGGAAAACGCGCTGTCGGTAGAGAAAACCACCGGTGAAGTTCACCTGCGCCACCACGTTTCGCCAGAAGGCGTATACCGTGGTCGCAAAGTGGTAGACAAGGGCGCTGACGAGTAATCCTTGTCCGCTCAGATCATCGCGATCGACGCAATGGGCGGGGACTTCGGTCCCCGCAGCATTGTCCAGGCTAGCATTGCCTGCCTTTCGGCTACCCCCTCGCTGCACCTGACCCTCGTCGGTCAACCCTCCCTCCTAGAAGATCTTGTCAGTGGCCTTGCGGCTGCGGATCGCGCGCGCCTTCAAATTGTCGCCGCTAGTGAGGTGATCGGCATGGACGAGCGGCCATCCCAGGCATTGCGCGGCAAGCCGGATTCGTCGATGCGCATCGCCCTCGAACTGGTGCGCGACGGCAAGGCCCAGGCTTGTGTCAGTGCCGGCAATACCGGGGCGCTGATGGCGCTATCGCGCTTTGTGCTCAAGACCCTGCCGGGTATCGATCGGCCGGCCATGGTGGCGGCGATCCCGACCCAGGCGGGTTACTGCCAGTTGCTCGACCTGGGCGCCAACGTCGACTGCAGTGCCGAAAACCTCTACCAGTTCGCCGTCATGGGCTCTGTGGCTGCCCAGGCCTTGGGTGTGCACCGGCCGCGTGTGGCATTGCTGAACATCGGCACCGAGGACATCAAGGGCAACCAGCAAGTCAAGCTGGCTGCCAGCTTGTTGCAGAATGCCCGAGGGCTCAACTATGTAGGCTTCGTTGAAGGCGACGGCTTGTACCGGGGTGAGGCTGATGTGGTGGTGTGCGACGGGTTCGTCGGCAATATCCTGCTCAAGTCCAGCGAAGGGCTGGCGACGATGATCGCTGCGCGCATCGAGCAGTTGTTCAAGGGTGGCGTGTTGTCGCGTGCGGCCGGGGCGATGGCCATGCCGCTGCTCAAGCGCCTGCAGGCCGACCTGGCGCCGGCGCGGCACAACGGTGCGAGCTTTCTGGGGTTGCAGGGCATCGTCATCAAAAGTCATGGTTCGGCGGGTGTGCAGGGCTTCCAGAGTGCCATCCAGCGGGCGTTGATCGAGATTCAGGAAAACCTGCCGCAGCGCCTGCACGGGCGGCTGGAGGACCTGCTGCTTTAGTCTGTGCCGGCCCCTTCGCTGGCTTGCCCGCTCCCACAGGACTACCACAGTACTGAAGATTGTCAGGGCTCTGTGGGAGCGGGCAAGCCCGCGAAGGGGCCGTATTAGGAAGGCAAAGACCTTAGGCATATTGCCGATGAAGTGCTTAAATGTGACCGCTTGGTCCGCGTAGCCATCCAAGTTTTCAGATTCCGCGCCTGGCCCAGGGCCTGGCGCACCCTATCCGACGACAAGATCATAAGGGCTTGTTCTATGTCTGCATCTCTCGCATTCGTCTTTCCCGGTCAAGGTTCCCAGTCGCTGGGCATGCTCGCCGAACTCGGCGCCGAGAAGCCAGTGATCGTCGAAACCTTCAAGGAGGCTTCCAAGGCGCTCGGTTACGACCTGTGGAAGCTGGTCCAGGAAGGCCCGGAGGAGCAACTCAACCAGACCGACAAGACCCAGCCGGCCATCCTCACCGCGTCCATCGCGCTGTGGCGCCTGTGGCTGGAAGAGGGCGGCGCACAACCAGCCTTCGTTTCTGGTCATAGCCTGGGCGAATACAGCGCCCTCGTAGCTGCTGGCAGCATCACCCTGGCAGACGCCGTTCGCCTGGTCGAGCGCCGTGGCCAGCTGATGCAGGAAGCCGTGCCGGCCGGCCATGGTGCCATGGCCGCCATCCTCGGCCTGGACGACGCCGTGGTCGTTGAAATTTGCGCCGAAGCGGCCGAAGACCAAGTGGTCAGCGCCGTGAACTTCAACTCGCCTGGCCAGGTGGTCATTGCCGGCAACAAGGCTGCGGTAGACCGCGCCATGGAGCTGTGCAAGGCCAAGGGTGCCAAGCGCGCCCTGCCGCTGGCGGTCAGCGTACCGTCGCACTGTGCCCTGATGAAGCCGGCCGCCGAGCGCTTTGCCGAATCGGTCAACGCCATCGAATGGAAGGCCCCGCAGATTCCGGTGGTGCAGAACGTCACCGCCGCCGTTGCCGCTGACCTCGATGCCCTCAAGCACGACCTGCTGGCGCAGCTGTACCAACCAGTGCGTTGGGTCGAGTGCGTGCAGACGCTGGCCGCCAATGGTGCGGTCAACCTGGTCGAGTGTGGCCCGGGCAAGGTGCTGGCTGGTCTGAACAAGCGTTGCGCCGACGGCGTGACCACCTACAACCTCAATACCCCTGACGCCGTTGCCGCCACCCGTGCGGCACTGGCCTGATTTGGAGAAGCTTGCATGAGCCTGCAAGGTAAAGTTGCACTGGTCACCGGCGCCAGCCGTGGCATTGGCCAGGCCATCGCCCTCGAGCTGGGCCGCCAGGGCGCGACCGTGATCGGTACCGCCACTTCGGCGTCCGGCGCCGAGCGCATCGCTGCCACCCTGAAAGAGCACGGCATCACCGGTACTGGCATGGAGCTGAACGTGACCAGCGCCGAATCCGTTGAAGCGGTATTGGGCGCCATCGCCGAGCAGTTCGGCGCACCGGCCATCCTGGTCAACAACGCCGGCATCACCCGTGACAACCTCATGCTGCGCATGAAGGACGACGAGTGGTTCGACGTGATCGACACCAACCTGAACAGCCTCTACCGTCTGTCCAAGGGCGTGCTGCGCGGCATGACCAAGGCACGTTGGGGCCGTATCATCAGCATCGGCTCGGTCGTCGGCGCCATGGGTAACGCTGGCCAGGCCAACTACGCGGCCGCCAAGGCTGGTCTCGAAGGCTTCAGCCGCGCCCTGGCGCGTGAAGTGGGTTCGCGTGGCATCACCGTCAACTCGGTGACCCCGGGCTTCATCGACACCGACATGACCCGCGAGCTGCCAGAAGCGCAACGTGAAGCCCTGCAAACCCAGATTCCGCTGGGCCGCCTGGGTCAGGCCGACGAAATTGCCAAGGTGGTTTCGTTCCTGGCATCCGACGGCGCAGCCTACGTGACCGGCGCTACCGTGCCGGTCAACGGCGGGATGTACATGTAACACTGCAACTCAATGTGACGGATTTCGTAAAAAAAGAGTCATACTGCGAGCCTAAAATCCGTTATAAAGCTGCAACCAGATTCCAGGCAGCGGGTAGGGTGACTAGCCTGAAGGTGCGTTTCGCTTGAAAAGCGAACGTCTTTCTATAAAATTAGCCACCGGCCAGCTGCCTGACATATATCCATTAGGAGTAAACCTAGGTATGAGCAACATCGAAGAACGCGTCAAGAAAATCGTCGCCGAGCAACTGGGCGTCAAGGAAGAAGAAGTGACTCTCGAGAAGTCCTTCGTCGATGACCTGGGTGCCGATTCGCTTGACACCGTTGAGCTGGTGATGGCTCTGGAAGAGGAATTCGAGACCGAAATCCCTGACGAAGAAGCCGAGAAGATCACTACCGTTCAAGCTGCCGTAGACTACGTCAAAGCCCACCAGGCCTAAGACGCTTTAGTCGACGCTTCTTGTCGGGGAAAACCGCACTGCCTTCGCCGGCGTGCGGTTTTTTCTTTGCGAGCGCCCCGCATTTTCCAGGCCGCTTCGCGCACCGAGAGCCTGTTGCCATTTCATTCCAGCGCTGAATGCAATGGCAAGAGACTCTGTTATTAGAAAAGGAGAGTACTGTGTCGCGTAGACGCGTCGTGGTCACCGGTATGGGTATGCTGTCGCCACTGGGTACCGATGTACCGAGCACCTGGCAGGGCATTCTGGCTGGCCGCAGTGGCATTGGTCCGATCGAACACACGGACCTGTCTGCCTACTCCACCCGTTTTGGCGGCTCGGTGAAAGGCTTCGAGGTCGAGCAGTACCTGTCGGCCAAAGAGGCCCGCAAACTCGATCTGTTCATCCAGTATGGCCTGGCGGCCGGTTTCCAGGCGGTGCGTAATGCCGGCCTGGAAGTTACCGACGCCAACCGCGAGCGTATTGGCGTGGCCATGGGCTCGGGCATCGGTGGCCTGACCAACATCGAAGAAACCAGCCGCATCCTGCACGATTCGGGGCCGCGCCGCATTTCGCCGTTCTTCGTGCCAGGCTCGATCATCAACATGATCTCCGGGTTCCTGTCGATCCACCTGGGCCTGCAAGGGCCGAACTACGCCATCGCCACCGCCTGCACCACCGGCACCCATTGCATCGGCATGGCCGCGCGCAATATCGCCTACGGTGAAGCTGACGTGATGATCGCCGGTGGCGCCGAAATGGCAGCTTGTGGCCTGGGCATGGGTGGTTTCGGTGCCTCGCGCGCATTGTCCACCCGCAACGACGAGCCAAGCCGGGCCAGCCGCCCGTGGGACAAGGGGCGTGATGGCTTTGTATTGTCTGACGGTGCCGGTGCCCTGGTGCTCGAAGAGCTCGAGCACGCCAAGGCCCGTGGTGCGACGATCTATGCCGAACTGGTTGGCTTTGGCATGAGCGGCGACGCCTACCACATGACTTCGCCACCCGACACCGGCGAAGGCGCTGCCCGCTGTATGGCCAACGCCTTGCGCGATGCCGGTATCCAGCCGGAAGAAGTCAGTTACATCAACGCCCATGGCACCTCGACCCCCGCGGGCGATGTGGCCGAAGTGGCCGCGATCAAGCGTGTGTTCGGCGAGCATGCCTACAAGCTGGCGGTCAGCTCGACCAAGTCGATGACCGGTCACTTGCTGGGCGCCGCAGGTGCGGTGGAGGCGATCTTCAGCGTGCTGGCCATCAACAGCCAGATGGCCCCGCCCACCATCAACCTGGACGAGCCGGACGAAGGTTGCGACCTCGACTTCGTGCCGCACCAGGCGCGCAGCATGCCGATCGACGTGGTGTTGTCCAACTCGTTCGGCTTTGGCGGCACCAACGGCTCGCTGGTGTTCCGCCGGTTCGCCGGTTGATGCACAGCTGGATCGATGGCCAGCCGGCGGCTGCGGTCAACCTGCAGAACCGCGGCCTGGCCTACGGCGATGGCCTGTTCGAAACCATCGCCGTGCGCGGCGGCCGGCCCAGCTTGCTGGACGGCCACCTCGCACGTCTGGCACTGGGCTGCCAGCGCCTGGCCATCAACGCCGACCTGGCGCTGGTGCGCGACGAACTGCTGCGTTACGCCAACCAACTCGGTGAAGGCGTCGCCAAACTCATCCTGACCCGTGGCGACAGCCAGCGTGGCTATGCGCCGGTTGCCGATGCCGCGCCGCGGCGAATCCTGCAGGGCAGCGCATTACCCAGCTATCCTGTCGAACATGCCGAGTGCGGCGTGCGTCTGTTCCCTTGCCAGACTCGGCTTGGGGAACAACCGTTGCTGGCTGGCCTCAAACACCTCAACCGCCTGGAGCAGGTGCTGGCCCGTGCCGAGTGGCAGGACAGTGAACATGCCGAAGGCCTGATGCGTGACGGGCAGGGCCGGGTGATCGAAGGGGTGTACAGCAATCTGTTCCTGGTGCGTGATGGCGTGCTGCTAACCGCCGACCTCAGCCGTTGTGGTGTGGCTGGGGTGATGCGGGGCGCGTTGCTGGAGCAGGCACAGCTGCTGGGAATTGCGGTACAGGTTTGCGACCTGCCCTTCGATGCGCTGGAGCAGGCTGATGAAGTATTTGTTTGCAATAGCGTCTACGGTGTCTGGCCCGTGCGTGGCGTAGCCGCGCTAAACTGGTCGCCGGGCCCGCTTACCCGAACACTGCAGGCCGTTGCCCGTACGTTACTGGAAACCTGAATTCGTGAGACGTAAATTCCTGCTGTTGCTGGAAATGGGTCTGATCCTCGCCGGCCTGGCGTTAGGCTGGTCGGCCTGGAAGGTCAACTCGGTTCTGGAGCAGCCTTTGCACGTGACGCAGGAGCGCCTGCTCGACGTGCCCAATGGCACCACCCCCAACCGCATGTTCTATCGCATGCAAGCGGACGGGTTGCTCGACGATGCCGTCTGGCTGCGCTTGTACTGGCGTTTCAACATGGCCGGTACCCCCCTGCACACCGGTGAGTACCGCCTTACCCCCGGCATGACCGTCGAGCAGCTGTTCGATGCCTGGCGCCGGGGCGACGTGGTGCAGTACAACCTGACTCTGGTCGAAGGCTGGACCTTCCGCCAGGTGCGCTCGGCGGTGGCCAAGCATGAAAAAATCAAGCATACCCTGGAGGGCCTGTCGGACTCCGAGGTCATGGACAAGCTCGGCCATACCGGTGTGTTCCCCGAAGGTCGCTTCTTTCCGGACACCTACCGCTTCGTGCGGGGCATGAGTGATGTCGAGTTGCTGCAGCAGGCCTACATGCGCCTGGACGAAGTGCTGGCCAAGGAGTGGGCCGAACGCACCACCGACCTGCCGTATCGCGACCCTTACCAGGCGTTGATCATGGCCTCTCTGGTGGAGAAGGAAACCGGGATTCCGCAGGAGCGCGGGCAGATTGCCGGTGTGTTCGTGCGGCGCATGCGCCTGGGCATGATGTTGCAGACCGACCCGACAGTGATCTATGGCATGGGTGAGCGTTACAACGGCAAGATCACTCGCGCCGACCTGCGCGAGCCTACGCCCTACAACACTTACACCATGACCGGCCTGCCGCCGACCCCGATCGCCATGGTCGGCCGGGAGGCGATTCACGCGGCACTGAACCCCTCCGATGGCACCAGCTTGTACTTCGTCGCTCGCGGCGATGGCAGCCATGTGTTCTCCGATGACCTCGATGATCATAATTCGGCGGTGCGCGAGTTCCAGCTCAAGCGCAGGGCGGACTACCGTTCCAGCCCCGCGCCGCAGCAAGAGGCCAAGCCGGGTGCCGATGATGGCGACGACGCGCAGCCCGCCGAGCCGCCAGCGGCGGACGAGCCGGCCGCGCAGCCAGCGCCCGACGAACCGCCCGCGCAGGATGCCCCTGCCGGTGGTGCGCAAGCGGCCGAGCGGCCAACGCCTGACGAACAACATTAAGGACTGCCTGTGAGCGGCTTGTTTATTACTTTGGAAGGCCCCGAAGGCGCGGGCAAAAGTACCAACCGCGACTACCTGGCCGCGCGCCTGCGCGAGCACGGCCTGGACGTGGTGCTGACCCGGGAACCCGGTGGCACGCCGCTGGCGGAAAAGGTGCGTGAACTGTTGCTGGCGCCTAGCGATGAAAGCATGGCGGCCGACACCGAATTGCTGCTGGTGTTCGCCGCGCGCGCCCAGCACCTGGCGCAGGTGATTCGTCCGGCACTGGCCCGTGGGGCCGTGGTGCTATGTGACCGCTTCACGGATGCCACCTATGCCTATCAGGGCGGCGGCCGTGGTTTGTCGGTCGAGCGTATCGCTACCTTGGAGCAGTTTGTCCAGGGTGAGCTACGCCCGGACCTGACCCTGATCTTCGACTTGCCGGTCGAAGTGGGCCTGGCCCGCGCCGCCGCCCGTGGCCGCCTGGACCGCTTCGAGCAGGAAGGCCAGGCCTTCTTCGAGGCTGTGCGCCAGGCATACCTGCAGCGCGCCCAGAGTGCGTCGCAGCGCTACAGCTTGCTCGATGCCGCGCAATCCTTGGAGGCTGTGCAGCGTGACATCGACGCACTGCTGCCAGGCATTGTGGAGCGTTGCCGTGGCTGAGGCCTACCCATGGCAGCAGGCGCTCTGGGAGCAACTGGCTGGGCGCAGCCAGCATGCCCATGCCTACTTGCTGCATGGCCCGCAAGGCATCGGCAAGCGAGCCCTGGCCGAGCGCCTGATGGCCCGCTTGATGTGCCAGCAACCTCAGGGCCTGGAGGCCTGTGGCGGGTGTAAAGCGTGCCTGTTACTCAAGGCTGGTAGCCACCCGGACAATTTCGTCCTCGAACCTGAGGAGGCCGACAAGCCGATCAAGGTCGACCAGGTACGTGAGCTGGTCGCCTTTGTGGTGCAGACGGCGCAGTTGGGTGGGCGCAAGGTCGTGTTGATCGAGCCGGTGGAGGCGATGAACGTCAACGCCTCCAACGCTTTGCTCAAAAGCCTTGAGGAGCCTTCCGGCGATACGGTGTTGTTGTTGGTCACGCACCAGCCAAGCCGCCTGTTGCCGACGATCAAGAGCCGCTGCCAGCAGGTCGCCTGCCCACAGCCCAGTTTGGCCCAGAGCCAAGCCTGGCTGGCCGATGCATTGCCCGACAGTGATGAGGCAGAGCGCAATGAGCTGCTGACCCTGGCCGCCGGTTCGCCGCTGATGGCGGTCAGCCTTCAGGCGCAGGGCGTGCGTGAGCAACGGGCGCTGGTTACCGACGGGGTGAAGAAGCTGCTCAAGCAGCAGCAATCGCCCAGCCAACTGGCCGATGCCTGGAACGGTGTGCCCTTGTTGCTGCTGTTCGACTGGTTCTGCGATTGGGCGCACCTGATCCTGCGCTACCAGTTGACCCAGGACGAGGAGGGGTTAGGCTTGGCCGATATGCGCAAGGTTGTGCAGTACCTGGCGCAGAAGAGCCGCCAGGCCAAGGTGCTGGAGGTGCAGGCGTGGATCCTCGAACAGCGCCAGAAGGTGCTGGGCAAGGCCAACCTCAACCGTGCCCTGTTGCTTGAATCGCTGCTGGCCCACTGGCTGCAACTGCCGGGCGCCCGCTGATTTCCCATTTTTCATGTGTGCTGTCTTCCCATGCTCGTAGATTCCCATTGCCACCTCGACCGTCTTGACCTTAGTGCCCACCAGGGTTCGCTCGATGCTGCCCTGGAGGCGGCGCGTGAGCGCGGGGTCGGGCATTTCCTGTGTATTGGCGTCAGTGCCGAGAACGCTGGCGCGGTAAAGGCGCTTAGCGAGCAGTACGCTGATGTCGACTGCTCGGTGGGCGTGCACCCGCTGGACTTGGCCCCTGGGGAAACCCCGGCGTTGGAATGGCTGTTGCGCGAACTGACCCACCCGCATGTGGTGGCGATTGGCGAAACCGGGCTGGATTACCACTACGAGCCGGAGGCTGCTGAGCTTCAGCAGGCTTCGTTCCGTCTGCACCTGGAGGCCTCGCGGCAGACTGGCAAGCCGGTAATCGTGCATACGCGGGCGGCCCGTGCCGATACCCTGGCGCTGCTGCGCGAGGCCAGCCTGCCGCAGGCTGGCGTGCTGCACTGCTTTACCGAAGACTGGGAGATGGCCAAGGCCGCGTTGGACCTGGGGTATTACATTTCGCTGTCCGGCATCGTTACCTTCCGCAATGCCGATGCCCTGCGCGAGGTGGCGCGGCAGGTGCCGGTCGATCGCTTGCTGGTGGAGACGGATTCGCCGTACCTGGCGCCGATTCCGTATCGAGGCAAGCCGAACTTGCCGCAGTATGTGCGGGAGGTGGCGGAGTATGTGGCTTCGTTGCGCGGGGCCAGTTATGAGCAACTGGCCGAGCAGACCACCGCCAACTTCAAGCGGTTGTTCCCGTTGGCGCGGGTGGCCTGATAGAGCACGAGCCTGATTGCTCTTGCTCTTGCTCTTGCTCTTGCTCTTGCTCTTGCTCTTGCTCTTGCTCTTGCTTCGGCTTTCGCTTCTAAGCGCGCGGTAGTTCAGGCGACGCAGATTGCGACTTCAGGAGGCCGAGCGCAGGGCTTGCGGAGGGAGGTGACGGGCATGGATGCCCGTCAAGCGCTGGGCCCCAGGATGGGGCCTGCAGCGCGGTCCTCCCGGGAGCAAGCCCGGAGCGAGGGGACCCCGAAGCGTAGCGTAGGGGCCGGATGATGGGAGCGGACGGTTTTTGGTTCCTTTTTGCCACGACAAAAAGGGACCCGCCGTAAGGGCGGAAAGGTGACTCAGCGCCACCTGCGCGAATGAATGTTTACTCGGTGTGAAGGCCCATATCCAAAAAGCAAAAAGCAAAAAGCAAAAAGCAGAATTTGTCTGTTTTGACTAAGCGAACAGTCCGTTTGCGATGGCGACGCTGACTCACCTTTTCGCCCTTACGGCGAGTCACTTTTTGTCAAACGCGACAAAAAGTAACCAAAAAACGCTGCGCTCCCATCATCCGGCCCCTGCGCTGCGCTCCGGGGTTCCCTCACTCCGGCCTTGCTCCCGGGAGGACCGCGCTGCAGGCCCCATCCTGGGGCCCAGCGCTTGACGGGCATCCATGCCCGTCACCTCCCTCCGCAAGGCCTGCGTTCGGCCTCCTGAAGTCGCGAAGATCAAGATCAAGATCAAGATCAAGATCAAGATCAAGATCAAGATCAAGATCAAGATCAAGATCAAGATCAAGATCAAGATCAAGATCAAGATCAAGATCAAGATCAAGATCAAG
>NZ_JBLUPS010000029.1:0-22579 GCF_048068035.1 Pseudomonas sp. NY11955
GAAAAAGAACAAAAGACTTTTGGTATATCCCCCCGCCTGTCCGGCCCCCTGCGGGGCCCCGCCCGCGAAGAGGCCGGTACAGGCAACATCACTGCTTGGGAAACAACCCATTCCCACACCGGGAACAGAACGCTGCCCCATGCTCATGGGTCTTCTTTTGGCAGGTCGGGCAATCATGCTGCAGCTGCTCCCCGCGCATGGCATTGGCCAGTTCTGCGGTAAAGATCCCAGTAGGGACGGCAATGATCGAATAACCGGTAATCATCACCAGCGACGACAGCACCTGCCCCAGTGGCGTCTTCGGCACGATGTCGCCAAAGCCCACGGTGGTCAGGGTAACGATGGCCCAGTAGATGCCTTTGGGAATGCTGGTAAAACCATGCTCCGGCCCTTCGATCACATACATCAGCGTGCCGAACACCGTCACCAAGGTCGATACCGTCACCAGGAACACGATGATCTTCTGCTTGCTGCCGCGCAGCGCCTCCATCAGGTAATGGGCCTGCTTGAGGTACGGGCTGAGCTTTAGCACGCGGAATATCCGCAGCATCCGAATGACCCGGATGATCAGCAGGTACTGGGCGTCGCTGTAGTACAGCGCGATGATGCCCGGCACGATCGCCAGTAGATCGACCAGGCCATAGAAACTGAAGGCATAGCGCAAGGGCTTGGGCGAGCAGTACAGGCGGGTGAGGTACTCGGCCAGGAAAATTGCGGTAAAACCCCATTCGATGGCGGCCAGTAGGCCGGCGTAGCCTTGGTGTACCTCGTCGATGCTGTCGAGGATTACGGTGACCAAGCTGGCCAGGATGATCAGCAGTAGGATTTTGTCGAAGCGGCGGCCGGCGACGGTATCGGTCTGGAAGACCATGATGTACAGGCGTTCACGCAAAGATTGTTGTGCACTCATGAGGCGGTCGTTCCGAAAGCGTTGATAGCAAAGATTAGTTGGTCCGGGCCTCTGGCAGGAAGGTGAGAATCCAGACTGATAAAAATGCTAGTTCCACGCTAATACAAATGTCCTCAGCATGGGGGTAGGAAAAAACCATCACAAGGTAAAGAAAATGTATGGCGACAAGCAGGCTATTACTCCACAGCGCAAGGGGCAGAGGTCGTTGTCCTATACGGTTTATGGCCTTGTCGAGCCGAGGAGAGCGGGACTCTTGTACTTCAGTGGCCAGCCTCTGGAGAGAACCGTGCAGGGGTACCTGTTGGGGAATGGCTATCGGTTGTATAGCCCAATGCTGATGCGTTTTGTCAGTCCTGACAGCTTCAGTCCCTTTGGTAAGGGCGGCTGTAATACCTATGCATACTGTTCCGGTGATCCGGTAAACAAGACAGATCCAACAGGCCAGGCAGGGGGAAGAACTGGTTTGACCAAGTTACTCAAGACCTATGGATTACCCAAAAAAGACCTCAAACCCCACTTGACGTTGTTGAGGGACCCTCGTGCGAGTGGACTGTCCATCGAAGTCGTTAGAGTACATGAAAAGCAGGCAACGACTTTCGAGTTTTCATTCAGCGCTGGGCGGTTCGAGGCCAGAGCGGTCTCCGAGGTGCCTTTTGGAGAGCTCTCGGGACACTACTTGGTAAAAGGAAATATCTATGTGCCTACACCACCTGAAAAACGCTCCCTTTTTTTGCAAGCGGAGGGGTTCACTTCAGTAAACTTGATACCTGAAACCCATGCTGTTTTGCCCGTCAGACCAGCTGATGCACCTAGTTCCAGGCTTGGGGGCGGCGGCGTTAGTGGCTATATAAATCTCTCCGAAAGTGTAACGGGGACACGACAAGGGACGCGATAACTTACCCCCTTAAATCAGCCGCGCCGTGCTTATGACCTCGCTGTACCAAGTGACTGCCCAGGTGCATCAGCCAACAGGCTACGACAAAGGGCGCGGTCAGGCCGGGTACCGGCAGCAGTTTGAACAACGGTTGCAACAGCAAGGCCATGGCGATGGCTAGCAGCGTCACCCACGGCTTTTCGCTCTGCCGGCTGAAGGCCAGTGCCGCTAGTGCGGCATTGAACCCGTAAAGCCCCAGCCAGGCGGCTTGCGCCTGGTCGGCGAGCAGCGCCACGCCGCCGCCGATGGCCGAGCCGATCACTGCCCACATGGCGGCATAGGGGTTGGCGATGAACATGCCGAGGATGATCAGCGCGCCGGCCAGGGGCTGGTCGAGCAGGAAAATCTGGCCTACGCCACGCGCCAGGGCATACAACGGGTCGGCTTCGACGAAGCCGCTGGGCGAGGGGCTGGCGAACAGCAGTGCAGCCCAGCCCAGCAGCACGAACGGCGCGGTGTAGGCGATCAGCAGCTTGCCGCCGCGTTTGCGCCACTGATGGGTGATGATGCTGGACAGGCCGCCGGCGGCGATGATCAGGGGCGGCAGGATCGCCGACCAGGGCAGTACGACGCTGATCAGGATGCCGATCAGCACGCCGTTGTAGCAATACAACCCGGCCTGGCGGTCAGCGCGGTCATAACCGCGGGCCTGGGCGGTGAGCAGGCCGGCCAGGGCGCCGAGCAGGGCACCACCGCCGACCAAGCTGGGCGCGGTCAGCAGGATGGCCAGCAGGCAGCACAGGCCGCACAGGGGATTGCGCAGCAGCAGCACCTGGCTGAAGCCGTTGAGTAACGCCGTGGCCCAGTCGGGGCACGGGTTGACGAAATTTTTGGTGTACATGGGGCAGTCAGTGAGGTTGATGGGGAAGCGGTGGGCCTCTTTGGGCCTCGGGTTTTCCGCAGGTCAGGTGTTTTGCTGTTCGGGGAGGGCTTTGCCCTCCATTCGCAGCACAAGGCTGCTCCTACAAAGGACCGCGAAATGCTTCTGGCTACGCGGTCTCTGTAGGAGCAGCCTTGTGCTGCGAATGGGGCGCAGAGCGCCCCAAAGATCTCAGATCAAAGTCTCGATCCGCAGCGTGTTAGTCGACCCCGGCTTGCCGAAAGGCACACCGGCAGTGATCAGCAACGTATCGCCACGGCTGGCCATGCCTTGCGCCTGGGCAATTTCCAGCGCCGTAGACACCACCTCGTCAACCTGGCGCAGGCGGTCGTTGACCACCGAATGCACGCCCCAGGCCACGCTCAGGCGGCGTGCGGTGTTCAGGTTCGGCGTCAGGTTGAGGATCGGTGCCCGTGGCCGCTCGCGTGCAGCGCGCAGGGTCGAGGCGCCCGACTCGCTGTAGTTGACCAGCACCGCTACCGGCAGAATGCCGCTGATACGGCGAATGGCGCAGCTGATGGCGTCCGATACGGTGGCCTCGGCCTTCGGCCGGCCAACATCGAGCTGGGCCTGGTAGTCCGGGCCGTTCTCCACCTGGCGGATGATCTTGCTCATCATCTGCACCGCTTCCAGCGGGTAATCACCCGAGGCGGTCTCGGCCGACAGCATCACCGCGTCGGCTCCTTCGGCCACGGCGTTGGCCACGTCGGTGACTTCGGCACGGGTTGGTGCCGGCGAGAAACGCATCGATTCGAGCATCTGCGTGGCCACCACCACCGGTTTGCCAAGCTGGCGGCAGGTGCCGATGATGCGCTTCTGGATTTGCGGCACGCTTTCGGCCGGCACTTCCACGCCCAGGTCACCACGGGCCACCATGATCGCATCTGCCAGTTCGGCGATGGCCTGCAGCTGTTCGACCGCCGATGGTTTTTCGATCTTGGCCATCAGGTAGGCGCGATCACCAATCAGCTGGCGCGCTTCGATGATGTCTTCCGGGCGCTGGACGAACGACAGGGCCACCCAGTCCACACCCAATTCCAGGCCGAAGGCTAGGTCGCGGCGGTCTTTTTCAGTGAGCGGGGAGAGGTCGAGCACCGCTTGCGGTACGTTGACGCCCTTGCGGTCGGACAGCTCGCCGCCGTTGAGTACTTCGGTGTCGATCGCGTCGCTGTGCTTGGCGGTAACGCGCAGGCGCAGCTTGCCGTCGTCCAGCAGCAGGTCCATGCCTGGTTCGAGGGCGGCGATGATTTCGGGGTGCGGCAGGTTCACCCGCTGGTTGTCGCCCGGGGTCTTGTCCAGGTCCAGGCGCAGGGCCTGGCCGCGCTGCAGTTGCACCTTGCCTTCAGCGAAACGGCCCACGCGCAGCTTCGGCCCTTGCAGGTCCATGAGGATGCCCAGCGGGTAGTTCAGTTGCTGCTCGACTTCGCGGATCCACTGGTAGCGCAGGGCGTGGTCGGCATGCTCGCCGTGGCTGAAGTTGAGGCGGAAGATGTTCACCCCGGCTTCGACCAGCTGGCGGATGTCGTCGATGCCGTTGATCGCAGGGCCAAGGGTGGCGAGGATCTTTACTTTTTTATCAGGCGTCATGATTGGGCAGTCTCGAGGATCAGGATGGCGCGGAAGTCGTTGACGTTGGTGCGGGTCGGTTCGGTGACGATCAGCGCATCCAGCGCGGCGAAATAGCCGTAGCCGTTGTTGTTGTCCAGCTCGTCGCTGGCCGACAGGCCCAGGGCCTCTGCGCGGGCATAGCTGCCTGGGGTCATGAAGGCGCCGGCGTTTTCTTCCGAGCCGTCGATGCCGTCGGTGTCACCGGCCAGGGCATACACACCCGGCAGGCCTTTCAGGCTTTCGGTGAGGCTGAGCAGGAACTCGGCGTTGCGCCCGCCACGGCCATTGCCGCGCACGGTCACGGTGGTTTCGCCGCCAGACAGGATCACGCAAGGCGCCTTCAGTGGCTGGCCGTGCTGAACGATTTGCCGGGCAATACCGGCGTGCACTTTGGCCACTTCGCGCGATTCGCCTTCCAGGTCGCCGAGGATCAGCGGGCTGAAGCCGGCCTGGCGGGCTTTGACTGCTGCGGCTTCAAGCGATTGCTGGGGCTTGGCGATCAGCTGGAAGTGGCTGCGGGCCAGGGCCGGATCGTCGGCCTTGACGGTTTCCGACGCCGGGTTGTTGAGCCAGTCGATGACGGCTTTGGGTGCGTCGATGTTGTAGCGTTTGATGATCGCCAAGGCGTCGGCCGAAGTGCTCGGGTCGGCCACGGTCGGACCGGAGGCGATCACCGTGGCGAGGTCGCCGGGCACGTCGGAAATGGCATAGGTGTAGACGGTGGCAGGCCAGCAGGCCTTGGCCAGGCGGCCGCCCTTGATCGCCGAGAGGTGCTTGCGCACGCAGTTCATCTCGCCGATGGTGGCGCCGGATTTCAGCAGTGCCTTGTTGATCTGCTGCTTGTCGGCCAGGGTCAGGCCGTCGGCCGGCAGCGCCAGCAGGGCGGAGCCACCGCCGGACAGCAGGAAGATGACGCGGTCGTCTTCATTGAGGTTGCTGACCAGGTCCAGCACGCGTTTGGCCACGGCCAGGCCGGCGGCATCGGGGACCGGGTGGGCGGCTTCGACCACTTCGATTTTTTGGCAGTTGGCGCCATGGCCGTAACGGGTCACGACCAGGCCAGAGACTTCGCCCTGCCAGCTTTTCTCGACCACTTCGGCCATGGCGGCTGCGGCCTTGCCGGCGCCGATGACGATAACCCGGCCGCTACGGTCGGCGGGCAGGTAGGGTTCGAGGACTTGGCGGGGGTGGGCGGCAGCGATGGCTGTGTCGAACAGCTCGCGGAGAAGTTTTTGCGGATCGACCGACATGGCAGGCTCCCAATTATTGTTGTTCTGCAGAATCAAAAACGCCCCTGGAACTGCCTCCGTGCAGGCCGAACCAGGGGCGGGTGTTGCTCGGTGCCGCCGCTTAGCCTGTGGTCGCAGGTTCAGCGGCGTTGGCTACTTCGCGGGCTTGCCCGTTCCCACAGGAAATTCGCTGCCCACAGGCCTTGCGCAGAATCTGTGGGAGCGGGCTTGCCCGCGAAGAGGCCGGTACAGGTTATTTGTCGCCGCGGATCGAGAAGTTGGCCATGTGCTCCAGGCCTTTGATCAGCGCCGAGTGGTCCCAGTTGCCGCCACCCAGGGCCTGGCAGGTGTTGAACACTTGCTGGGCATTGGAGGTGTTGGGCAGGTTGATGCCCAGTTCCTTGGCGCCTTGCAGGGCCAGGTTTAGGTCCTTCTGGTGCAGGTTGATGCGGAAGCCTGGGTCGAAGGTGCCTTTGATCATGCGCTCGGCGTGCACTTCGAGGATTTTCGACGAGGCGAAGCCTCCCATCAGTGCTTCACGCACCTTGGCCGGGTCGGCGCCGTTCTTGGCGGCGAACAGCAGCGCTTCGCTGACGGCCTGGATGTTCAGGGCGACGATGATCTGGTTGGCGACCTTGGCAGTCTGGCCGTCACCGTTGCCACCTACGCGGGTGATGTTCTTGCCCATGGCTTCGAACAGCGGCAGGGTGCGCTCGAAGGCTTTCGGGCAGCCACCGACCATGATGCTCAGGGTCGCGGCCTTGGCACCGACTTCACCACCGGACACCGGGGCGTCCAGGTAGGCAGCGCCGGTTGCCTTGATTTTCTCGGCGAAGGCTTTGGTCGCGGTTGGCGAGATCGAGCTCATGTCGATCACGATCTTGTTCGGGCCGACGCCTTCGGCCACGCCGTTTTCACCGAACAGGACGCTTTC
The DNA here is from genome assembly GCF_048068035.1 of Pseudomonas sp. NY11955. Lineage (NCBI taxonomy): Bacteria > Pseudomonadati > Pseudomonadota > Gammaproteobacteria > Pseudomonadales > Pseudomonadaceae > Pseudomonas > Pseudomonas sp. NY11955. Next base: position 6,496 of record NZ_JBLUPS010000029.1, read on the forward strand.
GACCTGCGGGGTGTCGGGGACCATGACGATGATGAATTCGGCTTCCTGGGCCACTTCTTTCGGGTTGGCCAGGGCCACTGCACCGGCAGCGATCAGCTCGGCTGGGGCGGCGTCGTGGTGGGTGGAAACGAACAGGCTGTGACCTGCTTTTTGCAGGTTTTGGGCCATGGGCTTGCCCATGATGCCGGTGCCGATGAAACCGATTTTAGCCATGAGAATGTGCCTCTTTGTACTTGTAATGTCTTAAGCAAACCTCGGCCCCTGTGGGAGCGGGCGTGCGCGCGAAACAGGCGACTCGGTGGATGGCACCGGCTATGCCGGTGTTCGCGGGCATGCCCGCTCCCACAGGGGTTCCGAGTTTTCCTTAGATTGCGTTATGGGTTTTCAGCCAGCCCAGGCCCGCTTCGGTGGTGGTCTTGGGCTTGTACTCCGCGCCCACCCAACCCTGGTAGCCGATACGGTCCAGGTGCTCGAACAGGAAGCGGTAGTTGATCTCGCCAGTGCCAGGCTCGTTACGGCCTGGGTTGTCGGCCAGCTGAATGTGGTTGATCAGCTGCAGGTTGGTTTCCATGGTGCGCGCCAGGTCACCTTCCATGATCTGCATGTGGTAGATGTCGTATTGCAGGAACAGGTTGTCGCTGCCCACTTCGGCCTGGATTTCCAGGGCTTGTTTCGTGGTGTTCAGGTAGAAGCCCGGAATGTCGCGGGTATTGATCATTTCCATGACCAGACGAATACCGGCGGCCTTGAGCTTGTCGGCGGCGTAGCGCAGGTTTTCGACGAAGGTCTTGCGCACGGTGGCGCAGTCCGGGCCTTGTGGGCGGATGCCGGCCAGGGCGTTGACCTGGGTGTTGCCCAGCACCTTGGCGTACTCGATGGCCTTGTCGACACCGGCGCGGAATTCTTCGACGCGGTCCGGGTGGCAGGTGATGCCACGCTCACCTTTGGCCCAGTCGCCCGCCGGCAGGTTGAACAGCACCTGGGTCAGGCCGTTGGCCTCCAGCTGCTGCTTGATTTCAGCGGCGCTGAAGTCATACGGAAAGAGGTATTCGACGCCGCTGAAACCAGCATCGGCGGCAGCCTTGAAGCGGGCCAGGAAGTCCTGTTCGGTGAACAGCATGGACAGGTTGGCAGCGAAGCGAGGCATGGGTTGTCTCCTTGCGATGAAGGCCCCCAGGGCGTGCCTGGGGGCGTCAGGCGATCAGTCCAGCAGCGAGATGGCGGTTGGCGCGTCGTTGCCGACCAGGGCCAGGTCTTCGAACTCGTTGACCGCGTTGATCTCGGTGCCCATGGAAATGTTGGTGACACGCTCGAGAATCACTTCGACCACCACCGGTACGCGGAACTCTTCGGCCATCTTCTGCGCCTTGAGCAGGGCAGGGGCGATCTCTGCCGGCTCGAACACACGAATGGCCTTGCAGCCCAGGCCTTCGACCACGGCTACGTGGTCGACACCATAGGTGGCGGCATCGGTCGAGTTGATGTTCTCGAATGCCAGTTGTACACAGTAATCCATGTCGAAGCCACGCTGCGCCTGGCGAATCAGGCCCAGGTAGGCGTTGTTCACCAGCACGTGGACGTACGGCAGGTTGAACTGCGCGCCCACTGCCAGTTCTTCGATCATGAACTGGAAGTCGTAGTCACCGGACAGGGCGACGACCTTGCGTTTCGGGTCGGCCTTGACCACACCGAGGGCGGCAGGGATGGTCCAGCCGAGCGGGCCGGCCTGGCCGCAGTTGATCCAGTGGCGTGGCTTGTACACGTGCAGGAACTGTGCGCCGGCAATCTGCGACAGGCCGATGGTGCTGACGTAGCAGGTGTCCTTGCCGAATACCTGGTTCATTTCTTCGTACACGCGCTGCGGCTTGACCGGCACGTTGTCGAAGTGGGTCTTGCGCTGCAGGCTCGCCTTGCGCTCCTGGCACTCTTGCAGCCAGGCCTTGCGGCACTTCAGCTTGCCGGCGGCTTTCCACTCGCGGGCCACTTCCAGGAACACGTCCAGTGCCTTGCCAGCGTCGGAAACGATACCCAGGTCCGGGGTGAACACGCGGCCGATCTGGGTTGGTTCGATGTCCACGTGCACGAACTTGCGGCCTTCGGTGTAGACGTCGACGGAACCGGTGTGGCGGTTGGCCCAGCGGTTACCGATGCCGAACACCAGGTCGGATTTCAGCAGGGTGGCGTTGCCGTAACGGTGCGAAGTCTGCAGGCCGACCATGCCGACCATTTGTGCGTGGTCGTCCGGGATGGTGCCCCAGCCCATCAGGGTCGGGATTACCGGTACGCCGGTCAGTTCGGCAAATTCGACCAGCTTGTCGCTGGCGTCGGCATTGATGATGCCGCCACCGGCTACCAGCAGCGGGCGCTCGGCGTCATTGAGCAGGGCCAGGGCTTTTTCGGCTTGTACGCGGGTGGCCGATGGCTTGTTGACGGCCAGTGGCTCGTAGGCGTCGATGTCGAACTCGATCTCGGCCATTTGCACGTCGAACGGCAGGTCGATCAGTACCGGGCCTGGGCGGCCGGTGCGCATTTCATAGAAGGCTTTCTGGAAAGCGTATGGCACCTGGCCTGGCTCCAGAACAGTGGTCGCCCACTTGGTTACCGGCTTGACGATGTTGGTGATGTCGACAGCCTGGAAGTCTTCCTTGTGCAGGCGGGCGCGCGGGGCTTGGCCGGTGATGCAGAGGATCGGGATGGAGTCGGCCGAGGCGCTGTACAGGCCGGTGACCATGTCAGTGCCGGCTGGGCCGGAAGTGCCGATGCACACGCCGATGTTGCCAGGGTTGGCACGGGTGTAGCCCTCGGCCATGTGCGAGGCACCTTCGACGTGGCGAGCGAGGACGTGATCGATGCCACCGACTTTCTTCAGGGCCGAGTACAACGGGTTGATAGCAGCCCCTGGGATGCCGAACGCGGTATCTACACCTTCACGGCGCATGACCAGAACGGCTGCATCGATTGCTCTCATTTTGCTCATGGTTTGTGCCTCATCGATTTTGTAATTGTATACAACTTGCTTTGCGACAGAGTGTATTCACGCCTGGCGGCTCAGGTCAATGGGTTTTCATCGGGCGGGCCAGCTTTCGTCAAAGCGGCCGTGAAATCGGCTATTTGCGCCATCGCATACAATCGTTTCAAAATATTGTATACAAAAACATCTTTCGTTGTGTTCTATTTGTTCTATCGGTTTTCAACTGCCCTCAGGGCTTCTCACAACAAGAAGAGGACCTTTCCATGAACGCTTTGAACCTGAAAGTCGCTGTCAGCCTGGTGAATGCCGCGTTGGCGGCGGGCCGCAAGATCAATGCCGCGCCACTGACCGTGGCAGTGCTGGATGCGGGCGGGCATCTGCTGGCGCTGCAGCGTGAGGATGGCGCCAGCCTGATTCGGCCTGAGGTGGCCACTGGCAAAGCCTGGGGCGCGATCGCGCTGGGCAAGGGCTCGCGCCTGCTGGCGCTGGATGCACAGCAGCGGCCGGCGTTTTTTGCCGCGCTGAACGGGATGGGTGAGCGGCCGGTGGTGCCGGCGCCGGGTGGGGTGCTGATTCGTGATCAGGACGGCAAGGTGTTGGGTGCTGTCGGGATCAGCGGGGATACGTCGGATATCGACGAGCAGTGTGCGATCAGCGCGATCGAGGAAGTGGGATTGCGGGCGGATGCCGGGGTAGCGGCGTAAGGCTGGCGATTGTTGGGGCCGCTTCGCGGCCCATTCGCGGCACAAGGCCGCTCCTACAGGGGTTACGCAATACCCTGTAGGAGCGGCCTTGTGCCGCGAATGGGCTGCGAAGCAGCCCCATTGGTCCTGTCAGGCTGCCTCAGGCTCACAGCCCTTCAAAACCATACGAATGATGGTTTCGGCCGCCGCGTCATAATCGCTGTCGGCCAGCTTGGCCTTGCCTGTCACCGCAGAAATCTGCCAGTCGAAGTCGGCATAGGTCTGGGTCGCCGCCCAGATGCTGAACATCAGGTGATGCGCATCCACATGGGCGATTTGCCCTCGGTCGATCCAGCGCTGGATGCACTCGATGTTGTGCCGGGCCTGCTCGTTCAACTGCTCCACCTGGTTCGGCGACAGGTGCGGGGCGCCGTGCATGATCTCGCTGGCGAACACCTTGGAGGCGTGCGGCAGGTCGCGCGAGATGCGTATCTTCGAGCGAATGTACGAACTCAGCACTTCCTTCGGGTCACCGTCGGCATTGAACGGCGTGGAAGCCTGCATGATCGGCGCGATGATGCTCTCCAGGACCTCGCGGTAGAGGTTGTCCTTGGACTTGAAGTAGTAATACACGTTTGGCTTGGGCAGGCCAGCCTTGGCCGCGATATCGCTGGTCTTGGTGGCGGCGAAGCCCTTGTCGGCGAATTCCTCGCTGGCCGCGCGCAGGATCAATTCCTTGTTGCGCTCGCGAATGGTGCTCATGGTCAGGGATCTTCCTCGTGTCTGGCCACCTCTAGGAGGGATCGAGCATGGTAGCACCGGGCTCGACGGGCGCTCAAGGCAGCTACTTTCGGCTAGACTCCGGCACATTCATTCATGTGGAAACAGGCAAACATGGCAGGAAGCAGTCTACTGGTACTGATCGATGACATCGCCACGTTGCTGGACGACGTCTCGCTCATGACCAAAGTCGCGGCGAAGAAGACTGCGGGCGTGCTGGGTGACGACTTGGCGCTGAATGCCCAACAGGTCACCGGCGTGCGCGCCGAGCGCGAAATTCCGGTTGTCTGGGCGGTGGCCAAGGGGTCGTTCGTCAACAAGGCAATCCTGGTGCCGGCGGCGCTGCTGATCAGTGCGTTCGCTCCGTGGGCTGTCACGCCGTTGTTGATGGTAGGGGGCGCCTACTTGTGCTTCGAGGGCTTCGAAAAGCTGGCGCATAAATTCCTGCACAGCCAGGAAGAGGACGACGCGCAGCACAAGGCCCGGAAGGAAGCCATGGCAGACGCCAATGTCGACCTGGTGGCGTTCGAGAAAACCAAGATCAAGGGCGCGGTGCGCACCGACTTCATCCTGTCGGCGGAAATCATCGCCATCACCCTGGGCACCGTGGCCGATGCACCGTTGACCCAGCAGATCATCGTGCTGTCGGGCATCGCCATTGTCATGACCATCGGCGTTTATGGTTTGGTGGGTGGTATCGTCAAGCTCGATGACCTGGGGCTGTGGATGACGCAAAAGGCCTCGCGGCTTGCTCAGGCGGTGGGTAACGGCATCCTGCGGGCGGCGCCTTACATGATGAAGAGCCTGTCGGTGATTGGCACGGCAGCGATGTTTCTGGTGGGTGGTGGGATTCTGGTGCATGGCATCGCGCCACTGCATCACGCCATCGAGGCGTTCAGCGAAGGGCGCGGTGGTGCGCTGACCGGGGCGCTGCTCAACGGCGTGGCCGGTGTCGTGGCCGGTGCCGTGGTGCTGGCGGTGGTGACGGCTGCCGGGAAGCTGTGGCGGGCGTTTCGGCCGGCGACCTGAGTTGCATGGCCGGGGCGTTGCCCCGGTTCGCGGGCATGCCCGCGAAGAGGCCGGCACAAGCAGCACAAGACAGTTGCTCCCACAGGGCCTGTGCTATTGCTGAGGTTGGCAATGCACTTGTGGGAGCGGGCGCGCCCGCGAACACCGGCAGAGCCGGTGCCATACACCAGGTTGCCGGCTCACAGGTTCACTGTTCGGCCACCGCTCCCTGTTCTTGCGGCTTCCAGGCCAGCAATCCTTTGCTGAAATCGTTGGCGGCACTCTGGTAATAGGCAATCGCCCGACGTACCAGAGGGTTGTCACTGTCCGCACGGGTTTCCCGGCTGTTGCCCAAGGCGTCCTGATGCACGCGCATGCCGCCGCGCGGGCTGAGAATCGCCAGGTCCTTGCCGTCGAACAGCCCCAGGTGCTGGTAGTTGCCGATCAGTACCCGTGGCGGCAAGGATTGTTCGCGCAGCAGGTCGCGGCCGAAGAAGGTCGAGGTGTAGCTCAGGTTGAGCAGGCCAAGCAGGGTCGGTGCCAGGTCGATCTGGCTGGCCAGTTGTGCGTCCTCGCGCGGGGCGATCAGCTTGGGTGCATAGATCCACAACGGAATCTGGTAATTACTGACCGGCAGGTCTTCCACGCCCGCGCTACCGGCGGTGTGGTCGGCGACGAACACGAACAGGGTGTTGTCGAACCATGGCTTGCCCTTGGCTTCCTTAAGGAATTGCGCAATGGCATGGTCGGTGTACTTCACCGCGCCTTCACGGCCTTCACCCGACGGGATGTCGATACGGCCTTCCGGGTAGGTGTAGGGGCGGTGGTTGGAGGTGGTCATCAGTTGCAGGAAGAACGGCTGCTGCCTGGCATGGTCGGCATCGGCCAGCTTCAGCGTCTGCCGGTACAGGTCTTCGTCGGCCATGCCCCAGGCGTTCTTGAAGCTGATTTCGCTCTCGTCGATGCTGCTCTGGTCGACGATACGGTAGCCGTTGCCGCTGAAGAAGGCATTCATGTTGTCGAAGTAGCCGCGTCCACCATAGACGAATACGGCGTCATAACCCACCGCCTTCAGTTGTTGGCCGAGGCTGCCATAGCCGCTTTCGCGGCCGATGCGCTTGACGATCGAGCGGCCCGGCGTGGGCGGGATCGACAGGGTGATGGCCTCCAGGCCGCGGTCGGTGCGCGTGCCGGTGGCGTAGAAGTTGTTGAAGTACAGGCTCTGCTGGCGCAGCGCGTCCAGGTTGGGCGTGAGGTTGCGTGGGTCGCCGTTGCTGCCCATGTACTTGGCGCTGAAGCTCTCGATGGTGACCAGGATGATGTTGGGCTTGCGTGGTTCGCCACTGGCGCTGATGTGGCGGCGAATGTCCTCGGGCTCGCTGGCCTTGAACCGCGCGTTGGGCTCGGCCAGTTCCTGATGCATGTGTGCACCGACTTCGCTGGCGTCGAGGCTGGCGTAGAACTGGGTGTAGTCGAGCTCGTTGTTGCGGAACGCGGCAAAGAACTGGTACGGGCCGTTGCTGGCCAGTTCGCGCTGATAGGCGTTACCGCCCTGGCCGCGAGGGAACTGTTGGTCGACCAGCAGTACGCTGAGCCCGCCCAGGACTGCCAGCAGCGCAAGGCCACCCAGGCGTTGGCGCAGGTTGGTGCTTGGCGCTGCGAGCGCACGGGCCAGCGGTTTGCGCAGGATCAGCGCGAGCAGCACGGCGGCCACGGCAATGCTGCCCAGCAGGGTCGGCAGCGGGTACGACTCGCGAATGTTGTCCAGCACCTCTTTGGAGTAAACGAGGTAGTCGACGGCAATGAAGTTGAAGCGCACCCCAAACTCGTCCCAGAACAGCCACTCGGCCACGGCGACGAACAACATCACGAACAGGCTGACGATCAGTACGCCGCTCATCAGCCGGCGGTGCAACGCGGTGCGCCACAATTTGGCAGGGCACAGCGCCAGGTACAACCCCAGTGGCAGGGCGGCGTAGGTAAGGAAACTCAGGTCGTACAAGGCACCATTAAAGAATAATGAGAAGTAGTCACTCTGTACTTCATCCAAGTGGGTGACCAGCAATATCAGGCGGGTCAGCAAGAAAATGCCGAGCCAGAGTGAGCAAACTAAAAGAAGGTACCGCCAAGGAGCGGCGAGTGACGTGCGCATTAAGTAGGCCTGTTTTCTTTTTTGGGGTGAAAGTAGGCAGGCATGCTAAATAGGGAAATGCAAAAATTTTGTCAAAAATTCGCAGGGACTAAGTGGAGTGCTCGGCCTATAGTAAACACCTTGCTATTTTCCTACAGGTCGGGAGGCTAAATCATGTTCGGAAAAGTGTTGACTTACGATGTGTACCACTTGGCCCTGTACCTGGGCTCGGCCCTGGCCTGGGGCGCTGTGGGCCTCAGGTTGCTGCTGCGCGGGGCGGGGATAGAGGCTTTGTACAAATGCTGTGCAGTATTTGGCCTGGCGTTGACGATCAACAGCGTCATGCTGGTGCTGGATATCTTGCGTGTGCTGGAGCACTGGCAGGTGGAGTTGGGGCTTTTACTGTTTGGCGTGATGTTGCCGTGTGCGCTTGCTTTGACTTTAAAGGCAAGTATTAACGAAAGTAAGATTAATCCTAATTAGTTGTAGGAAAGTTCCTACAAATATAGGCGTGACAGCCCGTTGGTAAATCTACGGGCTGTCACGATTCAGCCCATCAGAAGTGCACTTTTACCAGGAAGCTCATGGTGTTCTGGTCGGTAGTGAAGGCATCGCTGTCCTTGATACCGTACTTGTTCTTCCAGTAGTCGTACTCCACACCCACGTACAGTTGCTTCTCGCCCAGGTGCAGCGCCTTGCCCAGGTCGTACTTGATCTGCGGGTTGAAGTGCAGGTTGGCCTGGTAGGTGCCGTGGCGGTTTTCGTCGTTGTCCACCACCCAGTCCATGAAGCCGTCGATCAGCACGTCGGAATCGCCGACCGGGATGGTGTACGACCACACCGGGGTGATCTGCCATACGTTGTCGCCGGCGCGGCTGCCGTCGGTGGTGCGGTTGTAGAAGTTCAGCTGGAAGTAGTCGAAGCCCGGGATGGCCAGGTCGAAGCCTGGGCCGATCAGGTACGACTCGGTATCACCCTCGCCAAACTCGTAGGTCATCGCCAGCAGCACGTCCTTGACTGGGCCGAATTCCAGCTTCTGGTCGAAGATCTTGCCAAACGACAGGCGTGGGCTGAATTCGCCGTAGTAGGTGTTGGGGCCGTTGTTGGCGTCCTTCTTGCCCTGGTAGAAGATCTTGTCGACGAAGAAGAAGTTGTCGCCGTACTTCCACGCGTCGGCGTGCTCGAAGGTGAAGGTTTGCTGGGTCTCGGGGTTGACCTTGAAGTTCTTGCCCCACAGGTAGGTCAGGCTGTTGTTCTGCCATTGCAGCAGGTCGCCGCCGAAGGTGGTGCCACAGGCCAGCAGGCCGCCGGCGAGGATCAGGCTGTTGATGGTACGCATTGCGAGTGTCGCTCCCTTGATTGATCTGTTGTCAGCGCTCGGTGATGGCGCTTTTTTGTTGTCTTGCGAGTCAGCTTTTTTCGATAGGCCACAGCTGTTTGGCAAGGGTTGAGCCAACTTTCCCGGGTTGGCAAAACCTTCCTGCTCGACTTCGTTCTGAACGGATGAAAAGGGTCTTTCAGGCTGGCAACACGTTGGCCAACCGCCCGTATTCATTGACTGAGCGGTCAGTAAACGCAGGCAGAATCCGTTCTGCCCTGATCGAGGGGGCGCGCAGATTACTGGCTTGCGCGCCGTGCCTCAAGTGCTCCGTCCTGGAGCGCAGTGAATCAAACTTGTGCGTTTGGTCAGCTTCTTAGAAGTGTACCTTGATCAGCGCGCTGGCGACGCTCTGGTTGCTGTCCAGGTTGCCCCGGCTGTCGATGCCGTACTTGTCCTTCCAGTAGCTGTATTCAAAGCCGACGTAGAGCTGTTTGGCACCCAGGTTCAGGGCTTTGCCCAGGTCGTACTTGACCTGCGGGTTGAAGTGCAGGTTGGCGTGATAGGTGCCACGGCGGGTCTGGTCATTGTCGGTGACCCAGTCCATGTAACCGTCGATCAGAATGTCGGAGCGGCCCACGGGGATGGTGTACGACCAGCCGGGGGTGATCTGCCAGACGTTGTCGCCGGGGCGGCTGCCTTCGGTGTTGCGCACGTAGAAATTCAGGGTGAAATAGTTGAAGCCGGGGATGTCCAGGTCGAAGCCAGGGCCGATCAGGTAGGCTTCGTTGTCGCCTTCGCCGCGCTCGTAGGTCATGGCCAGCAGCACGTCCTTGATCGGACCGAAGGCAAGCTTCTGGTCGAAGATCTTGCCGAAGGACAGGCGCGGGCTGAACTCGCCGTAGTAGGTGGTTACGCCTTTGCTGGGGTCGGCCTTGCCGTTGTAGAAGATCTTGTCGACGAACATGAAGGTGTCGCCGTACTTCCATTTGTTGGCGTGCTCGAAGGTGATGGTCTGCTGAATATCAGGGTTGACCTTGAAGTCCTTGCCGTACAGGTAGGTCAGGCTTTCGCCGTGCCATTGCAGCCATTCGCCTGCGTGCGAGGGTAGGGTGGCCAGCAGGCTGCTGCCCAACAACAGGGACGTGGTGATGCGCTTCATGTTGTGATTCCCGGACTTATTGTTTTTGTTGGCGGTTTTTTTGGCGCGCAGGCGCCCCGGGCGACCCATTCCGGTGGGTCGACGGCGTAGCGGTTATTGCAGATGTGAGAGCGGGGCGGCTTTGCGCCGCCCCTGTTGGCTCAATGCTGGTGACAGGCGTCGTTGTGCACCGCGCGGTCGGCGCCACCGAGGATGTTGAACAGGACGTTCAACACCAGGGCACTGACCGTGGCCATGGCGATACCGCTGTGGGTGATGGGCTCCATCCACTGTGGCATCTGGGCAAAGAACTCTGGACGCACCACGGGGATCAACCCGAAGCCGACGCTCACGGCAACCAGCAGCTGGTTGCGGCGGTCGCCGATGTCCGCCTCCTGAAGAATCTTGATCCCGGTGGCGGTGACCATGCCGAACATGGCGATGGACGCGCCGCCCAGTACCGCAGGCGGGATCGAGGCAATCAGGAAGGCCGCCTTGGGCAGCAGGCTGAGCAGGATCAACAGGGCGCCGGCCACAATGGTGACAAAGCGGCAGCGCACCCCGGTCATCTGCACCAGGCCGATGTTCTGGGCGAACGAGGAGTGGGTGAAGGTATTGAAGAAACCGGCGATGAACGACGCGCCGGCATCGCACAGCAGGCCACGACGCAGCATGCCGGGGGTAACTTCGCGATCGGTCACCTTGCCCAGGGCCAGGAACATGCCGGTGGACTCGACGAAGATGATCACCACCACCAGGCACATGGACAGGATCGGCGCCAGGCTGAAGGTCGGCATGCCGAAGTGCAGGGGGGTGACCACCTGCAACCACGGAGCGTCCTTCAGGCCGGACAGGTCGACCATGCCAATGGAGCCGGCCAGGATGTAGCCAAGGCCCATGCCCACCAGTACCGACACGTTGACCCAGAAGCCGCGCATGAAGCGGTTGATCAGCAGGATCACGGCCAATACCAGGCCGGCCACCAGCAGGTAGATCGGCGAGCCGAAGGTTTCCGCTTCATGGCCGCCACCGGCCCAATTGACTGCCACCGGGAACAGCGACAGGCCAATCGAGGTGATCACCGTACCGGTGACCAGCGGCGGGAAGAAGCGCACGACCTTGGACATGAACGGCGCGATCAGCATGCCGAAGAAGCCGGCGGCGATGGTCGCGCCGAAGATCCCCTGCAGGCCCACGCCGGGCATGCCAGCCATGGCCACCATGCTGCCGACGGCAGCGAAACTGGCCCCCATCATCACCGGCATGCGGATGCCCACCGGGCCGATACCGAACGACTGGATGATGGTAGCGACGCCAGCGACCAGCAGGTCGGCGTTGATCAGGAAAGCGACTTCTTCACGGGACAGCCCGGCGGCCTGGCCGATGATCAATGGCACGGCGATCGCGCCACCGTACATCAGCAGAACGTGTTGCAGGCCAACCAGGATCAGTTGGAACAGGGGCAAGGGTTCGCGCGGCGGCGCAATGGGGATGTACGCCTTGCGTGACTCGGACATGCAGCACCTCGAGTTTTGTTTTTATTCTCGGATCCAAGCGGCAGCCTAAGGCGGCAGGCTCACGGTGAAGAGAGCCTGGGGTTTCCGCCTGACGCTGAACGCTCGATGCTTGCTTGTTGCGTGAATCTTAAAGTTTGAGGCCGGGTTTGCCGGCCTCTTCGCGGCGCAAGGCCGCTCCTACAGGGGACGTGTCGCCCTGTAGGAAGGTGGATCAGTTGACCTGGGCGCCTTTGGCGATCCAGTCGCCGACGAGCTTGCGCTCTTCGGTGGTCATCTGGGTGATGTTGCCCAGCGGCATGATCTGGCTGGCGACCGCTTGCGCCTGAATGCGCGCGGCCTGGGCCTGGATCTGCTGCGGGGTGTCGAACATCACGCCGGCAGGGGCGGCGCTGAACAGTGGGCTGGTCGGCTTGGACGAGTGGCACACGGTGCAGCGTTCCTGGATGACATTGTGGATCTTGTCGAAGTCGCCACCGGCGGCCTGGGCAACGGGCTGAGCCGGTGCTTCAGCGGGTGCTTCGGCGGCCTTGGCGGCGTCTTCGGCACGTTGCTCGGCAGCGGTCTTGCCACCTACAGCGGTAGCCGGCAACGGCTGGTACTCGATCTTCGCTGCGGCCTGCTCAGGGCTCACTGCCATCGGTTTAGGGCCGGTGACGTAGGCCAGGCAGATCATTGCCAGGGCACCGACGGGCAGGGTCCAGGCGTACTTGTTGCTGTCATGGCGGGTGTTGAAGTAGTGGCGGATCAGAACCGCGGCTACTGCGATACCGGCCAGGATCAGCCAGTTGTACTGGCTACCGTAGGTGCTCGGGAAATGGTTGCTGATCATGATGAACAGCACCGGCAGGGTGAAGTAGTTGTTGTGGCGCGAGCGCAGCAGGCCCTTGGCCGGCAGTACCGGGTCGGGCGTCTGGTTGTTCTCGATCGCCGCTACCAGCTGGCGCTGGGCGGGCATGATGATGCGGAACACGTTACCGACCATGATGGTGCCGATGATCGCGCCGGTGTGCAGGTAGGCGCCACGGCCACTGAACACCAGGCTGAAGCCCCAGCAGGCGGCGATGATCAGCACGAACAGCACACCACCGAGCAGCGCTGGCTTCTTGCCCAGGGGCGAGTCGCACAGGAAGTCGTAGATGAACCAGCCGGCGATCAGCGAACCGATACCAATGGCCACGCCTTCGGCACCGCTCAGGGTGCTGCCAGGCGCCAGCAGGTACAGGGCCGGGTTCCAGTAGAACACCACGCACAGCAGGGCGATACCGGACATCCAGGTGAAGTAGGCTTCCCATTTGAACCAGTGCAGGTTCTCGGGCATTTTCGGGGGTGCGAGTTTGTATTTCTCCAGGTGGTAGATACCACCGCCGTGAATCGCCCAGAGATCACCCGACAACCCATCGCGCGGGTTGCTTCGGTTCAGGTGGTTCTCCAGCCAGACGAAGTAGAACGATGCACCGATCCAGGCGACACCGGTGATCATGTGAACCCAGCGAATGCTCAGGTTCAGCCATTCGTGAAGGTGTGCTTCCACAGTATGTACCTCTGCCAGTCACCGTGAAGATGACTGACCTTTTCTTATTGGTGGGGATTGAGGATCAGCATCTGTTCCTCGGTGAAGTAATGCTCATCGCAGTTGTTGCCAGAACCACTGCGATCAACCACCAGGAAATCATCCCGCTTTTCGATCGTAAGCACCGGGTGGTGCCAAACGCCGCGATGGTAATTAACGCCCTGCCTGCCATTACTGCGGAAGGCTCGGACCAAGCCTGATACAGGTGCATCGCCAACGGGCGCGACCACGATCAGAAAGGGGTTGCCGAGCAGCGGGATGAAAGCCTGGCTGCCCAGCGGATGGCGTTCCAGCATGCGCACGGTCAGCGGCATGTCCTGCGCGTCGGCGCGGAAGATGCTGATGATCGCCTTGTCTTCAGGCTCGGCGGTTTCGACCGTGGCGAGCTTGTGAAAGCGCATGGTCGAGCCGTTGTTGATCATGAAGTGGTCGCTGCCGTCGGTTTCGATCACATCTCCGAATTGGGCGAAGGCTTCTTTGGTCAGGGGCTCGATCATCAGGGTGCGCATGCGGTTATCTCTTCTATTGTTCGTTTTCTGAATAAGGTTCGGCTGGTGCTTACAACTGCAGCAGGCGGAACAGGGCGATCAGGTTGATCTGCGCCAGGGCTTCCTTGAATTCGGCATCGGCATCGTTGTGGATGCGCTTTTCAAAGGCGGCGAGGATCTGGTGCCGGTTGCTACCCTTCACCGCCATGATGAACGGGAACTGGAACTTGGCTTTGTAGGCGTCGTTCAGCTCGGTGAAACGGGCGAATTCTTCGGCGGTGCACTGGTGAATGCCGGCACCGGCCTGTTCGTTGGTGCTCGATTCGGTCAGCTCGCCCTGGATGGCGGCTTTACCGGCCAGGTCCGGGTGAGCGTTGATCAGCGCCAGTTGGTCGGCGTGGTTGGCGCTGAGCAGGATGTCGCTCATGCGCTGGTGCAGCGCCTCGATCTCGTCCAGCTCGCCCAGTTGGCCCAGGTCGTAGGCCTTTTCGGCAACCCACGGCGAGTGCTCGTAGATGTCGGCGAAGGCCTTGACGAAGGCGTCGCGGTCCAGGGCGGAGGGCTTGAGGGTGTTGAAGGCGGTCATCAGGCGTTCTCTTTCTTGTACGGGTGGGTGGTGTGCCAGTGGCGGGCGATGTCCACGCGACGGGCGAACCAGACCTGGTCATGGCTTTTTGCGTAATCGACGAAGCGCTTCAGTGCGGCCAGGCGTGCCGGGCGGCCAACCAGCCGGCAGTGCAGGCCGATGGAGAGCATTTTCGGTGCTTCGGCGCCTTCGGCGTACAGCACATCGAAGGCGTCTTTGAGGTATTGGAAGAACTGCTCGCCGCAGTTGAAGCCCTGCACCTGGGTGAAGCGCATGTCGTTGGTGTCCAGGGTGTAGGGGATCACCAGGTGCGGCTTGCCGGTCGGGTTGTTCGGCTCCCAGTAGGGCAGGTCGTCGTCGTAGGTGTCGCTGTCATAGAGGAAGCCACCTTCCTCCATCACCAGGCGGCGGGTGTTCGGGCCGGTGCGGCCGGTGTACCAGCCAACCGGGCGCTCGCCGGTCAGTTCGGTGAGGATGCGGATGGCTTCGAGCATGTGCTCGCGCTCCTGGGCCTCGTCCATGTTCTGGTAGTCGATCCAGCGGTAGCCGTGGCTGCAGATCTCATGGCCGGCTTCGGCCATGGCGCGGATCACGTCGGGGTGGCGCTGGGCGGCCATGGCCACGGCGAAGATGGTGAGGGGCACGCCGCTGTCCTTGAACAGCTTCAGCAGGCGCCACACGCCGGCACGGCTGCCGTATTCGTACAGCGACTCCATGCTCATGTTGCGCTGGCCCTGCAGTGGCTGGGCAGCGACCATCTCGGACAGGAAGGCTTCGGATTCCTTGTCACCGTGCAGGATGTTGCGTTCGCCGCCTTCTTCGTAGTTGAGGACGAAAGACAGCGCGATGCGAGCGTTGCCCGGCCATTGCGGGTGAGGAGGGTTGTTGCCGTAACCGATCAGGTCGCGAGGGTAGTCAGCGCTCACTGCAGTCTTCCTTCTTGTGCGTTAGTGCGGGGGGTGGGCGGGCCGCGTCGGTATGTCGCACCACCGGATGGGCTGATTGTATACAACTTCTGAAATCTTTTGTAAGCCTGTTTTTCCGCATTTCTTCCCTTTTGTCGCCTTGCAGCGGCCGGGAAATACAGTGCAAGAAACCTGCCTGATTGGTCAGCTAATGACGTTCACGTCGTTATGGTGCGTGTATTTGCGACCGATGGGGCGTTTATGGGCAGCAAAGGGAGGGCGCGACAGATGGGTTTAAAAAATTGTGTACAATTTTGCGATGAAATGTCTTAATGGCGTCATTCCGGCCTGCCGCAAGCGTTATGCTGGTGCGATGGCTGAGTATTTTTTGCCCACAGATTGAACAAGAGGCGACACGCAATGGGACGTTTGACCACACACGTACTGGATGCCGCGCATGGCTGCCCGGGCAGCTCGATCAAGGTCGAGCTGTACCGTGTCGAAGGCCAGCAACTGGAGCTGGTGAACACTGCCCTGACCAACAGCGATGGCCGCGTCGACGCGCCATTGCTGCAGGGTGACGATTACCGCACGGGCGTTTATCAGTTGCAGTTCAGCGCTGGCGATTATTACCGCGCCCGTGGCGTGCAACTGCCGGCCCAGGCGTTTCTGGATGTCGTGGTGTTGCGCTTTGGCATTGACGAGCAGCAGGAGCACTACCACGTGCCGCTGCTGATTTCGCCGTACAGCTATTCGACCTATCGTGGAAGCTAGTTGGTCGCTAGAAGAATCTTCGTAGGTCCTTTGGCCCGCTCTCACACTGGCGGGCTTTTTTTCGTCTGCTGTTTTTGTGCCTGGCGTGGGATGTGGGTGCCTGTGAGATCGAGCGCCGCCCGCGCGGCGCATCGCGAGCGAAGCTCGCTCCTACATTTGTTTCGGGCCAATCATGCCTGTGGGATTTGCGCGCGAACGCCTTGGCGCATGGC
>NZ_JBLUPS010000030.1:0-17741 GCF_048068035.1 Pseudomonas sp. NY11955
AGAGCAAGAGCAAGAGCAAGAGCAAGAGCAAGAGCAAGAGCAAGAGCAAGAGCAAGAGCAAGAGCAAGAGCAAGAGCAAGAGCAAGAGCAAGAGCAAGAGCAAGAGCAAGAGCAAGATCAAGATCAAGATCAAGAGCTACGGCTGTGGCTATGGCTGCGGACAGAATCACAGTTTACTGCAGGCGCTGCAGTGCAGCCGAGGTGCCGACCGGCGGATTGTAAGCACCGGAAGCAAATTCGCACCCATTTGCAGTTGCTCCACGCGACGTGGCGCCTTAGACTGCCGCCCCCTGTAAAAGAGTGCCGGTTGGCGCTTGAAGAATTCCGCTGCCGATGCCAAGGCCTCGGCGGCACATGAATCGCCCAAATGCACATTTTTTCATAGAGAAATCGATGACCAAGGAACAGTTGCTGGCCATGTCGGCCGATGACTACATGAATGCCGACCAGCTGGCCTTCTTCACTGAGCTGCTGCAGGCGATGAAAGTCGAAACCCATGCACGCATCGAGCTCAGCCGCACCACCATCGAAGGCCTGGACACCCCGTCGGACCCTGCCGACGTAGCCTCGGTCGAGGAAGAGCGTAGCTGGCTGGTAAATGCCATCGACCGCGACCAACGCCTGCTGCCACAGCTGGAAATGGCCCTGGACCGCATTTCCGACGAAAGCTTCGGTTGGTGCGATGACAGTGGTGAGCCAATCGGCCTGAAGCGCCTGCTGATCAGCCCGACCACCAAGTACTGCATCGAAGCCCAGGAACGCCACGAGCAGCTCGACCGCCACCAGCGCCAGGTATAAACCCGCGCGCGGTGCAAAGCCCCTCGGAGCAATCCCTGGGGCTTTTTGTGCTTCTTGTTGGCACCTTTTGTTGCGCCATAAGCAACACTGCTGTGCCAGCATGCGCTGTTTTCTCGCCACAGCCAGGCGTATCATGGCCTTATCGTTAGGGTGCTAATTAAATTCCGGAGGGAATGATGAATAGCCGAGTCGATGTGGCCGTGATGATTGGTTCTGGTGTACCGGCTACCTTGCAGGCGCTGGGCAAGCGCATCTGCTGGGTGGTGCTGGTCAATGGCGAACGCCGTGGCACCGCGTTCGCCACGCGTGAAGAAGCGCTGGAGTGCCAGGCTGCCTGGCAGCAGCAATTGAAGAAAGGGCTGGCTGCCTGAAAATGTTCATTGCCCCTCGACGGGTTTCGGTGTTTTCGGGCATATTTGTCCTACAGTAATGCGCACATGGATGCCAAGGCTTGTCTTCTTGCAGGCTCACTCCTAGGGTTGCGTTTTCTGGCGAGTGATCTCAGGCATCACGCTTCCCAGGCCGTGAATGAGCCAAACGCCTTCGGTTGAGGGCGAATCTGGCAAACCAGAGTAAAGATTCCTGCGCGCTGCATCGTCAGCGGGCACAGACATTTCGTATATCGCTTTATTACTCTTTTCGCCTATCGATAAGAAATGGCCGTGCCTCCCCGAGCTTGGGTGAGGGCGGGTTGTAACCGGTTGAGGATTACTTCATTGGCAGTCAGCACACTTGATACTCACGCGTTGTTCGCCCTGGGCGACTTGCGCGGTAAATTGGCTCACCTGTTCCAGGGCCGCTTCATCTATGTCACCGAACAGAATCCCGAAGGCCTGTACATGGCCGAAATCGACACCGAAAGTGCACTGGTGGTCGATGACAAGCAGCGCCTTGAACTGAAAGTCGGTGACCACTTCCGCGCTGCGGTACTGCCCAGCCGCGAAGGTGGCAAGCTGGAAATGCGCTTTCGTGAAATCAAGTTGAATGTGTATGGCGTGGGCGATTACGCCTTCGTCTCGGTGCCCGAAGGTGAGGGCATCGTGTTTCGTGAAGGCCATGGCGTGATGTTGGTGTTCGCCGCACAGCAACAAGTGCAGGAAGGCCTGGGCAAGTTGCTCAAGGCAGTGACCGGCAAAGTTGCCAAATGGCGCAAAGGTGAACTGACCACTTTCAAGGCCAGTGAATGACAGACGTCGACGGCGCGCCTGCCTCGCGGGCCGAGTTCCATCGGCAGCACCAGGAAAATGCCGTGGCCGAGGCCGAACGTTTGCTGGCCAGGCGTGAGGAGCTGCAAGGCGCCTGGTTGAACTGGGTGGCGGCCGAGCTCTATCGCCTCAGCCCACCGCCTTATGCCGCCATGGTGCGACGCGAGCTGCAGCGCCTCAGCCAGGGCTGAGGCCACAACCCTCAGTTACCACGGTCGCGGCCGCTGCTGACCTCTTCAGGTACCGGCTCTTTCGACATGCGTTTGCGAAACAACGCCGCCCGTGCAAGCAACAGCGTGGTTACCGGCACGGTGATCGACAGCAGGATCGGAATCAGCCAGGCGTGCAGTACGAGTGCGTCCTTGAGCCACGAGAAATAGATGATCGAGGCCAGTGCAACGCACCAGGCGCCAATGGTCGAGGCCAGCGCTGGCGGGTGCATTCGCTGGAAGTAGTCTTTCAGGCGTACCAGGCCTATCGCACCGATCAAGGCGAACAGGCTACCGGTCAGCAGCAGCACGGCGGTGACCAGTTCCAGCCAGAACGGCAGTACCAGGTTTTCAGTCATTCGATCACCTCACCGCGCAGCAGGAACTTGGCCAGGGCAAACGAGCCGACGAAGCCGAACAGCGCAATCAGCAGGGCACCTTCGAAGTAGGTGTCACTGGCATAGCGGATACCCAGCACCAGCATGGTCAGCATGGCCAGGATGTACAGGTAGTCCAGCGCCAGCACTCGGTCCTGGGCGGAAGGGCCACGGAACAGCCGGATCAGTGCCAGGCCCATGGCCAGGGCGAAGATGAACAGGCTGGCGAGGACAGCACTGGCGAGCAGGCCTGTCATTGGAAAATCTCCATCAGCGGGCGTTCGTAGGTGTCCTTGAAATGCTGGATGAAGGCCGCTTCATCCTCCAGCTCGAACACGTGCAGCAGCAGCACGCTGCGGTCCAGCGCCAGTTCGGACCAGACTGTGCCAGGCACTACCGTGGTGATCATCGACAGCGCTGCCAGGCCATGGGGGTCGCGCAGGGCCAATGGGATGTGCACGAATGCCGAGCGCGGCGGTTGCTTGCTGGCACGCAACACACCTCGCGCCACCAGCAGGTTGGAGGTGATCACATCCAGGCCAACCCGACCGATCAGCCGTGCGATGACCAGTGGCCGCCTTACGTGGGCATGCTGCGGGCGCAGTGGCGCCATCAGCAGCGGCGCCAGTATGCCAAGTGCTGCACCCAGCAGCAGGTTGCCAGGGCTGACCGAAAGGTTCAGCAGCAGCCACAGGCCGAACAGCGAGATCGATAGCAGTGGGGCAGGGAAGAGTCGATTCATGGCTGCACCTGTGCGTCGAGCGAGGTAGGGCCAGGAATCGGCCGGGCGGCCATTACGGCTTCGATATAGGCATCTGGGGCCTGCAAACTGGCAGCTGTGTCCTGGGTGTAGCGCAGCAACGGTTCGGCTTTGAAGCTGAGGATGATGCACAGGCCGAGCAGGATGACGATCGGCAGGCACTCATAGCGGCGCAGTACCGGTGACGGGCGCTCTTCGGGTTTCCAGAAACGCTGGATGCCGACCCGGCCGAAGGCGATCAGCGAGGCCATGCCGGACAGGATCAGCAAGGCTACAAGGCCCCAACCGGCTGAACTCAGCGGCTGCTCGGCGGGCACGCCGAGCCCCAATGGATTGAACAGCGCACTGATCAAGTTGAGCTTGGCGACAAAGCCCGACAGCGGTGGCATGCCGATGATCAGCAGCGCGCAGGCGATGAAACTGAGGCCGAGGAAGGCCATGGTCCACGGGATGATCTGGCCGATTACCGCCTTCTGATCATCGTCGAGGTTGATGCCCTTGGGCGGGTGCAACGACTCCAGCGGTGGGGGCATGGCGTCCTCTTCTTCATCCAGCGGCGCTTCATTGGCCGAGCGCGAACGTTCGACCAGTTCAGCGAGCAGGAACAGGGCGCACAGCGCAAGGGTCGAATTGACCAGATAGAACAACGCCGCGCCGGTCAGCGCCGACTGGGCAAAGCCGACAGCGCCGAGCAGGGTGCCGGCCGAGACCAGGATGCTGAGGGCCGCCATGCGCTCCAGGCGCTGTGCAGCCAGGATCGATACGGCTGCCACCGCCAGGGTGACCAGGCCGCCGTACACCAGCCATTCGCCACCGAAATGCGCCGAAGCCCCGGCCTGCCCGGAGAACAGCAACGTCCACAGGCGCAGCACGGCGTACAGGCCGACCTTGGTCATGATGGCGAACAGCGCAGCCACCGGGGCGCTGGCCGAAGCGTAGGCGGGTACCAGCCAGAAGTTCAGTGGCCAGATACCGGCCTTGACCAGGAAGGCCATGGCCAGGATTGCCGCGCCGGCATGCAGCAGGCCACGGTCGGCTTCCGGGACCAGCGGAATCTTCAGCGCCAGGTCGGCCATGTTCAGAGTGCCGGTTACCCCGTACAGCATTGCTGCGCCGATCAGGAACAACGACGAAGCGAACAGGTTGATGGCGATGTAGTGCAGGCCGGCACGCACCCGCGCGCGCCCCGAGCCATGCAGCAGCAAGCCATACGAGGCGGCGAGCAGCACTTCGAAGAACACGAACAGGTTGAACAGGTCGGCAGTGAGGAAGGCCCCATACAGGCCCATCAGCTGGATCTGGAACAGCGCATGGAAGCTGGCCCCGGCACCGTCCCAGCGGGCACGGGCGAACAGCAGCGCGCTGAAGCCGATGACACCGGTCAGGGTCAGCAATAGCGCGGACAGGTGGTCTACCACCAGCACGATACCGAATGGCGCTGGCCAATTGCCTGGCAGGTAAACGCCGATCGACTCTGCCTGGCCCTGGGTGCGCACCCAAAGCAGCAGGCAGACCGCGATGGCCAGGCCAGCGAAGGTTGACAGCAGGTTCAGCCGGGCCTTGATTTGCCTGTGCTTTTCACCCAGCAGCAACATCACCGCCGCCGTGATCAGCGGCAGCAGGATGGGTGCGACGATCAGTTGACTCATACCACTCATTCGTCACGCTCCCGGCCATCCACATGGTCGGTACCGGTCAGGCCGCGTGAGGCCAGCAGCACCACCAGAAAAAGTGCGGTCATGGCGAAGCTGATGACGATGGCGGTAAGCACCAGTGCCTGCGGCAGAGGGTCGGTATAGTGCAGCAGATCCTGGGTGACGCCGTCCTTGATGATCGGCTCCTTGCCGATGAACAGGCTGCCCATGCTGAAAATGAACAGGTTGACCCCGTACGACAGCAGGCACAGGCCCATGATCACCTGGTAGGTACGTGGGCGCAGGATCAGCCACACCCCCGAGGCGGCCAGCACGCCGATGGCGACTGCAATCACTTCTTCCATCAGGCGGCTCCTGCTTGGCTGGTTTTCGCCGGGTTGCCCGGGCGGTAAGCGCGCACCGACTGGTGCGCCAGGGCGGTGAGGATCAACAGGGTCGAGCCGACCACCACGGTGTACACGCCGACATCGAAGAACAGCGCGCTGGCCACGTGCACGTCACCCAGCACCGGCAGGTGCAGGTGGGCGGTATGGGTGGTGAGGAATGGATAGCCAAGCAGCATGGCGCCGACCCCGGTCAGGGTCGCGCACAGCAGCCCGGTGCCCATCCAGCGCAGTGGCCTCAGGCTCATCTGTGCCTCGACCCACTGGGTGCCAGCCACCATGTACTGCAGGATGAACGCCACCGACATCACCAGGCCGGCGACAAAGCCGCCGCCTGGCTGGTTGTGCCCGCGCATGAACAGGTACATCGAGACCAGCAAGGCGATCGGCAGCAGCAGGCGTACCAGTACCGCTGGCACCATCATGAAGCCCAGTGCAGTGTCGGTGGCATGCCGTGGGTTGATCAGGTCGGTGACCACGTCGGGCGCCAGCTGACGCTGTTGCGCCGGCAGCTGCATGCTCTCCTTCGGCGGGCGGAAGCGCCGCAGCAGGGCGAACACGGTCAGCGCCACGGCCACCAGCACGGTGATTTCACCCAGGGTATCGAAGCCGCGGAAGTCGACCAGCATGACATTGACCACATTGGTACCACCGCCTTGGGGTAGCGCCCGGCTCAGGTAGAACGAGGAAATGTCGTTGGGCGTCGGCCGGGTCAGCATGGCATACGACAGCACGGCCATGCCGCCACCCACCAGTACCGCCAGCAGCAGGTCGCGCAGGCGCCGCATGCGCGCGCGCTCCAGGCTGCCCGGTAGTGGTGACACGCCTTCGATACGCCGTGGCAACCAGCGCAGACCGAGCAGTATCAGCACCGTGGTGACCACTTCCACCACCAGCTGCGTCAAGGCCAGGTCGGGCGCGGAGAACCAGACGAAGGTGATGCAGGTCATCAGGCCGCAAACGCTGACCATGATCAGTGCCGCCAGGCGATGGTACTTGGCCTGGTAGGCGGCGCCGATGGCGCAGGCAATAGCGATCAGCCACAGGGCGACGAACACGCCAGAGCCCGGAATCTTCGGCCGGTCGCCCCAGCTCACGCCGCTATAGAGCATGGGCGTGAGGCCCGCGAGGAACGCGGCGACCACCAGCATGAACAGTTGCGACTGCAGGCGACGGGTGGTGAACAGGCGTTCGATGCGACGCGCCAGCAGCATCAGGTGAGCCTGGCCGTGTTCGAACAGGCGCTTGCCGTTGAAACGCTCGATCAGCGGTGGGTAGGGGAAGCGGCCTAGGCGCAGTTGCTTGCTTAGCAGCAAGTACAGGACGATGCCGCCGCTCATGGCCACCAGGCTCATGATCAGCGGTGCGTTCCAGCCATGCCAGATAGCCAGGCTGTACTCCGGCAGGGTGCCGCCCACTACGGGCAGGGCCGCGGCTGCCAGCAGCGGGCCGACCGACTGGGCAGGGAAGATGCCCACGACCAGACAGGTGAGCACCAGCAGCTCCACCGGCGCACGCATCCAGCGTGGCGGCTCGTGCGGGGTATGGGGCAGGTCCTGGGCCGTCGGCCCGAAGAACACATCGACGGTGAAGCGCAGGGCATAAGCCACGCTGAAGGTCCCGGCCAGGGTGGCGATCACTGGCAATGTTGCTTCGACCCAGGCGGTGGAGCTGATGAATACGGTTTCGGCGAAGAACATTTCCTTCGACAGAAAACCGTTCATCAGCGGTACACCGGCCATCGAGGCGCTGGCCACCATGGCCAGCGTGGCGGTGTACGGTACCAGACGGATCAGGCCACTGAGGCGGCGGATGTCTCGGGTACCGCTCTCGTGGTCGATGATGCCGGCTGCCATGAACAGCGACGCCTTGAAGGTGGCATGGTTAAGAATGTGGAACACGGCGGCAACGGCAGCCAGCGGGCTGTTCAGGCCTAGCAGCAGGGTAATCAGGCCCAGGTGGCTGATGGTCGAATAGGCCAGCAGGCCCTTGAGGTCGTTCTGGAACATGGCGGCGAAAGCGCCGAGCAGTAGGGTGAGGGCGCCGGCACCGCCGACGATCCAGAACCACTCTTCGCTGCCCGACAGCACGGGCCAGAAGCGCGCCAGCAGAAACACGCCGGCCTTGACCATGGTGGCGGAGTGCAAATAGGCCGATACCGGGGTGGGCGCCGCCATGGCATGGGGCAGCCAGAAATGGAAGGGGAACTGTGCGCTTTTGCTCAGGGCGCCGATGAGGATCAGGGGCAGCAGCACGGGGTACAGCGCATGCTGGCGGATGGTGTCGCCGGCAGCCAGGACCTTGTCCAGGTCGTAGCTGCCCACCACATGGCCGAGCAGCAGGGCCCCGACCAGCAGGCACAAGCCGCCCGCGCCGGTCACCATCAGTGCCATGTAGGCGCCGCGGCGAGCGTCGGCGCGGTGGTGCCAGTAGCCAATCAGCAGGAACGAGAACAGGCTGGTCAGCTCCCAGAAGAACACCAGCTGGATCAGGTTGCCGGAAATCACCAGACCGAGCATGGCGCCCATGAAGGCCAGGAAGAAGGCAAAGAAGCGCGGTACCGGGTCTTGCGGCGACATGTAGTAGCGGGCATATAGCGACACCAGCGTACCAATGCCCAGCACCAGCAACGAGAACAGCCAGGCAAAGCCGTCCATGCGCAGCACCAGGTTCAACCCCAGGCTGGGTAGCCACAGGAATTCTTCGCGGATGACGCCACCGTGGGCAACCTGAGGGTACAGCAGTGCTACCTGGACGGTACCGACCAGGGCTACGAGCCCGGCAAGAATGGACTCGGCGTTACGTGCGTTGTGCGGCAGCACGGCTGCCAGGCAACTGCCCACGAACGGCAGAAGCAATAGCACTATCAATGACATAGCGGCCTATTCTGGAGAAGTTTGCAAAGATCATACGTGCCGAGTGAGTGATCACCAACACGCAAGCTGTCGCAGAATCCTACAAACAGGCTGTGACAAGCTGTTTTTTTATAACAGTTTTTTACAGAGCATAGTCGTAGTTGGCGGCTTTACAGCCCTGCCTGGTGTTCGCCGGCGTTCTCTTCGTCCCGTGCAGCGTCGACTTCGCGCGGGCGGCGTACCTTGAGTTCGCTGACCACCACCGCGATCACGATCAGCAGGCCGCCGAGCAGTGCCACGCCCGGCAGACGCTCGCCGGCGAGGCGCCCGACGATGCCGGCCCACACCGGTTCACCGGCATAGATGAGGGTGGCGCGGGTGGGGGAAACCGACTTTTGCGCCCAGTTCATTGCCACCTGGATCACTGCGCTCATGGCGCCCAGGCCTACCGCGCTGGCCAGCAGCAACCAGGAGAAGTCGGGGATGCGCTCCTGGGTCGGCACGATCATCAGGAACGCCAGCAGCGAAGCGGTCGCCAGTTGCACCACGGTGACCCGTCGCACATCGACCTGCCCGGCGTAGCGGCTGATGAGGATGATCTCGCCGGCGATGGCCACGGCGCTGACCAAGGTGACCAGTTCGCCCTCGCTGAAGTGCAGGCTGCCGCCTTCCGGCCCGGCCAGCAGCATCAGGCCGACGAATGCCAGGCAGATACCGATGCTGGGCATCAGCCCAGGTCGGCGGCCCAGCACCAACCACTGCAGCAGCGGCACGAACGGCACATACAGCGCGGTAATGAACGCTGACTGGCTGCTACTGATGGTTTGCAGGCCCATGGTCTGCAAGCCGTAGCCGAGCATGATCGACACACCGATCAGCATGCCGGCCTTCAGTTCGGTAAAGGTCAGCCCGGGCAGCGCTCGCGCCGAGACCACGCCAACGAACAGCGCGGCTGCAGCAAAGCGCAGGCCAACGAAGAACATCGGGCCGCTGACGGTCATGACGTTATGCACCAGCAGGAAGGTGCCGCCCCACAACATGGTGATGAACACCAGCACCAGTTCGGCCTTGCTCAGGCGAAAGGTAACGGCGGGTGTCGGCTTGCTGCTGGGCTGGCTCATGGTCTTGCATACTCGGAGGGAGGCAGCGCACAATCGCCGCAAAGTGGGCAGTATACTGCGCAAACTTGACCAGTGAGCAATATAGTGCACAAAGATTCTTCGCACCGAGCATCGGTGCTGCAACATGTCAGCCTCAATGTACGCAGCCTGCGCAATGCCGTCGGCATGAGCCAGACGGCGCTTGCCGAACGCTCCGGAGTCAGCCGGCGTATGCTGGTGGCAATCGAAGCGGGCGAGAAGAATGTCAGCTTGACCACCCTCGACCTGATCGCTGAAGCCTTGGGCGTGGCCTTCAGTACCCTGATCCAGGCGCCGGACCTGCGCGACCCTGGGCGTATCGAAGAATTGGCCTGGGCAGGTGAACATCAACAGAGCCGGGCGGTGTTGCTTGGCACCAGCCCGGCGCGGCGCGAGGTGGAGCTTTGGGAATGGACCTTGGCACCAGGCGAGTGCTATTGCAGTGAAGCCGATGCCGAAGGCTGGAGCGAGCAGATCTATGTGGCTGAAGGGCAGCTGACACTGATTATCGAAGGTGTCGAGCATCGTTTGCAGGTGGGGCAGTTCCACGTGTTCCCCAGCAACTGCCGGTATGCCTACCGCAACGATGGTGCGGTGGCTGTGCGTTTTGTGCGCAACGTGGTGATTTGAAACAACTGTCTTGCTTGCACCATCACCCAGCCTACCGCGTCACCCTGCCCAAAAATCTCGGGCCGATCAGCCTTTCAGCAGCTCATCGGTCTTCACCACCTTGGCATAGGCAAACGCCAACGCCGCCATCGCCGAGTCATGCACCTGCGCCGCTGGCACCTGTTTGCCGTCGAACTCCAGCGGCAGGGTCGCGCAGGCATCGTGTGCCACGGTCACCGCATAGCCCAGGTCGGCCGCGGCGCGGGTAGCCGCGTCGATGCACATGTGGCTCATGCTGCCGACGATGGTCAGGGCTTCGACGCCATGGCGGTCCAGCGTGTGCTCAAGGTCAGTGCCGAGGAACGCGTTGACCTTGTGCTTGAGCACCACTGGCTCGCCTGCCACCGGCTCGGCCTTGGCGTGGATCGCCGCGCCCTGCGAACCGGGGGCGAAAAATGGCGCATCGGCGCTGTCGAACTCATGCCGCACGTGCACCACCAGGTCGCCGCGCTGGCGCGCTGCCGCCAGCAGGCGGGCAGCGTTGTCGGCCGCCTGGTCGGCGCCATCGAGGGTCCACTTGCCGCCCGGGAAGTAGTCGTTCTGGATGTCGATGATGATCAGCGCCTGCTTGCTCATGCTGCCTCCTGTGGCAGTAGTCGTTGGGAGACGATAGTTATAGGCTGTGTGCACTGACCTGAGGATTGGCGCGAACGACACTATGCGGGCAAAAACTGACACCCCAGCCAGCCTGGACATCGGCCTGCTGCTGTACCCCGGCGTACAGCGCGCCGCCGTGTATGGTCTGGCCGATCTGTTCCTGGTGGCGAACCGGGTTGCGGCCGAGCTGGGGGCCGCCGAGCTGCCAAAAATTTGCGTCAGTTTTTGGCAGGTGGACGCGCTGGGGCAGTTGCTGCCTGCTCCGGATAGCCCGGTTGTTGCCGAGCGGGGCCTGCGCGTACTGATCGTTCCACCGAGCCTGGAATCGGCTCCGCAAGCCGAGCTGCTGGAGCGTCACCGTGCGTCTCTGTGCCAACTGCATGGGCAGGGTACGGTGCTGGCGTCGGTGTGCATCGGGGTGTTTTTCATTGCCGCCAGCGGCCTGCTCGACGGGCGTCCAGCTTGCACGCACTGGAACTATGTGCAAGCGCTTGCCCAGCGCTTCCCCAAGGTTCGGGTAGAGTCCCAGCAGCCGTTGCTGGATGACGGCGACATCGTGACCTCGGCAGGGCTCATGGCCTGGACCGACTTGGGCTTGCGCCTGCTGGAACGCTTTCTGGGGGCTACAGTGGCACGGGAGACCGCCCGCTACCTGGCCGTCGATCCAGTGGCGGCACTGCTGCCCGGGGCTGTATTCAACCCGCGCCTGGACCACGGCGACGAGGCCGTGTTGAAAGTGCAACACTGGCTGCAGGGTAATGGCGGGCAGGATGCCGACCTGGCCGCGATGGCTGCCTGTGCCGGGCTGGAGGAGCGGACCTTCTTGCGGCGCTTTCGCGCTGCTACCGGCCTGCGTCCGACCGAGTACTGCCAGCAGGTGAGGGTAGGGCGCGCGTGCCGTTTGCTGGAGTTTACCCGGCGCAATGTCGAACAGATTGCCTGGGGTGTCGGTTACCAGGATCCGGGCGCGTTTCGCAAGGTGTTCCAGCGTGTCACCGGCCTTACCCCGAGCGACTATCGGCGGCGTTTTGCGGTATCCGGGTAGGGCAGGAAGAAACCACTTGACCTTGACTTTGCTTGAGGTTTTACCCTGCTCGGCATCGCGCTGCATACGCCCGTAGCCAGGAGACCGTCGATGTCGGCAAACCCCCATGCTTTATGGTTCACCCAAATGATCGAGTACGAAGTGCCGAGCCAGTACCAGCACGTATTGGCTCAGGCCTTGGTGGCGCGTAGCGAAGTGCTGGCGGCGTGTTGCGAGGGGTTGCAGGGTGTGAGCATCCAGGCCAGCGACGATGGCAGCCGGGTGTTGCAGTACCTGCAATGGCAGTCGCGCCAGGCTTGGGCGGCGGCGGCGGTGTACTTCGTCGAGGAATCGTTCCTCGAACTGCTGGGCCAGCATCAGGCGCGTGGCGTCAACTTCGCTGCCTACCAGACCCTGCGCAGCCTGGTGCGCGGGGCCGATGGCGGGCTGCATTGCCAGGTGGGTGGGCCTCAGGCATACCAGGGCGCATAGTGTGGGTAACGGTCCAGGCGGGCACCGATGACCATTTCGCTGATCCAGGCTGCCAGGATCGAGCTGTAGGCTTTCTGGCTCTCTTCGCTGGACAGGGCGTGGTCGGCCCCGTCGACGATGCGATGGGTGAGCGAATGGGCGCTGACGAACGCCGAGCGGTAGCTCATCAGTGTGCTGTGCGGCACGTAGTCGTCCTGCTCGGACTCCACCAGCAACACATCTCCGCCGAATTCGGCACAGGCGGCCAACGCGCGGTTGTCTGACGGGCCGAGCGGGCGCTGGCGGTAGGCGTTCAGGCGCTGGCGGTCGAGGGTTTGCTTGGGGCTGCCCCAGTCGTCGTCCCAATACATGGCCGGTACCCGCAGGGCCAGCCATCTGACTGAGCGTTCGCGGGTCAGCAGGGTAGCCAGGTAACCCCCATAGCTGCTGCCGATGATGGCGATGGCGCTGCTGTCGACGGCCGGGTGGCTGACCAGTCGATCGTAAGCCACCAGCAAGTCCTGCAGGTTTTGCTCACGGGTGACCGTGAGGCGCTGGCTTTCGGTCTTTTCATGGCCGCGCAGGTCGAAGGTCATGCATACGCAGCCCAGCCCGGTAATGTGCCGGGCGCGTGCCAGGTCACGCTGCTGGCTGCCGCCCCAGCCGTGGACGAATAGTATGCCCGGCATCCTGCAGCCGGGGCTGACCAGGGTCCCGGCGATGCGATCATTTTCGACCTGCAGTTCAACGGTTTCACTCTGAATGGCCATGTTCGCGAATCCGCGCAAATTTGCTGAGTTGTCCGAGTTCACTGTCGATTCCTTGGTAGAAGAGGGTGGCGTCTGTGGGCAGGTCGGGAGTGCCGAACACTTCATGAGTGGAGGCCCGTACCCGCTGCAATGCCGGGTCGTCGGCAAACGCCTTCAGGGCCAGCAACTCGGCACTGCTGGCACCGCCCAGGCGCCAGGATTGTTCGAGTACGCCGCTGCGCAGGTGGCCTTGCGAATCGAGACCGCGGGCGATGTCGTAGTTTCGCCGGGAGGCAATGAAACCAGGAAAGTGTTGCTCGGCGGCCTGCTCGTAGGTGATGGCCTGGTTGATAGCCAGGCGCAGGTGGTCTTCCAGCGGGAGTTGAAGTAGCACCTGGTAGTCGCCACGTACCACCACCAGGTCGGAACCACCGTACACCTCGGTGCCCTGATGGTCATGGGTCAGTTGCTGGGTGCCGTGATAGCTGCAGGTCAGGCCGGCGACGCGCACTTGGCCGACGCTGAAGGTTTGCACATCGCTCAGGTCTTCTTCGAGTACCAGTCCCCACAGTGCCAGCTGCTGCTCATCCATGCCCGCCAGCAGGGGCTCCAGTGCGTTCGTCGTGGTGATGACCTGCTGCCCGCGGCCTGCGCAGGCCAGTACGGGCTTGACTCGCAGGGGGCCGTCGAGCAGCAGCAGTTGTGCGGCGGTGCGCGCATCGGCTTTGCTGAACACGGTATAGCCGCGCAGCAAAGCGTCGCTTGCCTGCCGGGCGAATTCATCGGTCCAGCCAGGCGGGAAGCTGGCCCCGGCCGGCAAAGGGTGGGAAATCGCCTTGGTCGCCATATAGGGATGGTCGACCAGTCCGCCAAACAGATCCTGCTCGCTGCGGATACCCAAGGCGGCATGCCGTTTTGAGCCGACCAGGGTTTCGGTAGGCAGGTAGTAGTAGCCATTGGCGGCGGTGGGTGCATGGGCGGGCGCTACGTGTTGGCAGCCCAACAGCCCGGCCAGGCCGTCGGCAAGCTTGAGGTGCACGGCATGCTCATGGTCGGGCGTGTGTTCGCGGGTGTCGAGCAGCACCACGCCGGCTTTCGGTTCGCTGGCACTGGGCATGGTCAATTGCCTGTGTGCAATGAATGTACTGTGTGTGAAGCCGGTGTCGTGGGGAAGTTCAGCGCAACGTGATCGGTGGTTCTGTTGTAGGAAGCGTCCTGATTACGCTGGGGCGATTGCAGGGCTTTGGTGGCTGTTCCATTATCGGCATATTGGATCAACCACGATGTAGCCGCAGGAGAGCGCATGAACGTCCAGACCACCCTTGAGCAAAGCGTGCCACAGCGACTGGCGCACGTGCGCCAGGCCATGGCGGCAGGGGGCATCGATGCCTTGCTGGTACCCTCGGCCGACCCCCATCTTTCCGAATACTTGCCCGGTTATTGGCAGGGGCGCCAGTGGCTGTCGGGGTTCCATGGCTCGGTTGGTACGTTGGTGGTCACCTCTGGGTTCGCCGGGTTGTGGGTCGATAGCCGCTATTGGGAGCAGGCGGAGTACGAACTGGCGGGCAGCGGCATCGAGTTGATGAAACTGCTGCCGGGCAAACCCGGGGCGCTGGAGTGGCTGGGCGATAACATCGAGGCTAACCGTAGCGTCGCGGTGGATGGGGCGGTCATGGCCCTGGCGTCGGCGCGCCAGCTGGGTGAGCGGCTGAAGGCATATGGGGCGCGGCTGGTGACCGACAAGGACCTGCTGGGCCAGGTTTGGGACGGGCGCCCGGGGCTGCCAGCCAACCCGGTGTACCAGCACTTGCCGCCGCACGCCACGGTGAACCGGGCGGAAAAGCTGGCGCAGTTGCGCCACGGCATCCAGGCCAAAGGGGCCGACTGGCACTTTATCGCTACACTCGATGACATCGCCTGGTTGTTCAACCTGCGCGGTAGTGATGTTTCCTATAACCCGGTATTCCTGGCCTTTGCCCTGATCAACCCGCAGCAGGCGATCCTGTTCGTGGGCCAGGATAAGGTCGACGCGCACCTGCGCCAGGTGCTGGAGGTCGACGGCATCGAGGTGCGCGACTACAGCGAGGCAGGCAAGGCGTTAGGCGCCATTCCTGCCGGTGAGCGGCTGCTGGTGGATCCGGCTCGGGTTACCTGCGGCCTACTGGACAACTTGGCGGCAGAGGTCATGCTGGTCGAGGGGCTCAACCCCACCACCCTGAGCAAGTCCTGCAAAAGTGACGATGACCTGGTGCATATCCGCCAGGTCATGGAGCAGGATGGCGCAGCCCTGTGCGAATTCTTCGCCTGGTTCGAGGCCAACCTCGGCCAGGAGGTTATTACCGAGCTCACGGTTGACGAGCAATTGAGTGCCGCGCGTGCCCGGCGCGCGAACTTCGTGTCGCTGAGTTTTTCGACCATTGCCGCCTTCAATGGCAATGGCGCCATGCCGCATTACCGTGCCACCGAGCAGTCGCATGCGCACATCGAGGGTGATGGGTTGCTGCTGATCGACTCGGGCGGGCAATACTTGGGTGGCACCACCGACATCACCCGTATGGTGCCAGTCGGTAACCCCAGTCGCGAACAGAAACAGGATTGCACCCGGGTACTCAAGGGTATGATCGCCCTGTCGCGCGCCACCTTCCCGCGAGGGGTGCTGTCGCCGTTGCTCGATGCCATTGCCCGAGCACCGATTTGGGCTGACCAGGTCGACTATGGCCACGGTACCGGGCACGGAGTGGGTTACTTCATGAACGTGCACGAAGGTCCGCAAGTGATTGCCTATCAGGCGGCACCTGCACCGCAGACGGCGATGCAAACAGGCATGATCAGCTCGATCGAGCCAGGTACATACCGCCCTGGGCAGTGGGGTGTACGCATCGAGAACCTGGTGGTGAACCGCGATGCTGGCAAGAGTGCTTTCGGCGACTTTCTGCGCTTCGAGACCTTGACGCTGTGCCCGATCGATACCCGTTGCCTGCTGCCCGAGCTGCTAACCCGGGAGGAGGTAGAGTGGCTGAACGGCTATCACGCCAACGTGCGCGAGCGCCTTGCACCGCTACTCGAGGGGAGCGCGCTGGCCTGGCTGGAAGCGCGTACCGCACCGTTGTAAGGGCAAATGAAAAAGGGCAGCTTGCGAGCTGCCCTTTTCTCTATTTGCAGATGACGATCATGCTGCGGCTGGTGTAACCCGCCGGGTTGATGCCGAACAAGTAGTCACCGGCTTCTTCATCGCTATCGCCCGAACGGGCAATGACCCGGTAACCGCGCGTGCTGCAGGAGCTTGCGGCCTTGCTGTAGCAATTGTCCCACGAAGAGGAAAGGCCGGAGCAGTTGATATGCAGGCCTTTCTTACCCCTCTTGACCTCTGTCTTGGCTGTGGCGGCACATCCAGCAATAGCCAAGATGGCCAGGATGAGAAAAATACGTTTCATTCCTGTCCTTAAATGCAGGGCAGATCAATTGTCACGCCCTGTCGTTATCGCTTCGGTTCTTCCTGAAACTTCCCCAGCATCCGTGTTCGGTCCAGTAGATATCTTAAAGATGATGATTCTGTGACAGCTTAATCAGCGAGACGGGCCGCTACAATCACTAATCCTGTCTTAAATGAAAATATTTCTCATATCAGTCTGCCGCGATGGCCGGGCTGGCCTCCTTGCGCATGGACAGGGTAGTGCCGACCGATGCGGCAATGATTGCCAGAATCGCCAGCCACTGGGTAACCGTCAGTACCTCGCCGAGGAACAGCAGGCCGGACAATGCGCCAAATGCCGGTTCGATGCTCATCAGGGTGCCGAACGTGCGCGCAGGGATGCGCGTGAGGGCAACCATTTCCAGGCTGTAGGGCAAGGCGGTGGACAGCACTGCAACAGCCAGGGCTATGGGGATCAGGGCAGGCGTGAGCAGTGCGCTACCCGCGTGAGCGATACCGATGGGGGCGACGAACAGGGCAGCGACTACCACCCCTAGGGCTGCACTTTGGATGCCGTGCTCGGCCCCGGCACGTTGCCCGAACAGGATGTATAGGGCCCAGCACACCCCTGCGCCCAGCGCATAGGCGGCGCCCAGTGGGTCGAGCGCCTGGCCACTGTGGCCCGCCGGCAGCAACAGCAGCAGGCCAGCGATGGCCAGGGCAATCCACAGGAAATCGATCGGGCGGCGCGAAGAGAAGATTGCCACGGCCAGTGGGCCGGTGAACTCCAGGGCCACGGCAATACCGATCGGCACCGTTTGCAGGGCCATATAGAAGAGGAAGTTCATACCGCCCAGCGCCATGCCGTAGATGATCACGTTGCGCCATGTGTTGGCGGTCATGCGTACCCGCCACGGGCGCAATATAAGCAGCATAATGATGCTGGCGAAGATCAGGCGCAGGGTGGTGGTGCCTTGTGCGCCGATGATGGGGAACATGCTCTTGGCCAGGGAGGCACCGGACTGAATCGATGCCATGGCAATAAGCAGCAGACCGATCGGGAAGAGGGTGGCGGCCAGGCTGCGGGGCTGGGTGTTCATTTAGGTGCGGCGATCCTTGGATGGGTGGCTGGTGAGCAATATAGTGCGCAATTGGTGAGGCGCGTGGTAGCCCTGAAGCGATTGCGGTAGAAATATTTCAAATCATTGAAATTAAAGGTTGACCTCGCTGAAGAGCGCCCTATAATGCGCACCACTCCAACGCGGTAGCGAAGTAAAGCTAGCCACCCTGTTGGGTCAAGTGTTTGAAGCTAAACGAGTTTCTCGCAAAAAACTTCAAAATAAACGCTTGACAGGCTCAGAGGAAAGCGTAGAATGCGCGCCTCGGTTGAGACGAAAAGCTCTTAACCAAACGCTCTTTAACAAATCGAATCAAGCAA
>NZ_JBLUPS010000031.1:0-16039 GCF_048068035.1 Pseudomonas sp. NY11955
CATAGAGCATTGGAACCACCTGATCCCATCCCGAACTCAGCAGTGAAACGATGCATCGCCGATGGTAGTGTGGGGTTTCCCCATGTGAGAGTAGGTCATCGTCAAGATTCAAACCCAAAGCCCCTGTCTGCGATGCAGACAGGGGCTTTGTCTTTTCCGGGTTTCAATATCGGTCAGAACTGATAACTGACCGTGGCGCTCACATTGCGCTCTTCACCCATGTAGCAGTAGTTCAGGCTGGCACATGAGGTAATGTAGCTTTCATTGGTAAGGTTGTTGGCGTTCAAGCGCACATCCACACCCGTCAGGCCGACCTTGCCCAGGTCATAGCCGATCGAAGCGTCGAACAGGGTGTAGGAAGGCACCTTCATGCTGTTTTCCGCATCCACCCAGCTATACCCTACATAGCGCACCCCACCGCCCAGCCGCAGCCCATCCAGTGCCCCTTGGAGGAAGTTGTAGTCAGCCCACAGTGAGAACATCTGTTTCGGCGCCTGGGTTGGCGAATTGCCTTTATTGTCCAGGTTGCCCGACACCAGGCTCGGCATCGACTTGGAATACTCGATATCGGTAAAGGTATAGCCACCCAGCAGTTTGAGGCTGTTGGTCAGTTGCACATGGGCCTCCAGTTCCAGTCCTTGCGAGCGCACTTCACCGACCGGGCGATAGAAGTCTTCGTTTGGCTGCTTGGACGCCAGATTCTCCTGCTCGATGCGGAACACCGATGCGGTGAACAGGTTGTCGCTACCTGGCGGTTGGTACTTGATGCCGGCTTCCCACTGAGTGCCCTCTGTCGGTGCCAGTGGGCGGCCTTGCTGGTCGGACACGGTATTCGGGTTGAACGACTCCGAGTAGCTGACGTAGGGCGCTATGCCGTTCTCGAACAGATAAAGCACCCCTGCCCGGGTGGTGAACTTGGAGCGCTGATCACTGACCTTGCTGTCACTGTCACGGTTCTCTTCGGACACCTTCACCCAGTCCTGGCGCAGCCCCAGGGAAAAGCGCCACTGGTTCAGCTCCACCAGGTCCTGCAAGTACACACCCGTTTGCTGCAAGCGGCGTTGGTATCGGTTTTCACCCAGCACCTGAAGGTTGCCATTGCCGTACTGCGGATTGCTGGCATCCAGCGGGTCGACGGTGCCATAACGCCATTCCACGTCGGCTTTGCGTCGTTGGTAATCAGCACCCAGCAGCAAGGTGTGCTTGGCGGCTCCAGTAAAGAATTCCGCCTGCAGCATGTTATCGATGATGTACGAGTGCAGACGCTCATCGCCGCCTGTATAGGCACGGTTCAGGATATTGCTGTCAGCATCTGCCCATCCGGCGGAATACACCTGGTCCATCGATACGTCGGAATCCTGATAGCGGAAGTTTTGCCGTGCGGTGAATACATCGTTGAAACGGTGCTCGAACTGGTAGCTGACGGATTGCTGGGTGCGCTCGTAATTGTCGATGCCTGGCTCGCCCTCGAAGAAGTGGTCTGACAAGCGCAAGCCGTTGCGCTGGTGCAGCATGCCGTCTGCGGGGTTGCCGCCGTGGTAGCCGCCGTTAGGGTCATGCTGCAAGTAGGCCTGCAGCGTAAGCGAGGTGTCTTCGGTGAAGTCGATGCTGATGGCTGGGGCGATGGCGTAGCGCTCTTCCTTGTTGTGGTTGAACTGTGTGTCGGAAGCATCCGCCAAACCCGTCAGGCGATACGCAATGCGTTTGTCGTCATCCACAGGGCCACTGAAGTCGAAACCCATGCCCCGCTGGCCCTGGGTGCCGACCGTTGCCTGAACCTGATGGTAAGGGGCAAAGAGTGGCTTCTTGGTGGTCAGGGCTACCAGGCCACCCGGCGAGCTTCGCCCGTACAGGACCGAAGACGGCCCTTTGAGAATGTCGATGCGCTCAAGGAAGTACGGGTCCACCTGCATGGTGCTATAGGTGCCGTTGTCACCCATGGACTTGAGCCCATCAACGTAGATGTTATCCACCGAACCGTCGTTGAAGCCGCGCATGGCCACATAGTCATAGCGATGGGTGGCACCGTAAGGGTTGGTCAGTACCCCAGGCGTGTAGCGCATGGCCTGGGCAACGGTCTGAGAGCCCTGATCGTCCATCTGCTGGCGGGTCACTACCGAGACCGATTGGGATGTCTCCACCAATGGCATGCTGGTCTTGGTCGCCACTTGGCTGTGCGTGGCGTTGTAACCCTCCATGCTGCCCAGCGCGTTGCCCAGGGAGAAGCTGCGGATATCGGTGTCTGGCAATGCCAGGGCCGTATCCTGGGGCTGTGCCTGCAGTACATAGTTACGTCCGCCCTGGCTCACAGCTTCCAGCCCGCTGCCATTGAGCAACTGGCGCAGCGCTTGATCGATCGCGTACTGCCCCTGCAGGCCGTTGGACTGCAGGCCATGGGTGAGCTGGGGCGTACTCGACAGGGTGATGCCGGCCTGGCGAGCGAACTGGTTGAGTACGTCGGCCAGTTGGCCGGCCGGTATTGCATAGTGATGACTCACTTGGGCTGCTTCAGCCGCTACGCAAGGTTGCGCAACAGCTGCCAAGCCCAGGGCCGTACCAAACAGAGCGGCCCGGATGGCATGGCGCAAGTAGGCTGACTGCAAGACGGGTCGAAAATCATTCGGGCTGTAAGTGCGGTTTGACACCGGGTCGATAAGCATGAAGGGTCCGTTGAAATGTTGAGGGCAGAAGACGTTGCTTACTGTCCTAGCCGGACCGGGTTTCAAAACCCGACAGAAATCCGTAAGGCCTGATCAGGCGATGCTCTCTACACGCACCCACCAGCGTGTACGTTGACGAAGCCGTACGGGCAGCGTTTGCGGTAACAGCCGAAGCAGTTGCTCCGGGTCTTCGAGGCGGAAAACGCCTGACAGGCGCAGGTCGGCAATCTCGTTGCTGCAGCCCAGGTAACCATGGCGATATCGGCTGACCTGCGTGAGGAAGTCGCTGAGGCGCATGTTCTGTGTAACGATCAGCCCTTCAGTCCAGGCCATCGCGTCCATATCCATGTGCGCGACCCGGTGCGCGCCCTGAGCATCCAGGCGCCAGTTCTGGCCACTTTCGATCCACTGCAGTTGACCCATGCCAGGCCGGTGTATCGCCACTTTGCCGTGGCTGACGCTGACACGTGTGCAGTCGCTGTCCTGGTAGGCAACAAAGCGTCCTTCGAAGCCTTCCAGCAACGCGTCGCGGGTTTGTACAAGCAGGGGAAGCCGGGGGTTGCAGGTGACCATCAGTTCCCCATGCTGCAGGCGAACCAAACGTTGCTGATCATTGAAGACCAGGTCCACGGCACTGCGGGTATTGAGTTGCATCAGTGAGCCATCGGGCAGGGTGAAGATGCGTCGCTCACCCGTGCCGGTGGCATAGTCTGACGCCCAGGCACTGACAGCATCGAGGTCTTTGGCCAGCCAGCTTGCCGATCCCGCCATGGCGACCCCGCCTAGCAGCTTCAATGCCTGCCGGCGGTGCAGGCGCTGCTGGCTGGTTTCCAGGGTCTGCAATGCAAGCCCGGCACCGGGGATGGCGCGCAGGTCGAGCTCCTGATGCAGGTGGGTCACTCGTTGCCAGGCCTGTTCGTGCTCGTGGTGCACACTGCGCCATTGCGCGCACTGTTGTTGCAGTGCCGGGTCGTGGCCGCCCTCACGCAGGCGCAGCATCCACTGGATGGCCTGCTTGACCGCTTTTGCATCAGGGCGTGCAGCGCTCATCGATTCAGCACTCGTCTTCGTAGCGCAGCACGTAGCAGTGATACAGCGCGTCGGCAATGTAGCGCTCTACGGTGCGCACGGAGATCCCCATCTGTTCGGCGATGGCCTGGTGCTTCAGCCCCTCGCACTGAGCCAGCAGGAACGCGCGACGTACCTTGGGTTTAAGGCCGTCGAGCATGCGTGCAATGCGCTCAAGCAATTCCAGCAGCAGCTCGCGGGTTTCGGCCGAAGGGGCCAGTGCTTCCGGCACATGGGCCAAAGCCTCCAGGTAGGCCCTGTGCAGTTCCTCGCGGCGCCAGTGATCGATCACCAGCCCGCGCGCGACCGTGCGCAAAAAGGCCCTGGGTGCATTCAGCTGCACGTGTTCACGGCGTTGTAGCAAGCGTACGAAGGTGTCCTGGGCCAGGTCGGCGGCATCGGCGGCATTGCCTAGCTTGCTGCGCAGCCAGGCATGCAGCCAGCCGTGGTGGTCACTGTAGAGCGTTTGCACGGAGTCGTTGCTGGGCATGGGGGAGGGCGCCGGCATCAATGGACATGAATGATAATTAGTCTCATTGTTGGCGGCGCTGCATCAATTTGCAACCCATCCGGGCATACCGTATGCAAACCCAGCAGCGGGCTAGCGCCCCAGTTGTGTATCCAGGTACTTGCGGATAACCCGCGCCCCGCCATTGAGGTGCTGTTCCAGCACCGCTACCGCTTCATCCACCAGTTTGTCGCTGGCTGCGTCTACCAGGGCGTTGTGATCGTCCTGAGTGAGCTTGCCCAGGCCCATGGACGAAAGATGGAAACGCAGGAAGCGTTCTTCCTCGTTCAGTTCGTTCTCGATGAGGCGCAGCAGTTTCTTGTTCGGCGCCTTGCTGTACAGCGTCATGTGAAACAGCCGGTTGAGGCGGCCGATTTCGGCGTGGCGGGTTTCGTTCTCCAGTTGCTGGATATACCCACGGGCGCAGATGATGTCGCTGGCATCAAGCAGCGGGATGGACTGGCGCAGCGCCTCGCTCTCGAGCAATACGCGCAGGGCATAGGTGTCTACCGCATCCTCGCCGATCAGCGGCGCGACCACAGCACCCTTGTGCATCTCCACTTTCAACAGGGACTGCGCCTCGAGCTGGCGCAAGGCTTCGCGCACGGGCATGCGGCTGACGCCGAACAAGGTGGCGAGTTCTTGTTGGCGCACGGCAGTACCTGGGGGCAAGCGACCATCGAGAATGGCGCTGCGCAGGCGTTCTTCGATCACGCCACGGGCCTGATGCGGCAGCAGCTGTTCGCTTGCCAGCACATTGCTCAATTTGATTTTCTCGGCCACGCCACGTCTGCCTTAACAATGACTAAAGTTGGATCCAATGACACTAGTAACAGCTTTTAAGGGTGTCAAACCTGCACCAGTGCTGGTACGGGCGCCCCAAAAGCGCGGCTATGGTGGATGAAGTAGCCCGCCAAAGGAAGCTGCCTATAAAAGGATATAGTCAGAAAGTGTAGGCGGCCTGACAGGCGGGTGCGTGATTTCACGGTGCCATTGTCTTTTGCTGTGGCAAGCCCCACCATCGCTGCTTTCGACTGGTCTGAACAGGGCTTCGCAGTGGCGATATCCTGGTTGCTGAAAACCGTTGTGCGACGTGTCGGCTTCGCCGCGCTGCTGGGCAGTCTTCTGCTGGGCGGCTTGCACGCGGATTGGGATTTCTCCCAGATCAGCCGCAAGTCGCAGGCCCTCTATGGGCCGCTAGGTGCCGGGCAGGGCCGCATCGATGCCTGGCAGAACCTGATGGCTACGCAGAAACAGGGTACAGAGCTTGAGCGGCTGCAAGTGGTCAACCGCTTCTTCAACCAGCAATTGCGCTATGTCGAGGACATCGACCTCTGGCATGAGGTCGATTACTGGGCAACGCCCGTGCAGGCACTGATCAAAGGTGCAGGGGATTGCGAAGACTACGCCATCGCCAAATATTTCAGCCTGCGGCGCATGGGTATTCCCAGTGAAAAACTGCGCATTACCTACGTCAAGGCGTTGCGGCAGAACCGGGCCCACATGGTCCTGACCTATTATTCAAGCCCACAGGCTCAGCCTTTGGTGCTTGACAGCCTGATGGATGCCATCAAGCCGGCAAGCCAACGTACCGACCTGTTGCCGGTGTACGCCTTCAATGGCGAGGGGTTGTGGCTGACGGGCGCCACTGGGAACAAGAAGGTCGGCGATACCAAGCGGCTGTCACGCTGGCAGGACTTGTTGAAGAAAATGCAGGCCGAAGGGTTCCCGGCCGAGCCGGTTTACTGAAGGAGCACAGATGTCTCTGTTCAAACAATTGCTGTTGGCCATTTGCCTGTTCCTGGTGGTCGCTTTCAGTGGCAGTTTCATGGTCAGCCTGGAAAGCTCGCGCAGCCAGTACGTCAACCAGTTGCGCTCGCACGCGCAGGATGCGGCGACCGCGTTGGCGCTGTCGCTGACGCCGAATATCGACGACCCAGCGATGGTCGAACTGATGGTCAGCTCGATCTTCGACAGTGGTTATTATGCAAGCATCAAGGTCGTCGACCTGGGCTCCAATGCAGTGTTGGTGGAACGCCACGCCGAGCCGGACCCAGGTGGCGTGCCGCGCTGGTTCGTGCACTTGATCGGCCTTGAAGCTGCCGGCGGCGATGCCATCGTCAGCCGTGGCTGGCAACAGGCCGCGCGCGTCGAAGTGATCAGCCACCCGATGTTCGCCATTGCCAAGCTTTGGCAAAGTGCCTTGGGCAGCCTGGGTTGGTTGCTGGTGTGTGGTGCGGCCAGTGCTGTGCTCGGTGCATTGCTGTTGCGCCGCCAGTTGCGGCCGCTGGATTACATGGTCGAGCAATCCCACGCCATTGCCCGTCGCGAGTTCCTAAGCCTGCCAGAGTTGCCACGTACGCCGGAACTACGCCGCGTGGTGCAAGCGATGAACCAGATGGTCGAGAAGCTCAAGGCCCTGTTCACCGAGCAGGCCGAGCGCAGTGAGCGGCTGCGTGCCGAGTCCTATCAGGACAGCCTGACCGGGTTGTCCAACCGCCGGTATTTCGAAATGCAGCTGAACACCCGGGTGAGCAACCTGGAAGAGGCGCGCGCCGGCTACCTGCTGTTGCTGCGGGTTCAGGGCCTGGCGGGCCTGAACGCCCGGCTTGGTGGCCAGCGTACCGACCAGTTGCTGCAGGCAGTAGGCGAGCAGCTGCGTCGCACCTGTGCCAGCTACCCAGAAACCAACGACCTGATTTCTCGCAGCCGTGGTGGCGAGTTTGCCGTGCTGGCGCCGGGCATGGTGCATGAAGAAGCGGTACACCTTGCCCAGGCCCTGGAGGCAACGCTGCAGAGCCTGCACGAAACGGGCGCCAGTGACATCGACCCGGTGGCGTGCATCGGCCTGGCGCCGTTCAGCCCCGGTGATTCGCCACAGGCGTTGCTGAAGCTCGCCGACGAGGCCCTGGCCCGTGCCGAGAACCAGCCAGCGCCGGGTTGGGTGTGCCTTGAACAAGGCGTGGCCGCCGTTGCCGGGGACAGCCAGCATGCCTGGCACGAGCGGCTCGATCAGGCATTCGGCAATGGGCATTTCGAGCTGTTCTTCCAGCCAGTGGTGGATTGCGCTTCGGCGCAACGGGTACTGCACCACAAAGTGATTTCGCGGTTGCAGGATGGTCAGGGCGAGGCCTTGCCGGCGGGCCGCTTCCTGCCCTGGCTGGAGCGCTTCGGCTGGATGCCACGGCTGGACGTGCTGGTGCTGGAGAAGGTGTTGGCGCACCTGCGAGGGCACGACCAGGTGCTGGCGCTGAACCTGTCCGCCGCCACCCTGGCCGACCCCAAGGCCCTTCAGCGCATCTTCGAACTGCTGGGCCAGAACGCGGCGCTCGGCCCGCGGCTGGTTTTCGAAATTGGTGAAGAGCAGTTGCCTGAGCAGGCGGCGTTGGAGCATCTCACCCGGCGCCTGCATGGGCTTGGTTTCGGCCTGGCGCTGCAGCGCTTTGGCGGGCGCTTCAGCATGATCGGCAACCTGGCGCACCTGGGCCTGGCGTATCTGAAGATTGACGGCAGCTACATCCGCAACATCGACCACGAGCAGCACAAGCGGCTGTTTATCGAAGCGATCCAGCGCGCGGCGCATAGCATCGATTTGCCGCTGATTGCCGAGCGGGTGGAAACCGAAGGGGAGCGGCGGGTGTTGCAGGAGATGGGGGTAGGTGGGATACAGGGCCAGCTGGTTGGCGAACCTGCGCCTTGGCGCTAAGTGCAGCACAAGCCATTAAGGCATGCGCGGCGTTTGTAGGAGCAGCCTTGTGCTGCGAAGAGGCCATTGCAGCCGAAGATGATCTTTAGCCTTACTGGCCTCTTCGCAGCACAAAGCTGCTCCTACCGATTCCACGCTGGCCAGCTGGGCCACTAAACAGCA
The DNA here is from genome assembly GCF_048068035.1 of Pseudomonas sp. NY11955. Classification (NCBI taxonomy): domain Bacteria; kingdom Pseudomonadati; phylum Pseudomonadota; class Gammaproteobacteria; order Pseudomonadales; family Pseudomonadaceae; genus Pseudomonas; species Pseudomonas sp. NY11955. The sequence goes on from NZ_JBLUPS010000031.1 coordinate 8,105, forward strand.
GTGGCCAGGGTAATCACCGCTCGCGCAGCGCTTCCGAGCGCGCCTTCATGATCGGCTTGAGCAGGTAGCTCATGATGGTCTTCTTGCCGGTCATGATATCCACCGTCGCCACCATCCCCGGAATGATCAGCAGCGGCTTCTCGTCAGTTCCCAGGTGGCTGCGATCGGTGCGCAGCTTGATCAGGTAATAGGTGGTCTTCTTGTCTTCATCGGTGATGGTGTCGGCACCGATCTGCTCCAGCTTGGCCTTGAGCCCACCGTAGATGGTGTAGTCATACGCGGTGAACTTGACTGTCGCTTCCTGGCCAGGGTGCAGGAAAGCGATGTCTTTGGGCAGGATCTTCGCCTCGATCACCAGCGTATCGTCCAGTGGCACCACTTCGATGATGTCGCTGCCTGGCTGGATCACCCCGCCAATGGTGTTCACCAGCAATTGTTTGACGATACCGCGCACTGGCGAAGTGACCATGGTCCGGTGCACCCGGTCGTCCAGCGCCTTGCTGGTAGCGGTAGCCTTGTTCAGTTCGGTACGTGCCTCGTTCAGCTGGGTCAGCGCTTCACTGCGGAACTTGCCACGGGTCTCTTCGATCTTGCTTTGCACCTCGCGGATGGCCGCCTCGGCGCGCGGGATGGCCAATGCGGTGGAGTCCAGCTGGCCGCGGTTTTCCACTTCGGCACGGCGTAGGCGCAGCACTTCAACCTGGGAAATCGCGCCGGTTGCCACCAGGGGTTCGGACATGCCGATTTCCTTGCGCAGCAGCTCAAGGCTGTTGGCGTACTGGGCGCGCTTGGAGCTGTATTCGCGCAGCTCCTGCTGGCGCTGGACCAGTTGCTGTTGCAGGCCGCCAATTTCGTCCTGCAGTTGCTGGCGCCGGCTCTGGTACAGCGATTCTTCACTGGCCGCCTGGCTTGGCGCGGCTTTGCGCAGCTCCTCGTCGATCTTCAGCGGGCTGTCCTGAACCTCGGCACTCAGGCGCTCGACCCGCAGGGCCATGGCCAGGCGGTCGGCTTCGGTTTCACCCACGTTGGAGGCGAAGCGGGTTTCATCCAGGCGCAGCAACGGCTGGCCCACTTCGACGATCTGCCCTTCCTTGGCGAAGATCTCGGCGACGATGCCGCCCTCCAGGTTCTGGATCTTCTGCACCTTGGAGGACGGAATGGCTTTGCCTTCACCGCGCGTGACTTCGTCGATGGGTGCAACGCTGGCCCACACGATCAGGAACACGAAGAACAGGATCACGCCCCAGATGGTCAGCCGCACCACCCGAGGTGCGTCCTCGATCAGGGCCTTGTTGACCTCGGGCAGCGGCTGGCCGCCAAGCGAGTCGCTGCCTTTGAAATAGCGCCGCAGGCCGTCCTTGAACTGCCCCATATCCAGCTTATGCAACACTGATCTGCCCCTTCTTCAGCGCATCCATGACCGCGGCTTTCGGGCCGTCGGCTACAATCTGCCCGCGATCGATCACGATCAACCGGTCTACCAGCGACAGCAACGAGGCACGGTGCGTGACCAGCAGTACGGTCTTGCCTTCCACCACCGCTTGCAGGCGTTGCTTGAGGCGCTCTTCACCGGTGTTGTCCATGGCGCTGGTCGGTTCGTCCAGTAGCAGGATCTGCGGGTTGAGCAACAGCGCACGGCCCAGAGCAACGTTCTGCCGCTGGCCGCCAGACAAGTTCTGCCCGCGCTCACCTACCTGCAGCTCGTAGCCGTCCGGGTGCAGCCGGGCGAACTCATGCACGCCCGCCAGTTCGGCGGCCTGCAGGATCAATTCATCCTCGATATAGCGGGCGCCGCTGACCAGGTTGTCACGCAATGTGCCGGCCAGCAGTTGGATGTCCTGCGGGACGTAGCCGATGTTGTGGCGCAGTTCGCTGACATCGATCTGGCGAATGTCCACGCCATCGACCAGCAGCGAGCCACCATCGGCTTCGTACAGGCCGACGATAAGCTTGGCCAGTGAGCTTTTGCCCGAGCCGCTGCGGCCGATGATGCCAACCTTCTCGCCGGGGCGGATGGTCAGGTTGATGTTCTTCAGGGCCAGGTTCTGCTGGTTCGGGTAGGTGAAGTCGACCCCGCGGAACTCGACACTGCCCTGCAGCACCTTGCGGCTCAGCGGGCGCTCTTCGAAGTTGCGCTCTTGCGGCAGCTCCATCATGTGGTCAGTGGAGACCATGGTCACCTTGGCCTGCTGGTAGCGGGCGAGCAGGCCGTTGAGCTGGCCCAGCGGGCCGAGGGCGCGGCCGCTGAGCATGTAGCAGGCCACCAGGCCGCCCATGCTCAGGTTGCCGTCGATGATCAGGTACACGCCGACGCAGATCATCGCCACGCCTGCCAGTTGCTGGATCAGCAGGGTGATGTTCATCGCCAGGCTCGACAGCACTTTGACACGCAGCTCAAGGCGGCTGAGGGTGCCGAGGGTTTGCTCCCACATGTACTGGCGCTCGCTTTCGGCGTTGTTGACCTTCACCGCATCCAGGCCGGCCAGGGTCTCGATCAGGCTGGACTGGCGCTCAGAGGCCAGGGCCATGGTCCGCTCCATGGTCGCCATCAGCGGCCGCTGCAGGGCGTAGCCGATGCCCAGGGCCAGCGGGAAGGCAATGATCGGGATCCACACCAGGTGCCCGCCAATGATGGCGATGACGATCAGGATGAGGATGGTGAACGGCAGGTCGATCAGGCTGGTCAGCGTCAGCGAGGCGAGGAAGTCGCGCAGGCCCTGGAACTCGTGAATGTTCTGGGCAAAGCTGCCGACCCGTGCTGGCCGGTACTTCATCGACATGCCGACGATACGTTCGAACAGGGTGGCGGAAATGATCAGGTCGGTTTTCTTGCCGGCCAGGTCCAGGCACAGGCCGCGCAGGCCCTTGAGGACCAGGTCGAAGATGTATGCGCCGGCGATACCGATGGCCAGCACCCAGAGCGTCGAGGTGGCCTGGTTGGGCACCACCCGGTCATACACGTTCATCACGAACAGCGGCGCAGCCAGGGCAATCAAGTTGATCACCAGGCTGGCCGCGATGGCGTCGATGTACAGCCACTTGCTGCGCAGCAAGGTGTCGCGGAACCAGGACTTCGCCCGTGGGATGAGGTTGCCGTGGTTGACGTCGAACTTGTGCTGCGGCTGCGCAAAGAACACTCGCCCACTGTAATCGCTTTGCAGGGCTTCACGGCTGACGTGCACCTCGCCACCGTCGCTCTCGCTAAGCAACAGGCGTGCGGTGTCTTCGTTCTCCCAACCCAGCAGGACGGCGCTGCGGCCTTCCTTGAGCAGCAGCATGGCCGGCATGGCGATGCTCGGGATCTGCTCCAGCTTGCGCTGCAGCAGGCGCCCCTGCAGGCCGGCCCGGGCGGCGGCGCGGGGCAGCAGCTCAGGGCTCAGGCGCTGGGCGGGTAGCGGCAGGCCAGTGGTCAGCATGACCCGGCTGGCGGGTTTCTGGTGCAGGACACACAGGCTCAACAGACTATCCAGCAGGGGATCGTCATGCTGACTGCGTGGATCGTGGCTGAGTTGGACTCGACTGACTTCGGATTCCACGCGGCGCTCTCTTCATCCTTGTGGTGGGTGGGGTAGGTGTGCGGCCACTAAGGTCAGGCCGGCTCACCCTGGCAATCTATCGTGCTACCCAGCAGTGCTGATGGGGGCTATGGCCCCCTGAGGCTTGAGCAGCAGGCCAATGGTCGCCTTGAATCGGTGTTGAGTAAACAATTCTACGTGCTTCATTTTTACCAGACGCAGCGATGCTGCGAATGTTTCATTTTTGATTCAGCCGTTGACCAGATTGCAGCATAGCCTGCCATTCAGCCTGGTACTGCAAGGGCTTCGATATCCAGCTTAGCCATTGTCAGTAAACAGGCGCTGGTTAATTGGCGTATCGCTGTAACTTGTTAGTCAAAATTCATCTATAGAAAGCAGTTCCCCGGCCCGCCAGCATTCGATAATCGCAAGCAGTTTCCCATGAGCGGGGCGACAGTATTTGCGCATGCGTGAGGCATCTCCTTGATTTGCGACAACTCGCAAACCGGCAAGGTTTGTGCTTCATGGGTTCGCAGTCGGCGGGGCGTTCTACAGTGGCCTGAATGTTGACGCCAATAACACTGACAGCATCCGATGAACGATGGCCTCGCCGCATGATCTATGGCTGCTCAGGTGTGTGGAAAAGTCCCTAGGTCGAGGGATAAACAGGCTTTATATGATGTACGACATTTGTCCTTGAGAAACGCTTGGCTAAGGTACAAATATCAATGTGACATTACATTGCCGATTGTTTAGGATGGCATGTATAAGGTCAATAGTTTGGCAGTTAAGCAATTCCAAAAAGTTATAGACGGAATATTGACGTCAAAAAACGTCTAGATCATCTACATAGTTCCGCCTGAAGTGGCTAGCTAGCGCCGCTCTGGCAGGGAAGTACCCACCGGGTCACACGGAGAGTCCAATGAGCAGCGTTGTAGCCATCGTCAAAAGTATTGTCGGCCAGGTTATTGCGGTATCCCCAGAGGGCATCCGGCGTGTACTCATCGAGGGTGACCGCCTATTGGCCGGTGAGGAAGTGCTCACCGGGCCTGGTGGCGCAGTGACGCTGGAGCTGGCTGATGGCCGTCTGCTCGATCTGGGGCGTGACAGCCAATGGAGCGCTGATGCCCCTGATAGCAGCACCGACCTGAGCCAGGCGACTGCTCAGGCCGCGCCTTCGGTGGAAGAGCTGCAACAGGCGATTGCTGCCGGTGTCGACCCGACTACCGAGCTTGAAGCGACCGCGGCAGGCCCGTCGGCGGCGGGCGGTGGCGGCGCGCTGGGCGGTGGCCACAGCTTCGTGATGCTTGAGGAGACGGCGGGCCGGGTGGACCCGACGGTTGGCTTCCCAACGGATGGGCTGGGCTTTGCTGCCGTGCTCGATAGCGAAGACGTGGGCTTGCTGGATACCAACGGCAACAATTTGGTGACCACGCCGACGACGGACACCAACGTTGCTACCGACCTGATTCTTGGCGCTACCCCTTCCATCAGCGAAGCGGGTGGCGTAATCGTTTATACCGCCACGGTTGGCCAAGCGCCGACCACCAACCTGGTCATTACCCTGTCCAATGGTGCCGTGATCGTCATTCCGGCCGGGCAGACCAGCGGTAGCGTCAACGTCGTGGTCCCGGCGAACGACACCCCGTACATCGACGGCGGCCAGATTTCGGCGACCGTGACAGGCAGTACCGGTGGTGGCGGGTTGACGGTGACATTGCCGCAAACGCCGGCGGTTACCCAGGTGACCGATACCATCGACACCACCACGGCGACCCTGACCGCTTCGCCAAGCGTCACCGAAGGCGGCGTGATCACCTACACCGTGACTCTGAGCAACCCAGCTCAAACGCCGGTAACCGTGACCCTGTCCAACGGCCAGACCATCACCGTTGAAGCAGGCAAGACCCAGGGCAGTGTCGACTTCCAGACCCCGGCCAACGACGTCTACAACAACGGTTCGACCGTCAGCGTCACCATCGAGACCGCCACAGGCGGTAACTTCGAGCAGTTGACCCCGAACCCGACCCCGGCTCAGACCACGATCAACGACTCGGTCGACACCACCACCGCGACCCTGACCGCTTCGCCAAGCGTCACCGAAGGCGGCGTGATCACCTACACCGTGACTCTGAGCAACCCAGCTCAAACGCCGGTAACCGTGACCCTGTCCAACGGCCAGACCATCACCGTTGAAGCAGGTAAGACCCAGGGCAGTGTCGACTTCCAGACCCCGGCCAACGACGTCTACAACAACGGTTCGACCGTCAGCGTCACCATCGAGACCGCCACAGGCGGCAATTTCGAGCAGTTGACCCCGAATCCGACCCCGGCTCAAACCACGATCAATGACTCGGTCGACACCACCACCGCGACCCTGACGGCGAACCCGTCGGTGACCGAAGGCGGCGTGATCACCTACACCGTGACTCTGAGCAACCCAGCTCAAACGCCGGTAACCGTGACCCTGTCCAACGGCCAGACCATCACCGTTGAAGCAGGTAAGACCCAGGGCAGTGTCGACTTCCAGACCCCGGCCAACGACGTCTACAACAACGGTTCGACCGTCAGCGTCACCATCGAGACCGCCACAGGCGGTAACTTCGAGCAGCTGACCCCGAACCCGACTCCGGCTCAGACCACGATCAACGACTCGGTCGACACCACCACCGCGACCCTGACGGCGAACCCGTCGGTGACCGAAGGCGGCGTGATCACCTACACCGTGACCCTGAGCAACCCTGCTCAAACGCCGGTAACCATCACCCTGTCCAACGGCCAGACCATCACCGTTGAAGCAGGCAAGACCCAGGGCAGCGTTGATTTCCAGACCCCGGCCAACGACGTCTACAACAACGGTTCGACCGTCAGCGTCACCATCGAAAACGCCACAGGCGGTAACTTCGAGCAACTGACCCCGAACCCGACTCCGGCTCAGACCACGATCAACGACTCGGTCGACACCACCACCGCGACCCTGACGGCGAACCCGTCGGTGACCGAAGGTGGCGTGATCACCTACACCGTGACCCTGAGCAACCCTGCTCAAACGCCGGTAACCGTGACCCTGTCCAACGGTCAGACCATCACCGTTGAAGCAGGCAAGACCCAGGGCAGTGTCGACTTCCAGACCCCGGCCAACGACGTCTACAACAACGGTTCGACCGTCAGCGTCACCATCGAGACCGCCACAGGCGGTAACTTCGAGCAGCTGACCCCGAATCCGACCCCAGCCTCGACAGTCATCAATGACAGCATCGACACCGTTACAGTAAGCATCGTCAGCAATGGCAATGTGACCGAAGACCAGCAACCTTCCTTTACGGTGAAAGTAAGCCAGGCGCTGGACCGCCCGTTGACTGTCACCCTGTCAAACGGCGACACCGTGACGATCGAAGCGGGTAAGACCGAAGTCGAGTACAAGACTCCGGCTCAGGGCGATGACGTGTATCACGACGCTGGCGCCATCACCCTCAGCGTTACCGACGCTACAGTTCCGGGTGCCACCTTCGAGAAGCTGGCCTTGGGTGGCCCGGCCACTGTTGAAATTTCGGACACCATCAGTGAGGTTGTGGCCAAGCTGACCGCAACGCCTTCGGTCACCGAGGGCGGCGAGATTACCTACACCATCACGCTGACCAACAAAGACGGTCTGCCGATCAACAACCACGGCGCCCTGACCTTCACGTTGAGCGACGGCAAGACCGTCATCACCGTGCCGGCCAACGGCACCACCGGCTCGATCACCGTGACTGCTCCGGACAACGTCTACGTCGGCAGCAACCCCCCAGTGGTGCAGTCGATCGCGACCGTTGCCGGCGCCGACGTCGGCAAGTTCGAACAGCTGACCCTGGACAAGACCCCGGTCAGCACTACCGTCACTGACGAGCCTGGTACTCCAGGCAACCCAGGCGGCAGCAACGAAGGTGATCTAGTCAGGGTCACCATCACGGCTGACCAGGAATCGGTCGCCGAGAACGTTAAACCGACCTTCACCGTACACATCAATACCGCCCTGGCGCACGACCTGGTCGTGACCCTGAGCAACAATGCCCAGGTCACCATCAAGGCTGGCGAGACCAGCGCATCTTACGAGCACGCGGCTCAGGGCGATGACGTCTATCTGGACAGTGGTGAAATCACCCTCGGCATCAAGTCGGCTGTGGATATCGACGGCCGTACTTTCGAAAATCTGCAACTGGGCGGTGATGCTTCGGTTCAAGTGACCGACACCCTCGACGAAGTCGTGGCCAAACTGACCGCTACGCCTTCGGTGACCGAAGGTGGCGAGATCACTTACACCATCACGCTGACCAACAAAGACGGTCTGCCGATCAACAACCACTCGGAGCTGTACTTCAAGCTGACCGATGGCACCACGGTCGTCGTGGCTGCCAACAGCACCACCGGTTCGGCCACT
>NZ_JBLUPS010000032.1:0-15787 GCF_048068035.1 Pseudomonas sp. NY11955
GCGCGCTTTTTCTTCCGGAGCCGAGTCGATCTTGTCGAACTCAACGACTGCCGAACCGAAAACTTCGGAGCAGACGCGAGTCAGAGCTGCGGTCAGAGTGGTCTTACCGTGGTCAACGTGGCCGATGGTGCCGACGTTAACGTGAGGAAGGGAACGATCAAATTTTTCTTTAGCCACGACAGTGAACCTCTTGCCTAAAGGGGATTAGCCTTGTTTTTTAACGAGTGCTTCGACGATGTTCGACGGAGCTTCGGCGTATTTGGAGAATTCCATGGAGTAGCTTGCGCGACCCTGAGACATGGAACGAACGTCGGTTGCGTAACCGAACATTTCTCCGAGCGGTACTTCAGCACGGACGACACGGCCAGAGACCGATTCATCCATACCCTGGACCAGACCACGACGACGGTTCAGGTCACCCATCACGTCACCCAGGTAGTCTTCCGGGGTTACAACTTCGACCTTCATGATCGGCTCGAGAACCACGCCACCGCCCTTCTGGGCCAGTTGCTTGGTCGCCATCGAAGCGGCGATCTTGAACGCCATTTCGTTGGAGTCGACGTCGTGGTACGAACCGTCGAATACCGCGGCCTTCAGGCCGATCAGAGGATAACCGGCAACAACGCCGTTTTTCATCTGCTCTTCGATACCCTTCTGGATCGCAGGGATGTATTCCTTAGGAATCACACCACCAACGACTTCGTTGGCGAACACCAGACCTTCGGTGATGTTGCCTTTTTCGTCCTGATCCGGCTCCGAGAAACGGATCCAGCAGTGACCGAACTGACCACGGCCGCCCGACTGACGAACGAACTTGCCTTCGATCTCGACGTTGGACTTGGTGATCTTCTCGCGGTACGAAACCTGCGGCTTGCCGATGTTGGCCTCGACGTTGAACTCGCGCTTCATGCGGTCAACGAGGATGTCCAGGTGCAGCTCACCCATACCGGAGATGATGGTCTGACCGGTTTCTTCATCGGTCTTGACGCGGAACGACGGGTCTTCCTGAGCCAGTTTGCCCAGTGCGATACCCATCTTCTCCTGGTCCTGCTTGGTTTTCGGCTCTACGGAGAGCGAAATCACAGGCTCAGGGAAGTCCATACGCTCGAGGATGATCGGCTTGTCGGCGTTGCACAGGGTGTCACCAGTGGTGACGTCCTTCATGCCGATCAGAGCAGCGATGTCGCCTGCACGTACTTCTTTGATCTCTTCACGCTGGTTAGCGTGCATCTGAACCATACGGCCAACGCGCTCTTTCTTGCCTTTGACCGAGTTGATGACGGAGTCACCGGAGGTCAGGAAGCCCGAGTAAACGCGAACGAAGGTCAGAGTACCAACGAACGGGTCGGTGGCGATCTTGAAGGCCAGGGCCGAGAACGGCTCGTCGTCGTCAGCGTGACGCTCGTCGAACTGCTCTGGCTTGACTTCGTCCTTAGGCACGTCGATCAGGTCAGGGTGGATACCCTTGATCGCCGGGATCTCGGTCGGAGCTGGCAGGAAGTCGATAACGGCGTCGAGAACCAGGGGAACGCCCTTGTTCTTGAACGACGAACCGCAGACAGCCGGAACGATTTCGCTGGCCAGGGTGCGCGCGCGCAGGCCTGCCTTGATCTCTTCGACGGTCAGCTCACCTTCTTCAAGGTACTTGTTCATCAGCTCTTCAGAAGCTTCGGCAGCAGCTTCCACCATGTTCGAGCGCCATTCTTCGGCCAGCTCGAGCATGTCCGCAGGAATTTCTTCCTCACGGTAGGTGGTGCCTTTGTCGTCGTCGTTCCAGTAGATAGCCTTCATCTTGATCAGGTCGACCTGACCTTGGAAGTTATCTTCCGAACCGATGGCCAGCTGAACAGGAACCGGGGTGTGACCCAGACGGTTCTTGATCTGACCTACGACGCGCAGGAAGTTTGCACCGGCACGGTCCATCTTGTTCACGTAGACAACACGTGGAACACCGTACTTGTTGGCTTGACGCCATACGGTTTCGGACTGCGGCTCAACGCCGGAGGTACCGCAGAACACAACGACCGCGCCGTCGAGTACACGCAGCGAACGTTCTACTTCAATGGTGAAGTCAACGTGGCCGGGGGTATCGATGACGTTTACGCGGTAGTTGTCGTACTGACCACGGGAACCCTGCCAGAAGGTGGTAACGGCAGCGGAGGTAATGGTGATACCGCGCTCCTGCTCCTGCACCATCCAGTCGGTGGTCGCGGCGCCGTCGTGCACCTCGCCCATTTTGTGGCTCAGACCTGTGTAGAACAGGATCCGCTCGGTAGTGGTGGTCTTGCCCGCGTCAACGTGGGCACAGATACCAATGTTACGGTAGCGGTTAATTGCTGTAGTACGAGCCATAAAGCCCTCGCAAAATGATTGATGCTTGAATTAGAAGCGGTAGTGCGAGAACGCTTTGTTGGCTTCAGCCATACGGTGAACGTCTTCACGCTTCTTGACTGCAGCACCCTTGCCTTCGGCAGCATCCAGCAGTTCGCCGGCCAGGCGCAGAGCCATCGACTTCTCGCCGCGCTTGCGGGCGTAGTCTACGAGCCAGCGCATTGCCAGAGCGTTACGACGGGATGGACGAACTTCAACCGGAACCTGGTAAGTGGCACCGCCTACACGGCGGGACTTAACTTCGACCAGCGGAGCGATGGCGTCGAGAGCTTTCTCGAAGATTTCCAGGGGGTCGCTGTTCTTGCGTGCTTTGACGGTATCCAGGGCACCGTAAACGATGCGCTCGGCTACGGCCTTCTTGCCGCTTTCCATCACGTGGTTCATGAACTTGGCGAGGATCTGGGATCCGTACTTCGGATCGTCAAGGATCTCACGTTTTGCTGCTACACGACGTCTTGGCATGATAAGCCCTCAAACGGTCTTCAGGTTAGCCCGGGACGTGGGTCTTCGACCCCTGCCCGACCTTACTCTTATCGACTCAAAAAAATGGATGTCTGCAAACGACCGATTACTTCGGACGCTTGGTACCGTACTTCGAACGACCCTGGTTACGGCCTTTAACGCCCGAAGTATCCAGAGAGCCGCGAACGGTGTGGTAACGAACACCTGGCAAGTCTTTTACACGGCCGCCACGGATCAGGACGACGCTGTGCTCTTGCAGGTTGTGGCCTTCACCACCGATGTACGAGGAAACCTCGAAACCGTTGGTCAGACGCACACGGCATACTTTACGCAGTGCCGAGTTAGGTTTTTTCGGCGTGGTGGTGTACACACGGGTGCACACGCCACGACGTTGCGGGCAGTTCTGCAGCGCAGGAACGTCGGACTTCTCGACCGAACGCTTACGCGGCTGACGTACCAGCTGGTTGATAGTTGCCATCTACTAGCTCCACTGATTGTCTTGCGACTCTATTGTCTTGCAAGAAAGCCAAAAATTGGCGAGACGGAGCCTCACCAAATTTAAGGGTACAAAAGTCTAAAGAGGATCTTGCACCCAGTCAAGACGAGGCCCCGGCCCTCCTCGCCCGATCATCGGCAACATTTTATGTCGCCGAGGGTCGTTCGAGGCTTGCCGGGGCCCTGCCCTGTACTTAGTTACCGCTGGAATTCAGCGCTTCGGTCAGTGCGGCTTCCACCTCACTGGCGCTTACACGCAGCGGTTTGTCGGCATCACGGCGACGCTTGCGCTCGCTGTGGTAGGCCAGACCAGTACCAGCCGGGATCAGACGACCCACGACCACGTTCTCTTTCAGGCCGCGCAGGTAGTCGCGCTTGCCGGTTACCGCCGCTTCGGTCAGTACGCGGGTGGTTTCCTGGAAGGAAGCCGCGGAAATGAACGACTCGGTCGACAGCGAGGCCTTGGTGATACCGAGCAGCACACGGGTGAACTTGGAGATGAACTTGTCCTCGCCGGCGAGACGCTCGTTCTCCACCAGTACCTGAGTCAGTTCCATCTGGTCGCCCTTGATGAAGCTGGAATCGCCCGACTCGGAGATCTCGACCTTACGCAGCATCTGACGCAGGATGGTCTCGATGTGCTTGTCGTTGATCTTCACGCCTTGCAGACGGTAAACGTCCTGGATCTCGTTGACGATGTACTTCGCCAGCGCGCTCACACCCAGCAGACGCAGGATGTCGTGCGGATCGCTCGGGCCGTCGGAGATAACTTCACCGCGGTTTACCTGTTCGCCTTCGAAGACGTTCAGGTGGCGCCACTTCGGAATCAGCTCTTCGTACGGATCGCTACCGTCGGTCGGGGTGATGACCAGACGACGCTTGCCCTTGGTCTCTTTACCGAACGCAATGGTGCCGCTGACTTCAGCCAGAATCGAGGCTTCTTTCGGACGACGCGCTTCGAACAGGTCGGCAACGCGCGGCAGACCACCGGTGATGTCACGGGTCTTCGACGTTTCTTGCGGGATACGCGCGATAACGTCACCAACACCGATCTGCGCACCGTCAGCCACACCGACGAGGGCGTTGGCCGGCAGGAAGTACTGGGCAGGTACGTCGGTACCTGGCAGGTACAGGTCCTTGCCAGCGGCATCGACCATCTTGATTGCCGGACGGATTTCCTTGCCTGCGGCAGGGCGATCCTTGACGTCCAGTACTTCAATGTTGGTCAAGCCGGTGAGTTCATCGGTCTGACGCTTGATGGTGATGTTTTCTTCCATGCCCACGAAGGTCACGGTACCTTTCAGCTCGGTAACGATCGGGTGGGTGTGCGGGTCCCACTTGGCGACGATGGCGCCAGCTTCGACCTTTTCACCTTCCTTGACCGAAATCACCGCACCGTAAGGCAGCTTGTAACGCTCACGCTCACGACCGAATTCGTCGGCAATGGCCAACTCACCCGAACGCGAAACGGCAACCAGGTTACCGTCAGCACGCTCGACCTGCTTCAGGTTGTGCAGACGCACCATACCGCCGTTCTTCACCTGGACGCTGTCGGCAGCCGAGGTACGGCTTGCAGCACCACCGATGTGGAACGTACGCATGGTCAGCTGGGTACCCGGCTCACCGATCGACTGAGCAGCGATAACGCCGACAGCTTCACCGATGTTCACCTGGTGGCCACGCGCCAGGTCACGACCGTAGCACTTGGCGCAGATGCCGTAGCGGGTTTCGCAGTTGATTGGCGAACGCACGATCACTTCGTCGATGCTGTTCAGCTCGATGAACTCGACCCACTGCTCGTCGACCAGGGTACCGGCCGGAACGATGACGTCCTCGGTGCCTGGCTTGAACACGTCACGGGCAATGACACGACCCAGTACACGCTCACCCAGCGGCTCCACAACGTCACCGCCTTCGATGTGCGGAGTCATCAGCAGGCCCTGGTCGGTGCCGCAGTCGATCTCGGTAACCACCAGATCCTGGGCAACGTCTACCAGACGACGAGTCAGGTAACCGGAGTTCGCAGTCTTCAGTGCGGTATCCGCCAGACCCTTACGAGCACCGTGAGTGGAGATGAAGTACTGAAGTACGCTCAAACCTTCACGGAAGTTCGCGGTGATCGGCGTCTCGATGATCGAGCCGTCCGGCTTGGCCATCAGACCACGCATACCGGCCAACTGACGGATCTGGGCCGCGGAACCACGCGCACCCGAGTCAGCCATCATGTACATCGAGTTGAACGACTCTTGCTCGACTTCCTTGCCCTCGCGGTCGATGACCTTCTCTTTCGAGAGGTTGGCCATCATCGCCTTGGACACTTCGTCGTTCGCCTTGGACCACAAGTCGATGACCTTGTTGTACTTCTCGCCCTGGGTTACCAGGCCGGAGGCGTACTGGCTCTCGATTTCCTTCACTTCGTCGGTAGCGTTACCGATGATGCGGGCCTTCTCGTCCGGGATAACGAAGTCGTTAACACCGATGGAAACGCCGGAAATGGTCGAGTAAGCGAAACCGGTGTACATCAGCTGGTCAGCGAAGATAACGGTCTCTTTCAGACCAACCACGCGATAGCACTGGTTGATCAGCTTGGAGATCGCCTTTTTCTTCATCGGCTGGTTGACCACGTCGTATGGCAGGCCTGCCGGTACAACCTGGAACAGCAGCGCACGGCCGACGGTGGTGTCGACGATGCGGGTATTCTTGACCACCGAACCATCACGCTCTTTCACGGTTTCGTTGATACGAACCTTGATTTTCGCGTGCAGGGCAGCTTCGCCGGCGCGGAACACGCGGTCGACTTCCTGCAGGTCGGCGAACACGCGACCTTCGCCCTTGGCGTTGATGGCTTCACGGGTCATGTAGTACAGACCCAGTACAACGTCCTGCGACGGAACGATGATTGGCTCACCGTTGGCTGGCGACAGGATGTTGTTGGTCGACATCATCAGTGCACGTGCTTCGAGCTGGGCTTCCAGGGTCAGCGGCACGTGAACGGCCATCTGGTCACCGTCGAAGTCGGCGTTGTACGCGGCACAGACCAGCGGGTGCAGCTGAATAGCCTTACCTTCGATCAGAACCGGTTCAAAGGCCTGGATACCCAGACGGTGCAGAGTCGGTGCACGGTTGAGCAGCACGGGGTGTTCGCGAATCACTTCGGCGAGAACGTCCCAAACCTCTGGCAGCTCGCGCTCGACCATTTTCTTGGCAGCCTTGATGGTGGTCGCCAGACCACGCATTTCCAGCTTGCCGAAAATGAACGGCTTGAACAGCTCGAGGGCCATTTTCTTCGGCAGACCGCACTGGTGCAGACGCAGGGTCGGGCCTACGGTAATTACCGAACGGCCGGAGTAGTCCACGCGCTTACCGAGCAAGTTCTGACGGAAACGACCTTGCTTACCTTTGATCATGTCGGCCAGGGACTTCAGCGGACGCTTGTTCGAGCCAGTGATGGCGCGACCGCGACGGCCGTTGTCCAGCAGGGCGTCGACCGCTTCCTGCAGCATGCGCTTTTCGTTGCGCACGATAATGTCTGGCGCCGACAGATCCAGCAGGCGCTTCAGACGGTTGTTACGGTTGATCACCCGGCGGTACAGATCGTTCAGGTCGGAGGTCGCGAAGCGGCCACCATCCAGCGGTACCAGCGGACGCAGGTCCGGCGGCAGTACTGGCAGAACGGTCAGGACCATCCACTCAGGCAGGTTGCCCGAGCCCTGGAAAGCTTCCATCAGCTTCAGGCGCTTGGACAGCTTCTTGATCTTGGTTTCCGAGTTGGTCTGCGGAATTTCTTCACGCAGGCGACCGATCTCGTGCTCCAGGTCGATAGCGTGCAGCAGCTCGCGAACAGCCTCGGCACCCATGCGGGCGTCGAAGTCGTCACCGAACTCTTCCAGCGCTTCGAAGTACTGCTCGTCGTTCAGCAGCTGGCCCTTTTCCAGGGTGGTCATGCCCGGATCGATAACGACATAGCTCTCAAAGTAGAGCACGCGCTCGATGTCACGCAGGGTCATGTCCATCAGCAGGCCGATACGGGACGGCAGCGACTTCAGGAACCAGATGTGGGCAACCGGCGAAGCCAGTTCGATGTGCGCCATGCGCTCACGACGAACCTTGGCCAGAGCAACTTCAACGCCGCACTTCTCGCAGATCACGCCGCGGTGCTTGAGGCGCTTGTACTTGCCGCACAGGCACTCGTAGTCCTTGACTGGGCCAAAGATCTTGGCGCAGAACAGGCCGTCACGCTCAGGCTTGAACGTACGGTAGTTGATGGTTTCCGGCTTCTTAACTTCACCGAACGACCACGAACGGATCATTTCAGGCGACGCCAGACCGATACGGATGGCGTCGAACTCTTCGACTTGACCCTGGTTTTTCAGCAAATTCAGTAGGTCTTTCAAGGCCTTTCCTCCTGGCGGAGCAGGGAGCGGGCATTACCTGCCCCACTCCCCTTCGCGTCACGTGTTATTCGGTTTCCAGATCGATATCGATACCGAGCGAACGGATCTCTTTGATCAACACGTTGAAGGACTCGGGCATGCCCGGCTCCATACGGTGATCGCCATCCACGATGTTCTTGTACATCTTGGTACGGCCGTTCACGTCGTCCGACTTCACTGTGAGCATTTCTTGCAGGGTGTATGCCGCGCCGTATGCTTCCAGCGCCCACACTTCCATCTCCCCGAAACGCTGACCACCGAACTGCGCCTTACCACCCAGCGGCTGCTGGGTAACCAGGCTGTAGGAACCAGTGGAACGCGCGTGCATCTTGTCGTCCACCAAGTGGTTCAGCTTGAGCATGTACATGTAACCAACGGTCACAGGACGCTCGAACTTGTTGCCGGTACGGCCATCGAACAGCACCATCTGGCCGCTCTCTGGCAGATCGGCCAGCTTCAGCATGGCCTTGATCTCGCGCTCCTTGGCACCATCGAAGACCGGGGTAGCCATCGGCACGCCTTTCTTCAGGTTGTTGGCCAGGGCCAGGATCTCTTCGTCGGTGAACTCGTCCAGGTTTTCCTGACGACCGCCGATCTCGTTGTAGACCTCGGTCAGGAACACGCGCAGCTCAGCGGCTTTGCGCTGCTCTTCGAGCATGCGGTCGATCTTCTCGCCCAGGCCCTTGGCCGCCAGGCCCAGGTGGGTTTCGAGGATCTGACCAACGTTCATACGCGAAGGTACGCCCAGCGGGTTCAGTACGACGTCGACCGGAGTACCGTTGGCATCGTGCGGCATGTCTTCTACCGGCATGATTACCGAGACAACACCCTTGTTACCGTGACGACCGGCCATCTTGTCACCCGGCTGGATGCGACGGCGGATTGCCAGGTAAACCTTGACGATCTTCAGTACGCCCGGTGCCAGGTCATCGCCCTGCTGCAGCTTGCGCTTCTTGTCTTCGAACTTGTCGTCCAGCAGACGGCGACGGTCGACGATGTACTGCTGAGCTTTTTCCAGCTGCTCGTTCAGTGCATCTTCAGCCATGCGCAGTTTGAACCACTGGCCGTGCTCCAGGCCGTCCAGCACTTCGTCAGTGATCACGGTGCCTTTCTTCAGGCCCGCACCACCGTCGACCACCTGGCCGTTCAGAGCGGAACGCAGACGCTCGAAGGTTGCACCTTCGACGATGCGGAACTCTTCGTTGAGGTCCTTGCGGATCTCGTCCAGCTGCATCTTCTCGATAGCCAGGGCGCGACTGTCGCGCTCGACGCCATCACGGGTGAAGACCTGCACGTCGATGACAGTACCCTTGGTGCCGGTTGGCACACGCAGGGAGGTGTCCTTAACGTCGCTGGCTTTTTCACCGAAGATTGCGCGCAGCAGTTTTTCTTCCGGAGTCAGCTGGGTTTCGCCTTTTGGCGTGACCTTGCCGACCAGGATGTCGCCAGCGCCGACTTCAGCACCCACGTAAACGATACCGGCTTCGTCCAGCTTGTTCAGAGCGGCTTCACCCACGTTCGGGATGTCCGCAGTGATTTCCTCTGGGCCAAGCTTGGTGTCACGCGCCACACAGGTCAGTTCCTGAATGTGGATGGTGGTGAAGCGGTCTTCCTGAACCACACGCTCGGACAGGCAGATGGAGTCTTCGAAGTTGAAGCCGTTCCACGCCATGAACGCGATGCGCATGTTCTGACCCAGCGCCAGCTCACCCATGTCGGTGGACGGGCCGTCGGCCATGATGTCGCCACGCTGAACCTTGTCACCTTTGCTCACCAGCGGACGCTGGTTGATGCAGGTGTTCTGGTTCGAACGGGTGTACTTGGTCAGGTTGTAGATATCCACACCTGCTTCGCCGGTTTCCACTTCGTCGTCGGCAACGCGAACAACGATACGGCTGGCGTCGACCGAGTCGATCACACCACCGCGGCGAGCAACCACGCAGACACCGGAGTCACGGGCAACGTTGCGCTCCATGCCGGTACCTACCAGCGGCTTGTCGGCACGCAGGGTCGGTACAGCCTGACGCTGCATGTTCGAACCCATCAACGCACGGTTGGCGTCGTCGTGCTCGAGGAACGGAATCAGCGACGCTGCAACAGAAACAACCTGCTTCGGCGAAACGTCCATCAGGGTGACGTCTTCCGGCGCCTTGACGGTGAATTCGTTCAGGTGACGAACAGCTACCAGCTCATCGATCAGTTGCTTCTTCTCGTTCATCGCGGCCGAAGCCTGGGCGATGACGTGATCCGCTTCTTCAATGGCCGACAGGAACACGATGTCGTCGCTGACCACGCCTTCCTTCACCACGCGGTACGGGCTTTCCAGGAAGCCGTACTGGTTGGTGCGGGCATAGGCTGCCAGGGAGTTGATCAGGCCGATGTTCGGACCTTCAGGGGTCTCGATCGGGCACACGCGACCGTAGTGGGTCGGGTGTACGTCACGGACTTCGAAGCCAGCACGCTCACGGGTCAGACCACCAGGGCCGAGTGCGGAGACGCGGCGCTTGTGGGTGATCTCGGAGAGCGGGTTGTTCTGGTCCATGAACTGGGACAGCTGGCTGGAACCGAAGAACTCTTTCACCGCCGCCGCTACCGGCTTGGCGTTGATCAGGTCTTGCGGCATCAGGCCTTCGCTTTCCGCCATCGACAGACGTTCCTTGACCGCGCGCTCGACACGCACCAGGCCAACGCGGAACTGGTTCTCGGCCATCTCGCCGACGCAACGTACGCGACGGTTACCCAGGTGGTCGATGTCGTCGACGATGCCTTTGCCGTTACGGATATCGACCAGGGTCTTCAGAACCTCGACGATGTCTTCCTTGCTCAGCACGCCCGAACCTTCGATCTCGGTACGACCGATACGACGGTTGAACTTCATGCGGCCTACAGCGGACAGGTCGTAACGCTCGGCGCTGAAGAACAGGTTGTTGAACAGGGTCTCGGCTGCATCCTTGGTTGGCGGCTCGCCAGGACGCATCATGCGGTAGATCTCGACCAGCGCTTCCAGCTGGTTGCTGGTGGTGTCGATCTTCAGGGTGTCGGAGATGAACGGACCGCAATCGATGTCGTTGGTGTACAGGGTCTCGATACGGACAACCTGCGCCTTGGCGACCTTGATCAGCAGTTCGGTGGTCATCTCGGTGTTGCATTCAGCGAGGATCTCGCCGGTAGCCGGATGCACGATAGCCTTGGCGGTAGTGCGGCCCAGGACGTATTCCATTGGAACGTCCAGCTGCTTGACACCGGCTTTCTCGAGCTGGTTGATGTGGCGCGCGGTAATACGGCGGCCTTGCTCGACGATCACTTTGCCAGTTTCGTCATGGATGTCCATGACTGCAACTTCACCACGCAGACGCTGCGGCACCAGTTCCAGGCTGAGTTTCTCGCCGGAAATGTGGAACACGTTGGTGGTGTAGAAGGTGTTCAGCACTTCTTCAGTGCTGTAACCCAGGGCGCGCAGAAGCACCGAGGCCGGCAGTTTGCGGCGACGGTCGATACGCACGAACACGCAGTCTTTCGGGTCGAACTCAAAGTCCAGCCAGGAACCGCGGTAAGGGATGATGCGAGCGGAGTACAGCAGCTTGCCGGAGCTGTGAGTCTTGCCACGGTCGTGGTCGAAGAACACACCAGGCGAACGGTGCAGCTGGGAAACGATCACACGCTCGGTACCGTTGATAACGAAGGTACCGTTCTCAGTCATCAGGGGGATTTCACCCATGTAGACTTCTTGCTCTTTGATGTCCTTGATCGCTTTGTTCGACGATTCCTTGTCGAAGATGATCAGGCGCACCTTGACCCGCAGTGGGACCGCGAAGGTCACGCCACGCAGGACACATTCCTTCACATCGAAGGCGGGCTCGCCCAGGCGATAGCCTACGTACTCCAGGGCAGCATTGCCGGAGTAGCTGATGATCGGGAATACCGATTTGAAGGCCGCGTGCAGGCCGACGTCGCGGAAGTGATCCTTGGATGCTCCCGCTTGCAGGAATTCGCGATACGAATCCAGCTGGATGGCCAGGAGGTAAGGCACATCCATAACGTCCGGCAACTTGCTAAAGTCCTTGCGGATACGTTTTTTCTCAGTGTATGAGTAAGCCATCAGCGTTCCCCAGCTTGGTCACCTGCTTGTTTGGCTTCTCCCGGCGGGAGCAGCCAGAAAATCGTGCAAACCCCTTGGTTTGCGCCACCCACATGGGTGTCTTGCAGCTCGTTATCGGGACCGGCCTGACCGGCCACCAATAACGGAAAAAGGCCGGTGGCATAAGCCACCAGCCATCAGCCTTTCGCTCAACGCTCAGGCTGGCATCGCAAAGTCGAGATTACTTCAGCTCGACTTTGGCGCCTGCTTCTTCCAGCTTCTTCTTAGCGTCTTCAGCGGCTTCTTTCGAAACGCCTTCAGCTACAACCTGAGGAGCGCCATCGACTTTCTCTTTGGCTTCTTTCAGGCCCAGACCGGTCAGTTCGCGAACGGCTTTGATCACGTTCACTTTCTTGTCGCCGGCTTCAACCAGAACAACGTTGAACTCGGTCTGCTCTTCAACAACGGCAGCAGCAGCAGCTGGGCCAGCAGCGGCAACAGCAGCGGTAACGCCGAAGGTTTCTTCCATCGCTTTGATCAGCTCAACAACTTCCAGAACGGTTTTCTGGCCGATTGCTTCGATGATTTGTTCGTTAGTCAGAGACATGACTTAAATCCTGTATTGGGGTGACAGCCTACGCAGCCATCAAATTAAACGTATGATTTTGAAAGAGTTCGCGTGCCTTAGGCAGCGGTAGCTTCTTTCTGGTCGCGAATGGCTGCCAGAGTACGAGCCAGCTTGCTGGTGGCGCCTTGGATAACGCTCATCAGTCGTGCAATAGCTTCGTCGCGGGTCGGCAGGGTAGCCAACACGTCGATCTGGTTCGCTGCAATGAAATTGCCGTCAAACGCAGCTGCCTTGATCTCGAACTTGTCCTGACCCTTGGCGAACTCTTTGAACAGACGAGCAGCAGCGCCCGGGTGTTCGTTGGAGAAAGCAATCAGGGTCGGGCCTTTGAACGCGTCGTTGAGGATCGAGAATTCGGTGCCTTCAACAGCGCGCTTGAGCAGGGTGTTACGTACGACACGTACGTAAACGCCAGCTTCGCGGGCCTCTTTACGGAGTCCGGTCATTGCGCTTACAGTCACACCACGGGCATCAGCCACGACAGCGGACAGAGCGACTTTGGCAGCCTCGTTGACTTCAGCGACGATGGCCTTCTTGTCTTCGAGTTTAATTGCCACGGGTTTACTCCTGGTTTTTACCGTTTCATCTGGCCGAAGCCGGATGTCGTTTTGGTGTCTGATTCGGTAACGAATCGGGAGCACCATCTGCGTGGGCTGGTGTTTTAAGGCTTGCGCCGCCTACGGTCTTGGATAGCCCCCGCCAGGCAGGGACCCCAATTTTTGCTGGCGACGCGACAGGTCGCGCCGCCATGTTCTTACACGTTCAGCGAGCTCTGATCGATGACCAGACCTGGGCCCATGGTGGTGCTCAGGGTAACGCGCTTGACGTAGATACCTTTCGAAGAAGCTGGCTTGATACGCTTCAGGTCAGCGATCAGGGCTTCAACGTTTTCCTTCAGCTTGCCAGCTTCAAAGCCGATTTTGCCAACGGAAGTGTGGATGATACCGTTTTTGTCGGTACGGTAGCGAACCTGACCAGCCTTGGCGTTTTTCACGGCAGTGGCTACGTCTGGAGTCACGGTACCAACTTTCGGGTTAGGCATCAGGCCGCGAGGACCCAGAACCTGACCCAGCTGACCTACAACGCGCATGGCATCAGGCGATGCAATAACGACGTCATAGTTCAGGTCGCCGCCTTTCATTTCGGCAGCCAGGTCGTCCATACCTACGCGGTCAGCGCCGGCAGCCAGAGCGGCTTCAGCAGCTGGACCTTGGGTGAAGACGGCAACGCGAACGGTCTTGCCAGTGCCGTGTGGCAGCACGGTAGCGCTACGTACGACCTGGTCGGATTTACGCGGGTCAACACCGAGGTTAACGGCGATGTCGTAGGACTCTACGAACTTGGCAGCAGGCAGCGAGGCCAGCAGAGTTGCCGCTTCTTCGAAGTTGTAGGCCTTGCCTGCTTCGATTTTTTCGGCGATTGCCTTTTGGCGTTTGGTCAGCTTAGCCATTACACACCCTCCACGTTCAGGCCCATGCTGCGGGCAGAGCCAGCGATGGTGCGTACAGCAGCGTCCAGGTCAGCAGCAGTCAGATCAGCCTGTTTAGCTTTGGCGATATCTTCCAGCTGAGCACGGGTAACGGTACCGACTTTAACGGTGTTCGGGCGAGCCGAACCACTGGTCAGGCCAGCAGCTTTCTTCAGCAGAACCGAGGCAGGGGTGCTCTTGGTCTCGAAGGTGAAGCTACGGTCGCTGTAGACAGTGATGATCACAGGAGTCGGCAGGCCGGCTTCTTGACCCTGAGTACGGGCGTTGAAGGCCTTGCAGAATTCCATGATGTTCACACCATGTTGACCCAGTGCTGGACCAACGGGTGGGCTTGGGTTGGCCTGGCCGGCCTTAACTTGCAGCTTGATGTAAGCCTGAATCTTCTTAGCCATGAGCTACTCCAAAATCGGGTACGAACGCCTGATGGCTCCCCGGATGACTTGCGTTTTATCCCAGTGACGACAAAACCCCGCAACACACAGGGCTGCGGGGTTTGGGATGCTTCGTCCGCCTAGACCTTTTCGACCTGGCTGAACTCGAGCTCCACCGGAGTAGAGCGACCGAAAATGAGCACTGCAACCTGCAGGCGGCTCTTTTCGTAGTTAACCTCTTCGACACTACCATTGAAGTCTGCGAACGGACCGTCAATGACTCGAACCACTTCACCTGGCTCGAACAGCGTCTTCGGCTTCGGCTTGTCGCTACCGTCGGCAACGCGACGCAGGATAGCCTCAGCTTCTTTATCGGTGATCGGTGCAGGCTTATCTGCAGTACCACCAATAAAGCCCATCACACGAGGGGTGTCCTTGACCAAGTGCCAAGTCCCTTCGTTCATCTCCATCTGGACCAGAACATAGCCAGGGAAGAACTTGCGCTCACTCTTGCGCTTCAGGCCATTGCGCATTTCGACGACTTCTTCGGTCGGGACCAGGATCTCGCCGAAACCGCCTTCCATGCCAGCCAGCTTGACGCGCTCAATCAGGGAGCGCATTACATGCTTCTCGTAACCCGAGTAAGCATGCACAACATACCAACGCTTAGCCACGGGACACCTTTAGCCAACGATCAAGGAGACCGCCCAGCCGAGCAGGGAATCAAGACCCCACAGCAGCAGTGCCATAACCAGCACGACAGCCACGACAATCAGCGTGGTCTGGGTGGTTTCCTGGCGGGTCGGCCACACGACTTTACGAATCTCGGTACGCGCTTCCTTCGCCAGCGTAAAGAACGACTTGCCCTTCGCAGTCTGCAGAGCCACAAAGCCCGCGACAGCAGCCAGGACGAGAAGTGCGAGAACGCGATACAGGATTGGGGAGGCGGAGTAATATTGATTACCCACAACACCAACAACCACCAAAGCCACTACAGCCAGCCACTTGAACAGATCAAAACGCGATTCTTGGGCTTCAGTTTTGGGAGTCATCGAGGAGGATCCTGTAAGAAGAAAGCCATCACACCGAGGTGAAATGGCAGGTCAGGAGGGAATCGAACCCCCAACCTACGGTTTTGGAGACCGTCGCTCTGCCAATTGAGCTACTGACCTGTAACGCTGTATCAGGCCGGCCATTATACCGGCCTGATCAAGTAAATCAACTACTTATTCAATAATTTTTGCTACGACACCGGCGCCGACGGTACGACCGCCTTCACGGATAGCGAAGCGCAGACCGTCTTCCATTGCGATGGTCTTGATCAGGGTGACAGTCATCTGAATGTTGTCACCTGGCATTACCATTTCAACGCCTTCCGGCAGTTCGCAGTTACCGGTCACGTCAGTGGTACGGAAGTAGAACTGAGGACGGTAGCCTTTG
>NZ_JBLUPS010000033.1:0-5218 GCF_048068035.1 Pseudomonas sp. NY11955
CGTGATGGTGTAGGTGATCTCACCACCTTCGGTGACCGAAGGTGTCGCGGTCAACTTGGCGATCACTTCGTCGGTGGTGTCGGTGACATCCACTTTCGCTGCGCCGCCCAGTTCCAGGTTCTCGAAGGTACGGCCATCGACGTCCACAGCCGACTTGATGCCCAGGTTGATTTCACCGGCGTCTTTGTAGACGTCGTCACCTTGAGCCGCGTGCTCGTACTTGGCGCTGGTGTCGCCCGCTTTGATGGTGACCTGGGCGTTGTTGCTCAAGGTCACGACCAGGTCGTGATCCAGCGGCTGGTTCACGTGCACGGTGAAGGTCGGCTTGACGTTCTCGGCGACCGAGGTCTGGTCGGCGGTAATGGTGACTTTAACCAGGTCACCTTCGTTGCCCGGAGTACCTGGCTCGTCGGTAACGGTGGTTTTGACCTCGGTCTTATCCAGGGTCAGTTTCTCGAACTTATCGACATCCGCGCCGTCAACGGTCGCGATCGATTTGATCACAGGGTCGTTGGTGCCGGTGTAGACGTTGTCCGGAGCGATGACGGTAACCGAACCGGTGGTGCCGTTGGCCGGCACGGTGATGACGGTCTTACCGTCGCTCAGCGTGAAGGTCAGGGCACCGTGGTTGTTGATCAGCAGACCGTCTTTGTTGGTCAGCGTGATGGTGTAGGTGATCTCACCACCTTCGGTCACGGACTCGGTGGCCGTCAGTTTCGCGATGACTTCGTCGGTGGTGTCGGTGACATCCACCTTCGCCGCGCCGCCCAGTTCCAGGTTCTCGAAGGTGCGACCGTCGATATCCACAGCGGACTTGATGCCCAGGTTGATCTCACCGGCGTCTTTGTAGACGTCATCGCCCTGTGCCGCGTGCTCGTACTTAACGCTGGTGTCACCGGCTTTGATGGTGACCTGAGCGTTGTTGCTCAGGGTCACGACCAAGTCGTGGTCCAGAGGCTGGTTGACGTGCACGGTGAAGGTCGGCTTGACGTTCTCGGCCACCGAAGTTTGGTCGGCGGTGATGGTGACCTTGACCAGGTCGCCCTGGTTGTTGTCGCCAGGCACACCCGAGCCAGGCTCGTCGGTGACAGTGGTTTTGACCTCGGTCTTGTCCAGGGTCAGCTTCTCGAACTTGTCGACATCCACGCCGTCAACGGTCGCGATCGACTTGATCACAGGGTCGTTGGTGCCGGTGTAGACGTTGTCCGGAGCAGTGACGGTAACCGAACCAGTCGTGCCATTGGCCGGCACGGTGATGACGGTCTTACCGTCGCTCAGCGTGAAGGTCAGCGCGCCATGGTTGTTGATCAGCAGACCGTCTTTGTTGGTCAGCGTGATGGTGTAGGTGATCTCACCGCCTTCGGTCACGGACTCGGTAGCCGTCAGTTTCGCGATGACTTCGTCGGTGGTGTCGGTGACGTCCACCTTCGCGGCACCGCCCAGCTCCAGGTTCTCGAAGGTACGACCGTCGATGTCCACCGCGGACTTGATGCCCAGGTTGATCTCACCGGCGTCTTTATAGACGTCGTCGCCCTGCGCCGCGTGCTCGTATTTAACGCTGGTGTCGCCGGCTTTGATGGTGACCTGGGCGTTGTTGCTCAGGGTCACGACCAGGTCGTGGTCCAGTGGCTGGTTCACGTGCACGGTAAACGTCGGTTTGACGTTCTCGGCCACCGAGGTCTGGTCGGCGGTGATGGTGACCTTGACCAAGTCGCCTTCGTTGCCCGGAGTACCTGGCTCGTCGGTAACGGTGGTCTTGACCTCGGTTTTATCCAGGGTCAGTTTCTCGAACTTGTCGACATCCGCGCCGTCAACGGTCGCGATCGACTTGATCACAGGGTCGTTGGTGCCGGTGTAGACGTTGTCCGGAGCGATGACGGTAACCGAACCGGTCGTGCCATTGGCCGGCACGGTGATGACGGTTTTGCCGTCGCTCAGCGTGAAGGTCAGGGCGCCATGGTTGTTGATCAGCAGACCGTCTTTGTTGGTCAGCGTGATGGTGTAGGTGATCTCACCACCTTCGGTCACGGACTCGGTGGCAGTCAGTTTCGCGATGACTTCGTCGGTGGTGTCGGTGACATCCACCTTCGCCGCGCCGCCCAGCTCCAGGTTCTCGAAGGTACGGCCATCGACGTCCACAGCCGAATTGATGCCCAGGTTGATCTCACCGGCGTCTTTGTAGACGTCGTCGCCCTGTGCCGCGTGCTCGTACTTGGCGCTGGTGTCACCCGCTTTGATGGTGACCTGGGCGTTGTTGCTCAAGGTCACGACCAGGTCGTGATCCAGCGGCTGGTTCACGTGCACGGTGAACGTCGGTTTGACGTTCTCTGCGACCGAGGTCTGGTCGGCAGTAATGGTGACCTTGACCAGGTCGCCTTCGTTGCCCGGAGTGCCCGGCTCGTCGGTAACGGTGGTTTTGACCTCGGTCTTATCCAGGGTCAGTTTCTCGAACTTGTCGACATCCGCGCCGTCAACGGTCGCGATCGATTTGATCACAGGGTCGTTGGTGCCGGTGTAGACGTTGTCCGGAGCAGTGACGGTAACCGAACCGGTGGTGCCATTGGTCGGCACGGTGATGACGGTTTTGCCGTCGCTCAGCGTGAAGGTCAGCGCGCCGTGGTTGTTGATCAGCAGACCGTCTTTGTTGGTCAGCGTGATGGTGTAGGTGATCTCGCCGCCTTCGGTCACGGACTCGGTAGCCGTCAGTTTCGCGATGACTTCGTCGGTGGTATCGGTGACGTCGACTTTCGCCGCGCCGCCCAGCTCCAGGTTCTCGAAGGTACGACCGTCGATATCCACAGCCGAATTGATGCCCAGGTTGATCTCACCGGCGTCTTTGTAGACGTCGTCGCCCTGTGCCGCGTGCTCGTACTTGGCGCTGGTGTCACCCGCTTTGATGGTGACCTGGGCGTTGTTGCTCAAGGTCACGACCAGGTCGTGATCCAGCGGCTGGTTCACGTGCACGGTGAACGTCGGTTTGACGTTCTCTGCGACCGAGGTCTGGTCGGCAGTAATGGTGACCTTGACCAGGTCGCCTTCGTTGCCCGGAGTACCTGGCTCGTCGGTGACAGTAGTCTTGACCTCGGTCTTATCCAGGGTCAGCTTCTCGAACTTGTCGACATCCGCGCCGTCAACGGTCGCGATCGACTTGATCACAGGGTCGTTGGTGCCGGTGTAGACGTTGTCCGGAGCAGTGACGGTAACCGAACCGGTGGTGCCATTGGCCGGCACGGTGATGACGGTTTTGCCGTCACTCAGCGTGAAGGTCAGCGCGCCATGGTTGTTGATCAGCAGACCGTCTTTGTTGGTCAGCGTGATGGTGTAGGTGATCTCACCGCCTTCGGTGACCGAAGGTGTCGCGGTCAGCTTGGCGATGACTTCGTCGGTGGTGTCGGTGACATCCACCTTCGCCGCGCCGCCCAGTTCCAGGTTCTCGAAGGTGCGACCGTCGATATCCACAGCGGACTTGATGCCCAGGTTGATCTCACCGGCGTCTTTGTAGACGTCGTCGCCTTGAGCCGCGTGCTCGTACTTGACGCTGGTGTCACCGGCTTTGATGGTGACCTGAGCGTTGTTGCTCAGGGTCACAACCAGGTCGTGATCCAGTGGCTGGTTCACGTGCACGGTGAACGTTGGTTTGACGTTCTCGGCCACCGAGGTCTGGTCGGCAGTGATGGTGACCTTGACCAGATCACCCTCGTTGGAACCGCCTGGGGTACCTGGGTTGCCCGGAGTACCTGGCTCGTCGGTAACAGTGGTCTTGACCTCGGTTTTATCCAAGGTCAGTTTCTCGAACTTGTCGACATCCGCGCCGTCAACGGTCGCGATCGACTTGATCACAGGGTCGTTGGTGCCGGTGTAGACGTTGTCCGGAGCGATGACAGTAACCGAACCGGTCGTGCCGTTGGCCGGCACGGTGATGACGGTTTTGCCGTCACTCAGCGTGAAGGTCAGCGCGCCATGGTTGTTGATCAGCAGACCGTCTTTGTTGGTCAGCGTGATGGTGTAGGTGATCTCACCGCCTTCGGTCACGGACTCGGTGGCCGTCAGTTTCGCGATGACTTCGTCGGTGGTGTCGGTGACATCCACCTTCGCCGCGCCGCCCAGTTCCAGGTTCTCGAAGGTGCGACCGTCGACATCCACTGCGGACTTGATGCCCAGGTTGATTTCACCGGCGTCTTTGTAGACGTCGTCGCCCTGTGCCGCGTGCTCGTATTTGGCGCTGGTGTCGCCGGCTTTGATGGTGACCTGGGCGTTGTTGCTCAGGGTCACGACCAGGTCGTGATCCAGCGGCTGGTTCACGTGCACGGTGAAGGTCGGCTTGACGTTCTCGGCGACCGAGGTCTGGTCGGCGGTAATGGTGACCTTGACCAAGTCGCCTTCGTTGCCCGGAGTGCCCGGCTCGTCGGTAACGGTGGTTTTGACCTCGGTTTTATCCAGGGTCAGTTTCTCGAACTTGTCGACATCGGCGCCGTCAACGGTCGCGATCGATTTCACGATCGGGTCGTTGGCACCCACGTAGACGTTGTCCGGGGCAGTGACAGTAACCGAACCGGTGGTGCCGTTGGCCGGCACGGTGATGACGGTCTTACCGTCGCTCAGCGTGAAGGTCAGGGCACCGTGGTTGTTGATCAGCAGGCCGTCTTTGTTGGTCAGCGTGATGGTGTAGGTGATCTCACCACCTTCGGTGACCGAAGGTGTCGCGGTCAACTTGGCGATCACTTCGTCGGTGGTGTCGGTGACGTCGACTTTCGCCGCGCCGCCCAACTCCAGGTTCTCGAAGGTGCGACCGTCGACATCCACTGCGGACTTGATGCCCAGGTTGATTTCACCGGCGTCTTTGTAGACGTCGTCGCCCTGTGCCGCGTGCTCGTATTTGGCGCTGGTGTCGCCGGCTTTGATGGTGACCTGGGCGTTGTTGCTCAGGGTCACGACCAGGTCGTGATCCAGCGGCTGGTTCACGTGCACGGTGAAGGTCGGCTTGACGTTCTCGGCGACCGAGGTCTGGTCGGCGGTAATGGTGACCTTGACCAGGTCGCCTTCGTTGCCCGGAGTGCCCGGCTCGTCGGTAACGGTGGTTTTGACCTCGGTCTTATCCAGGTTCAGATTTTCGAACTTCCACGCATCCGCACCGCTGACCGCGTCGATGGCGTTGACCACCGGCTGGTTAGCGCCGACGTAGACGTTATCCGGCGCGATTACGGTGGCCGAACCGGTG
>NZ_JBLUPS010000034.1:0-4320 GCF_048068035.1 Pseudomonas sp. NY11955
CCGCGCTTACCTTTGCGGCATGTGCACCTTAGCCTATGAGGTGCGGGCGTGACCTCCTACCAGCGGGCCCGCCGTATCGCCACCTGGCGCGGCAGTTTCATCGCCCTCACCTTCTGCACCGGCTGGCTCCTCCTGAGTGCCCTGGCCGGCACCATCACTTCCTAATTCACGTAGCCGAGCACGGCGGACCCCATGATTGATCAACAGTATCTATCCGCTCGCCTTTCCTACTGCGCAAATACCGGATTCTTCACCTGGATACCGCGGCCGCTTTGCGACTTTGTGTCTGAGGAGCGCATGAAGGCCTGGAACACCAGATATGCCGGCTCGCGAGCAGGAAAGGTGAACAGCAACGGATATCTGCTCATCCAGATCAACGGCAAGCACTACAGGGCCCATCGCTTGGCCTGGCTTGCGTCATACGGTAAGTGGCCGACTCAGCATATCGACCACATAAACGGCAACAAGCTGGACAACCGAATCACCAATCTCCGAGACGTCAGCAGCCTCGAGAACAATCGAAACATGCCCCTTTTGGCCAGCAATAAGAGTGGCCGTGTTGGGGTTAGCTGGTACTCAGCCAGGTCCGAGTGGGTGGCTCACATAAAGGTCGATGGCCGGCAAAAGATCCTTGGCCGCTTCAAGTCAAAAGCGCTCGCCATTGCCGCGAGGGAATCCGCAGGGCGCGAGCTTGGATTCCATCCCAACCATGGCCGCATGCCCGCTGCTTGACCTGGCATTTTTCCAACCCTTAAACGGAGGCGACCATGAGCAACGCCGTTGCCACAATCTCCCAGGACATTTACGGCACCCGCGACTCCTTCGCCTCGGTGCTAACCGACCGCTCGCTCAACTTCGAGCGCGAGGCCGAATTCGCGATCCAGACCATCACTGCCAACAACTACTCCATGAAGCTGGCGGTGCAGAATCGCCAGTCAGTGGTCAACGCAGTGACCAACATCGCCGCCATCGGCATCAGCCTCAACCCGGCCAAGAAGCAGGCCTACCTAGTGCCGAGGGACGGGAAAATCTGCCTCGACATCAGTTACATCGGACTGATGGACTTGGCCATGAATACCGGCGCCATCCGCTGGGCGCAATCGGAGCTGGTCTACTCGAGCGACAACTTCGCGCTCAACGGCTTCGATAAGCCGCCAACCCACTCCTACAACCCGTTCTCGAAAGATCGCGGCGAGGTGATCGGCGTCTACGTGGTGGTTAAGACCGCCGACGGAGATTACCTGACCGAGACCATGAGCGTGGACGAGGTCAACGCCATCCGGGACCGGTCAAGCGCCTGGAAAGCCTGGATCTCGAAGCAGACGTCCTGCCCGTGGGTTACCGACTGGGGAGAGATGGCCAAGAAGACCTGCGTGAAGCGGGCCTACAAGTACTGGCCGAAGACTGAGCGCTTGGAAGAAGCCATCCACTACCTCAACACCGAAGGGAATGAGGGTCTGTCACAGATCAATGGGAAGGCCCATCCGGATGCTGACCTTGCCAGGCGCTGGATAGATCAGGCGGTCTCTTGCGAGTCGGTTGATGCGCTACAGCAGATTTGGCAGGCCGGCCTGGCAGACATCAAGGCCGCCAAGGACATGGCCGCGTACAGCCAGTTCAAGACGCATGTGGAGAAACGCCGCACCGAACTGCTTGAACTCGAATCCACGACTCTGGAGGGCGAACCTCAATGATCCTCATCGAATGCGAACAAGGCAGCGCCGAGTGGCACCGGGCGCGCGCTGGTTGCATCACCGCCAGCATGTTCGGTGTCGCCCGGTCGCGCACCGGTGGCCTGGACGAGAAGCAACAGGCCTATGTGACCGCCATTCTGGCCGGTGCAAGCGAAGGCGAAGCCCGTGCATTAGCCGGATACAAGACGGCACCGCGCGCCGAGTCGATCCAGCTTGCCCTGCAAGGCAAACCCGTCGGCCAGCCCACTGAGGCGGCACTCAATTACGCCTTCAATCTTGCTGTCGAGCGAATTGCCGGCGAGGCACTGGATAACGGCTTCGAGACGTGGCAGATGAAGCGCGGTCATGAGCTGGAGCCCATGGCGCGGATGGAACACGAGATGCAGACCGGCCTGATCGTCCAGCGCGCTGGCTTCGTGACCACAGACGACGGCGCATTCGGCGCGAGTGCTGACGGCCTGATCGGCGAGGACGGGGGCAGTGAGTACAAGTGCTTCATTGCCCCCGACAAGCTGCGGGCATTCCACATCGACAACGACGCCAGCGGGATCATGGACCAGGTACAGGGCTGTATGTGGATCACGGGCCGCAAGTTCTGGCACGTCGGCATGTACTGCCCTGCCCTGGAGGCTGTTGGCCGTCAGCTCTGGTGGGCGGAGTTCAAGCGCGACGACGACTACATCGAACAACTCGAAGCTGATCTCTGGCAGTTCAAGCTGCTGGTGGACGACTTCGAAGCCAAGCTGAGGAGCAAGGCAGCATGAACCCATCAATCGACCTAGAGGCTGCGCAAGCTGCCTTCTTCGCGTCTGGCGGCCAGGTAATCGTACTGGAGGGTTTCCAGTACGTGCCCTTCCGGCCGCGCAAGCATCCTGATCCAAAGCCCAAGGTTAAGGCTGTGCTTTCGACGCGGCAGGCCCAGCAGGAAGGCGCCCAATCCCGCGCCGACATGATTGCCGAACTGGCCAAGACCATGACATGCCGCCAGGTAGCGCAGAAGCTGGAAGTCTCGCCTGACTCGCTCTACAGCATGGCCAAGCGTTATGGCTTCTCGTTTGTCATGGCCCCCAGGTTTAGCCCGACCGAGACGAAGTATGACGATCAGGCCGACGCCAAGCTGGCCGAACGCATCATTGCCCTGCGCGACGTTGGCGTGTCGAAGCACCAGGCGATCAAGCATCTTGCAATCGGGCACAGCACCATGAGCCGGATCATCAAGAAGTTCGGGATCGAATTCCCTCTTCAACGGCAAAGGAAGCAGCCATGAGCGACCGAGGCGAGCATCCAAGCGTTTACTACGATGGCCGGGAATGCCGCCGTAGCGGTGGCAGCAAGCTGGCCAGCCCCTTTGCCTCACACACGTTCCACGGCTCCTGGTTTTTGGCTGGCTGGAACGACATGGATATCGAGATTGAACAGAAAAATACGAAGCGCGCTGCAAAGAACAAGGCGGCGTGAGCATCTCACCATTCCCCCAAGCGACCTGCAGGAGGTCGAGCATGGCATCCCTTTTCGACGCATCGATGCGCAAGCCGGTGCGAAAGCTGTACATCACCCGCAGTGGCGGCCGGTACCAGCCTGATGATGTGGCCGCCGCCTTCGCCCTGAGCTTGCGCATCCATGACAGCGCCGATCACCTCCGCAGGCTTGCCAGGCGCCTGGTAGACAAAGTCTGCCGAGAGCATCAGCCGAGCATGAAACTGCTATCCCGTGAGCCCGACGACGCCAAGGTTTTCGAAGTCGCGCTCAGGATCATCAACCGGGTTTGCGACCTGCAGGGATACGTTCCTGGCAGGCGCTTCGTGCGCAATGGAGGCGATGATGGCTCTGACGCAGCAGCAGCGTGACGAGAAGCGTAGGGCCAAAGAGTCGCGCGCCAAGGTTGAAGATCTGCGGATGAAGGCCGGCCAAGGCACCCGCCAGGCCCTGGCTGAGATCATGAAGTGGGCCGACGTCGAAGAGAACGGCGAGGCCATGACCCTACTGATCCACCGCATCCATGAATTAGGGCCTGAAGCGGCCCGCCACTTCCTCAGTGCTCCGCGCCACGAAATCGTTGTGTCGGATTTTGTGGCGCGACGACTCGACCAGTTCCGTATCTGCCGCGAACTGCGAGCGCCTGATCTGATGCTTGGCGACGACCCAGACGATTCCGGACTGCTGCTGATCGCCAGCCGCGCCTGACCCCAATCCTGCATTACCAACTCACCGCCACCAGCCATGGAGGGCGGCCTACACCCTGGAGAAAGTCATGACGCAATCTTTACTGCAATCCATCGCCGCCGCCGACCTGCCTGAGCGCGGCCAACCGCTGGCTGGTGGCGTCTTCATTACCCGCTACTGGCTGAACGGCCAAGAGCGCGCCCTGGTGCTGATGCCTGATGAATTCGAAGGCGCCTGGGGCGAGTACGGCGTAGAGATCAAAGGCGCCGGCAGCTACAGCGATGGCGAGGCGAACACCCGCGCAATGGCCGAGGCCGGTAGCGTGATTGCCACCAAGGCCCTGGAACTGGGCGCGTTTATTCCGTCCTGCCTGGAAGGTCAGTTGGTGATGGCGGCCAAGGCTGATGGCCTGGTGACCCTGCGCGAAGATCGCTGGCACTGGCTGAGCTCGCAGTTCTCCGCC
>NZ_JBLUPS010000035.1:0-3912 GCF_048068035.1 Pseudomonas sp. NY11955
ACGCTTGCAGATGGCAGAATTGAAATAAGTCATTGTTTTAAATGGATTTTTGCAGGAATTGCTACGTTGCAGGGTCCTGTAGTTAGGATGACACTTTATTTTCCTCCCACAGAAACGCGAGCACGGGCTGCACGCAAGCTCGCGTTGATCGAGCAGAAGATGGCCGACTTGGTCGTCATGCAGCAACTGTTAGGCGAACTGGTGCAGCAATGTGATGCGGGAGACGGCGGAACGATCTGCCCGATCATCGAGGCACTGATCAGAGAGTAATGCCTGGCGGGTGAGCTGGAGATCGGAAAGCCCCTTTACGGTGGGATTCAGAGCTTACGTTGGTTTTTGGTTCCATTGCTCCCCAAACCCCGTCAATGCGATTGCACCGGGTGAGATCGAGACGTCGATCCTGTCTGCCGGGACCGAACTGATCGTCGATCAGCAGATCCCCATGCACCGCTTGGGCAAGCCGGAAGAAGTCGCATCCCTGGTGCATTTCCTCTGCACCCGAGGCGCGTCGTACATCAACGGTTCGGAGATTCATGTCAACGGTGGTCAGCACGTCTGAAATAATCTGGAAATCCCGGCCGGAAACTTCCATCATTCGGGCCGGGCATCCGCCGCAGATGAGCGATCAATGAGCAACCCCTACCCTATTCAAACCCTCAATCACTCTTACCTGGGCAGTGGCATCTACGAGTTGCTGCGCGAGGCACTGATCACCGGGCGTTTCCAGCCCGATGACCGCCTGCGCATCCGCGACCTGGCCGAACAACTGGGCACCAGCGTCACACCGGTGCGCGACGCGATCCTGCAACTGGCCAAGGAACAGGCGCTGATCCTCAAGACCCCGCGTGACATCCGCGTACCCATCCTCACCGCCGCGCAATACGGCGAGATCCGCAGCATCCGCCTGGCGCTTGAAGGCCTGGCTGCGGAGACGGCCGCCGCGCTGGTGACCGACAGCGAACTCGCAGACCTGCAAGCCTGCATCGAAAACAACATCGCCGCGATCAACGCCCAGGACTTGCAAGCCGCTCTCAAGTGCAATCAGCAATTTCACTACGCGCTGACCACCATCGCGCGCATGCCGGTGCTGGCGGGTTTGCTCGATAGCCTGTGGATGCGCACCGGCCCACTGATCGCCCGTGCCTATGGCAACTTCAACGAGCGCATGGCCATCGACCATCACTGGGAAGTGCTCGACGCACTCAAGCGCCGCGATGGCGCGGCGGCACGGGCGGCCATCTGCCGTGACATTCTCGATGGCAACGAGAAGATGCTCGAGTACATCGAGATGGCGCAGGCGGACTGATTGGCAGTCAATTCGACTGTTGACGAAACATAGATGACCAGTTAGTTTATTAAAACTTTCTCATCACTGGATGTCTCTGTCATGGCTCGCCCGGTCAACCTCGAAGTCAGATCCCGTTTGCTGTCGATTGGCCGCCAGGTGGTTCACAACCGTGGCTTCAACGGCTGCGGCGTCCAGGACATCACCGCCGCTGCCGAGATTCCCAAGGGCTCTTTCTACAACTACTTCGCCAGCAAGGAAGACTTCGCGGCAGAGATCCTCGAGGAATACTGGACCTCGATCGAAACCCGCCACGGGCCGATCTTCTACGACGCCCGGGTCAAGCCGCTGGAGCGCATCGGCCAGTTCTTCCAGGCCCTGGTGCTCGAGCACGGCGAGCATGAATACAGCCTGGGTTGCCTGATTGGCAACCTGTCCCTGGAAATGTCCAATGGCAGCGAACAAACCCGCAAGCGTCTGGCCGATGTGCTGGCGCGCTGGGAAGGTTTGCTCGCGAGCTGCCTGCGTGAAGCGCAGCAGCGCCGCGAACTCTCTGAAACTCACGACGCCGAAGCGCTGGCCAGTGTCATCGTCGAAGGCTGGGAAGGTGCGGTCATGCGCGGCAAGGTCCTGCGCGACGGTGCACCTCTGCAGCGTTTCGTATCGATGGTCTTGCCTCGGCTATTGGAGTGAGTTTTTTTTCCTCATTAATAAGACGACTGGTCATTTATATAAAGCAACATTCACGTCTCATCCACGCAAGCACCCAAGAGGTAAATCGTCATGAGCCATCTGTACGCCGACCCCGCCGAACCCGCACTGCCTGCCACTGGTTTCAAGCTCGACCTGAGCAAAGCCGCCCTGGTGGTCATCGACCCACAGAACGACTTCCTCAGCCCTGCCGGCGCCAGTTGGGCGGTGTTCGGTGAGAGCATCGTCGAGAACAACACCGTCGAAAACCTGGAAAAACTGTTCAAGGCCTTCAAGGCTCACGACCTGCCCGTGGCCGTGTCGCCACACTATTACTACCCGCACGACCACGACTGGCATTTTGGCGGTCCGCTGGAAAAGGTCATGCACAGCATCTGCATGTTCGATCGCAAGGGACCGAACACCCTGGAAAACTTCGAAGGCTCCGGCGCCGATTTCCTCGAGATCTACAAGCCGTACATTCTCGACGGCGAGACCATCATCGCCTCGCCGCACAAGGTCTACGGCCCGGAAACCAACGACCTGGCGCTGCAATTGCGCAAGAAAGGCGTGTCGCAGATCATCCTCGCCGGCATGGCGGCCAACCTTTGCGTGGAATCACACCTGCGCGAACTGCTCGAACAGGGCTTTGAAATAGTCGTGGTACGCGACGCCACCGCCGGCCCGCGCCTGCCGGATGGCGACGGCTACCTGGCGGCCATCATCAATTACCGCTTCCTCGCCCACGGGCTGTGGACCACCGAAGAGACTATCGCGCAACTGCAACCGGCTTGATCGTGCCCGAGCGGCCGGGCATCGCGCCCCCCCGCTCTTTCTCGAGAACCCCCGATGAAAATCCCCGCCCGTTATGAGCATTTCGTTTTCGGCGTCGTTCAATCCGGCCTGACCTGCGCGGTCGCGGCCGCCATCGCCACCACACCCCATGCGCTCGACCTGGCCTTTGCCGGCCGCTGGTTGAACGCGTGGGCGCTGTCGTGGGTATCGATGTTGCCGGTGGTGGTGCTGGCGGCGCCGATGATTCGGCGCGTGGTGAGGCGGATGACGGTGGGCTGAATGACTTGGCTATGACTCACCCAACACACCGCCATCGCGAGCATGCTCGCTCCTACCGGGGGCTTCGGGGCTGCTCGCGACAGGCGCGCAAGCCCGCACCCGACGCACGAAATACTGTGCCCGTTCGCATTTTCGCAATAAACCACTTTTCATCCGCGCATTTGTAGCCGCTTCGTTCACGGACAAGCCGGTACATTAGACCTCCATGGTCCCGCAGAGCGACCGACAACAAAACCTACAGCTCGCCCAAGAAAATCTGCCAACCATTCGGAGTCTTTCCATGAGCACATTGCGCACTACAGCTTTCCAACTCGCGAGTCTGGCCCTGTTCATCGGTAGCGCCACCCAGGCCATGGCCGAGGACATCACGTTCGTATCCCAGGGCGGTGCTTATCAGGAAGCCCAGAGCAAGGCGATCCTGGAGCCTGCGGCGAAAAAGCTCGGTCTGACGCTCAAACAGGACAGCTCGCCCAAGGCCTACCCGATCATCAAGACCCAGGTCGAGAGCGGCAAGGTCACCTGGGACGTGGTGGACCTGCCCACTGGCGACTGCATCCGTGGCGAAGCCGAAGGGCTGTTCGAGAAGCTCGACCTTGCGCTGATTCCCAATGCCGCGCAAATACCCGACAGCCTCAAGGACGAATACAGCGTCGGCTACATCAGCTACTCCACGGTGCTGGCGTATCGCACGGACGCGTTCAAAGGCGCGGACGTACCCAAGACCTGGGCCGACTTCTGGGACACCAAAAAATAGGTTCATCGCGCTTTCCCGGGGAAGGCAGCCTTGATTTTCAGGAAAAAGTATTCCGAGTCCCGAAAACCATAGGCCATACGCTTGATCACCTTGATGCGGTTGTTGACGC
>NZ_JBLUPS010000036.1:0-3676 GCF_048068035.1 Pseudomonas sp. NY11955
GGGGTTGTACGCCGGAATCCCAGAAATTTCCGTCAGCCCAGCTCCAGTCCCGCCACGAGCGCATCCAGGTCGATGAACTTGCCGTCAGTCTGGAAGGTGTAATGCCCGTTCAGCAGGATGTGCCGCCAGGCCGCTGGCGACATCTGCGTGATCAACGCCAGCGCCTTGGCATTGCCAGCTGCCTCGTACTTCGTCAGCAGCAGGGACAGGATCGCCGAGTTGTAGAAGATGATCGCGTTGCCGATCAGCCTGGCGCACTGGTTGCTGATCTCGATTTCGATGTCGGTGCGGCCGGTCAATTCCTTCTTCCCACCGACTTGGGCGATGGTCGAGCGTAGCTGGTGATAGGACTCAATGCGGTTCTGCGAGCGGTGAACATTACGCTCCAGTTGCGGGTCGCGCAGGTAGCGCAGTGTGTAGATACTGCGGATGAGCTTGTCGAACTCGAAGATTGCGCGCCGCGTCGGGTTCGGCGCCGTATAGGTGCACAGCTTGCGGATCAGCGTGCCCTGCGTCATTTCCTTCAGGCCCAGTGTGGCGACGATTCGGTCGATGTTCGCCTTCTCACCGACGATGAGTTGCCGGTCGATCTGGCCAGCCGGCCGGATCAGGCATTTCTCGTACAATGCCAGATCATCGGCGCAATACAGCTCCTGCAACTGGTCGTCGAGGTCGGTGAAGCGCGGCTCGAAACGAAGTCCGAACCAGTGCAGGATGGCGAAGTTGGCCTTGTTGATGCTGTGCATGTCGCCGGTGATCGCGCTCGGCACGATGTCCGACGTGTTGCGGTACCAGATGTCGAACACGTGGTGAGCCTCGTACTCGTGTGCGCCTATCAGGTAGCCGTTCAACGGCACGTGATTGCACAGCAGCGTGTAGGCGACGACGCCCTTGCCGCGGCCGAAATATTTGCGCGAGTAGCGCGCCTTCACAGTTGGTCGCTCGACGCCGAATTTCTGCCCATCAACGGCACCGTACAACGAATCGAGGTCGAACGAGTAATGCGGGAAGATCGGCAGTGCGGCGATGGCGTTGCTGATGCAATCGTTGGCCACATGTAGCGTCGCCTGGCGCAGGTACTGCTGGTAGGTACTCTCCAGGACGTGGTACGGGATGTCGCTGGTACGTGCCATAACCTGGTTGCCGTGGTTCATGGCTTGGGCAATGATCACCGCCATCAGACTGTCGGCGTCGGCTACCTTCTTCGCATAGCGTGGCTGCAATGGTGTCAGCGCCGACAGGAACTGGCACTGGCCGTTGACGAAGCGAAACACGTCGGCGACATCGCAGTATGGCAGTTGCTCGTAGAGAGCTTGCTCGCGCGCCTTCTGGTTCTCCCCCTTGGGCTTGCGCCAGGTCAGTCTCTGCGTGTCCTTGTCGTATTCCAGGTGCGTCAGCTTGCCCTGTTTCAGCTCGCGATTGAACGCCACCCATTGCGCACGCAACTCGGTCGCCAGTGCATCGAGCTGGGCACTGACCGGCTGCCGCAGGAAGGGGATGTCCATCTGCGCGAGCACGGCGGCTTTCTCGTCCATCGAAACCAACTCGTCGGACAAATGCCGGTGCTGCAAGCTATCGTCAATGTAGAGCTCGCCCGCCTGGAAGCGTTTCCTGACCTGACGGTAAAGCCAGAATTCGTAACGATCGGCATGCAGGCCTGTCGGCGTGCCTTCGGCATCGAACATCAGCAGGTACGGACGCAAGCGTTTCGGCAGCGTTGCCGCCGGACATTCGTCGAGTGGCCGTTGTGATAGGCGCTGCTGCTTGGCGAACACGCTCTTGGCCCAAGTCAGCGCCGCGAGCCATGGGTTATCGGGGGCCGTGCCGGCGAAGTCGAGCGCGACGTACAGCGGCCGTAGATGGCGTCGAATGCGTTCGGCCAGGCCGTCCACCGCCTGCCAGTGCAGCGCCAGTTTGTTCAGTGGCTTGACGCTCATGCGCTGCGCCGTGTTTTGCAGCAATTCCCTGGACATGATTTTGTAGGCGCGTTGGCGCACCTCGCCGAACGGCGTCGGATCGGCCACGCTGTCGTCCACGTACAGCGACAGCAGGCGGCCAACCTGCGGCGTTTCCTGATGGCGTCGCAGCTGTTCGGCGACAAAGGACTGTTTCGCACCCGTGCGGCTCTCGTCCTCAAGTTTTTTCATGTGGAAGGCCATCGCGTCGACCAGGTTGTCGGTGAGCTGCCGGTAACGTACCCAGGCATAGCACAGCAGGTAGAGCCGGGTCTGCTCCGCCTTCAGGTGGCGCAGGTCATGGACGGTATAGAAGTTCGCCAGGCTCGCGTAGTACAGCAGGTTCTGCTGCGAGATGCCGAGCTTGGGCAGCAGCGCCTTGGCGATCCCGTGCAAGGACTTCAGCGTGGCGCGCTTCTCGCGCTCCCCTGCCATCTGACGCCAGCCGAAATCTTTAGCGTCCTGCTTGAGCGCTGCCAGTTGAGACAGGGTGTCGTCACGCACCAGGAGCTGGCCCAGCGCAGCTTTGGCCGATTCGTCCAACACTTCTGCCAGCAAGCCGCCCAAGCGCCTGCGTTCGGTGGACAGGGCTTCACTGACCAGCTCTTGTAAGGTGGTGTGGCCGGGCCGGATGATTTTGTGCTCGCTGAGCCAAACGATCAGTTCGGCGGCCACGAATCCTGGCATTACGTCGCGCCGCACGATCTGTTCAGCCTGCTGTGCCAGTTGCGGCAGGAAGCTAGCCGCCCACGACCGGTAGCCGAACAGTTCGGCGATCTGACCCCTCTGGCTGTAGTGCTCATGCTTGGTGATCGCCTTGCGTTCGAACGCTTCGCCGTGGAAATAGCGACTCAGCACGAAGGCGCAATCGTCCTCGACCTCATGCCAATCGAAGCGGAAGAAAGCATGCTTGGCCTTGAAGTAGCCGATCTGCAAGACGCAATAGACTTGGGCCTGCAGGCTAGGCCGGCTGCTGGCGAACGCCAGTTCAGATTCGGCCAACGCCAGGTATTCCAGCCGCTGAGCATCGTCGAAGTCCGGTAGGCCGTACAAGGCTTCCTGCTCTGCGTCAGAAAAGACGGTGAGTAGCTTATTCTTGTTGCTCATCGACCGTCCTTCCCGCACCACGCCAACCTGCTCGCGTCAATGTTTCGATCAACGTAGTGCGCTTGACATTGAAGTTGCGGCACACCGCCGCCTTAGACATGCCGCCATCGAGCGCGGCGACGATGGCGTCCAGCTTCTCACCAGTGATCGCCTGCGGCCGGCCGCCGATCCGGCCGCGTTTGCGTGCGGCGGCCAAGCCCGCGACGACGCGCTCCTGAATCAAGGCGCGCTCGTACTGCGCGAGCGCACCGAACACCTGGAACAGGAATTCGCCCGAGGGCGTCGTAGTGTCCAGGTTCTCTGTCAGCGAGCGGAACGCCACCCGCTTGTCCTTGAGCGAAGTCACAATGGCGAGCAGGTGCGACAGCGAGCGACCGAGCCGGTCGAGTTTCCACACCACCAGCACATCGCCGGCTCGAACGAACTCAAGCGCCCGCGCCAAGCCGGCACGGTCATCCTTCGCGCCAGAGGCACGATCCTCAAACAGGTGACGCGGATCGACGCCGGCGGCGAGCAGCGCGTCGCGCTGCAAGTCCGTGCTCTGGCGGTCGGAGTCCGACGACACGCGCATGTAGCCAACCAACATAGGCGGATAACCATCAAAAACAGGTTTC
>NZ_JBLUPS010000037.1:0-3346 GCF_048068035.1 Pseudomonas sp. NY11955
ATGGTAGTGTGGGGTTTCCCCATGTGAGAGTAGGTCATCGTCAAGATTCATTTCGCAAAACCCCTATCTGCGCATGCAGGTAGGGGTTTTGTCTTTGTGGCGCCAAAAACAAGCACCACGCGATCCCTGTAGGAGCAGCCTTGTGCTGCGAAAAGGCCCGTATAGCCGACACATCACTGTCAGCCGTACGGGCCTCTTCGCAGCACAAGGCTGCTCCTACAGTGACCGCGCCTGTTTCTGCAGGCACGCATGCAGGCCCTTTTCCTATGCAAGCCAACAGCCCATGGCTATCATGCCTGCCTTATTCCAAGTCGAGACTGGCATGCTGAAGTTGTTGAATCTCCTCAAGGATGGCCGGTTCCATTCCGGAGAAGCTCTGGGGGCAGCCCTCGGGGTGAGTCGCAGCGCCGTTTGGAAGCAGCTGCAGCATCTGGAGAGTGAGCTGAACCTCACCATTCACAAGGTTCGTGGGCGTGGTTACCAACTGGCTGCGCCACTGGCTTTGCTCGAGGCGCAGGCAATCGCCGGGTTTGCCGAGGGCGAGCAGTGGCCGGTGTTCATCCATGAAACCATCGACTCGACCAATGCCGAAGGCCTGCGCCTTGCCGGGGAAGGGCAGGCGGCTCCATTCCTGGTCCTGGCTGAGCGTCAAAGTGCCGGCCGCGGTCGGCGTGGCCGACAATGGGTCAGCCCATTTGCCGAAAATCTCTATTACAGCCTGGTATTGCGCGTCGATGGCGGCATGCGTCAGCTCGAAGGCTTGAGCCTGGTGGTGGGCTTGGCGGTAATGCGCACATTGCAGGTGTTTGGCGTAAAGGATGTCGGGCTCAAGTGGCCTAATGATGTGCTGGTTCGCGGGCAAAAGATCACCGGCATTCTGCTGGAGCTGGTGGGCGATCCCGCTGATGTCTGTCATGTGGTGCTGGGTATAGGCATCAATGTGAACATGCAGGTCAACGACCAGGTCGACCAGCAATGGACTTCGATGCGGCGTGAGGTGGGGGCGGCCATAGATCGCAATCACCTGGTAGCGTTGCTCAGTCAGCAACTGCAGCATGAATTGGCGCGCCATCGTCGCTATGGGTTCGCGGCATTCCAGGAGGAATGGGAGCAAGCGCACCTGTGGCAAGGGCGCAATGTGTCCCTGGTTGCGGGTAGCACACGTATCGATGGCGTGGTTCTTGGCGTCGACGGGCAGGGTGGTTTGCGCCTCGAGGTGGACGGGATGGAGAAGAGCTTCAGCGGTGGTGAGCTCAGTTTGAGGTTGCGTGATGATTCTTGAGCTCGATTGCGGTAACAGCTTCATCAAGTGGCGGGTAATCCATGCCGCCGATGCAGTGATTGAAGGTGGTGGGATTGTCGATTCCGATCAAGCGCTGGTGGCCGAAGTGGCTGCGTTGGCTTCAGTGCGGCTTACGGGTTGCCGTATTGTCAGTGTGCGCAGCGAAGAGGAAACCGATGCACTTTGCGCATCGGTTGCTCAGGCCTTCGCCGTGCAGGCGCGGGTTGCCCATCCGGCCCGTGAAATGGCGGGTGTGCGTAACGGCTATGACGATTATCAGCGTTTGGGCATGGATCGTTGGCTGGCTGCGCTGGGTGCATTTCATCTGGCCAAGGGCGCGTGCCTGGTGATCGACCTGGGGACCGCTGCAAAAGCCGACTTCGTGGCCGCGGACGGCGAGCACCTGGGTGGCTACATCTGCCCGGGTATGCCTTTGATGCGTAGCCAGTTGCGTACTCACACCCGACGTATTCGCTATGACGATGCCTCCGCCGAGCGCGCATTGACCAGTCTGTCGCCAGGCCGCTCTACTGTCGAAGCGGTAGAGCGTGGTTGCGTGTTGATGCTCCAGGGCTTCGCTAGGACACAGCTTGAGCAGGCGCGGGCGCTGTGGGGAGAAAATTTCACGGTGTTCCTCACTGGGGGCGATGCGCCGCTGGTGAGAGAGGCAGTGCCACAGGCGCGCGTCGTGCCCGACCTGGTTTTCGTTGGCTTGGCAATGGCCTGCCCATTGAATTGAGGTGCCTATGCGTTGGTTGTTTCTGCTGTTACTGGTGCTCAACGTCTTCTATTACGTATGGCATCAGCAGGAAGCCCCGCTGAAGGTCAAGGAAGTCGCCCCATTGTCGTTGTACAAGGGAAATCAGCAAGAAATCCGTTTGTTGCGTGAAACGGGTGTGTCGGCACCGCCTAAACGTCGTGACGAATGCCTGGTGGTGGGTGGGGTGATGGGGCAGGAGCAGCTGGAAGCGCTGCGTCAACGCCTGCTAAGTCTGGATATTGTCACCTTGCCGGTGGTGGGGCAGCTGCCTGGTGCGGATGGGCGCTGGCTCAAGGTAGCCCCGGAAAGCGAGCGTTTACTGGACCAAACGGTGCTCTCGGCTCTTTCCAATGATTTCAAAGACTTAAAACACAAAATTATTTTCTGCCAGGGTATTGCAACTGGCGAATAGCTTGATAGAATGGCGCCCGCTTCACAGGGAACACCACTCAGGTGGTAGAACTGGAAGCGGTGTCAAAGCAGCTAAGTTTCAGATTTGATTGAAAAAATTTGAAAAAACGCTTGACACTAGGACGGCAGACAAATAGAATGCCGGCCACATCTGGAGGGATTCCCGAGCGGTCAAAGGGGACGGACTGTAAATCCGTTGCGAGAGCTTCGAAGGTTCGAATCCTTCTCCCTCCACCAGTTTTAGCGAGAGCCGCAAGCTCCGCGGGTATAGTTTAGTGGTAGAACCTCAGCCTTCCAAGCTGATGATGCGGGTTCGATTCCCGCTACCCGCTCCAAGTTTGCAGGGTTTTGCACAAAGTGTTTCGCTCTTGTAGCTCAGTTGGTAGAGCACACCCTTGGTAAGGGTGAGGTCAGCGGTTCAAATCCGCTCAAGAGCTCCATATAAACAAGGCAGATATGAAAATATCTGCCTTTGTTTTATCAGCGCAAGACTATTTCTTCTGCGGAGGATTGTATCGATGGCTAAGGAAAAGTTTGATCGTTCCCTTCCCCACGTTAACGTCGGCACTATCGGCCACGTTGATCACGGTAAGACCACTCTGACCGCAGCTCTGACTCGCGTCTGCTCCGAAGTTTTCGGTTCGGCAGTCGTTGAGTTCGACAAGATCGACTCGGCTCCGGAAGAAAAAGCGCGCGGTATCACCATCAACACCGCTCACGTCGAGTACAACTCGAACATTCGTCACTACGCTCACGTTGACTGCCCAGGTCACGCTGACTACGTGAAGAACATGATCACCGGTGCTGCCCAGATGGACGGCGCGATCCTGGTTTGCTCGGCCGCCGATGGTCCGATGCCACAAACCCGTGAGCACATCCTGCTGTCCCGTCAG
>NZ_JBLUPS010000038.1:0-2652 GCF_048068035.1 Pseudomonas sp. NY11955
ACCACCAGGTGAAGATCCGCGGCCTGCGTATCGAGCTGGGCGAGATCGAAGCGCGCCTGCTGGAGCTGCCGAGCGTGCAGGAAGCCGTGGTGCTGGCCCAGGACGGGCCGAGCGGCAAGCAACTGGTGGGCTACGTGGTGCCAGCCGACAGCGCGCAAGACGAAAGCGCATTGCGCGACAGCCTGCGCGAAGCCCTCAAGGCTGGCCTGCCGGACTACATGGTGCCGGCGCACCTGTTGCTGCTCGGCACACTGCCGGTGACGCCGAACGGCAAGCTGGACCGCAAGGCCCTGCCGCAGCCGGATGCCAGCCAGTTGCAGGGTGAATACATCGCCCCGCAGAGCGCGCTGGAG
The DNA here is from genome assembly GCF_048068035.1 of Pseudomonas sp. NY11955. Lineage (NCBI taxonomy): Bacteria > Pseudomonadati > Pseudomonadota > Gammaproteobacteria > Pseudomonadales > Pseudomonadaceae > Pseudomonas > Pseudomonas sp. NY11955. The sequence continues at coordinate 354 of NZ_JBLUPS010000038.1, forward strand.
CAGCAGATCGCGGCAATCTGGGCGGATGTGCTGAAACTGGAAAGGGTTGGGCTGAGTGACAACTTCTTCGAGTTGGGTGGTCATTCCCTGCTGGCCACTTCGGTGATTGTGCGCATCCAGGAGCAAGCGGGTGTAGCGGCCGAACTGAAGGAGCTCTTCGAGTTCCCGGTGCTGTCCGAATTCTGTCGTCAGCTCGAGGGCAAGGCACCCACGGTCGATACCACCCAGGACCAGTTGGCCAAGTCCTTGGCGCTGCTCGACAGCTTGAGCACGGAAGAACTCGATGCGCTGATTTCGTAACGGGCCGTTCGAGCATCCTGACTGCTGTGGGAGATTCCATGGCATGGGCGGAATCTGTAGGAGCAGCCTTGTGCTGCGAAGAGGCCATTGCAGGCGAAGAGGATCTTTAGCCTTACCGGCCTCTTCGCAGCACAAGGCTGCTCCTACAGGCACGGCGTCGACCAGAAGGGTTGCGCTGTAAATGCGCCGAGCGCTACTGCCACTGAATTTCCGGCTAAATCCATGCCACCACTCAACCGTCTAACTACGGAGGAAATTGATGAGCTGATTTCTTAGGAGATTCCCTGTGCAAGAGCTGCTCGATACAGTCGTATCGTTGTCCACCCAAAAACGTAAGGCGTTGGCAGCCTTGCTCAAGAAACAAGGCGTGAACCTGTATGGGGTCACGCCGATCTTCCCGAGGGACCCCGAAGAGCCAGTACCGCTTTCCTACGCCCAACAGCGCTTGTGGATACTGTCGCAGTTGGGCCAGGTGGGCAGCGCGTACAACCTCTCGTCCGTTTTGCGCTTCCGCGGCCAGTTGGATACCCAGGCCCTGCAGCGCAGTTTCGAGGCACTGATCCAGCGCCACGAAACGCTACGCACCACCTTCGAGCTGGAAGGGGAGCGGGCGGTTCAGGTGATCCACCCGCACACGCCTTTCGAACTGACCCTTGAAGCGTTGGAAGGGGCTGATGACAGCCTCTTGCGCCAGCGCGTAGAAGCTCAAGCGCATCTGCCCTTCGACCTGCGGCATGGCCCTTTGCTGCGGGGGCGCCTGCTGCGCCTGGCAGCGGAGGAACATGTGCTGGTGCTGACCTTGCACCATATCGTCTCCGATGGTTGGTCGATGCCAGTGATGGTCAACGAACTGGTACAGCTCTACCACGGTGTGAGCCAAGGGCAGCCGGTGGACTTGCCGGCGCTGTCGGTGCAGTACGCCGACTATGCCATCTGGCAGCGCAACTGGATGGAGGCTGGCGAGCAAGAAAAGCAGCTGGCCTACTGGACTGCGCAACTGGGTGATGAACAGCCCGTGCTGGAATTGCCCTGCGATCGCCCAAGACCCGCCGTGAGCAGCCACCAGGGCGCGCGGGTCACGGTCGCACTGGATAACGACTTGGCCGGGGCGCTCAAGCGATTGGCCCAGCTGCAGGGCGTGACACCGTTCATGCTGCTGCTGGCCAGCTTCCAGGCGCTGCTGCACCGCTACAGCGGGCAGCCCGATATCCGCGTGGGCGTGCCGGTGGCAAACCGCAATCGGGCCGAGACCGAGCGCCTGATCGGTTTCTTCGTCAACACCCAAGTGTTGCGGGCCGAGTTCGACCTGCAGATGACCTTCAGCCAGCTGTTGCAGCAGGTCAAGCAACGCGCTGTGGACGCTCAGGCCCATCAGGACCTGCCGTTCGAGCAGTTGGTCGAAGCCTTGCAGGTCGAGCGCAACCCAGGCCACAGCCCGTTGTTCCAGGTGATGTACAACCACCAGACCCAGGCCAAGGGGGCACGCAGCAGCCTGCAGGGGCTGGAGATGGAAGAATTGGCGTGGGACAGCCACAGTGCCAAGTTCGACCTGACCCTGGACACTTTCGAGCATGAACAAGGCATTGGCGCGGCGCTTACCTATGCCACTGACCTGTTCGATGCCACGACTATCGAGAGCATGGCCCGGCACTGGCTGAGCCTGTTGCAGGGGATCGTTCGTGACCCGGCTCAACGGGTTGCCGACTTGCCATTGCTGGCCGAGCCTGAACACCACCTGATCGTGCGCGACTGGAATGCAACCCAGGCCGAGTACCCGCACGAGCGCAGCATCCATCAACTGATCGAGGCCCAGGTGCTCGCCACCCCGGACGCCCCGGCGCTGGTGTTTGGCGAGCAGACCCTGAGCTACGCCGAACTGAATCGCCGTGCCAACCAACTGGCGCACAAGCTGCGCGAACAGGGCGTTGGCCCCGATGTGCTGGTGGGCATCGCCATGCAGCGCAGCCTGGAGATGGTCATCGGCCTGCTGGGTATCGTG
>NZ_JBLUPS010000039.1:0-2121 GCF_048068035.1 Pseudomonas sp. NY11955
TAGGATGCACGGCGACAGCAGGGACAGGTGAAGGGTGTGTTTGGCGACTGCCAATTTACCTGCTTCCCTGACTGTCAACTCGCTCTTCCCCCAGACTCCGCGAAGAACCAATTTTATGCGGTGGTACAACAACGAGCACCGACATAGCCGCATCCGGTTCGTCACACCGGCTGAGCGGCATCGAGGGCTGGACCATCAGGTCTTGGCCCGGCGACATGAGTTGTACGAACGAGCCAAGGAAAACAAACCGGAGCGGTGGTCAGGCCGGACGCGTAACTGGGAACCGATCGGCACCGTGTTGTTGAACCAGGATCGAGAGCAACAGAACGAGAAAATGGCGGCATAGTTAGACGGTTGACGCGACAACTACCTTGAAAAATGCCGTCATGGTAGCTAAGCTAGCACCCCACTAACAATATCGCTATCAGCACATACCGCACCCTGTTCGAACTAATGGATTGTGATGGACACACCAAATAACTCACTGTATGAGGCAACCCATGAAAAAGCAATTAAAAATAATTCTGCTCGCGTCCCACCTGGCTCTGTTTGGCGCGGGAGTTGGGCTAGGGATCTATATACTTCCGATTTTGACAGCACAAGAAAACGCCACCATCGCCGAAATTGAAGAAGTGCAAAAGGTGGCAAAGTATAGCGGAGAGTTCAAGAAAGATCAGAAAGGCAGCGACGCCCTTCACTGGGCGAATGGACAACTTTTTGTTACGGATAACGAAATTGTATTTAAAGGTGATGTAGCACCTGGTCCAGACTACAAAATTTACCTGACAAAGAAACAAGCCACCGACAAAGAATCGTTTTTGGACATAAAGAAAGAAGCAATTCTGATTGGCGAATTGAAAAACTTCGGGAATTTCAAGAAAACCATTCCTGCAAGCGTCAACGTCAACGAGTTTACAACGGTCCAAATATGGTGCGAGCATTTCTCTAAGTTCATCGGCTCCGCAAAATATCAGTAAACAAGCTTAAACTTGGATCTTGCCTGTTCACGAATAACATGCGCCTCATGCCAATGGAAATTAAAGTCTTGCCGGGCATGAGGCCTCCCCTCCACGTCTAGATTCTTGAAGTCAAAATTGACCTCAACCGACCCTCAGACACTGACTACGATGCCTGCATACCCTGAAGCGGTTCACCAGATGGGCTTGCGACAGAGATAAGTACGCGCCAACCTCAGATGCCGCTAAGGCTCTATACGCCGCCTTATCGGAATGGGTGGAATTTTGCGCGCGAGCGTCTAATGTTATCCAAGAGCGAGGGCTCTGATTAGTCCCGTCTCCCATGAAGATTCGCAGACTAAGACCCCTATTAAATCTGTAACATTTCGCTAGTTAAACGTTCATAGTGGAGATAAATAAAATGATTTCTTTACTGTGGGGTGAAATTAACCATATCGACAATGTTAGACCCATAGACGATGAGGACCTGCCATGTCTAAATGAAATATTTGAAATATTGAAAAAGCACAACTGCATAGACAGATTTGGCGTGGCACTACTGCACAAACACTTTGATCTACAAGAAGATGAGGTGCTTCTGGAAACAACCGATGTGGATGGGCGCGAACAGTGGATCAGGCCGATTAAAGAAAGTTACTTAAAAGAAAACCGCATTGAAGCGCAAACAACCCTCGTATGTTACTCCGATGCAGGCCTGTCTCGGATGTGTGTTTGCGCGCGAGGGCCTGATGGTCATATAGGAAGACATGCCAGTACTCCAAGCATGGACTAAGTGTCAAAAATAGCTGGCGTGATAAGCGCAATGGAGGGAGCGTGGAGTGGATAAATATTGCCTCGGATGCCGTGAAAATTGGTATGGGAGCGTTGATCGCTGGAATGTTTGGCTATCTCGTCGCGCTGACCAATACTTCGGCAGAGACCAAAAAACTTCATATCACTAAAAAACAACTGCAGCTGGATAAGGTTATAGAAATACTCAATTCATTCCATAAAAATTATGCACACTATAGAGCCAATGTAAGAAATTACACAGGGCGGTTACAGGAGCTGAGTGCAACACGGTTATTGAATTGAAGCTGGAGCATCATGCCGCATAGCCATAGCTTCCTGCATCACCTCGTCCATAACCTCGATCGGACACTTG
>NZ_JBLUPS010000040.1:0-1787 GCF_048068035.1 Pseudomonas sp. NY11955
TGATGCGGTAGAGGAGCGTTCTGTAAGCCTGTGAAGGTGAGTTGAGAAGCTTGCTGGAGGTATCAGAAGTGCGAATGCTGACATGAGTAACGACAATGCGAGTGAAAAACTCGCACGCCGAAAGACCAAGGTTTCCTGCGCAACGTTAATCGACGCAGGGTTAGTCGGTCCCTAAGGCGAGGCTGAAAAGCGTAGTCGATGGAAAACAGGTTAATATTCCTGTACTTCCAGTTATTGCGATGGAGGGACGGAGAAGGTTAGGCCAGCCTGGCGTTGGTTGTCCAGGTTTAAGGTGGTAGGCTGAAATCTTAGGCAAATCCGGGATTTCAAGGCCGAGAGCTGATGACGAGTTGCCTTTAGGCGACGAAGTGGTTGATACCATGCTTCCAAGAAAAGCTCCTAAGCTTCAGATAACTGGGAACCGTACCCCAAACCGACACAGGTGGTTAGGTAGAGAATACCAAGGCGCTTGAGAGAACTCGGGTGAAGGAACTAGGCAAAATGGCACCGTAACTTCGGGAGAAGGTGCGCCGGCGAGGGTGAAGGACTTGCTCCGTAAGCCCATGCCGGTCGAAGATACCAGGCCGCTGCGACTGTTTATTAAAAACACAGCACTCTGCAAACACGAAAGTGGACGTATAGGGTGTGACGCCTGCCCGGTGCCGGAAGGTTAATTGATGGGGTTAGCGCAAGCGAAGCTCTTGATCGAAGCCCCGGTAAACGGCGGCCGTAACTATAACGGTCCTAAGGTAGCGAAATTCCTTGTCGGGTAAGTTCCGACCTGCACGAATGGCGTAACGATGGCGGCGCTGTCTCCACCCGAGACTCAGTGAAATTGAAATCGCTGTGAAGATGCAGTGTATCCGCGGCTAGACGGAAAGACCCCGTGAACCTTTACTATAGCTTTGCACTGGACTTTGAATTTGCTTGTGTAGGATAGGTGGGAGGCTTTGAAGTGGGGACGCCAGTTCTCATGGAGCCATCCTTGAAATACCACCCTGGCAACTTTGAGGTTCTAACTCAGGTCCGTTATCCGGATCGAGGACAGTGTATGGTGGGTAGTTTGACTGGGGCGGTCTCCTCCCAAAGAGTAACGGAGGAGTACGAAGGTGCGCTCAGACCGGTCGGAAATCGGTCGTAGAGTATAAAGGCAAAAGCGCGCTTGACTGCGAGACAAACACGTCGAGCAGGTACGAAAGTAGGTCTTAGTGATCCGGTGGTTCTGTATGGAAGGGCCATCGCTCAACGGATAAAAGGTACTCCGGGGATAACAGGCTGATACCGCCCAAGAGTTCATATCGACGGCGGTGTTTGGCACCTCGATGTCGGCTCATCACATCCTGGGGCTGAAGCCGGTCCCAAGGGTATGGCTGTTCGCCATTTAAAGTGGTACGCGAGCTGGGTTTAGAACGTCGTGAGACAGTTCGGTCCCTATCTGCCGTGGACGTTTGAGATTTGAGAGGGGCTGCTCCTAGTACGAGAGGACCGGAGTGGACGAACCTCTGGTGTTCCGGTTGTCACGCCAGTGGCATTGCCGGGTAGCTATGTTCGGAAGAGATAACCGCTGAAAGCATCTAAGCGGGAAACTTGCCTCAAGATGAGATCTCACTGGGATCTTGAATCCCCTAAAGGGCCGTCGAAGACTACGACGTTGATAGGTTGGGTGTGTAAGCGCTGTGAGGCGTTGAGCTAACCAATACTAATTGCCCGTGAGGCTTGACCATATAACACCCAAGCAATTTGCGCACGAAAGCCAAATTGTGGTGGTGAAGACGAAATAACCGAAA
>NZ_JBLUPS010000042.1:0-1308 GCF_048068035.1 Pseudomonas sp. NY11955
TTGGTTCTTCGCGGAGTCTGGGGGAAGAGCGAGTTGACAGTCAGGGAAGCAGGTAAATTGGCAGTCGCCAAACACACCCTTCACCTGTCCCTGCTGTCGCCGTGCATCCTATTGATCTTGCCGCTTTCTGGCCAGGCTACGACGCCGTTACCTGTCGCCCATCTACCGATAACACCCTCCTCATTGAGCTTGAACCTCAAGCCGGCTCTCTTCCTAAGTGCGGGCGTTGTGGCCAGTTCAGCCCGTTGATTCACGATCGCCGGATTCGTCTGGTGCGTGATCGTGATCTGTTCGATCAGCGCGTCCTGCTTCAACTACCAGTGCGCCGAGTCGATTGCCTGAGTTGTGGGCGGGTGACCGAGCGGATCGACTGGTTGGAGCCAGCATCTCGGCTGACCCAGCGGTTACGGATATGGCTCGAAAGCTTGCTGCGGCTGCTGCCGATCAGCCACGTCAGCCAGCTCACCGGCCTGCATTGGCACACCCTCAAAACGCTCGATAAACGACGCCTTCAAGCCGAGGTAGGCAACTTCGATTCAACCGGTGTCCGCCGCCTGGTGATGGACGAGTTCGCCCTGCACAAAGGGCATCGCTATGCCACGGTCATCATGGATGCCGAGCGAACGCGGGTATTGTGGGTCGGCCACGGCAACAGCCGCGAGGCGGTCCGCCCGTTCTTTGAATTGCTCGGCAAGCACTGCCAGCAGATAGAGGCGGTGGCCATGGACATGAACACGGCTTTTGATTTGGAGGTGAAGAAGCATTGCCCGCAAGCCGAAGTGGTGTACGACCTGTTTCACGTCGTCGCGCGCTACGGTCGGGATGTGATCGACCGTATCCGGGTTGACCAGGCCAACCTCCTGCGCGAAGACAAGCCGGCACGAAAGGCGGTCAAGCAAAGCCGCTGGCTGCTGCTGCGCAATCGCAACAACCTGAAGGACGGACAAGCCGTGCAGCTTCAAGAACTACTCGCGGCCAACCAGCCGCTGGCTACGGTCTATGTCCTCAAGGATGCGCTGAAGGATGTCTGGTTCGCCCCCAGCGTACGAGAGGGCTGGCGCCGCTGGCGAACCTGGTTGCGGCACGCCCGGGACAGCGGCCTCGCGCCGCTACAGCGCTTCGCTCGCAACCTGCGCAAATACGCCCGAGGCATCCTCGCCAGTGCCAACTTCCATATGCATACCAGCGTCCTTGAGGGCGTCAACAACCGCATCAAGGTGATCAAGCGTATGGCCTATGGTTTTCGGGACTCGGAATACTTTTTCCTGAAAATCAAGGCTGCCTTCCCCGGGAAAGCGCGATGAACCT
>NZ_JBLUPS010000043.1:0-1257 GCF_048068035.1 Pseudomonas sp. NY11955
GTCCAGGTTCAGGTTTTCGAACTTCCACGCATCCGCACCGCTGACCGCGTCGATGGCGTTGACCACCGGCTGGTTAGTGCCGACATAAACGTTATCCGGTGCGATTGCAGTAGCAGAACCGGTGGTGCTGTTAGCAGCTACTACAACCGTCGTGCCATCGGTCAGCTTGAAGTACAGCTCCGAGTGGTTGTTGATCGGCAGACCGTCTTTGTTGGTCAGGGTGATGGTGTAGGTGATCTCGCCACCTTCGGTCACCGAAGGTGTAGCGGTCAGCTTGGCCACCACTTCATCGATGGTGTCGGTCACTTTGACCGAAGCATCACCACCCAACTGCAGGTTCTCGAAGGTAGCGCCCGTGACGTCCACCGCCGACTTGATGCCGAGGGTGATTTCGCCGGCGTCTTGGTAGACGTCGTCACCTTGTGCGGCGTGCTCGTACGACGCGCTGGTCTCGCCAGCCTTGATGGTGACCTGGGCGTTGTTGCTCAGGGTCACGACCAGGTCGTGCGCCAGGGCGGTGTTGATGTGAACGGTGAAGGTCGGCTTGACGTTCTCGGCCACCGAGGTTTGGTCGGCGGTGATCGTGACCTTGACCAGGTCGCCTTCGTTGCCCGGAGTACCTGGCTCGTCGGTAACGGTGGTTTTGACCTCGGTCTTATCCAGGTTCAGGTTTTCGAACTTCCACGCATCCGCACCGCTGACCGCGTCGATGGCGTTGACCACCGGCTGATTAGCGCCGACGTAGACGTTATCCGGTGCGATTACGGTGGCCGAACCGGTGGTGCTGTTGGCAGCCACGACGACCGTCGTGCCATCGGTCAGCTTGAAGTACAGCTCCGAATGGTTGTTGATCGGCAGCCCGTCTTTGTTGGTCAGGGTGATGGTGTAAGTAATCTCGCCACCTTCGGTCACCGAAGGCGTAGCGGTCAGTTTGGCCACCACTTCGTCGAGGGTGTCGGTCACTTTGACCGAAGCATCACCGCCCAACTGCAGGTTCTCGAAGGTAGCACCCGTGACGTCTACCGCCGACTTGATGCCCAGACTGATTTCACCAGCGTCTTGGTAGACGTCGTCACCTTGTGCGGCGTGCTCGTACGACGCGCTGGTCTCGCCAGCCTTGATGGTGACCTGGGCGTTGTTGCTCAGGGTCACGACCAGGTCGTGCGCCAGTGGCTGATTGACGTGCACGGTGAACGTCGGTTTGACGTTCTCGGCGACGGATTCCTGGTCAGCCGTGATAGTTACCTTGACGATGTC
>NZ_JBLUPS010000044.1:0-1139 GCF_048068035.1 Pseudomonas sp. NY11955
CCCTCACGGTACTGGTTCACTATCGGTCAGTCAGTAGTATTTAGCCTTGGAGGATGGTCCCCCCATATTCAGACAAAGTTTCTCGTGCTCCGTCCTACTCGATTTCATTGATAAGAGATTTTCGTGTACGGGGCTATCACCCACTATGGCCGCACTTTCCAGAGCGTTCCACTAATCTCAAATCAACTTAAGGGCTGGTCCCCGTTCGCTCGCCACTACTAAGGGAATCTCGGTTGATTTCTTTTCCTCAGGGTACTTAGATGTTTCAGTTCCCCTGGTTCGCCTCTTGCACCTATGTATTCAGTACAAGATAACCAGCTTATGCTGGCTGGGTTCCCCCATTCAGAGATCTCTGGATCACAGTCTGTTTGCCGACTCCCCAAAGCTTATCGCAGGCTACCACGTCTTTCATCGCCTCTGACTGCCAAGGCATCCACCGTATGCGCTTCTTCACTTGACCATATAACCCCAAGCAATCTAGTTATACTGTGAAGACGACATTCGCCGAAAATTCGTACGTTGCGCTTACGCGCAGAACTCACAAATTTTACCTTAGCCTGACCCACCAGCAGTGAAACTGGTGTTCAGTCTATATCTATCACATATCCGAATTTTTAAAGAACGATCTGACAAAAGTCAGAAATCAACATTCGAGACGAATGCTCATTTCTAAATTTGATCAAGGTACAGCATAAGTGGTGGAGCCAAGCGGGATCGAACCGCTGACCTCCTGCGTGCAAGGCAGGCGCTCTCCCAGCTGAGCTATGGCCCCGCATATTGGTAGGTCTGGGCAGATTTGAACTGCCGACCTCACCCTTATCAGGGGTGCGCTCTAACCAACTGAGCTACAGACCTAAGGGTGAAACTTTGGGTCTTGATCGTCTTTTACAATGAATCAAGCAATTCGTGTGGGAGCTCATCAGCAGGCTGATGTCGTCGATTAAGGAGGTGATCCAGCCGCAGGTTCCCCTACGGCTACCTTGTTACGACTTCACCCCAGTCATGAATCACACCGTGGTAACCGTCCTCCCGAAGGTTAGACTAGCTACTTCTGGTGCAACCCACTCCCATGGTGTGACGGGCGGTGTGTACAAGGCCCGGGAACGTATTCACCGCGACATTCTGATTCGCGATTACTA
>NZ_JBLUPS010000045.1:0-1114 GCF_048068035.1 Pseudomonas sp. NY11955
GGCGGTTACAGGAGCTGAGTGCAACACGGTTATTGAATTGAAGCTGGAGCATCATGCCGCATAGCCATAGCTTCCTGCATCACCTCGTCCATAACCTCGATCGGACACTTGAAGTCGAAGCGCTTACGGGGGCGCATGTTCAGTTGCAGTGCGATGGCATCCAGTTCCTCCTGGCTATGCACCGACAAGTCCGTGCCCTTGGGCAGGTACTGGCGGATCAGGCCATTGATGTTTTCGTTACTGCCGCGCTGCCAAGGGCTGTGCGGGTCGCAGAAGTAAATCGCCACCCCGGTCTGCTGGGTGATTTCAGCATGCCGCGCCATTTCTCGGCCCTGGTCGTAGGTCATGCTCTTGCGCATCGCCAGCGGCATGCCATTGAGCGCTGCACTGAAGCCTTCCATCGCCGAGGTCGCCGTCGCGTCGTTCATCTTCACCAGCATCAGGTAGCCACTGGTGCGCTCCACCAGCGTACCTACAGACGAGGCGTTGGCCTTGCCCTTGATCAGGTCGCCTTCCCAATGCCCTGGCATCAGTCGGTCTTCGATCTCCGGCGGACGTACATGAATACTGACCCTCTCAGGGATCTGACCGCGCCGATCCACGCCGCCAGAGCGCGGCCTGCGCATCGTCTTGCTTTGGCGCAGGCAGATGATCAGCTCTTTACGCAGCTCGCCGACTGGCAAGGCATAGATCGCGTTATAGATCGTCTCGCGACAGACGTAGGCATCTCTGAGGCTGGGAATATTCATGCTGCGCAGCTTGCCGGCAATCTGCTCGGGAGACAAACGCTCACGCAGCATATGCGCCACCAATTCGAAGCGCTCGCTACCCGGCAACAGCTTTTGCTTCGGTCGACACACCTGACGGCGGGCCTGCATCTGCTGCTGGGCCACGCGGGCCGAGTAGCCGCCACAGGCATCTCGATTGCGGCGCAGCTCCCGGCTGATGGTCGAAGGGGATCGGTTGATCAAGCAGGCAATCCCGCGCAGGCTGAAACCTTGGGCATGACCGATTTGAATGGTGGCGCGCTCTTCAACGCTGAGTTCGGAATAAGACATAGGGACAGCACCGTACCGGAAAGGTCAGGTGTTGCACTCAGTTTTCGCCGCCGCCC
>NZ_JBLUPS010000046.1:0-1056 GCF_048068035.1 Pseudomonas sp. NY11955
CGTGATGGTGTAGGTGATCTCACCACCTTCGGTGACCGAAGGTGTCGCGGTCAACTTGGCGATCACTTCGTCGGTGGTGTCGGTGACATCCACTTTCGCTGCGCCGCCCAGCTCCAGGTTCTCGAAGGTACGACCGTCGATATCCACAGCCGACTTGATGCCCAGGCTGATTTCACCGGCGTCTTTGTAGACGTCGTCGCCCTGTGCCGCGTGCTCGTACTTGACGCTGGTGTCACCGGCTTTGATGGTGACCTGGGCGTTGTTGCTCAGGGTCACGACCAGGTCGTGATCCAGCGGCTGGTTCACGTGCACGGTAAACGTCGGTTTGACGTTCTCAGCGACCGAGGTCTGGTCGGCGGTGATCGTGACCTTGACCAAGTCGCCTTCGTTGGTACCGCCTGGATTGCCCGGAGTACCCGGCTCGTCAGTGACAGTCGTCTTGACCTCAGTTTTGTCCAGGGTCAGCTTCTCGAACTTGTCGACATCCACGCCGTCAACGGTCGCGATCGATTTCACGATCGGGTCGTTGGCACCCACGTAGACGTTGTCCGGAGCGTTGACGGTAACCGAACCGGTCGTGCCGTTGGCCGGCACGGTGATAACGGTTTTGCCGTCGCTCAGCGTGAAGGTCAGGGCGCCGTGGTTGTTGATCAGCAGACCGTCTTTGTTGGTCAGCGTGATGGTGTAGGTGATCTCACCACCCTCGGTGACCGAAGGTGTCGCGGTCAACTTGGCGATGACTTCGTCGGTGGTGTCGGTGACGTCGACTTTCGCCGCGCCGCCCAGTTCCAGGTTCTCGAAGGTACGGCCATCGATATCCACAGCGGACTTGATGCCCAGGCTGATTTCACCGGCGTCTTTGTAGACGTCGTCGCCCTGCGCCGCGTGCTCGTACTTGACGCTGGTGTCGCCGGCTTTGATGGTGACCGTAGCGTTGTTGCTCAGGGTCACGACCAGGTCGTGATCCAGCGGCTGGTTCACGTGCACGGTGAACGTCGGTTTGACGTTCTCTGCGACCGAGGTCTGGTCGGCAGTAATGGTGACCTTGACCAGGTC
>NZ_JBLUPS010000047.1:0-899 GCF_048068035.1 Pseudomonas sp. NY11955
GCCAACCAACTGGCGCACAAGCTGCGCGAACAGGGCGTTGGCCCCGATGTGCTGGTGGGCATCGCCATGCAGCGCAGCCTGGAGATGGTCATCGGCCTGCTGGGTATCGTGAAAGCTGGCGGCGCCTACGTGCCGCTGGACCCGGAGTACCCGCAGGACCGCCTGAGCTACATGTTCGAAGACAGCGGCATCGCCTTGCTGCTGACCCAATCCCACCTGCGTGAGACCCTGCCGATCCCGGTCGGCCTGCGCAGCCTGGACCTGGATACCGAGGACCTGAGCGGCTACAACGATGGCAACCTGAACCTCGACGTGGCGCCGCTGAACCTGGCCTACGTGATCTATACCTCCGGCTCAACCGGCCGCCCGAAAGGCGCCGGCAACAGCCATCAGGCCCTGGTCAACCGCTTGTGGTGGATGCAGAAGGCCTACGGCCTGGGCGCCAGCGACAGTGTGCTGCAGAAGACCCCGTTCAGCTTCGATGTGTCGGTGTGGGAGTTCTTCTGGCCGCTGATGACCGGCGCCCGCCTGGTCATGGCCCAGCCGGGCGCGCACCGCGACCCGCAATTGCTGGTGGAAACCATCAACCACTGCGGCATCACTACGCTGCACTTCGTGCCTTCGATGCTGCAGGCGTTCATGACCCACGAAGCAGTCGAGAGCTGCGTCAGCCTCAAGCGTGTGGTGTGCAGCGGTGAAGCGCTGCCGGCCGAGCTGGCGCGGCAAACCTTGCAACGCCTACCGGCGGCCGGCCTGTACAACCTGTACGGCCCGACCGAGGCGGCCATCGACGTCACTCACTGGACCTGCCAGGCGGACGAAAGCATCAGCGTGCCGATCGGCCAGCCAATCGACAACCTCAAGACCCACATCCTGGAAGGCAGCCTGCAACCCGCCGT
>NZ_JBLUPS010000048.1:0-812 GCF_048068035.1 Pseudomonas sp. NY11955
TGATACCCGTAGCTTCGGTGCATGGTTTGAGCCCCGTTACATCTTCCGCGCAGGCCGACTCGACTAGTGAGCTATTACGCTTTCTTTAAAGGGTGGCTGCTTCTAAGCCAACCTCCTAGCTGTCTAAGCCTTCCCACATCGTTTCCCACTTAACCATGACTTTGGGACCTTAGCTGACGGTCTGGGTTGTTTCCCTTTTCACGACGGACGTTAGCACCCGCCGTGTGTCTCCCATGCTCGGCACTTGTAGGTATTCGGAGTTTGCATCGGTTTGGTAAGTCGGGATGACCCCCTAGCCGAAACAGTGCTCTACCCCCTACAGTGATACATGAGGCGCTACCTAAATAGCTTTCGAGGAGAACCAGCTATCTCCGAGCTTGATTAGCCTTTCACTCCGATCCACAGGTCATCCGCTAACTTTTCAACGGTAGTCGGTTCGGTCCTCCAGTCAGTGTTACCTAACCTTCAACCTGCCCATGGATAGATCGCCCGGTTTCGGGTCTATACCCAGCGACTAAACGCCCTATTAAGACTCGCTTTCGCTACGCCTCCCCTATTCGGTTAAGCTCGCCACTGAATATAAGTCGCTGACCCATTATACAAAAGGTACGCAGTCACCTAACAAAGTAGGCTCCCACTGCTTGTACGCATACGGTTTCAGGTTCTATTTCACTCCCCTCTCCGGGGTTCTTTTCGCCTTTCCCTCACGGTACTGGTTCACTATCGGTCAGTCAGTAGTATTTAGCCTTGGAGGATGGTCCCCCCATATTCAGACAAAGTTTCTCGTGCTCCGTCCTACTCGATTTCATTGA
>NZ_JBLUPS010000049.1:0-686 GCF_048068035.1 Pseudomonas sp. NY11955
GTGAAGAACATGATCACCGGTGCTGCCCAGATGGACGGCGCGATCCTGGTTTGCTCGGCCGCCGATGGTCCGATGCCACAAACCCGTGAGCACATCCTGCTGTCCCGTCAGGTAGGCGTTCCGTACATCGTGGTCTTCCTGAACAAGGCTGACCTGGTAGACGACGCTGAGCTGCTGGAACTGGTCGAGATGGAAGTTCGCGACCTGCTGTCCACCTACGACTTCCCAGGCGACGACACTCCGATCATCATCGGTTCGGCTCGTATGGCTCTGGAAGGCAAAGACGACAACGAAATGGGTACCAGCGCTGTTAAGAAGCTGGTAGAGACTCTGGATGCCTACATCCCTGAGCCAGTTCGTGCCATCGACCAGCCGTTCCTGATGCCGATCGAAGACGTATTCTCGATCTCGGGTCGTGGTACCGTTGTTACCGGTCGTATCGAGCGTGGTATCGTCCGCGTTCAGGATCCACTGGAAATCGTTGGTCTGCGTGACACCACCACCACCACCTGCACCGGTGTTGAGATGTTCCGCAAGCTGCTGGACGAAGGCCGTGCTGGCGAGAACTGCGGCGTTCTGCTGCGTGGTACCAAGCGTGACGACGTTGAGCGTGGCCAGGTTCTGGTCAAGCCAGGTTCGGTCAAGCCGCACACCAAGTTCACCGCAGAAGTCTACGTTCTGTCGAA
>NZ_JBLUPS010000050.1:0-647 GCF_048068035.1 Pseudomonas sp. NY11955
TTGCCGACTCCCCAAAGCTTATCGCAGGCTACCACGTCTTTCATCGCCTCTGACTGCCAAGGCATCCACCGTATGCGCTTCTTCACTTGACCATATAACCCCAAGCAATCTGGTTATACTGTGAAGACGACATTCGCCGAAAATTCGTACGTTGCGCTTGCGCGCAGAACTCACAAATTTTACCTTAGCCTGATCCACCAGCAGTGAAACTGGTGTTCAGTCTATATCTATCACATATCCGAATTTTTAAAGAACGATCTGACAAAAGTCAGAAATCAACATTCGAACTGAATGTTCATTTCTAATTTCTGATCATGTGCAACATCTACCGCAGAAAGTGGTGGAGCCAAGCGGGATCGAACCGCTGACCTCCTGCGTGCAAGGCAGGCGCTCTCCCAGCTGAGCTATGGCCCCGTATTCTACGCCCGAACCATGCAATGGTAGGTCTGGGCAGATTTGAACTGCCGACCTCACCCTTATCAGGGGTGCGCTCTAACCAACTGAGCTACAGACCTATAACAGGGTTGCGTTACAGCATCGTCTTTTACAATGAATCAAGCAATTCGTGTGGGAGCTCATCAGCAGGCTGATGTCGTCGATTAAGGAGGTGATCCAGCCGCAGGTTCCCCTACGGCTACCTTGTTACG
>NZ_JBLUPS010000051.1:0-587 GCF_048068035.1 Pseudomonas sp. NY11955
TTTTCGAACTTCCACGCATCCGCACCGCTGACCGCGTCGATGGCGTTGACCACCGGCTGGTTAGCGCCGACGTAGACGTTATCCGGCGCGATTACGGTGGCCGAACCGGTGGTGCTGTTGGCAGCGACGATGACCGTGGTGCCATCGGTCAGCTTGAAGTACAGCTCCGAGTGGTTGTTGATCGGCAGACCGTCTTTGTTGGTCAGCGTGATGGTGTAAGTGATCTCGCCGCCTTCGGTGACCGAAGGTGTAGCGGTCAGCTTGGCCACCACTTCATCGATGGTGTCGGTCACTTTGACCGAAGCATCACCACCCAACTGCAGGTTCTCGAAAGTAGCGCCCGTGACGTCCACAGCCGACTTGATGCCCAGGGTGATTTCGCCGGCGTCTTGGTAGACGTCGTCACCTTGTGCCGCGTGCTCGTACGACGCGCTGGTCTCGCCAGCCTTGATGGTGACCTGGGCGTTGTTGCTCAAGGTCACGACCAGGTCGTGCGCCAGTGGCTGATTGACGTGCACGGTGAACGTCGGTTTGACGTTCTCGGCGACGGATTCCTGGTCAGCCGTGATAGTTACCTTGACGATGTC
>NZ_JBLUPS010000052.1:0-526 GCF_048068035.1 Pseudomonas sp. NY11955
AGTGGCCGAACCGGTGGTGCTGTTGGCAGCCACGACGACCGTGGTGCCATCGGTCAGCTTGAAGTACAGCTCCGAGTGGTTGTTGATCGGCAGACCGTCTTTGTTGGTCAGGGTGATGGTGTAAGTGATCTCGCCACCCTCGGTCACCGAAGGTGTAGCGGTCAGTTTTGCCACCACTTCATCGATGGTGTCGGTCACTTTGACCGAAGCATCACCGCCCAACTGCAGGTTCTCGAAGGTAGCGCCCGTGACGTCCACAGCCGACTTGATGCCCAGGGTGATTTCGCCGGCGTCTTGGTAGACGTCGTCACCTTGTGCCGCGTGCTCGTACGACGCGCTGGTGTCGCCGGCTTTGATGGTGACTTGGGCGTTGTTGCTCAAGGTCACGACCAGGTCGTGATCCAGCGGCTGGTTCACGTGCACGGTGAACGTCGGTTTGACGTTCTCGGCGACGGATTCCTGGTCAGCCGTGATAGTTACCTTGACGATGTCGCCTTCGTTGCCTGGAGTGCCTGGCTCGTCAGTG
>NZ_JBLUPS010000053.1:0-463 GCF_048068035.1 Pseudomonas sp. NY11955
CAAGATCTGGTTCGCCCGTAACTACAAGGCGCACAAGCCCAACACCGTGCTGCTGGACAACGCCCTGGCGACCATGGGCGCCGGCCTGCCTTCGGCCATGGCGGCGCACCTCGTGCACCCGGACCGCCCGGTGATTTCGGTGTGCGGCGACGGCGGCTTCATGATGAACAGCCAGGAGCTGGAAACCGCGGTACGTCTGGGCATGCACATCACCGTGGTGATCCTGCGTGACGACGGCTACGGGATGATCCGCTGGAAGCAGGCCAACATGGGCTTCACCGATTTCGGCCTGGACTACGGCAACCCGGACTTCGTCAAGTACGCCGAAGCCTACGGTGCCAATGGCCACCGCGTGGAAAGCGCCGAAGGCCTGCTGCCGCTGCTGGAGCACTGCATCAAGACCCCGGGCGTGCACGTGATCGACTGCCCGGTCGATTACAGCGAGAACGACCGCATCCTCAAC
>NZ_JBLUPS010000054.1:0-463 GCF_048068035.1 Pseudomonas sp. NY11955
GCCGGCGGTGAGTGAGAGCTCGCCGGAGGACCGCTGGATCGACGACGGCATCGCTGAACTGATGGCGCGCCGCGACTTCGTGTTCCAGCGCCGGATGCGCCCACAGCAGGGTGTGACCTTTGAGCGCTTCGCTCAGGCAGTGGATGAGTTCGTGATGGACCAGCTTGGCCTGTCGGGCATCAGCAGCTCAGTGCTCGGGCGCCTGGTCCTGGCAGCGCGCTGCAAGGTCACCAGCGACTCAGCGGCATGCGCCGACGAGATCATGAGCGTCGCCAACCCCCAGGCACAGCTTGAGGAAATCGCCCGCCAGCTCCTCACCCCCTTCGCCAAGGAGGGAGTTCTGGCCCAGGCAGAGGACGCGCAATGAGCCCGCACAGCGTAGCGATCAGCGCGATCGAGGCCGCAATCGAGACAATGCTTCTGCCGAGCTCTGGCCCGGTGGAGGATGCCAAGGCCGAGACCC
>NZ_JBLUPS010000055.1:0-458 GCF_048068035.1 Pseudomonas sp. NY11955
AGGTCACCATTACTGCCGACCAGACCTCGGTCGCAGAGAACGTCAAACCGACGTTCACCGTGCACGTGAACCAGCCGCTGGATCACGACCTGGTCGTGACCCTGAGCAACAGCGCCCAGGTCACCATCAAAGCGGGCGACACCAGCGCCAAGTACGAGCACGCGGCTCAAGGTGACGACGTCTACAAAGACGCCGGTGAGATCAACCTGGGCATCAAGTCGGCTGTGGACATCGACGGTCGCACCTTCGAGAACCTGGAGCTGGGTGGCGCCGCGAAGGTGGATGTCACCGACACCACCGACGAAGTGATCGCCAAGTTGACCGCGACACCTTCGGTCACCGAAGGCGGTGAGATCACCTACACCATCACGCTGACCAACAAAGACGGTCTGCTGATCAACAACCACGGCGCCCTGACCTTCACGCTGAGCGACGGCAAAACCGTTATCACCGTGCCG
>NZ_JBLUPS010000056.1:0-422 GCF_048068035.1 Pseudomonas sp. NY11955
TTCTTCATGGTCCGTGGCGGCACCGAAGTCATCCACATCAACTTCCGCTCCGCCGAAGTCGATGCCGTGTACTTCCCGCAGGTGGAAGTGATCGGCGACATCGCCAACGCCGTGTGGCAGATCAGCGAAGCGCTGAACGACACGTCGCACTGGGACTTCACCCGCCTGATGGCCATCCGTGAAGCCAACGAAGCGCAGATCGCCGAAGGCGCCGACGACAACCGCTTCCCGGTCTACCCGCAGCGCCTGGTTGCCGACATCCGCCGTGTGCTGCCGTCCGAAGGCATCGTTGCCCTGGACAACGGCATCTACAAGATCTGGTTCGCCCGTAACTACAAGGCGCACAAGCCCAACACCGTGCTGCTGGACAACGCCCTGGCGACCATGGGCGCCGGCCTGCCTTCGGCCATGGCGGCGCACCT
>NZ_JBLUPS010000057.1:0-382 GCF_048068035.1 Pseudomonas sp. NY11955
TTGGGATGCGGTCTGGTTGTGAATGAATGATCGCGCGGGCGCATGTCGAAAGTTTTGCGGTGGTTTTTAGATCGAGCGCCGCCCGCGCGGCGCATCGCGAGCGAAGCTCGCCCCTACATTTGTTTCGGGCCAGTTATTCCTGTGAAGGTCGCGCGCGACCCCTTTGTGCTTGACGTGATATCGCGTCGTACAAACAAGGCGGTCGCGCGCGCATGCCACAGGCAATACTGGCCCGAAACAAATGTAGGAGCGAGCTTCGCTCGCGATGCGCCGCGCGGGCGGCGCTCGGTCTCCCAGGCGCCACACATCCCACGTCGAACCCTGCGCTCACTTGTCCCAGGTCTCAGGGCACCCTTTGCATTCCTCCATATTGGCCTCCTGA
>NZ_JBLUPS010000058.1:0-380 GCF_048068035.1 Pseudomonas sp. NY11955
TTGCTTGATTCGATTTGTTAAAGAGCGTTTGGTTAAGAGCGTTTCGTCTCAACCGAGGCGCGCATTCTACGCTTTCCTCTGAGCCTGTCAAGCGTTTATTTTGAAGTTTTTTGCGAGAAACTCGTTTAGCTTCAAACACTTGGCTCGCTGCGATCACTCGTAGCGGGAGGCGAATCATACAGCGTTTAGAAGCGCTGTCAACCACCAATTCAACCGCTTGCGATCATTTGATCGTAGCCCTTGCAGCATCCTCTTCACTACTTAACTCGTTGAATTTCAAGGAGTTTGTCGTTCCGATGTCGCTGGAAGTGGGGCGCATTATAAGGGGATTCGAAAGGGCGTCAACCTTTAATTTCATTTATTTGAAATATTCCAGGCGA
>NZ_JBLUPS010000059.1:0-357 GCF_048068035.1 Pseudomonas sp. NY11955
GCGTCAACAACCGCATCAAGGTGATCAAGCGTATGGCCTATGGTTTTCGGGACTCGGAATACTTTTTCCTGAAAATCAAGGCTGCCTTCCCCGGGAAAGCGCGATGAACCTTTTTTTTGGCGATCACGCTCGGCCTGATGGTTGGCTGCTCGTCGAGTTCAAGTGCGATCTGATCAGTGAGCGGTAGCGCAAGTGGATCGCCTCAGCCAAGCAGCGTTGTTGCCGGCGGCCGGAAGAAAGCGGCGGGAAAGCCTTGAACTAGTAGCGGAAAGGATGAAACTTTATTTTTACGATTCTCAGCATTTTCCAAGGTTGAGCGAAAATTAGGATGATACTTTAATGATTCCGGCCTCCATC
>NZ_JBLUPS010000060.1:0-340 GCF_048068035.1 Pseudomonas sp. NY11955
GGTTAAGAGCTTTTCGTCTCAACCGAGGCGCGCATTCTACGCTTTCCTCTGAGCCTGTCAAGCGTTTATTTTGAAGTTTTTTGCGAGAAACTCGTTTAGCTTCAAACACTTAACTCGCTACGATCACTCGTAGCGGGAGGTGAATACTACAGCATTCAAAAACGCTGTCAACCACCTTTTTTACTGCGACTGGCTGACCTCGCGATCTACCAGGAAGAAGCAAGAGCTTCTACTTAAAGACAAAACCCCTACCTGCATGTGCAGATAGGGGTTTTGCGAAATGAATCTTGACGATGACCTACTCTCACATGGGGAAACCCCACACTACCATCGGCGATGC
>NZ_JBLUPS010000061.1:0-327 GCF_048068035.1 Pseudomonas sp. NY11955
CACCCTTATCAGGGGTGCGCTCTAACCAACTGAGCTACAGACCTATAACAGGGTTGCGTTACAGCATCGTCTTTTACAATGAATCAAGCAATTCGTGTGGGAGCTCATCAGTAGGCTGATGTCGTCGATTAAGGAGGTGATCCAGCCGCAGGTTCCCCTACGGCTACCTTGTTACGACTTCACCCCAGTCATGAATCACACCGTGGTAACCGTCCCCCCGAAGGTTAGACTAGCTACTTCTGGTGCAACCCACTCCCATGGTGTGACGGGCGGTGTGTACAAGGCCCGGGAACGTATTCACCGCGACATTCTGATTCGCGATTACTA
>NZ_JBLUPS010000062.1:0-321 GCF_048068035.1 Pseudomonas sp. NY11955
AGGAGCTCCATTGCCGGTCATTGGCCTGGGTCGTGATGCCTGACCATGTGCATTGGCTTATTGAGTTGAAAAACGTAACGCTGGGGACGTTGATGCAACGTTTCAAATCCCGATCCAGTCATGCTTTGCGCAAAGCTGGAGCAAGGGTGGTGCCTATCT
The DNA here is from genome assembly GCF_048068035.1 of Pseudomonas sp. NY11955. Classification (NCBI taxonomy): domain Bacteria; kingdom Pseudomonadati; phylum Pseudomonadota; class Gammaproteobacteria; order Pseudomonadales; family Pseudomonadaceae; genus Pseudomonas; species Pseudomonas sp. NY11955. The sequence continues at coordinate 160 of NZ_JBLUPS010000062.1, forward strand.
GGCAGGCAGGTTATCACGACCGGGCTTTGCGTCATGATGACGAGGTGCTCAATGTTGCCAGATACATTGTTGCCAATCCGATAAGGGCTGGGTTGGTCAGCAGGGTGGGCGATTATCCGCATTGGGATGCGGTCTGGTTGTGAATGAATGATCGCGCGGGCG
>NZ_JBLUPS010000063.1:0-321 GCF_048068035.1 Pseudomonas sp. NY11955
CGCCGGCGGCGTCGCCTGGATACCGGTGAAGCAAACACGGCACCTGTAGGAGCAGCCTTGTGCTGCGAAGAGGCCGGTAAGGCTAACGATCATCTTCGGCTGCAATGGCCTCTTCGCAGCACAAGGCTGCTCCTACCGGGTAATGCAGTAGCCTGGGCGATGGTGCCCTCAGAACTGCACATCCAATATCACACTGTCGGTATAGGTCGTCGCCGGCGGCGTCGCCTGGATACCGGTGAAGCAAACACGGCACCTGTAGGAGCAGCCTTGTGCTGCGAAGAGGCCGGTAAGGCTAACGATCATCTTCGGCTGCAATGGCCT
>NZ_JBLUPS010000064.1:0-296 GCF_048068035.1 Pseudomonas sp. NY11955
TTCTTAACCTCCATTTTGGCCGAATTTTTAGAGAATGCAAAAATATCCCATGGAAGTCGTAGTTATGTTGTTTACCTATCCAACGAATTGTCACATGCTAAGATTCAATGCAAATCGGCCACATTATGGCCTTCCTAGTAAAAAAGGGTCGAAAACGAGTAATGTCCTAAATTAACGAGGAGATTTTCTTAACCTCCATTTTGGCCGAATTTTTAGAGAATGCAAAAATATCCCATGGAAGTCGTAGTTATGTTGTTTACCTATCCAACGAATTGTCACATGCTAAGATTCAATGC
>NZ_JBLUPS010000065.1:0-281 GCF_048068035.1 Pseudomonas sp. NY11955
CGCTTCTGGTCTGATCGTCGTCCTGACGAACCCGGAATCGCCTGCAAGGAAAGGAATGAAGGGGTGAATTACTGAAGGATGAGGCTGCGGACGGGGCGGACGAGACGCTCGACGCCCTTGCCGCCGTAGCTGAGCCAGCCATCCTCAAAGTCCATGAGGTAGGCGAAGTCGGCGGAGAACTGCGAGCTCAGCCAGTGCCAGCGATCTTCGCGCAGGGTCACCAGGCCATCAGCCTTGGCCGCCATCACCAACTGACCTTCCAGGCAGGACGGAATAAACGC
>NZ_JBLUPS010000066.1:0-279 GCF_048068035.1 Pseudomonas sp. NY11955
GGCGTTGGCGATGTCGCCGATCACTTCCACCTGCGGGAAGTACACGGCATCGACTTCGGCGGAGCGGAAGTTGATGTGGATGACTTCGGTGCCGCCACGGACCATGAAGAATGGCGGCTTCTCGATCACGTCGTGGCCGATGTTGATGATCAGGTCGGCTGCTTCGATGGCGCGGTGGACGAAGTCACCCGACGACAGCGCGGCGTTGCCCAGGAAGCGCGGGTGGCGCTCGTCGACCACACCTTTACCCATCTGGGTGGTGATGAACGGGATGCCGGT
>NZ_JBLUPS010000067.1:0-273 GCF_048068035.1 Pseudomonas sp. NY11955
GCCTCTTCGCAGCACAAGGCTGCTCCTACAGGTTCTGTGCTTGGCGCTGTGGCAGGTAGCTTGGAAGTGGAGTTGCTGGAAGGGATGCAGGCGCTGATTGTCGGGGCGCTGATGATGCTGGAGCAGCGGGGTCGCAAGTGAGCTTGCACCATCACCCAAGCTACCGCGTCACCCGGTAGGAGCAGCCTTGTGCTGCGAAGGGCCCATTGCCGCCGACGATGATCTTCAGCCCTACCGGCCTCTTCGCAGCACAAGGCTGCTCCTACAGGTTCT
>NZ_JBLUPS010000068.1:0-272 GCF_048068035.1 Pseudomonas sp. NY11955
GGCCGGATGATAGGAGCCAGCGTTTTTTGGTTACTTTTTGTCGCGTTTGACAAAAAGTGACCCGCCGTAAGGGCGGAAAGGTGACTCAGCGCCACCTGCGCGAATGAATGTCTACTCGGTGTGAAGGCCCACATCCAAGAAGCAAGAAGCAAAAAGCAGATTTGTCTGTTTTGACTCAGCGAACAGTCCATTTGCGATGGCGACGCTGACTCACCTTTTCGCCCTTACGGCGAGTCACTTTTTGTCAAACGCGACAAAAAGTAACCAAAAAA
>NZ_JBLUPS010000069.1:0-270 GCF_048068035.1 Pseudomonas sp. NY11955
AGGTCGTGATCCAGCGGCTGGTTCACGTGCACGGTGAACGTCGGTTTGACGTTCTCTGCGACCGAGGTCTGGTCGGCAGTAATGGTGACCTTGACCAGGTCGCCTTCGTTGGAACCGCCTGGGGTACCTGGGTTGCCCGGAGTACCTGGCTCATCGGTGACGGTGGTTTTGACCTCGGTTTTATCCAGGGTCAGTTTCTCGAACTTGTCGACATCGGCGCCGTCAACGGTCGCGATCGATTTCACGATCGGGTCGTTGGCACCCACGTAG
>NZ_JBLUPS010000070.1:0-266 GCF_048068035.1 Pseudomonas sp. NY11955
TACTCTCACATGGGGAAACCCCACACTACCATCGGCGATGCATCGTTTCACTGCTGAGTTCGGGATGGGATCAGGTGGTTCCAATGCTCTATGGTCGTCAAGAAATTCTGTGTGCTGGCCCGTCCCTCGGACGTGCCTGCGAATCTCTGTAGTTCCTACTTAAAGACAAAACCCCTACCTGCATGTGCAGATAGGGGTTTTGCGAAATGAATCTTGACGATGACCTACTCTCACATGGGGAAACCCCACACTACCATCGGCGATGC
>NZ_JBLUPS010000071.1:0-265 GCF_048068035.1 Pseudomonas sp. NY11955
ATCCACCAGCAGTGAAACTGGTGTTCAGTCTATATCTATCACATATCCGAATTTTTAAAGAACGATCTGACAAAAGTCAGAAATCAACATTCGATCTGAATGCTCATTTCTAAGCTCTGATCAAGTGCAACATTAGGCCTTTAGAGGCCTTACGTCTTCAACCATGAATCAAGCAATTCGTGTGGGAGCTCATCAGCAGGCTGATGTCGTCGATTAAGGAGGTGATCCAGCCGCAGGTTCCCCTACGGCTACCTTGTTACGACTT
>NZ_JBLUPS010000072.1:0-250 GCF_048068035.1 Pseudomonas sp. NY11955
GCGCGGCGCATCGCGAGCGAAGCTCGCTCCTACATTTGTTTCGGGCCAATTATTCCTGTGGCAAGGGCGCGCGGCCCTTTGGCGCATGGCTCGATATCGCGTCGTACAAACCAGGCGGTCGCGCGTGCCTGTCACAGGCGATACTGGCCCGAAACAAATGTAGGAGCGAGCTTCGCTCGCGATGCGCCGCGCGGGCGGCGCTCGATCTCATGGGCGCTACACCTCTAACGGCGAACACCTGAAAGCTCCC
>NZ_JBLUPS010000073.1:0-247 GCF_048068035.1 Pseudomonas sp. NY11955
CGCGCGAAAATCCCCCAGGAATAATTGGCCCGAAATAAACGTAGGAGCGAGCAAAGCTCGCGATGCGCCGCGCGGGCGGCGCTCGATCTCACAGGCGCTGAAGGTGCCATGCCGGGCACTTGGCCGCCTTGATACAGTCGTCGCCTGGAATATTTCAAATAAATGAAATTAAAGGTTGACGCCCTTTCGAATCCCCTTATAATGCGCCCCACTTCCAGCGACATCGGAACGACAAACTCCTTGAAAT
>NZ_JBLUPS010000074.1:0-247 GCF_048068035.1 Pseudomonas sp. NY11955
CGCGCGAAAATCCCCCAGGAATAATTGGCCCGAAATAAACGTAGGAGCGAGCAAAGCTCGCGATGCGCCGCGCGGGCGGCGCTCGATCTCACAGGCGCTGAAGGTGCCATGGCGGGCACTTGGCCGCCTTGATACGGTCGTCGCCTGGAATATTTCAAATAAATGAAATTAAAGGTTGACGCCCTTTCGAATCCCCTTATAATGCGCCCCACTTCCAGCGACATCGGAACGACAAACTCCTTGAAAT
>NZ_JBLUPS010000075.1:0-243 GCF_048068035.1 Pseudomonas sp. NY11955
GTGAGGCGTTGAGCTAACCAATACTAATTGCCCGTGAGGCTTGACCATATAACACCCAAGCAATTTGCGCACGAAAGCCAAATTGTGGTGGTGAAGACGAAATAACCGAAAGTTCGTAAGCCCACAAATTCACATATCCGAATTAGCCAAGAGTGTTCAACAGACATTCTGGCAACAGAATTTCTTGACGACCATAGAGCATTGGAACCACCTGATCCCATCCCGAACTCAGCAGTGAAACGA
>NZ_JBLUPS010000076.1:0-240 GCF_048068035.1 Pseudomonas sp. NY11955
AAGTCGTAACAAGGTAGCCGTAGGGGAACCTGCGGCTGGATCACCTCCTTAATCGACGACATCAGCCTGCTGATGAGCTCCCACACGAATTGCTTGATTCATGGTTGAAGAGACACTTGATCAGAACTCAGAAATGAGCATTCAGATCGAATGTTGATTTCTGACTTTTGTCAGATCGTTCTTTAAAAATTCGGATATGTGATAGATATAGACTGAACACCAGTTTCACTGCTGGTGGAT
>NZ_JBLUPS010000077.1:0-238 GCF_048068035.1 Pseudomonas sp. NY11955
CGACGTCACTCACTGGACCTGCCAGGCGGACGAAAGCATCAGCGTGCCGATCGGCCAGCCAATCGACAACCTCAAGACCCACATCCTGGAAGGCAGCCTGCAACCCGCCGTACGCGGCAGTGCTGGCGAGCTGTACCTGGGCGGCGTGGGCTTGGCCCGTGGTTATCACCAGCGGCCAGCACTGACCGCCGAACGCTTCGTGCCGGACCCGTTCAGCGACAACGGTGGCCGCCTGTAC
>NZ_JBLUPS010000078.1:0-238 GCF_048068035.1 Pseudomonas sp. NY11955
GATACTGGCCCGAAACAAATGTAGGAGCGAGCTTCGCTCGCGATGCGCCGCGCGGGCGGCGCTCGATCTCATGGGCGCTACACCTCTAACGGCGAACACCTGAAAGCTCCCACGCCAATTGACTGGCTGCAAGCACCGCACCATGGCAGCCGCAGTTCGTCCACTGAAGTGTTTGTTCGTGCAATCGCACCGCGTGGGGTATTGGTTTCGCGTGGGCGCAACAACAGTTTCGGGCACC
>NZ_JBLUPS010000079.1:0-231 GCF_048068035.1 Pseudomonas sp. NY11955
AGTTTCTCGAACTTGTCGACATCGGCGCCGTCAACGGTCGCGATCGATTTCACGATCGGGTCGTTGGCACCCACGTAGACGTTGTCCGGGGCAGTGACAGTAACCGAACCGCTGGTGCCGTTGGCCGGCACGGTGATGACGGTCTTACCGTCGCTCAGCGTGAAGGTCAGCGCGCCATGGTTGTTGATCAGCAGACCGTCTTTGTTGGTCAGCGTGATGGTGTAGGTGATC
>NZ_JBLUPS010000080.1:0-230 GCF_048068035.1 Pseudomonas sp. NY11955
TTGGCTTAGAAGCAGCCACCCTTTAAAGAAAGCGTAATAGCTCACTAGTCGAGTCGGCCTGCGCGGAAGATGTAACGGGGCTCAAACCATGCACCGAAGCTACGGGTATCATCTTATGATGATGCGGTAGAGGAGCGTTCTGTAAGCCTGTGAAGGTGAGTTGAGAAGCTTGCTGGAGGTATCAGAAGTGCGAATGCTGACATGAGTAACGACAATGCGAGTGAAAAACT
>NZ_JBLUPS010000081.1:0-230 GCF_048068035.1 Pseudomonas sp. NY11955
GTGAGATCGAGCGCCGCCCGCGCGGCGCATCGCGAGCGAAGCTCGCTCCTACATTTGTTTCGGGCCAATCATGCCTGTGGGATTTGCGCGCGAACGCCTTGGCGCATGGCTGGATATCGCGTCGTACAAACAAGGCGGTCGCGCGCGTTGGCGCAGGCGTTACTGGCCCGAAACAAACGTAGGAGCGAGCTTCGCTCGCGATGCGCCGCGCGGGCGGCGCTCGATCTCAC
>NZ_JBLUPS010000082.1:0-230 GCF_048068035.1 Pseudomonas sp. NY11955
AGTTTTTCACTCGCATTGTCGTTACTCATGTCAGCATTCGCACTTCTGATACCTCCAGCAAGCTTCTCAACTCACCTTCACAGGCTTACAGAACGCTCCTCTACCGCATCACCAAAAGGTGATACCCGTAGCTTCGGTGCATGGTTTGAGCCCCGTTACATCTTCCGCGCAGGCCGACTCGACTAGTGAGCTATTACGCTTTCTTTAAAGGGTGGCTGCTTCTAAGCCAA
>NZ_JBLUPS010000083.1:0-223 GCF_048068035.1 Pseudomonas sp. NY11955
CTGGGCGTTGTTGCTCAGGGTCACGACCAGGTCGTTGGCCAACGCTTGGTTGATGTGCACGGTGAAGGTCGGTTTGACGTTCTCGGCCACCGAGGTCTGGTCGGCGGTGATTGTGACTTTGACCAGGTCGCCCTGGTTGTTGTCGCCAGGCACACCCGAGCCAGGCTCGTCGGTGACAGTGGTTTTGACCTCGGTTTTGTCCAGGGTCAGCTTCTCGAACTTG
>NZ_JBLUPS010000084.1:0-223 GCF_048068035.1 Pseudomonas sp. NY11955
CTGACGGGACAGCAGGATGTGCTCACGGGTTTGTGGCATCGGACCATCGGCGGCCGAGCAAACCAGGATCGCGCCGTCCATCTGGGCAGCACCGGTGATCATGTTCTTCACATAGTCAGCGTGACCTGGGCAGTCAACGTGAGCGTAGTGACGAATGTTCGAGTTGTACTCGACGTGAGCGGTGTTGATGGTGATACCGCGCGCTTTTTCTTCCGGAGCCGAG
>NZ_JBLUPS010000085.1:0-223 GCF_048068035.1 Pseudomonas sp. NY11955
TCTGCTGCGTGGTACCAAGCGTGACGACGTTGAGCGTGGCCAGGTTCTGGTCAAGCCAGGTTCGGTCAAGCCGCACACCAAGTTCACCGCAGAAGTCTACGTTCTGTCGAAAGAAGAAGGCGGCCGTCACACTCCGTTCTTCAAAGGCTACCGTCCTCAGTTCTACTTCCGTACCACTGACGTGACCGGTAACTGCGAACTGCCGGAAGGCGTTGAAATGGTA
>NZ_JBLUPS010000086.1:0-223 GCF_048068035.1 Pseudomonas sp. NY11955
GGTGAGGGCGATGAAACTGCCGCGCCAGGTGGCGATACGGCGGGCCCGCTGGTAGGAGGTCACGCCCGCACCTCATAGGCTAAGGTGCACATGCCGCAAAGGTAAGCGCGGTCCGACCAGGCCGCCGGGTTCTCGATGTGAGCGAGGCGCGCTTGATTCATGGCATCTGCCATGGTCAGGCCCTTGAACACCAGCAGAATGCGGTCATCTGGCAATGCCTGTG
>NZ_JBLUPS010000087.1:0-223 GCF_048068035.1 Pseudomonas sp. NY11955
TTGGCCCGTGGTTATCACCAGCGGCCAGCACTGACCGCCGAACGCTTCGTGCCGGACCCGTTCAGCGACAACGGTGGCCGCCTGTACCGCACTGGCGACCTGGCGCGTTACCGCGCCGATGGCGTGATCGACTACGCCGGGCGTATCGACCACCAGGTGAAGATCCGCGGCCTGCGTATCGAGCTGGGCGAGATCGAAGCGCGCCTGCTGGAGCTGCCGAGCG
>NZ_JBLUPS010000088.1:0-223 GCF_048068035.1 Pseudomonas sp. NY11955
GCGCCGCCCGCGCGGCGCATCGCGAGCTTTGCTCGCTCCTACGTTTATTTCGGGCCAATTATTCCTGGGGGATTTTCGCGCGTACGCCTTGGCGCCTGTCGTGATACCGCGCTGTACCAACAAGGCGGTCGCGCGCAAATGGCACAGGCAACACTGGCCCGAAACAAACGTAGGAGCGAGCAAAGCTCGCGATGCGCCGCGCGGGCGGCGCTCGATCTCATAG
>NZ_JBLUPS010000089.1:0-223 GCF_048068035.1 Pseudomonas sp. NY11955
GCGCTCGATTTGCGCACCACCACAAAAACCAAACCATGCCCCTGATGGCCTTGACCCAATCTCCAGCCGTGCAGCTGCAAGCACACACCCTGTAAACCTAATCCTCATCATTCTCAGTAGGCCATATCTATCCTTCCGGGACATATGTCTGCTCAAGGATGACCACATGCCCAACCCTCATGGTTGTCTGCTCCGCCGCGGACGGTGTTCAGAGCCTGGCCGA
>NZ_JBLUPS010000090.1:0-223 GCF_048068035.1 Pseudomonas sp. NY11955
GACAAAGTTTCTCGTGCTCCGTCCTACTCGATTTCATTGACAAGAGATTTTCGTGTACGGGGCTATCACCCACTATGGCCGCACTTTCCAGAGCGTTCCACTAATCTCAAACCAACTTAAGGGCTGGTCCCCGTTCGCTCGCCACTACTAAGGGAATCTCGGTTGATTTCTTTTCCTCAGGGTACTTAGATGTTTCAGTTCCCCTGGTTCGCCTCTTGCACCT
>NZ_JBLUPS010000091.1:0-219 GCF_048068035.1 Pseudomonas sp. NY11955
CTGACCAACAAAGACGGTCTGCCGATCAACAACCACTCGGAGCTGTACTTCAAGCTGACCGATGGCACCACGGTCGTCGTGGCTGCCAACAGCACCACCGGTTCGGCCACTGCAATCGCACCGGATAACGTTTATGTCGGCACTAACCAGCCGGTGGTCAACGCCATCGACGCGGTCAGCGGTGCGGATGCGTGGAAGTTCGAAAACCTGAACCTGGAC
>NZ_JBLUPS010000092.1:0-217 GCF_048068035.1 Pseudomonas sp. NY11955
GGATTAGGTTTACAGGGTGTGTGCTTGCAGCTGCACGGCTGGAGATTGGGTCAAGGCCATCAGGGGCATGGTTTGGTTTTTGTGGTGGTGCGCAAATCGAGCGCCGCCCGCACCACCCCCAAATCGATCCCCAGGTGCACCAGCTCGGCATGCGAGCTGACCTGCAACTTGCTCTTGAGCAAGGTCAGGTGGTTGGACACGGTCTTGGCACTGATAC
>NZ_JBLUPS010000093.1:0-217 GCF_048068035.1 Pseudomonas sp. NY11955
GCGCTGCAGGCCCCATCCTGGGGCCCAGCGCTTGACGGGCATCCATGCCCGTCACCTCCCTCCGCAAGGCCTGCGTTCGGCCTCCTGAAGTCGCGAAGATCAAGATCAAGAGCAAGAGCAAGAGCAAGAGCAAGAGCAAGAGCAAGAGCAAGAGCAAGAGCAAGAGCAAGAGCAAGAGCAAGAGCAAGAGCAAGAGCAAGAGCAAGAGCAAGAGCAA
>NZ_JBLUPS010000094.1:0-212 GCF_048068035.1 Pseudomonas sp. NY11955
ACGCCGGATCTCCTGTCCATTGCTGGGGAGATGACAGTTTAACTACATGCAGGGGTGGATGGGCATGGCTTGGGATTTTTGGTGGTGCACAAATCGAGCGCCGCCCGCGCGATCATTCATTCACAACCAGACCGCATCCCAATGCGAATAATCGCCCACCCTGCTGACCAACCCAGCCCTTATCGGATTGGCAATTATGTATCTGGCAACAT
>NZ_JBLUPS010000095.1:0-211 GCF_048068035.1 Pseudomonas sp. NY11955
GATGGCGCTTTATGGGTTCTTCCGCACGGCGTTGATGATGCTGGGGAGCAAGATCGGACGGGGTACCGAACCGCGACTGAAGCTGCACTGACCGGCACGCGCTCCTACAGGGGTCGGCTGGATTTCGAGGCAAAGAAAAAGGGCATCTCTTTCGAGATGCCCTTTGTTCATGGTGGGTCGTGTAGGATTCGAACCTACGACCAATTGGTTA
>NZ_JBLUPS010000096.1:0-211 GCF_048068035.1 Pseudomonas sp. NY11955
CTAACCAGCCGGTGGTCAACGCCATCGACGCGGTCAGCGGTGCGGATGCGTGGAAGTTCGAAAACCTGAACCTGGACAAAACCCCGGTCAGCACCCAAGTCACTGACGAGCCAGGCACTCCAGGCAACGAAGGCGACATCGTCAAGGTAACTATCACGGCTGACCAGGAATCCGTCGCCGAGAACGTCAAACCGACGTTCACCGTGCACGT
>NZ_JBLUPS010000097.1:0-209 GCF_048068035.1 Pseudomonas sp. NY11955
CGTGGGAGCCGGAGGCCGCGCAGAGGCTATTTTTGCGAGTAATGCCAGCGTTATGACAACATCATCTCTAGACCCCGCGCTGTAAGCCGAAAAGATCAAGTTGCAAAAGCTTGCGTGACTAAGTTGCAGCCCTTTAACCACGGGGGCTGCATCGTTTCGGAAAGACATCCTTTAGGTCCTATTGGGGCCTGAATGGCTCGATAATGCCA